>JBFLFY010000017.1:0-48890 GCA_041859875.1 Caproicibacter sp. | reverse complement strand
TGCCGTTTCCGGTCGTTGTCTATGACATTCATCACAAGCAGATTGAACCGATTCAACTCCGGGTTCATGTAGTCCCACAGGAAGTGTAGCGCGCCTTCTGCGCCCATCGGCTTATCTTCCAAAGAATTGAGGAACTCGGTAGAAGAAAAGTAATCCTTAAAATCGTCGCCGCCGTCATATCTCTTTTCTGCCGGGAAGAGCTGCGCCAGTTCTCGCGGCGTAAGCCCGCCAATATCACATTCAACGTCGGAAATAATTTCAGCGGAATCCGATAAATCCGGGTCCTTAATAAGCTGCGGCAGGAACCTGATTTCCATTGCAACCCGGCGTTTCAGGTCGTCGTGCGTTTTTATCTCCCGCTGTGCTTCGCGCACCATTGCTTGTGCGATAACGATCCTGTATACGTCGTCGCGGTCTTTTCCTTCTTCCCGTGCAAGACATTCCAGCTTCTTCCGGTGAACGTCCACAAAAAAATGAACAACTGTTTCTTTTGGAAAGCCGACAAACGATTCTTCTGCCATCTGATATGCCAAAATAAGCGAAGTTGGCTTTTCACTGATTGGGAAACGCTTGCCGTTATCTGCAACATAGGAAATTTTGTTTTCTTCGTCCATCACAAGATAAAACGGCTTTCCCGCAACATCGGCTTTTGCCAGCATAATTGAAGTCATAATTTATCCTCACATTCTGCCCAGCATGTGGGCGATCTCTTTCCGATTTGCGTTCATGCGCTCTCTGCGGCGCTGTGCCGCCTTACGGCGACGGATAGACCGAATAATCTTTTTCATATGGCAGCTCCTTTGAGTTCTCTCACGGTAACACGAAGGTTCCGTGTTACCTGATAATACATTGCGGTCCTAAGCATCTTCCGAATCCATCTTTTGAGCCGCGGTTCTATCGGAGCGCAATGCACTCTTCGGGATACCTCACGTTTAGCTGCAACAAAATTACCGCCACAGTCATTCAGAATTTCAAGGGCGCAGTCCCAAACTTCGGCAATCAAAAGCGCGTCAAGGTCTTGCGTTTTTGCGCTGTCCGTGGTATTCTGAACGTGATGAATTTCGTTTGCGTCTGTAACTGTGCCAGCGGTTAAGGCGCCTTTTTTTTGCTTTACCATAAAAATCACTCCTTCATTTTGAATCAGCAATGTTGTCAGAGATATAAGCAAGGTTTGTCGGAATATCGTCACCCAACGCATCCGCCGCCCGTTCAGTGTTTGCTGCCAGCGCTTCCAATGAGCACATCGAGCGGCCGGTACAGAACCACGCGCACATTGTCCCGCGGCAGTGTTGCATACCATCTTCGGCATGGTTCGCTGAAACAGATAGCAACGGGCAAATTCGTTTTTCTTCATTCATGATTTCACCTCCCTTCGCGCGCGAGGACATAGTCGCTTATTTTGCAAAGTTCAGAAAAGCCGCATAGTACCGGGAAATTTTGAACTTTGCACGGGCGAAAATTATTTTGCAAAGTTAAAAGGTACTTTGAGGAAAGCCCACAGAGAAAACTTAACTTTGCAAAATAAGAAAAGATGCTTGCAAAGTTTGGAAACCCGCATGAATACTGGTCTTGTGTTAACTTTGCAAAATAAGAACTTGTATTCACGCGCGCGAGACTGTGGGCATTTTGAACGTTTCTTGCTCCGGCGGCGGGGTATGGTTGAATTTGAACTTTGCAATGTCTAAATCCGGGTCAGTCCAGTATGTTGTTCGGTGCGGCGGCTTTCCAATAGATACCGAATGTAAGGCCAATTCAGACTTTGCACTATACATCGTCCTTTGAGAAATTCCCGACGCCTTTTGAAGCGTTTCAATCTGCTGAACCGTTGCAAACCCGTCTTCGCCCAGAAGGCCGCTTAAAGCGTCCATTGCATCGGTCAGTGTCGGAGCTGATTTATCGCGCCCTTTCTGTGGGCTTGTAATTGCTGAATAGTCAAGGTCGGTTGTGCCGGTGAATACCACACCGCCAAAATCGGGGGAAATATTGAACGTCAGACTTTGCCCCGGCGCTGCAAGGCTGCTTTTGATGTGGCATAAAACCCGTTCTTCCTTGTTCTGCGGGTTCCGTCCTAAAAACATCATGGAACGCGCCACTGCCGGAATGTCGATGCTTCCCAGCCCTCTATACATTGCCTGTTCACCCAAAGCGTTTTTATTCATGTGCATAATCATTACGAAAGCGCATCCGTATTTTTCGGCAAGCTGTGCAATATGTGCCATAACCGGACGGACTTCATTTGCGCGGTGCATATCCACTTTAGCGCCTAAGTACGCTTGGAGCGGGTCAATTACAAACAACTTCGGTTTTACCGTTTGTAGAGCTGATTCTATCCGGCTATCCATAAAGTCAAGTCCTTTTTCTCTGTCGTCGATGGTGATTATGTTTTCAAGGTTCGGCTGCGGGATGAAACTTTGAAGGCGGGGAACGATGGTATCAGCTATTCCGTCTTCTGCGGTCTGATAAATCACTTTTCCGGGTTCCCTTGTTGTTCCGTCCGGCTCCATGTAAAAGCGCCCCCCATTGGATACTACAGACGCAAGTGCAAGGCACAAATAAGTTTTGCCGGTTCCCGGGTCTGCTTCTATAAGTGTTATTTTGCCTAACGGGATATACGGTTTCCAGAGCCACTCAACACTTTGCGCTGCAACTCCTGAAAGTGGTACAAGCTGCGGGACTGCCGGTTTTGTCGCTTCCTGCCTACCAAACACGTCGGCTGCTGTTGCCTGTTCGCCGTACACCTTACTGCAATGCTGGATAGCGTCTTGAATCGTCATAGCGCCGTAGGTTTGCTTCCCGTGCTTCTCGTCCCACTTCGGGCGCATAAGCCCGGACTGCCGGAAAAACCTGTCCATCTGTGCCGCGTCGCGTCTACAATAGAATGCCAGAATGTTGCACAGTGCAATGTCCGCTTCGCTCTGACTGTTATAATGATCTTGCCACTTACCGGAAAACAGGTCGCTAAACAAGGCTCCGTTGCTTGCGTTCACTGCGGTTTCTAAAATCTTGCTGTCGTCCAGTGAAGTAATGCCACGTTTCCCTTCTGGGGGATTCTCTGCAACCTTTTCATGCTCTGCGGTGAACTTGCCATACCATTTGTTTATTGCTTCCTGTGCATTCGCAAGCGGTAAAGGCGCGGATGAAAGTGATTTACCTGTAACTGTAAAGTATCTTCCAGAATCGTACATTTCAACTTCCGGCCAGTGTTTACCTTCTCCCGGAAGTTTGCCTTTGCAGAATATGTGTAATCCTGTTCCACTAGGCGAAATTTCCGTATAGCTGTGGAAGTCGCGTACTATTTCGGCGGCTTGCGGTGCTATCTCTCCGGAGCCCTTGTCCCGGCAGTGGTCAATATCAATTCCTGTAATCCCGCTGTCTTTTGCAAAAACGTATCCGATGCCGCTGTATTCGCTACAAGCATTCAGTGCATTCTTGAAGGTTGTCCATGTTAGCGGGTCATTACTGGACGCATGGTATCCGGTTATTGCATTATAGGGAACTTTCGTAGGCTTGCCCTTTTCATTCCGCTCCAGTTTCCAACAAAGCCATTGCACTCGGCTCTTTAATTCCTGCGGTACGTTTGAATATGTATCGTTCATGATGTCACCTTGCTTCGATGCAACTATCCACGCCACCATAAAACTTTTCATTGAAGTATGAGCGGGGGACGCGGCCTGCAACGGTCATATAGCCTGCTTTTTTCAGTTCCTTATTCATTTCCCGGAACAATTCGTAAGTCTTGCCCTCGGACAGATTCAGTATCGGCGCTGCTTCCTTTGCACCTATGTAATACTGCATCATTTGTTCACCTCTAAAATCTCTGTAACATCACAATTTAGAGCTTTCGCAATGTGAAGCACAGAATTTTTACAGCATGATTTCCCGCTGCGCATTGCAGTAACGGTAGAGCGTGATACATTAGCCTTTTTTGCTAACTCCTGCGCTCTAATGTCTTGCCGTGCCATTTCTGCTATCAACTTCACTCTGTCAATTCTCATGTTATTCACCTCGATAGCTCCATTAAAAGGAGCTTCTTTTCATAATATACTCCACCATATGGATAATGTCAAGCATAAGTTCAAAAAATATGTTGAATTAAATGGAGCATAGGCATATAATCTTAATTGAAAGAAAGGTGGCGTCTTTATGACAGTTGGAAAGCGTATTAAGCAAGCACGCGAAAAAGCAAATATGACGCAAAAGGAATTAGCACAAAAAGCCGGAAAGGGCTTTTCTACAATACAAAAATATGAATTGGATTTGGTTACTCCGCCGCTTGGCACTCTTGAGAAAATAGCTGTCGCCCTCAATATAGGTGTATCTGACTTATTGGGGAAAAGTGAAATAATCCATGAATCTGCAAAAACTGTCAATGAAGCTTTCTCTGTATATGATAAATACAGGGATTTGTTAGACGAGGTTTTATCAAGTGGAAAGCTCCCAGAAAATTATGTTGACGAAATAAGGAAGCAATGCCCTACAAAGGCAGAATTGAACTTCGCCTTTGACGTAACTTCCACAATGGGTACTAACTATATGCTAAAACAGTTGATTACTCCTAAGATCAATTTCTTAACTAATGAGGAACTTCATACAATAAATACGCTTATTGAAGTTCTAACGAAAGATAGATTGGCAAAAGACGGAAACATCATTTTTTAATGGAAGATGATAACGATGCCAGCAAACAAGGATCCAGATCGCCCCGGAAAATGGGTCACACAATTCTATTTCACCGACTGGACGGGGAAGCGGAAGAAAAAGAAAAAGCGCGGTTTTGACACAAAAAAGCCGCTCAAGAATGGGAGCGGGATTTTCTCAAGCGTCAGCAAGCCGACATGGCCATGAAGCTGTCTGATTTTGTGGACTTGTATCTTGATGATATGAAGCCCCGCCTGCGCGGTTCCACGCTCGACGGAAAACGCTTTCTATTTGACAAGCTGATTATTCCGTATTTCGGAAATAAGCCCCTGAACAGTATCACAGCGGCAGATGTGCGGCAATGGCAAGCCACTTTGATGAAACAGGAATATAAGCCCGGAAAGAAATATTCACAAACGTATTTGAAAACCGTAAACAACCAAATTACCGCGCTTTTCAATTATGCAGCGCGATTCTATGGACTTCGAGAAAATCCTTGCCATAAGGCCGGAAGCATGGGGAAGAAGAACGCGGAAGAAATGCAGTTCTGGACGCTGGATGAGTACAAGCAGTTCCGGGAAGCTGTGCGAAATAAGCCCCGTTCCTTTATGGCCTTTCAGGTGCTTTACTATACAGGCATGAGGATAGGGGAGCTTATGGCTATGGCATTGACGAAGGCAGACATTGATCTTGATGCCCACACGGTATCCATCAGCAAGACATACAGTCGCCGAAACGGGAAAGACGTCATAACGCCGCCAAAGACGCCAAAGAGCAATCGGGTTATTGCATTGCCGCTGTTCCTTTGCGACGAACTGCGGGCATACATGGAAACGCTGTACGGCTTGCAGGACGGTGACAGGATTTTTCCATTTACGAAGTACTTCCTTGAGCACGAAATGAAACGCGGCTGTAAGCTGTCAGGGGTGAAGAAAATCCGGCTGCATGATCTGCGTCACTCTCACGCGTCATTGCTGATTGAAGAAGGTTTTTCCCCACTACTGATAGCCGAACGGCTCGGCCATGAAAATGTAGAAACGACGCTCAACACATATTCGCATTTATGGCCGCACAAGCAGGAACAGGTTGCCGGGCGTTTGCAACTGCTGGAAGAAAAGCCTGCCGATTCTAAAACGATTCTAAAAAAATCGGAGAATCAAAAAACGCCGCTCAATATGGACAAAGAATCCATAAAAAGCGGCGAAAATGATACTGGAAAAGACAGATAAAAGCCAAAGTGCTTGAGTGGGAATAAAACACAAGGGCCACAATCACAGCAGAAATGCCGGATTGTGGCCCTTGCTTTATCGCAGACAATTTTTACTCTCACGCTGCAAGATGTGAATAATAAAGAAAAGCAGCACTTGCCGAATTACCGAAATCCAACTGGGGTTAAGGGTAACCGACTGTGCTGTTTTTCATCGCCAATATTTTCACAAAAGGACAGCCATGGGTGGGGCAGGCCAAATGCTGCCTCACCAGTTTCCGGCTGCCGCAAGGCACAAAAAAGCGCCGTACACGGATTTTTCATCCATATACAGCGCTGCAAAGACCTATGCCGGCTGCCATTTTCCCCCTGTACAAATAATGGAACAGGCGGTATATATAATAGAAACCGCAATGTGCCGATGATTCGGTTGCGTATGGAGGTTAGTGCTCCGTATGCAGGAGGCAGGTGTTCCAGCACCTGTTTCTGCATTGCACTTTTTGTGCCTTACAGGTAAATTATACCGCGTTCAGTTTTGAAGTCAAGGGAAAACTCTTGGAATGTGGTTTAACAAAGTATCTTAGCGCCAGCGGGAATAATTTATAAGAACCGAAAAAACCAGCCGGAAGCAGCTTCCTATATTTTTCACCCGAACTGTGTCCGGGTGATTTATTAACTGTAGAATCTTAAATATAAATCTATAATTCCCAGCATGGCCCTGTCTTCACTGTTGTGCAAAGGATTGATATGGAACATATCTTTTAGCTTTTCCAGCCTGAAAACGACGGTATTTCTGTGCAAATGCAGCTGCTTGGAGGTGCTGACAATGTTCATGTCATTCTTAATCAGGCCCTGTATGGTTTCTTTCAGTTCTGCGTTTTCTTTTAATTGATCGCTGTACTGTGCTAAGAAATGATGAAGCCTGTCTTGTGGAATTTGGTAAAATAAATATTCCGGCACATGGTCCGTAACGAAAACTGCTTTATTTTTGCAATTCGATTTTACTGCAAGGTCTAACATCGTCTGTGCTTCTGCGTAGCTCGTTTTAAGGTTTTTAATTGGTTCTGTATAAGGGCTTCCCACGCCTATAATTAAGTCTAAGCCATGCTTTGTATGGACTAATTCAATAATATCATTCAGGTAGTTCCTCAGTTTCTCTGAAGTGAATTCGCTTTGAGACTTTAGACTTTTTAAAATTATAATTTTATCAATATCACTTTCCGAAAAAATATCCTGCGGGTCGGTCGATTGCAAAGACTTTATTTCAGACAGAATCGTGCTGCTCATGTTCTCTTTCCGTATGAGAGGATCTTTTGTATTGCGAGGAATTTTTGCGGTGATTAAGCAGACACATCGGGGTAAATCCATACGATATCCTAATCTTCCGCTCCATCGGTATATTTCGGAGTAGCTGTCTTCTGAGTTTTCGCTGAGCAATTTATTGATAAAAAAAGTATTTTGATTTTGGCTGAAATAAATCCGTTCTTTTAAATACTCTTGTTCCAGCATAATCTCTGCCATCATTTTTACCATGGAAGCGATGTTTTCCAGTATGCTTGGTTTCCCGGTGATGCCTATTACACCGGCCATTTTGTTATTAAAGTAAAACGGCATATTAATGCCAATCTTCACTCCATCACACTGCGTGTCTGTTACGTCGATCCTTTTTTGAAGCTTTATCACTTCCAAAGCAACTTTATGAAAACTTCCGATTCTTTCTTTTGAACCGCTTGCTATGATAATTCCGTTCTGATTCATAATATTTACATTATAGCCGATGTTGCTTATGATACTGTCTACAAATTTTTGAGCAAATTGTTGATTTAGAATCATTTTGTTACCTCAAATAATTAGAAATAGGCTTTTCGAAATGCCGTTAAAGCCCGATATGAAATCGATAGTGTTATTGTATTTTTTAACTGATTCTGTCTTCAAAAAGGCTCTTCCAGGTTGGTTTCATACGGATTTTCTTTTCCGTAATCAATATAGCTAATTCTATCATATTTAGCGTCGCCAGAGTAGTTTTTACCCAAAATTTTGAGTTCAGGAACAAAATAAAGCAGAAAAAGTACGTTGGTTGTGCTAACGGTATAAAATTAGTTCCGGAATTTGTCTGATTGATATAATGCATTCTTCGAACAAGTTTGATAACATTAGATTAAAGATATTAAATTCAATCAATTTTATTAGCCAATATGCCTTATACAACTCCAATTACGATGTCGAATGATACCAGTTTAATGTTTCAGCTTCCATCCTTTCGTGGGTTCCGGCATTGCATTGCAGCAGTTTATGACTGGTTGTGATTCTTATCACTGCCGCGAGAACATTCAAACAAATTATCGAAGTAAAAGGAGTAGAAACATGAGTACATTTAAAACAAGCGACAATGTAAACATTTTTTATGAAGTAAAAGGGGAAGGAAAGCCGTTGCTGTTTATACCGGGCTGGGCTTGCAGCAGCAGGTTCTTTGACAAAAACACAGGGGAACTTTCAAAGTACTTTAAGGTTGTTACCATGGATTTAAGAGGCCATGGGGAATCGGAAAAGCCGGACCACGGTTACAGGCTTTCAAGATTTGCCAAGGACATTCAGGATTTGCTCATCTATTTGGACTTAAAAGATGTTACAGCAATCGGATGGTCCATGGGTGCTTCCATTCTGTGGTCCTATCTTGAAATGTTCGGCAGCGAGCGTGTCTCAAAACTGGTGTGTGTTGACCAGTCTCCTGCCCAGTACATTGGCCCAGACTGGAAATGGGGACAAACCGGCTGCTATGATTCGGAAGCTTTCATCAGGCTGTGCGGCGAGCTCACATATGCGGAAAGGGCCAGCGCTGAGGGAACGGTTAAGAGCCTGCTGAACCATACGCCGTCAGAAGAGGAACTTAAGTTCTTAGCGGATGAAATCATGAAATGCCCGGCAAGAGTGAAAATCGATATTATGCGGGATCATACCAATCTTGACTGGAGGGACTTCCTTCCGTATATCAGTATCCCGACTTTAGTTCTGGTAGGAAGAAAGAGCAACGTCTTCCCTTGGCAGGGCAGCGCATATGTTGGCGAAAAGGTTCAAAACGGCAGAGTGGAATTTTTCGAGAATTGTGGCCATATGCTGTTTTGGGATGACCCGGCTAAATTTAATAAGCTAGTCAAGGAATTTGCAGAATAAACTGCTGACTTCCACCTCTCTCAAAATACCACTATATGATGCATGAACCCTTACCGGCTGAAATCCCGTTTCGTCGGTAAGGGTTATCTGTGCTGTAACTGATTGCTCCAGGGCTGTATGGATTCAAACTTTATGCGCCCGTGAGGATCAATACCAATAAAATTGTGTTCTAAGGAGTAAAAAGTATGGACGAAAAAAATGATTTTCCCGTAGAAATCGCTGAAAAGATTGTGCAAATGCTTCATCAGGTGACCAATAAAAATGTAAATTTTATGGGCCAGGGTGGCGTCATTATTGCAACGATGCAGCCACAGCGTTTGGGTCAGGTTCATGAAGGCGCCAGAAGAATCATGTCTGGGGAAATCAACGAACTTGCCATTAGTGTGGAAGAAGCGCAGAGTCTCGAGGGAACCTTACCTGGGTACAACGGGGTTGTTATGTATTCCGGCAAAAGGCTGGGCTGCATTGGCTTAACCGGAGATCCGATTCAGATGCGTCCGCTTCAGCAGCTTGCAACCATCATTGTGAGGGAAGAATATCAAAAATACCGTACAGACAAACGCAAGCAGGAAATTATTGAAAATGTCGTGAATAAAGTAGGTGAGATTTCCTCTACGATGCAGCAGATTTCCTCCGGAAGTGAGGATGTGTTGCAGCATTCGCAGAAAATAGAAAGTATGACGGACCATGCTGAAGAATCCATAAAGAATGTAAATCAGGTTGTGAAAACAGTTAAGCAAATTGCTGATGAAACCATGCTCTTGGGGGTGAATGCTTCCATAGAGGCTGCCAGGGCTGGAAAATACGGCGCAGGCTTTGGTGTAGTTGCACAGGAAATTGGCAAGCTGTCGACGGATTCAAACAATTCTTTGAAAGATATAAACCACATCTTGGATGAGATGAAGTCTTCTATTTCCAAAATTGCAGAAAAGATTCGTGATAACACGGCGATTACCCAAAAACAGGTGCAGGCAATTCAAGGCGTTAGCGCGGGTGTTTTGGAAATAAAAGAAGAAACAGGCAAGTTAATGGAAACCGATACCTAAAACATTCATTCTTGCCGGGTAAAGCACTCTGGTAGGTATTCCATCATATTTTCTTTCAGTTTAGACAGAGTATGACATAGGAAACATCCTGGATAGAACCGAATGAGATAGAAGCAAGAGCCACATTTCAGCAGGAATGCCGAATTGCGGCTTTAATTTTGCCGCAGATAATTTTTATAATTATAGTACAAATGATAGTACAAATGCAGATAGAAATTGAAAAGCAGCATTGCCGAATTCCCGAAAACCGACTGGGGTTAAAGGAAACTGGCTGTGCTGTTTTTCATTCACCAATATTTTCACAAAAGGCAGCCGCTTCCGGTGGCGTAAGCCAAATGCCGCCTCACCGGGCTGCGGCTGCCACAAGGCACAAAAAAGCACTGTACACGGATTCTTCATCCATGTACAGCGCCGCAAAGGCACATACTGGCTCCCATTTTCACCCCTGTACAAATAATGGAACAGGCGGTATAATAGAAACCGCAATGTGCCGATGATTCGGTTGCGTATGGAGTGTGTGCTCCGTATGCAGGAGGCAGGTGTTCCCGCACCTAGCTTCTGCATTGCACTTTTTGTGCCTTACAGGTAAATTATACCGCGTTCAGTTTTGAAGTCAAGGAAAAACTCTTGGAATGCGGTTTTGAAGTATTTTATCACCTCGCCGGGGAAAAACGGCAGATGGCATCATGTCAGCCTGCTTACTGGTCACCTGCCAAAGCAGCCAGAACGTTCTCCATTGAGTCCCGGGCGTTCGGAATATCGTCATTTGCTATTCCATAGACGTCATACCTGCTATCCTTTAGGACGGAAAACGCACCGGCTCCAAGGTCCTTGACAGTATAGTTGTATCTTCTGTTGTTGCTTCCACAGGTGATTACATTCCATTTGCCGCTTCTTTCGTGCCGGTATGCAATCAGATATTTAAGAACGCCGCTTGCTTCCGGCTGCTTTTCAATTTTTTCGTTGTTTTGTTCATCCTTCTTGTAACTGTAGGCGTGTACTGTTTTTGCAACAGCATCAATAATCAGAAATCCGTGGCGTATGCCTGCTGTTCCGGGCTTAAAGTCATCCGTTGCTGCCTGCACGTTTTGTTCCGGAGACTGTACAGCTGGCCGCGGAGCGGTGCTGACGACTACTTGAGTGCATTGGCCGCCGCTTGGCTGAACGCGCCGACTGCTGCCCGCGCGGATATTGGAAGCCATGTGAAAGAGCTTTGAGATTCCCACGACTGCCACAACGGCAAAGATAATATCAATCACTTTGTAGAGTGGGCTTCCGGGGGAGGCAATGCGGCTTACCAAGCTTACAATACAGCAGATTAAGACGGTAATAAGAATCCAGCAAAGGTCGAATTCTCGTTGGCTGCTGTCCTTCTTTTTGCCTGCATTCGGGCTTGGCTTTGTTCCTGCCTGCATGGGAATGGCTTCCTGCTTGATACTTTGGCTTTGCAGTGAGGAATCATTTTTAATCCGCTGACCGCCGGTAATGATAATTTTGAATTTATCCGTATTTGTTAATTCCCTGAAACACGCTGAGTACCGTTCCATCCCCGCACACATCCTTCTTAATACAATTTTAAGCCCATATATTCCTATAAAACCCATTTTACCATATTATATCTAAATTGTCTTCCAATTTTTAAAATAATTTCTTCTATACCATCACAATCCGACGTGCGCCTGCCCTTGCTGCCCGTTGCTTGCTCTGGCATACAATGGTACAATAAGAATATGCCGCAGGGTGGGAAGTCTAAAGAAATAGCCGCTCTGTAGAAATTGCCCGGAGGAAAAGAAAATGGAATTTTATGAACAGGCGGAAAACAGCATTGTCCGGAAATACCGCAGGAAGATTTGGCTTCCGTTTCTTTCAGCCGTTAAGAAATATAAACTGATACAGGAAGGCGACCGCATTGCCGTCTGCATTTCCGGCGGCAAAGACTCCATGCTGCTGGCCAAATGTGTTCAGCGCCTGCAAAAATACAGCGACTTTCCGTTTGAAGTGATCTATATGGTGATGGACCCCGGCTATAATGCTGAAAACAGAAACTTGATTGAGCAAAACGCCAAAGCGCTGCACATCCCGGCTCAGATTGTAGAAACAAAGATTTTTGAAATCGTTGCGGATCAGGACCGTTCACCGTGCTATCTTTGCGCCAAAATGCGCCGCGGATGCCTATACCGCCACGCGCAGGAGCTTGGCTGCAACAAAATTGCCCTTGGGCATCACTTTGACGATGTCATCGAAACAATTCTTATGAGCATTTTGTACGGCGCGGAAGTGCGCACCATGATGCCGAAACTGCACAGCGCTCATTACAGCGGCATGGAGCTGATACGCCCGCTTTACCTTGTGCGGGAAGACGACATCATTGCATGGAAAAAATACAATAACCTCCAGTTCCTGCAGTGTGCCTGCCGATTCACCGAAAACTGCGCGCAGGGCGTGAGCAGTTCCAAGCGACAGGAGATGAAGCGCCTGATTCGTCAGCTTCGTTCAGAGAACCCAAATGTAGACAAGAACATTTTTCACAGCGTTGAAAATGTAAACCTTGAAACAGTGATTGCTTACCGCAGGGGAAAGGAAATACATCATTTTTTAGATGACTACGATTCCTGAACCATTCGCCTTGATTTTTAAAACAGATGAGGCTATACTGTAAAAACAGCGCGGGCAGTGCGGCAGCACGATATGCGCCAATAAATATAATGGGACTTTTTTATGTTGAATTTTGCAAAACTTACCCTTGACGATATGGAAACAGTTCGGCCTTTTTTGAAGCTTCAACGTTCCAGGATCTGCGATTACTCCATTGGCGGCATTTTCATGTGGCGTGAATTTTTTCACACTTCATTTACGGTTTTTCGAAATACGCTGCTGTTTCAGGTGCATTACCTGAACGGGGAAACGGCGTTTACAGTACCTTTGGGGGAGAACCAGGATGCCGCGTTGGACGAGCTTGACCTCTTCTGTGGTGAGCAAGGAATTCCGCTGGTGTTCTGCACAGTTCCGAAGAATTCTTTACCGCTTCTTCTCAGTCATTTCCCCGACGCTGAAATTCGCTCGGAACGCGACTGGTTCGACTATCTTTACTGTACCCAGGATTTGCTCCTCTTTCATGGGAAAAAATATGATGGGCAGCGGAACCATATTCACAAGTTCCAAAAGCTTTACCCCGGGTACTCGTTCCAGGCAATCACCGAAGAAAACCTCCCGCGTGTGCGCGAATTTTATCGAAATTTCAGCATCGCTTATGAAAAGCCCGGCGCGGTCGCCCAGGAAGAAAGCCTGCGCACCATGGAACTGCTGGAAAACTACAGCCGGTACGGCCTTTTTGGCGGTTTCTTGGAAGCAGGTGGGAAGATTGTATCTTTTTCAGTTGGCGAACGGGTAAACGATACAATCTTTGTCCATATTGAGAAAGCAGATATTCAGTACACCGGTGTATACCAGCTGACAGTGCAGGAATTTTTGAAGCATTTCGCGCGGGAAGGCGACGAATTTGTGAACCGGGAAGAAGATGTGGGGGACGAAGGCCTGCGAAAATCAAAGCTTTCGTACCATCCAGTACAGTTGCTTGAAAAAAGCACGGTTACAGCAAGGCCGGAAGAATAGCAGCGAACCCGTCAGGCGCCGAAAGCGCTTTGCGGGTTTATTTTTTAGTGAGGAGTTTTTAAAATGGATTTTGAATTCTGTAAAATGGAAATTTATATCCCTGCAACGCATTTCGAAGCTTTGCGAAAGGCACTTCAGAGCGTTGACGCAGGCCATGTGGGGAACTATGACTGCTGCCTTTCCTACAGCGAGTCAAAAGGCTGCTGGCGGCCGCTTCCGGGCAGCAGCCCATACAACGGCGAAGAAAATAAACTCTGTACCGGAACGGAGTATAAGGTGGAAGTCCTTTGCCGCCGCGAAAGAGTCGATGAAACAATCCGCGCAGTGAAAGCGGTTCACCCGTACGAGGTGCCTGTCATCAATGTAATACCTTTGTACCGAACTGGCCTCTGAATTTGAAATCGGCATAAATCCGCTTTGCTTCCAATATGATAGAGAGGAAAAGAAACCGGAGGTCAGAGAAAATCCGGTCGGAAGACCGTGTAAGATTCAGCAGCCGAAAAACGAAAATGCAGGAATGCTTTGCAAGTCTGAATTCACCGCAGCTGCGGAACAGGGGGCATTCCATGGGCACTGTAAATATCGTTTTCCCGGTAAAAAACGATGAAACAAGGCTGATCCGCGGCATCCGCAGGACTTCCGATTTCTGTGAAGAATACTTTCGGGGACGTTACCGGATTACAATAGCGGACTGTGGTTCGGCGGATGGCACTGAACGTATGAGCCGTGCAATCGCGGCTGGCTGTGCCAATATAGAGTATATCCCGAAGCTGCAAGGGTGTCCCGTTATGGAAGCCGTACTTTTGAGAAATACCTGCGACATTATTGGCTTCCTGAATCTTGACCTTTCCGCAGGGCTGGAGCACCTGCTGTATGCTGACCAGATGTTTGAAGACAGTGTAATTGAAGCCGTAAACGGTTCGCGCTTTCGCCGCTTTTCCATCCTGCAGGTGCAGAAAAAGTTTTGGAGAACCGCTTGCCAGGTACGGCGTGCAGCCCGCTTTCTGCTCAGCTTTCAGTGCAGTGATCCTTTTTGCCCGTTTAAGCTGTTTCGCAGGGAAACAGCTGAAGTGCTGTACCCCCTTTGCAGCCGCGGCCCTTTTTGGCTAGAATGTGCCGAGCTTCTGTTTTACACCGAGCAAAGCGGCGTCCCCTGGCGCGAGCTTACAGTGGACTGGATAAACCCTTCGCTTACCAGCAAGGAACTGTGCGCAGAGAAAAAGGAGTTTCGCAAAGGGTTTGTACGCTTTTGGCTGCTTCTGCGCAAATGGTACCGGTAACGCAGAAGCTTTAATTTCTTGGCGGTTCCCCGCATTCGCCGCAAGGGGGATGGGGTGGCCCTTTCAGAAGGTTGCGCTGTGCGATGATAAGGTTCAGCGAGCTGACAACACTGACGAAAAAAGAACACATGACTTTGATAGAGGCGATGTCGAGATCTTTTGTGAGTGCAACGGCAAAGGAAGTTGCAAGGTATGATATTTCTTCCGGGGAGAGATCCCGTACCATAAAAATCACCTCAGTTTATAGTATGCAGGGAAAAAACCGGCGGAATAAAAAAGAAGCCTCTTTCATCCGAAAAAATGAAAGAGGCTTCCTGCTGTTTCTGGCAGGAAAAGATATGTCCGGTATAGCCCGGAAAATGTTCCATACAAAATCTGCGTTTGAAGGCTGTCTCCGCTTTTTTTGCTATCCTTCAAATTTTACATTAATAATTGCGTTGGTCGTTTTGACGGTGAGCTTTTTGCTTCCGCCAGCGCGTTTTGGAAGATTACTGATGGCGTTTGTAGTTTCTGCGTCAACCGTGTAGTCCTCTTCTTTGCCGTGTATCGTCCCGACAATCATGGCGTTTTCCGTTTGCAGCAAAGTATCCGGTGACTCCGTGTCAGCAAGCCTGATAACAGCATTCTGCGTTGTCGCCGTAAGATGGGAAGAAGCCGAAACAGAGTCGAGATTTATTGCGGCATTTCGTGTGTCAATTTCAACGGCCTGTGCGGTGAGAGAAGACAGTTTAATGTAAGAGTCATTTGTTTTTAGGTGAAGTGTATTGAGCTTTTTTAGATCTTTGGCAAGGATGTAGCTGTTTGTTGTATTGGCCCGGATATTCCCACTGTAAGGCGACGGTACCTGTATAAAGATGTCCGGCTCCGTTTCGTCATCCCTTGAAATTCGAAATGGATTTCTGATGCCCACTTCATTTTGTATTTTCAGCGTGCCGCCGCTGCAGGAGAACTGGTAGTCGTGGCTGCCGCCTGGAATATATGCGACGGTAATTTTGCTGTCGTTTCCAGGCTCAATCACAATCGCTTTTTCTTTTACATCCAGTTCAATATTTGAGATGCCGCTGCTGTTCACCTGGTAGGTCTTATAGTGACCACTCTGAGAAGATGGGTTATCGGCAGCAGAAGCTGACCAGGCTGAAGAATCGGTCGCTGCTGCGTCCGGCTGTGTGTTTTCCGGTACTGAGGTGACCACATGAAAATTCCGAAAAGCGGCTAGAACGATACTGAGAATAAAGACCGCACCGAGGACGGAGGCAATACAGATTGCCGCAATTTTGCCGGTGTTTTTGGGCCTGCGGTTTGGGTTTTCTGCCAAAATCTTTTGTGCCAGTATGCGGATATCTCCCAGTCCAGCAACTGCCTGCTGCTCCGTCTGACCGTTTTCGACTTTGTCTTCTATCATTTCCCGGTAATAGGCGATGATGCGCTCCAATTCGTCTTCCGGAAGATCTTTCAGCAGACTGTGAAGCGTTCTTAAAAACTGCTCCTTGCTCATTTCATGTTTTCCTCCCGTGTGATAAAATCATGAATCTGCACTATTTCGTCCCATTCCTGAAGAAAGCCCTGGATATGCATTTCCCCGATTGATGTAAGGTGGTAGTATTTTCTCAGGCGCCCATTGTGTACGACAGAGTAGGGTGAAAGGCACCCTTCTGTTTCCAGACGCTTCAAAATAGGGTAAAGCGTTGATTCTGAAATTTTGATGCAGCTGGAAATATCGCGGATAATCCGGTAGCCATAGGAGTCGCCGCGCTTGAGGACTGCGAGGACACAAACGTCAAGCATGCCTTTTTTAATTTGAACATCCAATGTAATGCCTCCTATTGACATATATAATACATTGCATAGTATATAATGTCAAGAAGAAGCATCTATTTTTTTACAATAACTTACAGTAAAAGAAAGAAAGTCATGCCCGGTATAACCCGGGCATGACTTTCCAGCGAAAAATCTGCTTTCGAAGGGCGGGGCTGCTTTTCCGGTCGGCTGTAAGCAGCCGATCATATCCGGAAGAATGCAAAAAGTCCTTAATGGTATGGTGGCTGATTCCTTCATGCAGGGCAATGTCAATACAGTTCATTACGGTAAATGGCAGCAGTTCCTTTTCCAGCAGGCGAAGCAGTTCAGCGTCGGAAGATGAAGTCCGCACAAGGCTTCGGATGTTCAGCAGAGCTTTTACACGCGTAAAGACTGCAAAACCGACCTCTCCGCTCTTGCCGCGCTTCAACTCAAAATCAGTGCTGCGCCGCAGGGAAACAGGCGCTTGCGCCGTTATTTTGGAGGCAAGCAGGCATTTCAGCAGAAATTCTTCCGCATAGCCGAAAGGACACTCCTCATCGAATGAAATTAGGCGGGAAAGCAGAAAATCCCTGCGCAACAGCACAGCGGCAATGTCGATTTTCAGTTTGCGGCGGATAATTTCCTTTGCATAACTGGCGCCGTCTGGGCGGTGAACAGAACTGCTGATATTCCGCAGTTCCGCCATGCGCGTTTCCTCTTTGGAAGAACAGCCAAAAACAACATCTGCCTGAAGGCGCCGCGCTGTTTCCAGGTAACAAGGCAGAAAGCCACGGTAAAGTCTGCGCGCAAAAAGGAAAGTAAGGTAGCGCCCTTCCGCTTTCTGAACAGCTGTGTTTAAAGCCGAAGGCACATTTGAGCTTCCGTTTTGGATGACAAAACCGCGCAAGCCAAGTTCCTTGATTGCAGTTACAGCCTGCAGCACTGTTTTGTCGGAAGAGCCCATGTCTACCAAAATAAATTCCGCATCCAGGCCAGCCACCTGTTTTGCGGCAAATTCAAGGATACCAAAAACTTCTTTTTCAATGTTTTTTGCCGGGATTAAAATGGAAAGTTCCGCGCTTTGCACTCAGAATCGCCCTTTCACACCGTATGTATTCTCTGCGTTAAGTATAGCATATCAAGCAAATTTGGTAAGATGTATATTTTACAGATTATGCGGACCGGAAAAGAAAATCTTGTGCCATTTGTGTGGCTTTAGGGCAGCTTTTCTTCAGGGCTTTTTTTGAGGCAGCGTGCCGCTGAAACGCGTTCGCTGTCATCTATAAAGTGCCTCAGGCGGCTTACAATTTCATTCGGCGGTTCTTTCATGCCCTGCTTTGCCCACTGAATTACCATTCCAACAAGGCCGTAAGTGTAAAATTCTGCAATAAAATTTCGGTCGGTCAAGTCCATGTGCAGCTCTGGATGCGAGTTTTCTGTAAACTGTGCTATAATTTTCAAGAGCATCTCTTTTGTTGCCTGAAACAGATAATTGTAAAAGATATTCTGCCCGTCCATGTTGAGCGAACCAATGTAAAAAAATTTTTCACGTTTCATAATGTTCAAAGCTCTCAGCATGGCGTCATCCCATTCACCGTTTTCCGAGGCTTTAGCAAGAGTTGTAACAATTTCGTTGTAGTAAATCCAATTTATAAGGTCGTATTTATCTTTAAAATGGTAGTAAAAAGTCTGCCGGTTCAGACCGCAGGACTGCACAATATCTGAAACAGTGATTTTATTGAGGCTCTTTTTTTTCATCAGTGCCTTAATGGATTCAGCCATTGCTTTTTTGGTAATTAAAGAGTCAGACATAGAAAACCCTCACAATTCGGCAGAAAAATGCTTTTTCTAATACTAAGTGTATCAGAACTTTTCCCCTTTTTCAACTTTTGCTTTCAAACACAAACTTTGGGCTATTTTTTGCGAAAAGCCTTGCATTTTGCTGTAGAACAGAGTATTATAATAAAGCTGTGTTAAATCACGGCAAATTGCAGTTTGGGGTATTAGCTCAGCTGGGAGAGCGCCACACTGGCAGTGTGGAGGTCAGCGGTTCGATCCCGCTATGCTCCACCATAAATGAAACCCGCATGGCTTTGTGGCCTGCGGGCTTTTTGTTGTTTAAAAATTGTGATAGGCGTATGACCAACGAGTTTAGGTTTTCACATAATTTTAGAGCGGAAGTATTGCGGCTTTGGCTCATCATGCTATAATTTTGCTAAAGAGGTGAAAAATGTTTGTTTAGTCTCTTGCAATTTGCTGAATGAAGCAATTGCTTCGAAAAGATGTCTTCTGAAGTTAGTGCCTTGATACATTAAAAACTGATGTCGTTTCTTAATAAAACACGAAAGTAAAAGGATGGAGAATGATTTATGCGAGAATTTACTGGTTTTAAGAATGGGATTAATTTAGGCGGCTGGCTGTCGCAATGTAATCATACGAAGAAACGATATAATACTTTTGTTGTTGAAAAGGATTTTGAAACCATTTCAAAATGGGGAATGGATCATGTGCGCGTCCCGGTTGATTACGAACTGATACAGAATGAAAATGGCGATTTTAAAGAAGAGGGTTTTGTTTATCTTGACCGCTGTGTGGAATGGTGCAGGAAGTATCATCTGAATATGGTTCTCGATTTGCATAAGACAAAAGGCTATTCTTTCGATAAAGGCGAAAATGAGCAGGGATTTTTTGAAAATCAGGGTTTGCAGGATCGCTTTATCAATCTCTGGAAAGAGCTTGCTTCACGGTATGGCAAATTGGACGAGATGCTTGCTTTTGAATTGCTGAATGAAGTGGTATCGCCGGATGTCGCACAGCAGTGGAACGGCATTATTATAAAGACGATTCAGGCCATACGAGTATATTCGAAGAAGGCAAGAATCATTGTCGGTGGGGTATGCAATAACAGTGTCATGAAGGTGAAACTCTTAGATGCACCTTATGATGAAAATATTGTCTATAATTTTCACTGCTATGAACCGCTGATTTTCACACACCAGACGGCAGGCTGGGTCGAGAATATGCCTTCTGATTTTCATATTGTGTATCCAAATACGATTGAGGCATACGAAAAAGCAGGCGAGGTCATTAATAAAGGCTTCAGTGATTGCTTCCATGTGGATGGCGTCTCAAAGATAGGCCCAGAATTTTTTGAAGCGATTTTTAAAGAAGCCATTCGGAAAGCTGAAGAGAACAATGCAATGCTTTACTGCGGCGAGTATGGCGTTATAGATCAAGCAGATGAAAAGAGTACACTACTGTGGTTCCATGACATTCATCAGATATTTGAAAAGTATAAAATTGGGCATGCAATATGGAATTATCGTGAGATGAATTTTGGTATTTGTGGCGGTCACTACAAGACTTTACTGGATTCCTTAAAAAAATAAATTATCAGAAGTAAATTGCTTGCTTTACCCTAAAAAATCCCGCTGGCTCTAGGCCATGCGGGATATTTTTCTGTCTGAAGCTTTTTTACGCTCATTAAAACAGTACTAAATATTGGATTAGTAATTGACATTATTTTGTAAATGATATACAATATTTAAAACTATATAAGAATATTTTATCGAAAGAGGAAGGCTGATGTTGTATTATGAATTTTTGGCACAAAACTCTGTTATTTGCAGGGGGTATTGCGGGAAACTCACCTAATTAAGCTGAAAAATATGAACTAAAATAAATAACATAACGACAGGACTTGAGAGAGCATCATGAAAAAAGTTTTATCAATAATTTTTGCAACAGTTCTATCATTGACAGTGTTCAGCGCATGTTCCGGCACATCCAAACAAAACAGTAATTCGGGAACAACGAACGTGACTTATTGGTACTGGGCTGACAGCGCTAATTATTCTGCAAAAATGCAGGAAATGACAAAGGATTTTAACGCTACAAATAAATCAAATATTAAAGTAACCTCCCTCGAATATCCTTGGGACGGCGGTGCTTATACGGAAGATTTGTTTTCAGCGTCCATGGGTGGAAACGGGCCGGACGCTGCATCATGGAAACTGACCTCAACTCCGCTGTTCGTTTCAAACAAGCTGCTTGTTAATTTAGACCAGTATATTTCCTCCTGGAAGGATAAGGATGATATTGATACAAGCCTTTATAACACCATGAAACAGGCCAGTGGAACAAGCAGTATTTATGTAATGCCATGGAATACACAGATTCTTTATGTTTATTACAGGCCTTCTATGTTTAAAGCTGCCGGAATTGGAATTCCAAAAACATACGATGAATTTCTTACCGCTTGTAAAAAACTCACGCGGGACACCAATGGCGACGGAAAAATTGATGTCTACGGTTTCGGAATGCGGGGAGCAAAAGGTGGTCAGGAGCCCTGGGGAAGTTTTATTTATGCCCGCGGCGGAGATTTTAAAAATCTGGCAAGCGAGAAAGCAATCGCCGGCATGCAGGACTTTGTTAACCTCTACAAAAAGGGTTATACCCCGCCAACCGCGCCCACAGACGGTTTTAACCAGATTATAGCAGATTTTAAAGCAGGAAAAACAGCGATGACAATTCATCATATTGGCTCTTCCAAAGATATGGTGAAGGCGTTTGGCAATGACGTTGGCGCTTTTGTTTTCCCAGCCGGAGAAAATCAGTGGACCTCTATGGGCGACACAGAAAACGTTATATTTGAAAGCTGCAAGAACAAAGAAGCTGCATTTCAATGGCTAACGTATCTTGCAGCAGGCAAAGGCCAGGAAACCTGGTGCGCTGCGACCGGAAACGTTCCGGTCAGCAAAAGAGTTCAAAAACTTGATGAATTCCAGAGCGATAAATTTATGAAGGTATCCATTGAAGGGCAAAAGCATGCAGGTATTTTTCCAATTTTGAATTCAACGACAGAATGGATCAGCACAACATGGCCGAACACAATGAATTCCGTTTTAACCGGAAAAACAAGTGTTGACGAAGCTATGCAGACATTACAGAAAGGTCTTTACGGGGCTTCAAAATGATTCATCATTTCTCTTGTGAATGAAATAACGAATGTGAAAAGGGAATTCTATGAAAAACTTAAAAATTTCTGCAAAACTAATTGTTTCATTTCTTGCAATATCTTTTGTTTCACTAATCATCGGAACCTGCGGTATCGTTTCCCTGCTGCAAATGAAAGCAAGCAGCCAAACACTCTATGAGCAGGAAACAGCCCCAATCCCTGTTATCTCCAGTGTCATCTCTAACGTGAAAGACATCTCCGACTTGGCAAGAGATTACATCCTCTATGGGAAAGATCCTTCCCAGAAATACACCCTTCAGGTAAAGTCTGCACAGTATCTAAGAGAATATAGTACGGCTTTAGCAAAGTATGAGCCAACTCTTACGGACCCCCAATTAAAGCCGTTTTTCAAGGATGCAAAAAACAGATTTTCGGGTACGATGTATCCTCTCTTCCAGCAGATTGTCAAGGATATGGATCAAGGAAACACAAACCAGGCTATGCAGCATATGGACTCTTTTAAAACTGCCGCAAGAAAAGTTACCGGGTATTACAGCATCTGCATGAATCGAACTATCATAGCGGCTGAAGCGAACAATGAAAAGAACCAGAACACTGCTTTTGTCATGACCATTATTTTAGCTGTAATTATTGTTGCGGGGGCTGTTGGCTCCGTCCTATGGGGTGTCTGGCTTTCCCGCGTTTTAAGCCGGCCAATTAATGAAATGGCTACAGCGGCGCGCAGCCTTGCAGAAGGGAACCTTGACGTTAAGATAACCTATGTTTCTAAAGATGAGATTGGTTCTCTTGCAAATTCGCTCAAAGCTGCTTCTTCAACACTGAAACAGTATGTAAATGATATTTCCCATCATCTGAACTTAATGGCAAAAGGAGACATGACGGAGAAAATCACGCAGAATTACCGCGGCGATTTTGCGCCGATTAAGGAGTCACTCCTTAAAATTTCTCGAGACCTGAGCAAAACCATTTCTATTATTGATGCGTCAGCAGAGCAGGTCAGCAGCGGTGCCGAGCAGGTTTCCAGCGGCGCACAGGCTTTGGCGCAAGGCGCGACGGAACAGGCGAGTTCGGTTGAGGAACTGTCGGCATCCATTGTTGAAATTGCTGGACGAGTGAATAAGAATGCTGCAAACGCCGCAAATGCGGATCAATTTTCGCAGCAGTCCTCCGCAGAATTGGTTCACGGCAATGAGCAAATGCAGTCGATGGTGTCTGCTATGGCCGAAATCAGTGACTCCTCCAGCCAAATTGCCAATATTATAAAAACGATAGAAGACATTGCTTTCCAGACAAATATTCTTTCGCTCAATGCGGCAGTCGAAGCTGCCCGCGCAGGTGACGCCGGAAAGGGATTTGCGGTTGTTGCGGATGAAGTCCGGAATTTGGCAAATAAAAGTGCAGAAGCAGCGAAAAACACAACGGCACTAATTCAGCGTGAAATCAGTGCTGTTGAAAAAGGACAGAAGACCGCAGACGCAACGGCAAAATCCTTAAGCAGCGTTATGGATACGGCAAAAAAGACCACAGACCTGATTGGAAAAATATCCAGCGCTTCCGCAGCGCAGGCAACTTCCATTAATCAGATTACGGCAGGAGTTGACCAGATTTCAGCAGTAGTTCAGACAAACTCTGCTACCAGCGAGGAGAGTGCTGCAACAAGTGAAGAATTAAGCAGCCAGGCTCAAATGCTGAAAAACACCCTTGCGGTCTTTAAACTGCAAAGTTCTTCGGAAGGTTAGCCGGTATCCAAGCCCGCTAAAAGCTGCGGAAAACGGCAGCAGCTTTCGCAGCGGTTCAACAAAAAAATTCCGTATGGCTTTATGCCATGCGGAATTTTTGCTGCTGCAATTTTTATTTGTATGAAAACTACCAAAGTACCGGAGTGAGCAGAAAAACATTCAGACATCATTGGGCTCTGCGGACTGCTTCTTTGTGTTATTGCTTTGATTCTGGTTTTCTTTTGTGATGGGTGTTTGGCCGTGACATTTTCCCCCGCGGGATTCTTTGCTGTCCGGCTGACTGTCCTTTGGCATACAAATCACCTCAAAATTATTTTTCGGCAGGGCTGGTTTCTTTTTTATTGTGGTAAACTTTTTGCTGTGGGCCGCCGGTTCCCGCAATAATCGGTTTCGCGTGCTTGATACCGTGTTTGGCTTTTCCCTGTATCTCCGGGACGGGCGGAGCTTCGTTATGCGGCTGTGTATGAGTCCATTCAGGGCGTGCCATTCCCTTTTTTGCCATGAATATCACCTCACGCTTAGTGTAACCGTCAGGGAAAGACGCTATTCGAAAAAAGAAGGCAGGTTAGCCAAATGGTTCTAAAAAAATTCTTGACATCCTGTTTGGGCTGTGATATACTAATTCAGTTGAAAATATCCAACAAGCCTATCTTTTCGCGCTAAACCGAAGGCATTTATTCGGCGTTGAAGTCACTTGTACTGTTTCCATAAGACTATCCAACAAAAGCGGGCACAGCAGTCGAACACCCGGGCGTAACACGGGACTAAATATAATTGGGCATTCGCTTTTTTGCGGATGCCTTTTTTGCAGCAAAGCTCCGGCACACGTTTTACGTATGCCGGAGCTTTTTATGGCAAGTTAGAATTAGCAGCGGTTGCATACTGGGCCGTAGCAGCAGCGCCAGAAAGAGCCATTCCAAACCCAGCCGCAGCGGCAGCAACGGCAGCGGCGGCAGCAGCAATTACAGCAACAGCACATAGGGCATCCTCCTTTCGTTTGTATATCTTATGCTGGTGTGACAGAACATGCCAATATTCCCTAAAAAAATACGCAGGCGGGATTCTCGGCAGTAAAGTCCTGCCTTGTTTTTGTACAGATTTCAACCCGTTAAGGACAGAAAATCGTAGAGGTTTTAATAAATGTTTGCCGTACACAATGCTGCAGTGATATAATAATGGAAAATGCTGCTATACAGCGAAAAACCGGAAGCAAGATGCTGCTAAGTAAAAGCAACTGTGTTCCGTTAGAAATTTACTATTCTATTATTATTGTTACAAAGGAGTTGATACTATGATCAATGAATCCAAAAGCGGTTTTCAGCGGCTAGGCTTTATCCATAACAACACAACTTATGCAGCGGAGCTGCGAAAACTTTCCCAGCAGTGTGTAGACTATAGCAGGCTGAACGAGTATCTCGACAGCCAATGGGATACCAAGGAGACAAGCTACCTCCTGTTTAACAGCAGTCTGGAGCGTACAACACCAGATTCCGTTTCTTTTCTGGCGATTGACACAGGCTATAAAACGCCGGATGGAGAAACGATTTACGGGGGTTTCTCCAGAAAAAATGAAGAGGATTCAATCGTTACCGGCGATTGGTATGGCGTGACAATCCGAACATTGGATGAGATGCTGGACTACTGGCGCATTACCTACCTTGGCCTTGCCTCCTATACTTATATCCCCGGCAACGATTATGGGCCGCTTTCTTATGTGCTGTGCAAGATGACAGAAAAAGAAATCAGCGCTGAGGAATGCGCTGTTCTTTGCCAGCAAAGTTATGCAGAAGCGAAAAAGCAAAATGCCATCGGCGTTTATACACCGGCTACTAAGCCGCCCTTCTCCTATTTCCGCATGAAATGCGAAACTGCTTCCGGTCAGCCAATCTTTCTTTTGATGGAGAAAAACACCCGGAATGGCGTGCAGCCTTGGTGGGGTGCGCTCGCTATTACACAGGAAACGCTTTTAAAACGCATTTCCGACTGCCACTGTGTTCATTATGGAATGCTGCATTTTGAAAACAGACAGGCCATGCAGGCTTTTCTGCAGGACCTTGCGGAAGACGCCATGGATGAAGACTGGACCCTCTCCGGTCCCGATGCCGAGCCGTTCGGCGTACTCCGCAATTACCTTGAACATACGCTTGACCGTTTGCTTGAAGAGGATAGAGAGGCAGAGCAGGAAGGCCGGAGGGAACCACATAAAGTGGATGAGTATGGGGGAAAGATTTACTTTAATACCGGGCTTCTGAACCATCTTTTCCGCCAAATCATTTTGGTGGGTGAGAAAGAGCAGTGGACCGAGCAGATTCCGGTTCTTGGTGAGCATACCTTCTTTTTGATGGAAAATCTCCATCATTACTCAGAAACCGATTCAGAAATCACAAATGTGTACGACGGCGTGCAGTTTCAGGTTCCACATATAGCAGAATACTTTAATTCATATGACAAAGTCTTTTTTGATGCGTCTTTGCCCATTCAGCTGAACGATTACCATATTTTTGAAGACGGGGTGGAGCGCGGCCGCCTGCCAAAGTACAGCGAAGAATGGGCTGCGGTAAAATTAAACCCGGAAGCGAAAAACGCGCTGCTTGCCAGAATCGCACGCGACTTTTCTTCCGCCCTGCAGCGTGCCCGCCTGATGGCTGAACGGAACTACAAGCTGGCTGTGCCGCAGTACTGGATGGAGGATAACGATATTCAGCTCCTTTTGCCGGTCTACTTGGGTGAAAGGGAGGAAAACGGCCGTCCGGAATGTGCGCTTGCACTGAAAAAGATTACGAATGGGCGCGCACCGTATTACCGTGGCGCTACAATTCTGACGCTCGATATGGCATATAACAATTCGCGTCTGCTTGCAAAGCCTGATGTTTTCTGGCTTAGGCAGCGCTGAGCTGTTACATAGTTGATTTCATACTTCTGCCAAGAAAAAATACCCGCAGGCTTTTGAAGGCCTGCGGGTATTTTGTTCACAGTTTTTTTATTTTTTCCCGCTTGACAGCAGAAACATGGGTCATTATAATAATAAGCGTTTCTAATAATTAGACAACCTAACTATTAGAAAAACAAATTAACTTTCTAAAAAAACGAATGGAGCTGAAGTTATGCAGCAGAAACCAAGCCAATCGGATGGGCAGGCGATTGAAAAGCTTTCAAAAGCCTTTCTGCAGTTTCGCTACTTTTACCATTACCAGAAAAGAGCCTGCCGGGAAGGGCCGGGAGGCTGCCCAGGGATAAGACCGGGCGACATTATGATGCTGTTTTCCATCTGGGCACTTCAAAGAAAGCAAGGGCATACCGTCACAGCAACGGATCTTAGCCGCAGCATGGGAATTAAAACGCCTTCCGTCAATGTGGTGCTGGCCTCGCTTGAAAAAGCCGGGATGATTACACGTACAATAGATGCTGAAGACCGCCGCTTTATGCGGATAGAACTAAGCATTCAAGGAGAAAATTGTGTCAAACACTG
The DNA here is from genome assembly GCA_041859875.1 of Caproicibacter sp. GTDB lineage: Bacteria > Bacillota > Clostridia > Oscillospirales > Acutalibacteraceae > Thermocaproicibacter. The sequence goes on along the minus strand of JBFLFY010000017.1, from coordinate 21,971 downwards.
GCACAGCCATTATGCAGAACATATGCGCGGCCTTGTCGCCTACCTTGGCATCGAGAAGAGTGACTGCCTTGCGGAACTGATGAATGACATTTACTGCTATCTCCGTACAACAGAACAGGAAGAGAAAGCAAAGAAATCACAATTATAACAAAATTTTATCAGCCTGTTTTTCCGAGGTGAATTTATGCTGAAAATTTTTCGCAGACTAAAACCCTATATTTTTCATATAGCTGCCATTCTGGTATTAATTTTTCTGCAAGTACTGGCGGATCTTTACCTGCCGACCGTTATGTCGGATATTATCAACAGCGGCATTATGAAAGAAGACGTTAGTTATATTTTGCGCCAAGGCCTGTATATGCTGCTGATTTCCGGCGGCGGTGCGGCCTGTGCCATTTTAGCCGGCCTGCTGAGCGCAAAAGTTTCCGTCGGCCTTGGCCGTGACCTGCGCGGTACGCTTTTTGAGCATGTTGAAAGCTTTTCGCTTCACGAGTTCGACCGCTTTGGGTCTTCTACGCTTATTACCCGCACAACAAATGATATTGTTCAAATTCAGACGGTTTCCGTTGTCATTCTGAACATTATGCTGCGTGCGCCGATGATGTGTGTGGGCGGCGTCATCCTCGCTTATTCCAAAGACCAGAAACTTACACTTTTGCTGCTTGCCACGCTGCCAGTCATTGCGGTTATTATAGGCCTTACAGCGAAGTTTGTCATCCCAATTTTCAAAAAAGTGCAGCAAAAGATTGACCGATTGAACCTCGTTCTTCGCGAGAATCTGACCGGCATTCGCGTGATTCGCGCCTTTAACCGCGAAGGCCATGAAAAGAAGCGTTTCCATGAGGCAAATGACGACCTTACGGGAACCTATATTAAGGTAAACCGCATTCTGGCATTCCTTATGCCGGCTATGATGATGATTATGGATGCCCTGATTGTCGGCATTCTCTGGTTCGGCGCTATCCGTATTGATGCCGGAGATATGAACCTTGGCGCACTGATTGCCTTTTTGCAGTATGCCATGCAGATTATGTTCTCACTTGTAGCTATGACCATGATGTTTATTATGATTCCGCGTGCGCAGGCTGCTGCGGAGCGTATTAATGAAGTGCTGGAAACAAAGCCGGAGATTATAGAGCCGGCACAGCCGAAGCCCGCTGCTGATGAAAAAGGCTATGTTGCGTTTGACCATGTTACATTCCGCTACCACGGAGCGGAAGAGCCTGCACTGAAAGACATCAGCTTCCAGGCAAAACCCGGCGAAACGACCGCGATTATTGGCGGAACAGGCAGCGGCAAATCAACGCTCGTTAATCTTATCCCACGTTTTTATGACGTGGAAAGCGGGCACGTCCTGGTCGATGGAGTAGATGTGCGTGAAATCCAGCAGGAGAAGCTGCGGGCGAAGATTGGCTTTGTGCCGCAGAAGGCCGTGCTCTTCACCGGAACGATTTCCGACAACCTGCGCTATGGCAACCCGGAAGCGTCGGATGAAGAAATTCACAGCGCTGTGCAGACCGCGCAGGCAGAAGAGTTTATTTCCGGCATGGAGGAAGGCTGCGAAACCATGCTTTCCGAGGGAGGGCTGAACCTTTCCGGAGGGCAGAAACAGCGTCTTTCCATTGCGAGGGCACTGGTCCGCCGGCCGGAAATCTATGTGTTTGATGACAGCTTTTCTGCACTGGACTTTAAGACGGACGCAAAATTGCGTGAAGCTTTGAAAAAAGAAACCGGGGACGCGACGGTGATTCTTGTAGCCCAGCGCGTTAGCAGCGTGATGAGCGCAGACCGCATTATTGTGCTGGATGACGGCATGGTTGCCGGAATCGGCACGCACCGGGAATTGCTTAACACCTGTGAAGTTTACCGTGAGATTGTTTCGTCGCAGCTGTCACAGGAGGAAATGGCATGAAGAATAACAGAAAGCAGAACCCGGGCCGCGCAAATCAAAAGCATGGCTTTGGCCCTATGGGCGGCCATGGCCCTATGGGTGGCGGCCCAGCCGAAAAAGCAAAAGATTTTAAGAAAACTTCACGCCGCCTGCTGCGGTATTTAAGGCCACAGGCGCCAAAACTGGCCGTCGTTTTTTGTTTTGCCATAGCCAGCATGGCTTTTACCGTGAAGGCACCAAAAATCATTGGCGACGCAACCAACCAGCTGACGGATGGTTTTATTGCAAAGTCAACGGTCAGTTCGGTCGAAAAGCTGCAGGAGAAGCTAACGCCTCCTATCAAAGAAATGCTCAGCAAGATGGAAAGCGGAAGCAGCGAAGCCGTTAAAAAGGCAGACGCTGCCGTCGAGCAGAAATTTGCGGAGGGAATGGCCGCTAAAAAACAGCAGGCTTATGCGGCGGCCCAGAAGGCGGCGGATGGAGCCGTAACAAAGGGATTTGAAGAAACGCTTGCCGCAAAGAAGCAGCAGGCTTATGCAGCGGCCGAAAAGGCGGCAGACGGAGCCGTAACGCAGAAATTCAGTGAAATGATTGTCGCAAAGAAACAGCAGGCGTATACGGCAGCTGAAAATGCGGCAGATGGAGCCGTAACACAGAAATTCAGCGAAACGCTTGCCGCAAAGAAACAGCAGGCGTATGAGGCTGCTGTAAAGGCCGTGGATGAAAAATTTGCTGCCCTTCCGTCAACACCGGAAACCGCAGCTGAAAAAGCGGCAGCGGAAGCACAGGCGAAAGCGTCTGTTGATGCTGAATTTGCACAGCAGCAGCCCGCAGCACAGGCACAGCTTGCCGCCGCTAAAACACAGGCGGAAGCACAGGCAAAAGCCGCGGTAGACGCGCAGTTTGCAAAACAGGGGCCCACGCAGTTTGCTGCCGCCAAAACACAGGCAGAAGCACAGGCCAAGGCTGCGGTAGATGCACAGTTTGCAAAGCAGGAGTCCGCCGTGCAGGCACAGCTTTCCACTGCGAAAAAGCAGGCAGCGGCAAAGGCGAAAGCTGCGGTAGACGCCGAGTTTAAAAAACAGGAGCCTGCCATGCAGCAAAAACTTGCCGAAGCAAAAAAGCAGACGGAAGAAAAAGTGCGGGAGTCTGTACCCAAAGCAGTGCTTACCAAAGCAGGCTTGACGCAGGCACAGTTTGACACGCTGAAAGCCATTGCCAATGTACCGGACATCAAAACGCTGAAAACAAACGGCGAAAAAGCGGATGCGGTGCAGAAGTTGTTTAACCTTACTACGAACCTCCCAAAAGAGTACACTAAAAAAATGCCGAACATTTCAAAATCAGACCTCGACAAAGGTATCAGCAATGTACGAAAATACGGTGGCTCTATTCCATTTGGAGAAATCGGCAAAACGCTTTCATGGCTGCTCATTATTTTCGGCCTGAGTGCGCTTTCCATGTTTGCCATGCAGTTTATCATGTCTGACGTGGCGCAGAAGACGGTTTCTACCCTTCGCTGTGAGATGGACGAAAAACTGGCAAAACTTCCGCTCAGTTATTATGACTCGCACGCAAACGGCGATATCTTGAGCCGAATGACGAACGATATTGATACCATCTCATCCACGCTGCAGCAGAGCTTAACACAGATGATTACTTCGCTGTTCCAGATTATCGGCTACATTTGGATGATGGTTTCTATTAATTTAGTCCTGACGCTGATTGTTCTTGCGACGCTTCCGTTTTATCTGTTTGCAACGATTTTTATCGCAAAGCGGTCGCAGAAATACTATTCCGCACAGCAGAAATATCTCGGTGAACTCAGCGGCCATACAGAGGAAATGTTTACCGGCCATGTTGTTGTGAAGGCGTTTGGGCACGAAAAAGAATCTGTGCGCGTTTTTCACGGTTTGAACGGCGAGCTTTACGAGTCGGGCTGGAAGGCTCAGTTCCTTTCCAGCATCATGATGCCAATGATGAACTTTATCGGCAACATCGGTTATGTCCTGATAGCGGTTGTCGGCGGCATTTATGTAACGAAAAGCTGGCTGAACCTCGGCGATATTGTTTCGTTCGTTTCCTATGCAAAATCTTTCTCACAGCCGATTATTATGACGGCAAATATCGCAAATATTATCCAGTCCACAGTAGCCTGCGCGGAGCGGGTGTTTGAGACGCTGGATGAAAAAGAACAGCTTCCGGATGCGGAGGATGCCATAGAGCTGCATGACCCGAAAGGAAATATCAGCTTTGACCATGTGAGTTTCCGCTACCGTGAAGATGTGCCGTTGATTGAAGATATGAATATCAAAGTCCGCCAGGGTGACACCATTGCCCTTGTTGGCCCAACGGGCGCAGGCAAAACAACGCTTGTAAACCTGCTAATGCGCTTTTATGAAATCACCGGCGGCTCCCTCACATTTGACGGCGTGGATATTCGGCAAATACGCCGCGGCAGCCTGCGTGGTATGTTTGGCATGGTGCTTCAGGACACCTGGCTTTTTAACGGCACTATACGCGACAATATCGCTTACGGACGCGAAAACGCCACGGATGAAGAAATTGTACGCGCAGCCAAAGCCGCCCGTGCCGACCGCTTTATCCGCAGCCTGCCCGAAGGTTACAGCACTGAGCTGAACGAAGAAGCCTCCAATATTTCGCAGGGCCAGAAACAGCTGCTTACCATTGCGCGTGCTATTCTTGCCGACCCTGCCGTGCTGATTCTTGATGAAGCGACCAGCAGTGTTGACACACGCACAGAAGTGCTGATTCAGAAAGCCATGGGCACACTGATGAAAGGCAGAACAAATTTTGTGATTGCACATCGGCTTTCCACAATACGCGACGCAAAAATGATTCTTGTAATGAATCACGGCTCCATTATTGAAACCGGTACGCACCAGTCACTGCTTGAAAAAGGCGGTTTTTACGCAGACCTTTATAACAGCCAATTTATTGGCAGAGAAATTTGATTTTTTGCTGAGTTTTTAGAGAATGTGCAGAAATACAGTATGCCTGCCTTGAAAAAAAGTAAAAGGTTTGCTATAATACCCAATATAAATTTAATTTTATGCAGAGTAGGTTTCCGCGCGCTGTGCCGGTTTTTCGCCGGTACCTAGTGCTGCCCGGACGGGGAGTTGTCGGGTGGACAAAAAAGCTTCGGCTTTGCGGTGCGGGGACCGCATCCCGCTGCTGCATATCTGAGGTGGGGCCTCTTATGCAGCGCAGCTGCAGAAAGGGGTCTTTCCTTTGAAAAAGCAGAATACCCATGCCATCCGCCTGTCCGTTCGGGAACTGAGCAATGCCCGTACGGTCGCAGTCTGCGGTATGCTCCTTGCACTGAAATTTGTGCTTGGCCTATTTACCGTGAATGTTTCCGACCTGCTGAAAATTGGTTTTTCTTTTTTGCCGATTGCTGCGGCAGGGGCACTCTTTGGGCCTGTTGTTGGCGGTGTTGTCGGTGCGGTGGGCGACGTGCTCGGGTACTTTATCCGGCCGACCGGGCCGTATTTTCCGGGCTTTACGCTGAATGCCTTTGTTTCCGGCTTTTTGTATGGGCTCGTGCTTTACCGCAAGGCTGTCAAGCCGATGCGTACCGTAGCAGCCAAGATACTTGTTACACTGGCCGTTAATATGCTTCTGAATCCGCTCTGGCTGATGATTCTGTACGGCAAAGCGTTTTTTGCGGTATTTACCGCACGCATTGCGACAAATCTTGCAATGATACCGATTGATGCTGCCATGCTGTTTGGTATGCTGAAAATTCTTGAAAAGAGCCGTGTTGCTCAAAAGCTGCAGCGTAACTGCTGAAAGCGGAGCATTCCCGGCGGCCGCGGGCTTTTGAACTGCCTGCGGCCGCTTTTGCATGAGGAGGAAATTTAATGATGAAAGAGTTCCTGGAAGCGGGGAAAATCGTTGGCACGCATGGCGTGCGCGGTGAACTTCGCGTTGACCCGTGGTGCGATTCCGCTGAGTTTTTGAAACAGTTCCATACGCTGTACCTGGGGCATGGAAGTGTACCCCTGAAAGTTCTTTTGTCACGGGTGCAGAAAAAACAGCTCCTTGTTCAGTTCGAAGGAATTGACAGCATAGAAAAGGCAGACACTTACCGTGGAAAAATTCTTTACCTGAAGCGGTCGGACGCCAAAATTCCGGACGGGCGTTATTTTGTGGAAGACTTAATCGGCCTTGAAGTTTATGATGCGGACTCCTTCGTTTATTACGGTTCGCTGACGGAGGTTATGCGCACGGGTGCGAATGACGTTTACCAGATTACGTCGCTCGGCAAAAAGAATTATCTGCTTCCGGCAGTCGACTCCATGGTACAGGAAATCGACCTGAAAAAAGGCAAGATGCTGATTCGGCCGATTAAGGGGATTTTTGACGATGAGGATTGACTTGCTGACTCTTTTTCCGGAAATGTGTGAAACCGTTATGGCTGAGAGTATTATCGGGCGCGCAAGGCGAAAAGGCGCTGTGCAGGTTTGCTGCCACCAGATACGCGACTTTGCTTTCGATAAGCATCAGCGTGTAGATGATTCTCCTTTCGGCGGCGGCATGGGGATGCTGATGATGGCAGAGCCGATTGCCCTGTGCATGGATGACCTGATTCGTCACCTTGGGTACAAGCCCCACACTGTCTTTCTTTCGCCGCAGGGTAAAACACTGACCCAGCAGCGCGTAAAGGAGCTTTCGGCTCTGGATGACCTTGTTTTGCTCTGCGGCCACTATGAAGGTGTGGACGAGCGTGTGATCAGCGCATATGCGGATGAAGAGATTTCCGCCGGCGATTATGTTGTAACAGGCGGCGAGCTTCCCGCACTGATTGTGGCGGATGCGGTCTGCCGCATGATTCCTGGCGTTTTGGCGGATGACGAGTGTTTTCAACTTGAAAGCCATTACAATTCTTTGCTGGAATATCCGCAGTACACAAGGCCTGCCAACTGGCGCGGCCGCGAAGTGCCGCCGGTTCTTCTTACCGGCCACCATGAGAACGTGCGAAAATGGCGGCGGGAGCAGGCACTTCTGTGCACTTTTCAGAAACGCCCGGAGTTGTTGGCTTCAGCCAAATTGACGGAAGAAGACCGAAAATTTTTGGGTAAGCTGCAGAATGCAGGCTTCGGCAAGCTGGAAACATAATTCACTGAATGACATATCATAGTCAGAGAAGCTAAAAGTTTTCAACAATATTATCAAGTTGCACAAAGAAACGGTTCCCAAACAGGCCCCGTTTCGTTTATCAATCCAAATTTTACGACATTTCTTGACGGCAAGTCCAAAAGTGATATAATGTGCTTAATGCCTTGATGATTATCCGTAGTATGTATACGGCTTTGATTTTGTTAGGAGTGAAATTATCATGTACGTAAAAGAAGTACTGGTACAGAATCAGGTTGGGCTTCATGCCCGCCCGGCAACATTCTTTATTCAGAAAGCAAATGAATACAAGTCTTCCATTTGGGTGGAAAAAGAAGAGCGCCGCGTAAATGCAAAAAGCTTGCTTGGCGTGCTTTCCCTTGGTATAGTTGGCGGCACAACCATCAAAATCATTGCGGATGGTTCCGATGAAACCGAAGCTGTTGACAGTTTGGTCGACCTCGTAAAATCCGGCTTTGCCGAATAAGACGGTTCCTGCGCGGAGCACCGCTTTTTGCGGTGCTTTTTTTGTATTTGCAGCTAAATTTTAGTAACGGCGGTGGGGGGAATCTGCCTTGGCGGAAAACGAACAGCATAAAAAAGAGCTTCGTGCACAGTCGATGCGCCTTCCGCTGCATCCCGGCGTTTACATTATGCATGATAAGTCAGACAAGATTATTTACATCGGCAAGGCCAAAGCGCTGAAAAACCGTGTGAGCCAGTATTTCGGTTCTGAAAAAAATCATGATAACAAAGTGCGCCAGATGGTAGCTCATGTGGACCATTTTGAGTATATTCTGACCGACAGTGAGTTTGAGGCACTGATCCTCGAGTGCAGCCTGATAAAGCAGCATATGCCAAAGTACAACATCCTGCTGAAAGATGACAAGGGCTACAGTTATATCCGTGTGACGAAAGGCCCGTGGGCCAGAATTTCGGAAGCAAAACAGACGGCGGACGACGGCGCGGAGTACATTGGACCTTATATTAGCAGCTGGTCGGTCAAGCAGTCTGTGGATGAAGCCCGGCGGATTTTCCGGCTGCCCACCTGCAGCCGCCGATTTCCGCAGGATATTGGAAAAGGCAGGCCGTGCCTAAACTATTATATCAAGCAATGCTGTGCGCCCTGCCGCGGAAAAATCAGCGAAGAAGAGTATGCCGAAGCAGTTCATGACGCACTGGAATTTCTGCGCGGCGGCAGTGCACAAAGTGTCCGGGAACTGACGCGGCGCATGGAAGAAGCCTCCGAAAAACTTGAATTTGAACGTGCGGCACGAATTCGGGACCGGCTGGCGGCTATCCGAAAAATGGGTGACCGGCAAAAAGTCGTTGCTTCTAAAGTGCCGGAACAAGATGTGATTGCCCTTACACAGGGCGGAGGCCGCAGCTGCTTTGAGGTCTTTCGGTTTGAAAAAGGGCGCCTGACCGACCGCGAAACATTTTTTATGGGTGAAACCGGGGACCCGAAGGCTGCACGCGGTGAGTTTGTGGAACGCTACTATGGGATGCGCAGCCGGATTCCACCACGCGTTTCACTGGATGGCCCTGCGGAAAGTGAAGAGCTGCTTTCCCGCTGGCTGACGGCGAGGGCTGGCCGAAAAGTATCTGTTACCGTTCCGCAGAAGGGTGAACAGGCAAAGCTTACGGAGATGTGCCGCAGCAATGCGGCAGAGCAGCTGGCTCAGCAAACGGGGCGCACGGGGCGCGAAACCTCCGCACTGGATGAACTGGCACGGCTTCTCGGTCTTCCAAAGCCCCCCGCTTATATTGAGTCTTACGATATTTCTAACCTGGCCGGGGAAGAAAATGTTGCGGGCATGGTCGTTTTTGAAAACGGACGGCCTCTTCGCTCCGCCTACCGGCGGTTCAAAATAAAAACGGTTGTGGGGCAGGACGATTACGCTTCCATGCGTGAGGTGATTGCCCGCCGTTTGCAGGAATATTTTAAAAATAAAGAGAGCGGCGAAGGATTTGGCCGTCTGCCGGATCTCATTTTGCTTGATGGCGGCCGCGGCCATGTTTCCGCCGTGCAGCCGGTGCTGGATGCAACCGGTGTTGCCATCCCGCTTTTCGGAATGGTGAAAGATGACCGTCACCGAACCCGCGCCATTGCGAAAAATGGCGGGGAAATCGCCATTAACTCCAACCGGAGCGCCTTTACCCTTGTTTCTACCATACAGGATGAAGTCCATCGGTTTGCTATTGGCTATCACCGGCAGCTGCGCAAAAAAGCTTCTATTTCTTCCACGCTGCTTTCCATTGAAGGTGTGGGCCCGGTGCGTGCCAAAGCACTGCTGAAGAGGTTCCGAACCGTAGCCGCCATCGGCAATGCCGACTTGGAAGAGCTGATTCATGCGCCGACTATGACGGAACCGGCGGCACAAAGCATTTATGACTATTTTCATCCGCAGGACGCCGAAAAAAAATAAAGGCTCTTTTCGGAACAAGTTGACAGAGCCTGCGGTTCATGGGATAATAATATCTGTGTTGTGCAAACAAACTTTATCTCTAAGGTGGGAAATCTATGAGAGTAATAACCGGTTCTGCACGCGGAAGGCGGCTGGCGACCCGGGAAGGCGAGGCTGTACGCCCTACGCCGGAACGTGTAAAAGAAGCGCTTTTCAGCATCTTGCAGTTCCAAATAGAAGGCCGGCGCATATTGGATCTTTTTGCCGGTTCCGGCCAGATTGGCATTGAAGCACTCAGCCGCGGCGCAAAAGAAGCTGTTTTCGTCGATTCCAGCCGTGCATCCCTTGATATTGTACGCCAAAATGTCGAAACCTGCGGTTTCACGGAAAGTGCAAAATTCGAAAATATGGATTTTGCTGCTTACTTAATGCGCAGCGGGAAACCGTTCGATTTGGCCTTCCTTGACCCGCCGTACCGCACGGGCCTGCTTCAGAAGGCACTGCCGCTTGCAGCGGAGCGTATGAACGAAGGCGGCACCATTATTGCAGAAAGCCCTTCTGACGAAGAGATGCCGGAAGAAGCGGGCAATTTTCACCGTGTGAAGTCATACCGCTATGGAAAAATTGTGCTGACGATTTACCGCAAAAAGGATGTGACGGAGCAGTGAAAACAGCTATCTGCCCAGGGAGTTTTGACCCTGTAACGCTGGGCCATATGGATATTATCACCCGCGCGTGCAAAATCTTTGACCATGTTATTGTTGCCGTGCTGGTTAACCCGGCAAAACATACGGCGTTCACGCTGGAAGAGCGCATCCAGCTGCTGGAGCGCTGCACCGTGGGAATGGACAAAGTGGAAATCGTCGGGTTCGACGGGTTATTGGCAGATTACGCAAAGATTCGCCACGCTACAGCAATCGTCAAGGGCCTGCGGGCGATGTCTGATTTCGAGTACGAATTTCAGATGGCCCTTATCAACAAAAAGCTGAACCCGGAACTAGAAACGGTCTTTTTAAATACTACAGCCGAAAATATGTTCCTGAGTTCCAGCGGAGTGAAGCAAGTTGCCTGCTTTGGCGGTGACATTTCAAATTTTGTGCCGGAGTGTATTTTAGGCGATATCAAAGAGCGTTTGTGCACAGGAGGCAAACAGAATGAGCATAGATGATTTGATAGACGAGCTGGACAACATGGTTGAAAAGGCCTGGAGTCTTCCGCTGAGCCATGGCAGAGCGGTATTGGATGGTGAGCAGGTTCGCCAAATTCTGCAGGAGATGCGCGAGCTTTTGCCGCAGGAAGTCCATCAGGCAAAAGCAATTGTAGCTGACCGCACACAGATTTTGGCTGACGCAAAGCGCGAAGCGGACACGTCCATCCGCGTTGCGCAGGAACGCGCAAAGGCTTTGGTCGCAAAGGATGAAATTACGCGTGAGGCACAGCAGCGTGCCGCCGAAATCACATCGCAGGCTCAGACAAAGTCCCGCGAAATGCGCCGCGTGACCAACGAGTATGTTGATGACCTGATGAAGCGCACCGATGACTCTTTGGCACAGCTTTTAGCAGAAGCACGCAAACTTCGGCAGGAAATTAAAAATTCACAGCGCAGCCAGAATTGACAGCCGCGCTGCTATTTATGGAAAGAGCGGTGAAAAGCCGCTCTTTTTTTCATCCTGTTTTCTGAAGAAAGCAGCGGCAAATTATTTCTATTGAACAATAAGGAATTGCCTGTTATAAGGATGGCACCAATGCTATTTGAGCTTTCCGGCACGCTGCAAGGCAAGCAGCAAGTCCACCATCCGTCCGTAGCTTTGAACACCGTCTTTTTGATTGTTAGCTTTTAGGTAGCTGTTGTTTACCCTGTTCCCGGCATCGGCTGCAGGTCCTTTCAAGCGGTTCCAGTAGTCGCTGTTAAACTGCAAGTCCCGGCGGACTCCGTCACTCAGCCCGGCAGAAATTTTATCTGCCTCTTTTGCATCCGTCGCATAGAGTGCGTTTGAAGCATAAGTAAAAGCCATTGCTGAGCCGGAATAGCGGAAATCTTTATTATCGCTTTTCTCACAGGCCAGGTAAGCAATAAAGTTAGCTTCATCTTCACGCATAAAGCCACGCAAATGGGAAAGCTCATGGCACATGGTAAACGGAATGGTATATTCCGGGACGTCTGTGTTTACATTCGCTTCAAAGGTAAATGGGAAAAACATTCCCGTAATGTTAAAGTACGACATCAGTTTCGAAGCATAGACCGATTTTGGCGCGCTGTACCCCGGCTTCAGCAGAGGATAATCCTTCGCAAGGCTGTTCACGGAAATGCGCGCTGTGTTGGCGTTTTTCGAAAAAATCCGGTCGCGCAGCTGCATAACGGATTGTTTGCCTGTGTCAGTTTGGGCCCGCAGGCGGTTCGAGTCAGAGGCAAGCGTTTTGCAAAGGGTTACAAGTTCCGACTTCTGAGATTCCTTCATAGGTAGGCCGCAGGTTTCCGCAAAAGTGCTGCGGTGGTAATTGATTCCGCAGTCTATGGTAAAAAGAAAAAATAAAACGCCGCCGACACAAAGTAGATTGACGACAAATCTTCCTGCCGTTTCCAGCCGCTTTCCCTTGCCGCGGATGACGCGGATTAAAAAATGCACCAGTGCCGCCGAAAAAAAGATTAGGAAAAAGAAAAAAACAAATTCTGCAATGGAAATTGGGGCAAATGCACTGATACTGTTTCCGAAAAGCGAAAGGGCAGGGTAAATATTTTCCGCATACCATTCCGCAAAGCTGCCTTTGGCAGCCAGCGCCAGTAAGGCAAAAGCAGCTGGAAAAGTCAGCAGCAGCCAGAGCCGCCGGAGCCGAAGAATTGATTTCATCTTTGTATTTCTCCTGTCATACTATACTGAATCGTAAGAACTTCCTGATAAAAAAGGTCTTCTTTTTGATTATTATAGCACATTCCTTTCCAAATTCGCATCCTGTGTTTTTTGTTGCCGCCGAGGCAAAAAAATGATATGATATTCTTAATACAGAAAAGTCCTGAAAGGAGGATGCGCATGCAGTATTACTTGAAATCGGAAAACGGGCCGCAGTGCCTTTTTTCGGTGCTGGACCACAGCGGAAATCTTGTTTACCGGGTGACCGGCACGTACACAGCTCTTAGCTGCCGCCTGGTTTTGCAGACCGAAGCCGGTGTGAATGCCGCCCATATGCAGGGTGTTTGCCTTTCCGATACATACCGCTTTCTGATTTCCAGCGGGGCGCACCGCATCCGGGTTTCTATACGACCGCAGGCGTCGCCGCGCAGAGCGGTGCAGTTTAAAGGAATAAACTGGCATTTTAGGGGAAGCCTTTCCACACATTCATTCGATATTTTACGTGGAAGCCCACACGCTACACAGCAAACGGTTATGATACATGCCCGGTGCTGGAATGTGCATGGCGACTGCTATGCGGTTACCATTGCACACACCGAGGATGTCCCTCTTGCGCTCTGTGCGGCTGTGGCGGCAGACCTTGCCATAGTTAGGAACTGCGGTGCTCCGGTTCCGGTCGGATAAAGATTTGACAAACCAGTTCTGCAATGCCATAATAAAAGGTATATCATTCCATGCGGTTTTCCCGTATTAACAGTATAGACGGAGGAAGGAAAAAGAACATGAGCAGGGAGTTGGCAAAAACCTATGACCCCCAGGAAGTTGAAGACAGGATCTATAAATCTTGGCTCGACGGGAAGTATTTTCATGCTGAGCGTGCCCCACAGAAAAAGCCATATACGATTGTCATCCCGCCGCCGAATATTACCGGCCAGCTTCATATGGGCCATGCGCTGGACGAAACGCTTCAGGACATTCTGATTCGCTGGCGCCGTATGCAGGGCTACAGTGCCCTGTGGATTCCGGGCACCGACCATGCTTCCATTGCGACGGAAGCAAAAATTGTAGAGGCCATGCGCAAAGAGGGCCTTACCAAAGAGCAAATTGGCCGCGATGCGTTTCTGAAACGCGCGTGGCAGTGGAAAGATAAGTATGGCAGCCGTATTGTGGAGCAGCTGAAAAAGCTTGGCTCTTCCTGCGACTGGGACCGTGAACGCTTTACCCTGGATGAAGGCTGTTCTAAGGCAGTGCGCGAGGTTTTTTGCCGCCTGTATGAAAAGGGCCTTATTTATCGCGGGAAACGCATTATCAACTGGTGCCCGCATTGCAAAACATCCATTTCCGACGCTGAGGTGGAGTTTGCAGAGCACGATGGCTCCTTTTGGCATCTGCGCTACCCGTTTGAAGATGGCAGCGGCTTTCTGGAGCTTGCCACAACCAGGCCGGAAACCCTCCTCGGCGATACTGCCGTTGCGGTTAACCCGGAAGACGACCGCTACAAGTCCATCGTTGGTAAAATGCTGGTTCTACCGCTTGTCGGGCGTAAGATTCCAGTCATTGCAGATGATTATGTTGAGCGTGATTTTGGAACCGGCGTAGTGAAAATTACCCCGGCACATGACCCGAACGACTTTGAAGTTGGCCTGCGCCATAACCTCGAAGTAATCAATATTATGAATGACGACGGCAGCATAAATGAAAACGGCGGAAAATACGCCGGCCTGCCGGGTCTTGAAGCCCGTAAGCAGATTGTTGCCGACCTTGACGCACAGGGCTTCCTTGTACGCGTAGAGCCCATTAAGCACAATGTGGGTGCCTGCTACCGTTGCGGAACATTCGTTGAGCCGCGTGTTTCCAAACAGTGGTTTGTAAAGATGAAACCTCTTGCCGAACCGGCCATTCAGGCAGTAAAAGATGGAAAAATCAAGTTTGTTCCGGAACGCTTCTCTAAAATTTATTACCATTGGATGGAAAACATTAAGGATTGGTGCATTTCCCGCCAGCTGTGGTGGGGCCATCAAATCCCGGCTTGGTACTGTCAGGACTGCGGTGAAACCATCGTTGCCCGCGAAGAACCTCACGTATGCCCAAAGTGCGGCAGCCATCATCTGAAACAGGACCCAGATACTCTGGACACTTGGTTCTCTTCCGCACTGTGGCCGTTCTCGACTCTTGGCTGGCCGGACAAGACCCCAGACTTGAAGTATTTTTACCCAACCGATACGCTTGTTACTGGCTATGATATTATCTTCTTCTGGGTTGCACGCATGATTTTCTCCGGCATTGAACAGACCGGCGAAGTTCCGTTCCACACCGTTGTGCTGCACGGCCTTGTGCGCGACGAACAAGGCCGCAAGATGTCAAAGTCACTTGGCAACGGCATCGACCCGCTGAAAATAATTGATGCTTACGGCGCTGACGCGCTCCGCTTTACGCTTGCAACAGGCAACAGCCCAGGGAACGATATGCGTTTCTCTAAGGATAAGGTTGAATCCAGCCGAAACTTTGCCAATAAGATTTGGAACGCCGCACGGTTTATCCTCATGAATCTGGATGGCCACGATGTGCCGAACGAATTGCCAAAAGATCTTTCCCTTGCTGACCGCTGGATTGTGGACTCCTTTAACAACACGGCTAAGGAAGTCACTGAGAATCTGGAGCATTTTGAACTTGGCATTGCCGTGCAGAAACTTTATGATTTTCTCTGGGACGAGTTCTGTGACTGGTACATTGAAATTTCGAAAATCCGCCTGAATTCCGGTGATGAAGCGGCGGCACAGTCGACACGCCAGGTGCTTGTGTGGGTCATGTCTTCCACCATGCAGCTGCTGCATCCGTTTATGCCGTATATCACCGAAGAAATCTGGCAGACTCTGCCGCACAGCGGCGATTCGATTATGGTTTCCAAATGGCCGGAATACAGCGAAGACCGCTGTTTCCAGCAGGATGCCGCCGAAATGCGCCGCATTATGGATGCTGTACGCGCCATCCGTAACCGCCGCGCTGAAATGAATGTTCCGCCGTCACGCCGTACGCACCTGTATATTGCAACGGCTGCGGAAGAAACGTTCCACACCGGAACACCAATTTTGGAACGCTTGGCATGGGCAAGTAAGGTGGAGATCGGCCCGTCATTTGACATCAGCGGCGCAGTCACTATCGTTACGCCGGATGCGAAAGTCTTTATCCCAACGGATGAACTTGTCGACAAGAAAGCGGAACTTGCCCGCCTGACGAAGGAACTGCAGTCTGCTGAAAAGCAGTACGCTACGGCGCAGGCAAAACTCAAGAATGAAAAGTTCCTGGCAAAAGCTCCGGCTAACGTGGTGGACGGCGTCCGCCAGAATGCCGCGAAGCTTGCAGACCATATTGAACTCATAAAATCCAGCATGAAAGAAATGCAGTAAAATTATCAGGCCGCTTGCGGGAGAATCTCCCGAAAAGCGGCCTGCTTTTGCAGTAATTTCTAACTCAGCGCCCGCACGATACAACGATTGATAGGAGTGAAGCCATGAAGCCGCAGGAAAAGACGGTGTGCAGGTTAACAAAAGCAGAACAGAAACGAAATGAGCGGTTCGAGCAGACCAGGAAACAACTGAAAGAGGAGGGTTACACGGAGCATGACCTGACGGTGGGACCGGTTTTTGCAAACATTATGGCCATCGTTTTGATGCTTCCCTTTGTCATCTTGTTTGGAGTTCTGTTTTCCAGTCAGCATGGGAACGTCAGCGGAACATTCAGACTTTTGGACCTTTGTATCTTCCTTGCTATGTTTTTGGTATTGATTTTTGCGCATGAACTTATTCATGGAGTCTGCTGGGCGGCATTTTCCAAACATCACTGGAAGTCTATTTCATTTGGATTTATTGCACGGTACTGTATGCCGTATTGCTGCTGCAGCGAGGCACTGCAAAAATGGCAGTATATGATCGGCGCGCTTATGCCTACTTTGGTTCTGGGAGTCTTGCCCGCTATTATTTCCATTTTTACTGGTTCGGTATTTCTGCTCTCCATTGGCGAAGTTATGTTACTTGGCGGCGGCGGAGATTTTATCATCATACTGAAACTGTTGTTTTTCCGCAGCCGCGCCGGTTCACTCTTTATAGACCATCCGTACCAATGCGGGGTAGTTGCATTTACACATTAACAGGGCTGTGTCACAAAAAATGAGAAGGGGTAAAAAGATGCAAGACAGTTTTGAAGCAGCGCAAAGGGCAATGACTGCACTCTTTGCAAAGAATTCTCAGTTTGCGCTGGCTACAGCGGCGGACAATATTCCATCCGTCCGCTATGTCGACACTTTTTACGACGAAGGCTGTTTTTATATCGTAACTTCCACCGTTTCCCGCAAAGTTCACGAGATTAGCGAAAACCCACACGTTTCGCTTTGCAGCCGGAAGATGCACGCTTTCAGCGGTACAGCGGAAAATATCGGGCATCCCCTCCGGTCGGAAAACCGCGAAATCCGGGGAAAGCTCATTCATGCCTTTGAGCCTTGGTATTTTAAACATAATGACGAAAATGACCAGAATATGTGCTTCGTGCGCATTAAACTGGAGTCCGGATTTTTACAGAAAGACGGCACCGGCTATAAAGTGGATTTTGCCCGGAAAACTGCAACGTAGTTTCCGTTTTCTTTTGATACGGTGCTTACCGACGATTAAGCGCAAAGGTACTGGAAATAAGCTTGTTTGGGAGCATGAAAATGACCTTTGAAGAAACATTGAAAAAGATAGATACTTACCAGCGGTTCAGCCGAAAGCCTGGGCTTGAGCGGATGACGGCACTTCTTTTACGCCTTGGCAATCCGCAGAAAAAGCTGAAATTTGTTCATGTGGCTGGAACAAATGGAAAGGGAACGGCCTGCACACTTTTAGCATCTGTGCTGACGGCGGCTGGCTATCGTGTGGGGCTTTACCTTTCGCCCCATGTGAGCAATTTTCGCGAGCGGATTCAGCTTTGTGGGAAGATGATACCAGAAGAAGAGTTTATTTCTGCAGCCAGCCGTATTTTTTCAGCCGCGGATGAGCTGGTGGAAAGCGGAGTGCAGATTAATTTTTTTGAGATTGTTACGGCAATAGCTTTCGATTGGTTTGCAGAGCGGCAGTGTGATGCTGTTGTACTGGAAGTTGGCCTCGGAGGCCGCTTTGACGCGACGAACGTGATACAGAATCCGCTGGTTTCTGTCATTATGTCCATTTCTTATGACCATACCGAAGTGCTAGGTAATACGCTTACAGCAATCGCCGGGGAAAAATGTGGAATTATCAAGCCGGGTCGGCCGGTTGTCTGCAGCCCGGAAGAGCCGGCCGAAGCACTGGAAGTGATTCGCAGGGCTGCTGCAAAAGCAGTCAGCCCGCTGACGGAAGCATCGCTTGACGGCTTGAATGTCATCCGCTCCAGTTTGGCTGGGACGGAAATCGAGTACCATGGCACTGTTTTGAAACTTCCATTTCTCGGAAAACACCAGGTGCGCAATGCAGATACGGTTTTGGCAGTACTTGAAGTCCTTCGCCGGGAGGGGTGGAACATTCCTGCCGAAGCGGTTCGGCAGGGCTTTGCTTCTGCGCGTATGCCTGCGCGGCTTGAAGTACTTTCGGAAGACCCGCCCGTGCTGCTTGACGGCGCGCATAACCCGGGTGGAACCCGCGCTTTGGCTGAAGCAATACGGTATTATTTGCCTGGGCGCAGTATCATCGCCGTCATGGGTATGATGGCGGATAAAGACACCGCCGCCGCGGTACAGAATCTTTCCGGCCTTTTTTCAGAGGTTTTTACAGCTGCGCCGCCTTCACCGCGTGCCATGAGTACGGAAGAGTTTGCTGCCTTATGGCGCAGCACGGGAGCCAAAGCTCAGGCAGCGAAAAGCTGCCGTGAAGCGCTCAGCCTTGCTTTTTCGGCGCTGAAACCCGGTGGCGCAGTCGTTATCTGCGGTTCTCTGTATCTTGCCGGAGAGATGCGGGATGCGGCACTTGAAAAAATAAAAAAAGTGAAAAAATAAAACCTGTCCGCATATTTCGAGCAAAAATTCATCCTCTGCCTGTTAAAATTTTTTACAGACAGAGGAATTTTTTATGCCTAATTTACACAAAATAAAGGAATATCTAAAATTCGGGAGGTGCCCGGTATGGGTGTTAGGCTGATTTTCAAGGACGGGATTTTGACGGCCGTCCTAAGCGGCGAGATCGACCACCATTCCGCGCGTGAAATTCGTAATGAAATTGATTCCACCGCCTCAAAAGTAAAGCCAGAAAAGCTGGCCCTTGATTTTTCCAACGTAAAGTTTATGGACAGTTCCGGCATTGGGCTGATTATGGGGCGCTGCAGAATGATGCAGATGTGGAATGGCACAGTTGAAATTGCAAATCTCCCGCGGAATATTGAGCGGATTGTTTCTCTTGCGGGGCTTGAAACGCTCTGCACAATCAGGAAGGAGCGTCAAAATGGAACCAATGAATGAAATGCAGATTTCGTTTCCAAGCTGTTCTGCAAATGAAGGCTTTGCCCGCGCGGCTGTTGCGGCTTTTGTAGCACAGCTTGACCCCACCATTGACGAACTCTGCGACATAAAAACAGCAGTTTCGGAAGCCGTTACAAACTGCATTGTTCATGCGTACCGGAACACGATTGGCACGGTTTACATAAGCTGCAGAATTTATAAGAGCGGCAAAGTCGTGATTAAAATCCGCGACAAAGGCTGCGGTATTGCCGATGTAAAGCAGGCGATGCAGCCGATGTTTACCACTTCGGATGGGGAGCGTGCCGGCCTTGGATTTGCGGTAATGGACAGCTTTATGGAACGCCTTCACGTTTCTTCCCGGGTAGGCAAGGGGACTTCCGTCATTATGCAGAAGAGCATCAGCCGCCGCCCGGAAAAAGATGAACAGTGAGCAAACCGTCCGGGAAAACATCGGTCTTGTGCACGCCTGCGCAAAGCATTTTAAAGGGCGCGGAATTGAGTATGACGATTTATTTCAGGCGGGGTGCCTGGGCCTTGTAAAAGCGGCGGGCAATTTTGACGAGTCGCGCGGAGTTCGGTTTTCAACCTATGCGGTACCCGTCATCCTCGGCGAAATCCGGCGGCTTTTCCGTGATGGCGGCGTGCTGAAAATTGGGCGCGGCCTCAAAGAGCTTTCTGTGCGCGCAGCGCGGGAAACGGCAGCATTTGCAGAGCGTGAAGGCCGTTCTCCCACGGTAAGCGAACTGGCGGCAATTCTTGGCGTGGAGCCATCCGAAGCAGCGGAAGCTCTTGGTGCATCACAGATGCCGCTTTCCCTTACGGCGGATGAAGACGATGGCGGGGGTCAGATTGATGTTGAGGTGGAGCCGGAAGACGAAAAAGTTGCGGAGCTGCTTTCCCTGAAACAGGTGGTGACGGAACTGGAACCCAAAGACCGGAAAATCATTGTGCTTCGCTATTTCCAGAGCCACACGCAGACGGAAACGGCCAATGCCCTTGGTATGACGCAGGTGCAGGTTTCCCGGCGGGAAAAGAAAATATTAGGCGAACTGCGGCGCAAGCTTTCGTAGCAAAAATGCCTCCCTCCGTTTTGTCGGAGAGAGGCATTTTCGGCGTGGAAATGTGCCTATTTAGAAAAGAATCCTTTTTCCTTTTTGTAGAACGGCTCTGCGCCTTTTACCGCATCAGCACCAAATTGTTCCGAAAATGAGACCATGTCTAAATATTTGCCATTCAGAAATGGCTGTGCAGCCTCTCCTATTTTACTGAAAACAGATTTCGGTTCATCACCCTGGAAATCAACTACAAGCAGATAGCTGAACTTTTCATCCCGCTCCATCAGTTTCAGCCAAATGCTGTGGATTCGTTTCTCTGTTTTGGCGTAGGTACAAATGGCGTCTGCCATGGCGGACGGGTATTCTTTTGGTTCCCCAATTATCACTTGAGTATCTTTTTTTGCCTGGCATTCGGTAATGCCTGATTTTATGCTGTTCTTCTTTTCACGCAGATGATTTATTATTTTCCGGTCAAGAATCAGGTTGTCGCTGAATGGGTTGATGACGAAACCGTCGCCGCCGTTTGAATCCAAAACCATCGCCGCGTAATCGTCAAAACTCAAAATAAGCGTTTTGGGCTGGGTACCTTTCATTATGCTCCATTTGTTAAGTTCATCCCAGTCAATAAAGGCCGGGTAAAACTTCCGGTTATCCTGTGTAGAAAGCATCGGAAAGGCAATTTGGGTTCCTTTTGTAACAACAGCTTGATTTTTGCCTGTAGATTTTGGTTCTTTGGAGAATTTAACGACCGAAAGAAAGTGCGCGTTCATAACAATTTCCCCGCACAGTTCATTCATTACGCTGTCAAACTCTTCTTCCGACTTTGCAGCTTTTTTCTGTATGAAAAGGGCTTTGAGCTTTGGATTTTCCAGTGGCTCGTTCACGTCGACCTGATCCATTTTTTAGTCCTCCTGTGTATAAATTAAGCGTCATTTCGGATTTTCGAAAGACGCCACCATTTTTGTTAGTGCAGTGTACTGGGGTTTCACATGATGTACATTACCCCGAAATATTCCGGATTTCATAGGGTGTGTTCTGGTAAACAAAATAGTTCAGCCAGTTTGAAAACATCAGGAACGCGTGGCTGCGCCAGGTAAAGGGCGGCTCCTGCGTGCAATCGTCGTTCGGAAAATAGTTCTGAGGCATCAGCGGATGCAGGCCTTTTTTCACATCGCGCAGATACTCATTCTTCAAGGTGTCGCGGTCATATTCTTCATGCCCGGTTACAAAAATCTGCCGTCCATTTTTTGAAGCGACAATATGAACTCCTGCTGCGTTCGATTCTGTCAGAATTTCAAGTTCCGGGTGTTTTTCAATATCTTCCCGGCGCACTTCCGTATTGCGGGAGTGGGGAGCCCAGAAGTCGTCATCAAATCCACGTACCAATGGATGCAGCGGTTTCAGCACACGATGGCGAAAAATGCCGGAAATTTTCTGGGGAAGCAGATATTTTGGAATACCATAATGAAAATAGAGCCCCGCCTGTGCGCCCCAGCAGATATGCATAGTGGAGTAAACATTTTTTCGGCTCCAGCTCATAATGTCGCACAGCTCATCCCAATAGTCTACTTTTTTAAAATCCAGTTTTTCTACGGGAGCTCCTGTAATAATCATGCCGTCAAATTTCTGGTCTTTTATTTCATCAAATTTTTTATAGAAGGCCTGCATATAAGAGGCTGACGTATTTTTAGGCGTATGAGTAGCCATTTGCATCAGAACAACGTCAACCTGCAGCGGTGTATTGCTCAGTAAGCGCAATAGCTGAGTTTCCGTTGCTATTTTTGTAGGCATGAGGTTCAGTATCACAATTTTCAGCGGACGAATATCCTGGGAAAGAGCCCGTTCGTGCGTCATGACAAAAACATTTTCTGATTCCAGCACTTTAGTCGCCGGCAGGTCAGCCTGTATTTTAATTGGCATTGCCATTCTCCTTATTACAGATGTTTTTTATATAATATAAGATAATACGTTTCATTATAGCAAAGTTGCTTAAAGACTGCAACAAAGCGCAGATAGACGCAAAAAGTCAAAAAATTAGAGAAAAGGGGTTGACAAGCGGTAAAGTGTGAGGTATTATAGAAAAGCGCCTTGCGAAAGGGTGCTGCGGACACGAAAGAGCGAAAGCGCTGGAAAGCCGCATGGGACCTTGAAAATTAAACAACGAGTAAG
>JBFLFY010000016.1:0-49139 GCA_041859875.1 Caproicibacter sp. | reverse complement strand
TTATGGCCGGCAAGGCAACAGTTGCCCTTCTGCCTGAGCCGTTTGTAACGCAGGTAACGCTGAAAAATAAAAATATCCGCGTCGCCCTGAACCTTACGGATGAATGGAAAAAAGCTTCCAAAGACGCCAGCGTTCTAACGATGGGATGCCTGATTGTGCGCAAAGATTTTGCCGAGAAAAGCAAAGATGCCTTCAACACATTTTTGAAAGAAT
This sequence comes from Caproicibacter sp., assembly GCA_041859875.1. Classification (GTDB taxonomy): domain Bacteria; phylum Bacillota; class Clostridia; order Oscillospirales; family Acutalibacteraceae; genus Thermocaproicibacter. The sequence continues at coordinate 48,926 of JBFLFY010000016.1, read as the reverse complement.
ACAAGGCTTCTGCGGAATATGCCAACTCCAATGCTGCAGAAGCTGCACAGCTTTCTGAAAAATACGGTATCATGAATGCGGCTGTGGCGCAGAAAGCAATTCCAAACTGCAGCATTGTTTATCTTGATGGGAACGAAATGAAGACAAAAGTATCTAATTTTCTGAAAGTTCTGCAGCAGTCCAATCCAAAATCAGTCGGAGGAAAACTTCCCAATGATGACTTCTACTACGAAGGCTAAATTTTCTGTTCCGGGCTGGGCGGCCAAACTTTTTACGGCTGTTTTCTGGCTCTGCGTCTGGCAGGCTGTTTATTTATGCGTTGGGCAGGAGATACTGGTAGTGTCTCCTGCCTGCGTTTTACAAAGGCTGTTTCAGCTTGCGGCAGAGCAAAAATTCTGGCTGACCGTGTTCCGCTCCATTCTGCGAATCCTAAGCGGGTTTTTCATTGGCATGGCACTGGGAATTCTGTTTGCAGTTCCCGCCGCATGCTCAAAAACCTGCCGCACTTTGATTCGGCCGGTCGTCAGCGTGATTAAGGCGACTCCGGTCGCTTCGTTTATCATTCTTGCTCTAGTTTGGATGCATGCTGAGTTTGTTCCGGCTTTTTCCGCTTCACTGATTGTTTTTCCGGTCGTGTGGGAAAATGTGCTGGAAGGCATCCAAAAGACTGATGTCGGTCTGCTGCAGATGAGCCGGATGTTTTGCTTTGGCCCGGCTAAAACTGCGCGGTGTGTTTATCTGCCCTCTGTTATGCCGTATTTTACGGCTGCCTGTACCACAAGCCTTGGCCTTTCATGGAAATCCGGCGTTGCAGCCGAAGTGCTTGCCAACCTGCCGCTTTCTATCGGTGGGTTCATTTATGATTCTAAAATCTACCTGGAAACGGCCGACCTTTTTGCCTGGACGGCTGTTGTCATCCTGCTGAGTGTCTTGCTTGAACACCTCGTGGCGCGGCTGATGAAGCGCGCGGCGAAAAAATTTAGCTTTGAGCTGTGAGGGAATGCTATGAGCCTTCAAATTACACATGCCTTTAAGTCTTACGGAGGCAGGGAAGTCCTCCGTAATTTTACCCTGCAGTTTCCGGAAAGCGGCGTTTTTTGCCTGTTTGGGCCATCCGGCTGCGGAAAAACGACATTGGTAAATTGCCTTGCGGGTCTTGCGCCGCTTGATTCCGGCTGCATAACCGGTATGGAAGGCCACAGAATTTCCTGCGTTTTTCAGGAAGACCGGCTTCTGCCGTGGGCATCTGCGGAAGAAAACATCGCGGCTGTCTTCCACAACCGAAAAGAGGGTTTCCAGCAGGCCGCGGAATGGCTGCAAAAAGTTGGGCTTGAGGGCGAAGAAAAGAAAAAGCCGCGCGAAATGAGCGGCGGTATGTGCCGCCGGGTGGTGCTTGCACGGGCTTTGGCATATGGCGGAGATATTTTTCTGCTGGACGAACCTTTTCAGCGGCTGGACGAAAAAAACCGCGAAAAAATGATGGAACTGACTTTAAAAACGATTCAGGGGAAACTTGCGGTTTTCATTACGCATAACCCGGCAGAAAAAGATAAGATGGCAGATGTTACCTACATCCTAGATGGTACTCCGCTGAAAATTGTAGAAACTGCCGAAAAAGTCTGCAGAAAAATCGGGTAAAATGAAAATAGGAGCCGAGAAGCAGAAAAAAACGGTGTTTATTTTGTCTCCAAACTGTGCTATACTATTCCGGTTAGTATTGATACGAATTGGAGTAATTTTATGATAAGCAAAAAAAACAGCATCCGAAATTTGATTCCACAAATTATCACAGATGTAATCTGTGTTTTCCTCAGCTACTGGCTAGCATTCGTTTTTCGCTTTTTGCCGGACCACAGAATTCCGTTTGATTATATCGATTCTTTCAAGGCCAGCATTCCCTGGATGACGTTGGTCTGCATTGCCATTTTTGCAATTTTCCGTTTTTACAGCACCATGTGGGAACTTGCAAGCCTTGACGAACTGCTCCAGATCTTTTATGGTACTACAACCGCCTGCCTGGTCAATACCGCCTTGGGCTACATGGTTTTCCCCAATACGCTTACCGACTCGTTTGGCTTTCCGATTCAGCGTTTCCCGATTGCCGTTTATGTAATGGGTTGGCTTCTCACAATTTTCCTCGTGGGGGGTTCCCGCTTCAGCGTGCGCTTTATGCGCCGCTTGAAACGCAAGCGCGCCGTCAGCCGCGGGCAGAACAGTGAAACAAAGCGCGTTATGATTGTAGGCGCCGGTGAAATGGGCTCTATGGTCATTAAGGATATGAAGAATGCGCCGCAGTCACAAGGGATTCCGGTTGTTGCAATCGATGATGACCGCAAAAAGCGCGGCACACGCATTCATGGCGTTAAGGTCGCCGGCGGGCGCGAAAGCATCCCGAAAATGGTTGCCCGGTACCGTGTCGATGAAATCATTCTTGCTATCGCTACTGCCAAGCAGGCGGACAAGCGTGAGATTATCAATATCTGTTCCAAAACAGGCTGCAAGCTGAAAACAATTCCAGCCCTTTATGAAATGCTGGAAGAAAAAAACAACAGTCCGCTGAAAGTTCGCGACGTCAGCATCCTTGACCTGCTCGGCCGCGATGAAATCAAGTTGAACACCGAAGAAATCAGCGGCTACCTTGAAAACAAGACGATTATTGTCACCGGCGGCGGCGGCTCCATTGGCAGTGAACTTTGCCGCCAGATTGCTGTTTTTCACCCCAAAAACCTGGTCGTTCTTGAAATTTACGAGAACAATGCCTATGTGCTTTTAAACGAACTCAAACGCCGTTTCCCGGGGCTGGACATGGAAGTCATTATTGCTTCTGTTCGTGACCGTGCCCGAATTGACCGTGTGTTCGAATGCTATCATCCAGATGTAGTTTTCCATGCGGCAGCGCACAAGCATGTTCCGCTGATGGAACTCAGCCCAGGCGAAGCGGTAAAGAACAATGTTTTTGGCACTTTGAATGTTGCGCAGGCCTGCGACAAGTATCACGTAAAGCGCATGGTGCTTATTTCAACCGACAAGGCTGTTAACCCGACAAACATCATGGGCGCAACAAAGCGAATCTGTGAGCTGATTGTGCAGTACTACAGCCGCCACAGTAAAACAGGATTTGTTGCCGTGCGTTTTGGCAATGTCCTTGGCAGCAGCGGCAGTGTAATTCCGATTTTCAAGCAGCAGATTGCCGAAGGCGGTCCTGTGACCGTTACGCACCCGGACATCGTTCGTTATTTTATGACGATTCCGGAAGCGGCGCGCCTTGTAATTCAGGCAGGCGGCATGGCAAAGGGCGGCGAAATTTTTGTACTCGACATGGGTGACCCGGTTAAAATTGTTGACCTTGCACGCAACCTGATTCGCCTTTCCGGCTATGAACCGGATGTTGATATCAAAATCAAATTTACTGGTCTGCGCCCAGGCGAAAAACTCTATGAAGAGCTTCTGCTTGACAGCGAAGGCGGCTGCAAGAAGACTTCGCACGAGCTGATTTATATTGGCAACCCCATTCCATTTAACGAGGGTACTTTTATTGATGACATTGAAGAACTCCGCAAAGCAGCAGGAATAGACAATGTCAAAATGATTCAGATTGTTCACCGCCTTGTTCCTACTTACACCGGTCATGCGGAAAAGACCGACTTGCTTGCACATTGACCATTTGAGGGAGGAAGATGCTTTTTGACGGACGAAAAGCGGTTTGCGGTATTGATTGACGCCGAAAATGTTTCGGAGAAATATATCAAGTTTATTCTGGATGAGATTTCAAACGATGGCGTAGCCACCATCAAAAGGATTTACGGTGATTGGACAAAGCCGATTATGACTTCTTGGAAGAATGTGCTGCTGGACAATTCCATCACGCCAATTCAGCAGTACAGCTACACAACTGGGAAAAATGCAAGTGACTCTGCCATGATTATTGACGCGATGGATATTCTGTACTCCGGAAATGTCGATGGCTTTTGCCTTGTTTCAAGCGACAGTGACTTTACCCGCCTTGCTTCCCGTCTGCGTGAATCCGGCATGGTTGTAGTCGGCATGGGAGAGAAAAAGACACCGAACCCGTTTATTGCCGCCTGCAACAAATTTAAGTACCTTGAGGTGCTGGCGCGGAATGACATTCCGGAAAATGACCATGCCCCGGCTCCAGCGCAGAGCCTTTCCGGGCTTGACCATACTTCACTTGATGCTGTGCGGAATACCGTTCTCACCATTGTGCAGGAAACGTCGGATGATGACGGCTGGGCTTCCCTTGGCGATATTGGAAATATTCTCACCAAGCGTTACCCGGATTTCGATGTGCGGAATTTTGGCTTTCATAAGCTTACTCCGTTTATCAAATCCCTGAAGATTTTTGACCTCCGTTCCGCACGCGGAAATGACGGCCACGCTTCGCTGATGTATGTAAAAGAAAAAGATCACCGCTGAGATACAGAAAAGTTCCCCGGCGCCGGAATGCAGTGGTTCCGATACCGGGGAGCTTTTTATTTTCTGTATTTCTGTGATTCCGCAACAGCCATGCGGTCACAGCATTCGTTTTCTGGAAAACCCGCGTGGCCCTTAATCCAGCGGAATGTTACTCGGTGAACTTTCAGCAAATCCAGCAGGGCCTGCCAGAGGTCGCTGTTCAGGGAGGGTTTCTTGTCGGATTTTCGCCAGCCGTTCTTCTGCCACTTTTCGGCCCAGCCTTTATTTATGGCGTCGCATACATAGCGCGAGTCGCTTGTCAGAACAGCTTCACAGGGCTCCTTCAGGCACTTCAGGGCTTCTATCACACCGCTTAGTTCCATGCGGTTGTTGGTCGTGTCAGGTGAGCCGCCGCTGATTTTCTTTTCGTGGCCGCCATAGCGGAGGATGGCACCCCAACCGCCTGGGCCTGGGTTTCCGCTGCAGGCGCCGTCTGTGTAGATTTCTACTTGCTTCATTGCATCCTCCGGTTTCCAGCGCTACGCGCAAAATGTGACTTTAATTATACCATTCCTGCGGGGGAAAGCAAGAAATAAGGCTTGTAAAAAGTGAAATAATGCTTATAAAATATACCGGATATGCTAAATATACTCTTATGTTACAGCCTGCCATGCTTGACAGAGGATGTGTTTCAGAGTAATATATTATATATTTGGTTTGGTTCGGTTTATATTTCGTAAAGATGAACGGAAATCAATGAGGTAGTTTACGTTTTGCGCGGTAATATGCGCAGAAGGTATCATTATAAAAATAATGGCTTAATTTTTCTGCTCGGCCCGTTTGCCTGCGGAAAATGAGGAAGCCGGAATAAAATGGAGGTTATTTTGTGACAGAAAAAAAACAAAATATTTCAGCGGAACGCGGCAGCGAGGCTAAAACGTCGGCTGAGGCAGCAAGTGCAGTACATGCGGGACTTTACCAGAAAGTAGAGGTACCGAAGCGCCGCAGCAGTGAGCAGCCGCATCCCCAGAACCGTCAGCGCGGCAGAACGGAAATGAAAAAGACCGCTCAGACGGAAACGGAGAAAAATTCCACTGAACCTAAGCGTCCGGTGCGCAGAAAGCGTTCGCCGGCAAAGCCGCTCTCTGCTCCGAAAACGCAGAACGTTGCAGCCGAAGCTGCACCGGTGACACAGAATCTGCCGAAGAGGCAGAATACGCGCTCCCAGCGCGGTGTCAGGAAGAATTCTAAGAAGCCGGCTATCCGCGCTTATTTTCTGGGCGGCTTAAATGAAATCGGCAAAAACTTTACCCTTTTTGAGTGCCAGGATGATATGATAATTGTAGACTGTGGCATGTCTTTCCCGGACGACGATATGCCCGGTATTGATATGGTCATTCCTGATTTCACATTTGTTGAGCGCAATGCGGACAAAGTCCGCGGTGTTGTTCTGACACATGGCCACGAAGACCACATTGGTGCTCTGCCATATCTTCTGAAAAAATTTAATTTCCCAATTTACGGGACAAAATTCACCCTCGCTCTTGTTGACAGCAAGCTCAAGGAACACGGCCTTTCGGGCAAGGTCCGTGCGGTGAGCGTGCGTCCGGGCGACCACATCCGCCTTGGCTGCATGGATGTTGAGTTCATCCATGTGAACCATTCCGTACCGGATGCCGTAGCGCTGGCAATCCATTCACCGGCGGGCACTCTGGTGCATACCGGTGACTTCAAAATCGACTGTACGCCGACTCTTGGCGAAATGATAGACCTTGCGCGTTTTGGCGAACTTGGCAAAGAGGGCGTTCTGGCCATGTTCTGCGACTCTACCAATGCAGAGCGCGCAGGTTACACCAAGTCGGAAACAACGGTGGACAATTCCTTCGATATGCTTTTCCGCCGCGCTGAAAACAGCCGCATTATCATAGCGACGTTCGCTTCCAACGTAAGCCGTGTGCAGCAGATTATCAACTGCGCGGTGAAGTACGGGCGCAAGGTTGCACTTTCCGGCCGCAGCATGGTCAATGTGATGACCATCAGCGTTGAGATGGGCTATCTTACCGTGCCAAAGGGCGTTTTGATAGACCTAGATACGATTAACCGTTACCCAAAAGACAAGGTTGTTCTGATTACGACAGGCAGCCAAGGCGAACCGATGAGCGCGCTGACCCGTATGGCGTGTGCCGACCACCGCAAGGTAGAAGTTGGCCACGGCGATTTCATCATTATTTCTGCGCGCCCGATTCCGGGCAATGAAAAGACGATTGGCAACGTCATCGATGAGCTGATGAAGCGCGGCTGCCAGGTCGTTTACGAGTCTATGTACGAAGTGCATGTTTCCGGCCATGCCTGCCGCGAAGAAATCAAGCTGCTGCAGGCTCTTGTGAAGCCGAAGTATTTTATTCCGGTTCACGGCGAGCAGAAGCACCTGCAGAAAAATGCGAAAATTGCCTATGAACTTGGCAAGTCGCCGAAAGATGTTTTTATCGGTGACAACGGCGACTGCCTTGAACTGCATGAAGATTATATGAAGAAGCTCCCATCGGTTCCGGCCGGCCGCGTGCTGGTTGACGGCCTTGGCGTTGGCGATGTGGGCAGCATCGTCCTGCGTGACCGCAAACATCTTGCGGAAGACGGTCTTATTATTGCCGTCTGCACCATTTCCTCGGATGACGGCCACATTATTTCCGGCCCGGATGTTGTATCCCGCGGCTTTGTTTATGTGCGTGAATCAGAACCCCTGATTGATGACGCACGCGATTTGGTAACGAAAATACTCGAAGACTGTGCGGAAAAGAAAATCCACGACTGGGGCACTATTAAAACAAAAATCAAGGATGGCCTTTCCCGCCTGCTGTATGAGCGGACACGGCGCAGCCCGATGGTTCTGCCGATTATTATGGAGGTTTGAGCTGCAGGGCTCCATTAAGGAGATATTGGCGTGAAACGTAAAGTTTGGGTAGCTTCCCCTGTGTTCTTTGCCCTTTCGGCGGTTATGGCTTTTATGGCCTTGCCGTGCCTGGCTTGGAACAAAACTGTATTCTGGCTTGAAATTGGGCTGGCCGTTGCTTCCATCGTTTTGGTGGGAATGACGACTTCCCGCTTTCACATTCATGTGCAGAATGCGATGAAGAGTGCCCAGACGGTGCTTACGGGTGACCAGTACCGGAGTATGCAGAAGTTTGCGCTTCCGGTTGCTCTGGTTGGCACAGCCAATGACATTATCTGGGTCAATGACGCTTTTCTGAATACGGTCAGCGGCGGGCGAGAGTGCCGCGGCTACAGTATTCAGAAGCTGATTTACCCAAGAACCGTTTCGCAGCTGCTGAGTCTTGACGGGGCTGACGTTACGGTTGGAAAGCACAGTTTTACCGTTTATGGCATTTCAACCACTTCCGGAAGCCTACTGTATTTTGTAGAAAACACATACTATAAAGAAATTGAGCGGGAATACCGCGAAACAAAACCAGCGATTATTCTGGCTTTCTTCGACAACCGCGAAGAGCTTGCAAGGCTTTTCAGCGGCAGTGAGGATACGCGGATTGCCTCACAGGTGGAAGAGGCTCTAATTCAGTGGGCCCAGAATATGGGCGGATTTTTGAAGAAAATGAGCAGTGGGCGTTTTATTATCTTTACGGACGAGCAGCATGTGCGCGAAGAAATGAAACAGAGGTTCCCAATTCTTGACACAATTCGGTCTATCCGTGCAGGCGAGCATTTTACCGCAACGGTTTCCATCGGAATTTCCCGCGGGGCTAAAACACCGAAGGAAGCGGAAAGCTGGGCGCGTAGTGCTCTTGACATGGCACTTGGGCGCGGCGGCGACCAGGTGGCGGTGAAGCAGGAAAACGATACATACGAGTTTTTCGGCGGCCTTTCCAAGGGCGTGGAGCGGCGTGATAAAGTTCGTACACGCGTTTTTGCCGCCACAATTTCAGATGATATTAAAAAAAGCGACAATGTCCTTATTATGGGGCATAAATATTCCGACCTTGACAGCATCGGCGCGGCTGTTGGTATGTGGAACGCAGCCGAAAAGGCTTTAAAAAGACCGGCTTTTATCGTCGTTAACCGCGAGCAGACGCTTGCGACGCCTCTGATTTCGCTGGTAGAAGCAAAGTACCCGGGCGACCGCATTTTTATTACGCCGCAGGAAGCTGCAGTGCGTGTAATGCCGAAAACAACGTTAGTGATTGTTGACACGCACTCACCGGATTTCATTGAATGCCCGGACCTCCTGAAGAAAGTTTCACATGTTATTGTCATTGACCACCACCGTATGATGGTGCGGCATATTGAGAACGCACTGGTGTTTTACCACGAGCCGTTTGCAAGTTCGGCTTCCGAAATGGTTACGGAGTTGGTTCAGTATATCGGCGACAGCACCATGACAGAAGTAGAAGCGGAGGCCCTGCTGGCAGGCATTATGCTTGACACAAAAAACTTTGTGCTGAAAACAGGAGTCCGTACCTTTGAGGCCGCGGCTTACCTGCGCAGAAAAGATGCGGAGACCGTGCGCGTCAAGCAGTTGTTTTCCGATTCCATTGACGCTTACAAAGCAAAGTACCGCATTGTTTCCAACGCGCAGATTATTGACAAATATGCAATAGCTTCCACGGATTCCGAGTTTTCGGACATTCGTATTTCCGCGGCACAGGCAGCGGATGAACTTCTTTCCATACAGGGTGTTTTGGCTTCCTTTGTGATTTACCCGGCTGGCGGAGAGATTAATATTTCCGCACGCTCCTTGGGGGAAGTTAATGTACAGCTGATAATGGAGGATCTTGGCGGGGGCGGGCATCTTACCATGGCGGGTGCTCAGATGGAAGGCGTAACTGTAACCGAGGCATCCGAAAAGCTGGCGGCTGCAATTAAAAAAGTTAAAGAAAACGCAAAGAAGCCCACAAAGGGCTGAGAAACGGAGGCTTACCAATGAAAGTTGTATTGCTTGCAGATGTGAAAGGTACCGGTAAAAAGGGCGAACTGGTTCAGGCAAGTGATGGGTATGCGAGGAATTATCTGATGCCGCGCGGCCTTGCCAAAGAGGCGAACGCACAGATTATGAATGAGCTGAAAGGCGCTGCAGAAGCCAAAAAATATCATATGGAGCAGGAAACCGAAGCAGCCCGTAAAACTGCAAAATCCATTGATGGTAAAACGCTGAAGCTTACTGCTAAGTGCGGGCAGGGCGGCAAGCTCTTTGGTTCCGTTACTTCGAAGGAAATCGCAGAGGGGCTGCAGCGCTCGTTCCAGATTCATGTTGACAAGCGCAAAATTGTACTGAAAAATGAAATCAAGGCGTTTGGCACTTATGAATGTGAACTGAAGCTTTACAGCGGAGTTTCCGCAAAGCTATATGTCTCTGTAGGAGAAGAATAAGCAGCAAAGAAAATCGGGAGGGGCAGCAGTATGGATGATTCGGTAACGGCAGGCTACAATGGGCTGAATCTGCCGTTCAGCCTGGAAGCGGAGCAGTCTGTTCTGGGTGCTATCCTGCTGGATTCTTCCTGTATGGACCGTGTGGCGGAAATCCTTCCGCGGGAGGAATATTTTTATTTATCCAGCAACAGCAGTATTTATGCTGTGATGCTTCAGATGTTTACAGACGGCAAGCCGATTGACTTTGTCACTGTGCTTGATAACCTGAAAAAATCGGCCGGCTATGATGAAGCGGAAGGCAAGACTTATCTGCTGCAGCTGGCGCAGCTTGTTCCGTCCATCTCCAATGTGGAGTCCTATGCAAAAATTGTCCGCGACAAATACGATGTGCGCACATTGATTACAACGGCGCGCGATATTATCGAGGATGCCTCGTCGGGTGAAGCGGACGCTTCTACCTTGCTGGATTCGGCTGAGCAGCGTATTTTTGACATCCGGCGTGGGAAGAATATGCAGGGACTGGAAAAAATCGACCAGATTATTCTTGACGAGTTTGACCGTCTGGATAAGCTGAATTCTCCCGAAGCGGATCAGTACCGCGGTGTGCCAACAGGCATTAAGGAACTGGATGACACCATAACAGGCCTGAACCGCACAGACTTTATCCTCCTTGGCGCGCGCCCTGGCATGGGCAAAACAAGTTTTGCCCTGAACATTGCACGCTACGCTGCCGTTAAAGCGGAAAAGCGAGTTGCATTTTTCTCTCTTGAAATGAGCAAAGAACAGCTTGTCTCCCGCCTGCTTTCCACGGAAGCAATGGTTGAGGGAACAAAACTGCGCACTGGAAAGCTGAGTGAAGACGAATGGGTGCGCCTGATTGAAGCGGGCGACATCCTTTCGAAAACCCAGCTTTATTTTGACGACAACCCTACCATCACTGTGCCGGAGATTAAGGCAAAACTCCGCAGGCTGCGCGATGTTGACCTTGTGGTGATTGACTACCTGCAGTTAATGAATTCTTCTATGCGCATTGACAACCGTGTGCAGGAGATTTCACAAATTACCCGAAGCCTGAAAATTATGGCAAAAGAGCTGAATGTTCCGGTCTTGGCACTGTCACAGTTAGCGCGTGACAGCGAAAAGCGCACTAATCACCGGCCGGTTCTTTCTGACCTGCGTGATTCAGGCTCGATTGAGCAGGATGCCGATATTGTTCTGTTCCTTTACCGGGATGACTATTACCAGGATACCGAGGCTCCAGACGAAGACGGCGACAAGAACCAGAGCGAATGTATTGTAGCGAAGAACCGCCATGGCGAAACCAAGACCATTCCAATGCACTGGCAGGGTGAGTATATGCGCTTTTCGGCGCAGGAGGTTATTCGCCGTGAAGAGTGATCCTGCGGAAATTGAAGCAAAAATCGCGGGCGCTATTGTTCGCTGGAACATGTTTCCCAAAGGCTGTACGGTCATTGCGGGCCTTTCCGGCGGCGCGGATTCTATGGCGCTCACGCATTACCTGTACCGGCACAGCGTGCAGCTTGGCATTTCCCTGACGGCTGCCCATGTGAACCACGGTCTCAGAGGTGCCGAGGCGGACGAAGACGAAGCCTTTGTACGCTCTTTTTGTGCACAAAGCGGGATTATGCTGAAAGTGCTGCATACGGATGTGCGCCGCCGTGCGGAAGAAAAATCGCAGGGAATTGAAGAGTGCGGGCGGGAAGTCCGCTATTCTTTTTTCCGTTCCATTTGCGGCAGTGGAAAAATTGCAACGGCACATACCCTTTCTGACAGTACCGAAACGGTTTTGATGAACCTTGCGAAGGGTACAGGGGCAAGAGGGCTTTGCGGCATTCCGCCCGTTCGGGGAAATATTGTGCGTCCGCTTATTGAGATTACCCGCGAGGAAGTGGAGCAGTACTGTGCCTGCTATGGCTTGCAGTATCGGACGGACAGCACCAATTTTTCCGATGATTTCGCCCGGAATAAAATCCGCCTGCACGCGGTTCCCATTTTTCGGGAAATCAATCCGGCATTTGAAAGCGCTGTCTGCCGTATGACGCAGATTCTCCGTTGCGACGAGGATTATTTTACAGCGGAAGCGAAAAAACTTCTTCAGCGTGCAAAAATTTGCGAGGGCTGTTACCGGCTTGACCTTTTGCAGCAGGCGCCATCTGCGGTACTTTACCGTGCTGCAGCACTTGCTGTGCAGGAGGCTGACGGTTCTTCCAGACTGGAATTTCGCCACCTGCAGGCTGTGGAAAAGGCCATACGAGCCGGCCACGGCGGCGGTATGGCAGCGGGCGGAATACGTTGCCGCATCTGCGGCAATACTTTTTCTGTTGAGGCGCCGCAGACGGAGCTTCCCGAAGAATGGAGTGTGCCGTTTTGCAGGGAAGGTACGCGCCTGCCCGACGGGCGTGTGCTGAAACTAAGCCCCGTGAATTTTTCAGGAATGAAAAGCACGGGAAAATTTAATAAAATATTGTTTAATAATTTCATCAACTATGATACAATACTTAATATCAGTGGCTTTGTAAGAAGCCGCCGCCCGGGCGATGCTTATGAGCCCGCACACCGCGGCGTACGCAAGACACTGAAAAAATTGTTTAACGAAGCAAAAACACCTTTGCCGCAGCGGCGGAAAACAGCAGTGCTGGAACTTGGAGGCAGCATTGTCTGGGTGGAAGGCTTTGGCGTTTCTCAGGAAGCCTGTGTTTCGGAAGACACTGAAAACATTGCTGAAATTATCATTAAGGAGTGCAGATAAACAGTGCAGAGCATGGATAACGACATTCTAGAGGTCCTTTACAGCGAAAAGCAACTTTCCGAGATCGTCCATAAGATGGGTGCGCGCATCAGCCATGACTACGAAGGAAAAAATTTGCTGATGGTCAGCATCCTGAAAGGTTCTGTCGTTTTTATGGCAGACCTTATGCGTGCCATTACCGTTCCATGCAGCATCGATTTCATGTCGGTGTCCAGTTATGGCAACGGCGTAAAGACTTCCGGTGTTGTCAAGATTCTGAAAGACCTTGACCTTGACCTTAAAAACTGGGACGTGCTGATTGTTGAGGATATACTCGACAGCGGCCTTACCCTGAGTTACCTGTGGAAGATTTTGAAGGCGCGTTCGCCGAAGAGCATCCGCCTCTGCACCTTGTTCGATAAGCCGGACCGCCGCACGGTCGACATCAGCGCCGACTATGTTGGCACAGTTGTTCCGGATGAGTTTATTGTAGGCTATGGGCTTGACTATGCGGAAAAATACCGCAACCTGCCTTATGTCGGCATTCTGAAGCCGGAGGTTTACGGCGGCTGACCGGCTATTGAAAATCCGTGCCGATAAGGAGTGATCACTGTTGGATAATAAAAGAGCCTTAAAAAATATTCTGCTGTTTATTGGAATCCCGGTTTTGCTGATGATTCTTCTTGTAGCTGTGTTTAACAGACCGGTGGAAGCATCTCCAAAATATTCCGAAATCGTATATTATTTTCAGGACCAGAAAGTAAGGCAGTACACCCTGGACCTTGGCAGCGGCGATATGCTTATCACGCTGGACTCCGGCAAGCAGGTCTCTTATGTTGCTCCGAGTGCCGGCCAGCTGATTGAAGATGTCAAGCCGTATGTGGAGCAGTACAACAAAGCGCATCCCAATGCGCGCATGACTTACAACTGGAACCGCCCGGCTGAAACTTCATGGCTTACCAGTTTTCTGCCGACGCTTCTGATACTGGTGCTTTGCGGTGTGTTCTGGTGGCTTATGATGAAGCACATGAACTCCACCCTTGGCGATGCCGGGAAACAGATGAATTTCGGCAAAGCAAAAATCAAGCAGGTTTCGGACGAAAAGCGCAAAACAACGTTTGCGGATGTTGCTGGCGCAGATGAAGAAAAAGAGGAACTGCGCGAAATCGTTGAGTTTCTGAAAAATCCGCGCAAATACAATGAGCTTGGCGCGCGCATCCCGAAGGGAGTGCTGCTCGTTGGCCCTCCAGGAACCGGCAAAACGCTTCTTGCCCGTGCAGTGGCTGGGGAAGCAGGCGTTCCGTTTTTCTCAATCTCCGGCTCCGATTTTGTTGAAATGTTTGTCGGTGTTGGTGCTTCGCGTGTCCGCGACCTGTTTGACCAGGCTAAGAAAAATGCGCCATGCATTGTGTTCATTGATGAAATCGATGCCGTTGGGCGCCAGCGCGGCGCGGGCCTTGGCGGCGGCCACGATGAGCGCGAACAGACTTTGAACCAGCTGCTTGTTGAAATGGACGGCTTCGGTGCAAACGAGGGCGTCATTATGATAGCTGCAACCAACCGCCCAGATGTTCTTGACCCTGCGCTGATGCGCCCGGGCCGTTTTGACCGTCAGGTAACCGTTGGCTACCCGGACATCAGAGGCCGCGAGGCTATTCTGAAAGTCCATTCACGCAACAAGCCGATTGCGCCGGATGTTGACCTGAAGACGATTGCAAAATCCACGGCAGGCTTTACCGGTGCAGACCTTGAAAACCTCTTGAATGAATCGGCGCTGCTTGCGGCTCGCAAAGACCTCAAGGCCATTACCATGACGGAAATTGAGGAAGCGACCATCAAGGTCGTAATGGGGACTGAAAAGAAGAGCCATGTGATGACCGAAAAAGAAAAGAAGCTTACTTCGTACCATGAAGCAGGCCACGCGGTTACCACTTACTACTGCCCGACACATGATCCGGTGCATGAAATTTCCATTGTGCCGCGCGGTATGGCTGGCGGCTATACCATGTCGATTCCAACGGAAGACCGCTCTTACCGCACCCGCAAGGAAATGGAAGAAGACCTTGTTGTTCTCCTTGGCGGCCGGGTTTCCGAATCGCTTACCCTTGACGACATTTCGACCGGCGCTTCTAACGATATTGAGCGCGCCACTAAGATTGCGCACAGTATGATTGCAAAATACGGTATGTCGGAAGAGCTTGGCCCAATCACTTACGGCCGTGATGAAAGCGAACCGTTCCTAGGACGCGATATGGGGCATATCCGCGACTATTCAGAAGCGACATCCTGTGCGATTGACCATGAGATAAAGCGCATGGTTACGCAGGCCTACCAACAGGCGGAAGCAATTTTAAAAGAGCACATGCAGCAGCTTGATACTGTTGCTAAATACCTTTTTGAGAACGAGAAGATGGATGGTGAAACGTTCGACAGGCTGATGCATGGCAAACCATCCGAAGAGCCTCCACAGGATTCTGATAAAACGCCAGCCGCGAACGACAGCCAGCCTCTTACTCCGGAACCTGCAGAATAATCGTAGAATAATATTGATTCAAAAAAGGGAATGCAGCGACATTCCCTTTTTGTTGCGCATTTTCATTTTGTCCCGCATTGCCCCGCCGCTTTAATGAAACGGCAGGGTGGTTCGGCTATTTTATATCCCAGCGGAGGAGAAAATATGGCATCAAAAAAAGAATATGGAAACGAGAGTATTTCGGCTTTAAAAGGCGCGGACCGGGTACGCCGCAGACCTGCGGTTATTTTCGGTTCAGACGGCCTTGAAGGCTGTGAACACTCAATCCTTGAAATTATATCGAATTCCATTGATGAAGCGCGTGAAGGCTTTGGCAAGCAAATTGTCATAACACGCTTTTGCGATGATTCCGTGGAGGTGCAGGATCATGCCCGCGGTATTCCAGTAGAGTATAACCATTCGGAGGAGCGCTGGAACTGGGAACTTGTTTTCTGCGAACTTTATGCCGGCGGCAAGTATAACAACGACGCCGATGAAAGCTATGAGTATTCTCTTGGCCTGAATGGCCTGGGCCTTTGTTCCACGCAGTATTCTTCTGAATACATGGATGTGGAAATCCACCGCGATGGAGCACGGTATAAGCTGCATTTCGAGCATGGTGAGAACATAGGCGGCCTGCAGAAAGAACCGTATTCCGGCAAAGATACCGGCACGGCTATCCGCTGGAAGCCGGACCTGCAGGTTTTTACAGACATTCACGTCCCGAAAGAATATTACTGCGACGTTTTGAAACGGCAGGCCATTGTAAACGACGGTATCAGCTTTTTGTTCCGGAACCAGACGGAAGACGGAAAGTTTGAGGAGCAGGAATTCCTGTACCATGACGGCATTGTGGACCATGCGAAGGAAATTGCCGGGGAAGACGCCTTGACGCCGGTTCAGTTTTGGCAGGCAGACCGCCGTGCCCGCGACCGGGCCGACAAACCGGAGTACAATATAAAAATCAACTGTGCGGTTGCGTTTTCCAACCGCAGTCCGTGTATTGAGTATTACCACAACTCCAGCTGGCTGGAGCATGGCGGCGCACCGGACAAAGCTGCCCGGAGTGCGTTTGTTTCGCAGATTGACGCCTATTTAAAGCAGACGAACAAGTATAACAAGAACGAAAGCAAAATTACATTTAACGATGTTCAGGACTGCTTGATTCTAATTATTTCCTCTTTTTCCAACCGGACTTCCTATGAAAACCAGACTAAAAAAGCCATTACAAATAAAGGAATCCAGGAAGCCATGGCGGAATTTCTCCGCCACCAGCTGGAAGTTTATTTCATTGAAAATCCGCTCGATGCGGACAAGATTGCCGGGCAGGTGCTTGTCAACAAGCGCAGCCGTGAAGACGCGGAAAAAACGCGTCTGAACATGAAAAAGAAACTTTCCGGCAACATGGATTTAACAAGCCGCGTGCCGAAATTTGTTGACTGCCGCAGCCGCAACACGAGTGAAAAGGAAATCTTCATTGTGGAAGGCGACTCCGCTCTCGGTGCCTGCAAACAGGCGCGTGACCCGAATTTTCAGGCAATTATGCCAATCCGCGGCAAAATTCTGAACTGCCTGAAAGCGGATTATGATAAAATTTTCAAAAGCGAAATCATCACGAACCTCATTAAGGTTCTTGGCTGCGGAGTACAGGTAAAATCCAAAGCAAACAAAGACCTTTCTTCGTTTGACATGAATTCCCTGCGCTGGAACAAAATTATTCTCTGCACCGATGCCGACGTAGATGGCTACCAGATTCGCACACTTCTGCTTACGATGCTGTATCGTCTGACTCCAGCGCTGATTGAAGAGGGCAAAGTTTTTATCGCGGAATCTCCGCTTTTTGAAATCCGTGCGAAAGATGAAACATATTTTGCTTATACGGAAAAAGAAAAAGACGATTTTCTGAAAAAACTGGAAGGCAAAAAATATACCATGCAGCGTTCAAAAGGGCTTGGCGAAAATGAACCGGATATGATGAACCTTACCACCATGAACCCGGCCACACGCCGTTTGATACAGGTAATGCCGGATGAGGCGGAACGTACGGCTCATGCTTTCAGCCTTTTGCTGGGTGACGACCTGGACGGCCGGAAAAATTATATTGCCGAAAACGGCTTCCGCTACCTTGACCTTGCGGATTTGAGCTGAAGTGATGCAAGATACCGAAATTAGGGGCTGAAAATTACAATGAAAAAAATATCTTCACAGCGTTCCGGCAGTCAGCCGAAAGCCCACGGCGTTATAGAAGGCGCCGGAGAGGTCGTTCAGCAGCAGATTACCGATACGCTGGAAACAAATTATATGCCGTACGCGGTGAGCGTTATTATGTCGCGCGCCATTCCAGAAATCGATGGCTTTAAACCTTCGCACCGCAAATTGCTTTATACTATGTACAAGATGGGGCTTCTTGGTTCTGTGCGGACGAAAAGTTCCAACATCGTCGGCCAGACAATGAAGCTGAATCCACACGGCGAGAGCGCAATCTATGACACAATGGTTCGCTTGAGCCGCGGCTATGAAGCGCTGCTTCACCCATATGTGGATTCCAAGGGAAACTTCGGCAAAGCTTATTCGCGCGACATGGCCTGCGCCGCTTCTCGTTATACCGAAGCAAAACTGGACCCAATTTGCCAGGAACTTTTCCGTGACATTGAAAAAAATACGGTTGATTTCGTAGACAATTACGACAACACTACAAAAGAGCCGCGGCTTTTCCCAGCCACTTTTCCCACCGTGCTGGTCAATGCCAACACCGGTATAGCGGTTGGTATGGCAAGTTCCATCTGCCCGTTTAACCTTGCGGAAGTCTGCCGCACAGCCGCAGACTATATCCGCAATCCGGAGCACGACATTCTTTCAACGCTTCCCGCACCGGATTTCCCGGGCGGCGGGCAGATTATCTACAACCGGCAGGAGCTTGAAAAAGTTTATGAAACAGGGCGCGGCTCCATTCATGTGCGTTCGCGCTACTCCTACGATTCCGATGCAAACTGTATTGATATTACGCAGATTCCGCCTACAACGACAGTGGAAGCAATTATCGAAAAGACCATAGACCTCGTAAAGCAGGGAAAACTCCGCGAAATTTCTGATATTCGTGACGAAACCGGTTTGGCCGGCCTGAAAATAACAATTGACCTGAAGCGCGGAACCGACCCGGACCGTCTGATGCAGAAACTTTTCCGCATGACTCCCTTGGAAGACAGCTTTTCCTGCAACTTTAACGTGCTGATTAATGGATTCCCCAAAGTCCTTGGTGTTCGCGGCCTTTTGAACGAATGGACAAAGTTCCGTATGACCTGTGTGCGCCGCAGGACGGAATTCGATTTGAAAAACCTGCAGGAAAAACTGCATCTTCTGAAGGGCCTGCAGGCGATTCTGCTGGATATTGACAAAGCTGTTGCCATTATCCGCAAAACAGACGAAGAATCCGAGGTTGTGCCAAACCTGATGATTGGTTTTGGCATTGACAACAGCCAGGCTGAGTATGTAGCGGAAATTAAACTGCGCCACCTGAACCGCGAGTATATTTTAAAGCGTACGGCTGAAACGGAGCAGATGGAAAAAGAAATTGCGAAGCTGAAAGATATTCTCAGCAGCGATGAAAAAATCCGAAAGATTATTCTGGCGGAGTTGGAAGATGTCGCACGAAAATACGGCCAGCCGCGCCGCTCCATGCTAATCTATGAAAATGAACTGGATGAGCTGCCAGAAGACGACACTCCGGATTACCCTGTGAATCTCTTCTTTACAAAGGACGGCTACTTCAAAAAAATAACGCCGCAGTCTCTGCGCATGAGCAACGACCAAAAACTCAAAGAGGGCGATGAGGTTATACAGCATGTGGAAGGGCAGAATACTTCAGAGCTGCTGTTCTTTACCGACAAATGCACCGTTTACAAAGCGAAGGCCTCTGACTTCCCTGACACGAAAGCCAGTGTCCTTGGCGAATACGTTCCGGCTCAGCTTGGCATGGAAGCGGACGAAAGCCCCGTTTATATGGCTGTTACTTCGGACTATGCCGGGTATATGCTTTTCTTCTTTGAAAACGGAAAAGCAGCCAAAATTGACCTTTCAGCCTACCAAACCAAAACAAACCGTAAAAAGCTGCTGAAAGCCTACAGTGCAAAGTCACCGCTTGCCGGCTGCGAAAAAATTGATGCTGACTGCGAGTTTTTGCTGACTTCCACACAGGGAAAAATGCTTTTGGTTCATACCGGCGCCGTGCAAAGCAAAGCCACGCGTGACGCGCAGGGTGTGGCGGTTATGACGTTCCGTCGAAACGCACACCTGCTGAAGGTTTGTCTTTACCAGGAAGGAATGCTGAAAAAGCCGGACCGCTACCGTAAAAATATACCGGCGGCTGGTGCTTCCCCTGCGCAGAGTGAGCAAGGCGAACAGCTGAAACTGGAATAAAAAAGCGCCGCGGAGAAGACGTAAAGCCTTTCCGCGGCGAAGCAGAAGAAGCGGCAAACGCGTTCGCTTTTCTGCTCAAGATTTAGATTGCCCGCAAAAGGTCTGCCTATTCGGAAAAAGCGGAAGAAAGTGTGCAAAATCCTTGCAAAGGCATTGCATTTGTGCTATTATTCTTTTATAAGCATGGGTATAGTCTTTAATTTTGGAGGTAAAATATGTCTGTCGGAGAAATTATATTTGGAATCATTTTAATGATTTTTTCTGTTGCTATTACAATTATAGTTCTGATGCAGGAAGGTAACCAGCAGAATGTCGGTGTGATTACCGGCGGTGCCGATACGTTTCTTTCGAAAAACCAGGCTCGGTCTGTTGATTCTTTTTTGGCCCGGTG
The DNA here is from genome assembly GCA_041859875.1 of Caproicibacter sp. Lineage (GTDB taxonomy): Bacteria > Bacillota > Clostridia > Oscillospirales > Acutalibacteraceae > Thermocaproicibacter. Next base: position 29,066 of record JBFLFY010000016.1, on the reverse strand, counting down.
GACGAAAATCATTGCAGTCGGCTTTTTTGTTCTGGTTATTCTAATTAATGCGTATATGTTCTTTTTCATAAAGTAACAGAAAATTTGTACGCTCCGCCTTTCCGGCGGAGCTTTTTTCACATTACGGGGAAATTTGGAGGGAAACTTTGAAAGATATTAAAAAAAAGATTCTGTATTGTCTGCAGAAATCACCGAAAAATTTGGCAGCCCATACCATCATGCAGAATATCCGGATGAAGCAAGGCGAAAAAAAAGAGTTTTTCCGTGCGCTGGATGAATTGAAGGCGGACGGAAAAGTTTATGTAAATAAGAAAAAAAAGTTTTGTATTCCGCACGGAAACGCAAACACGGAAAAGACGGAAGCGACCGTCATTTCTCTTTCCAGGGGGTTTGCTTTTGCGCGTGCCGACAGCGGCGAGGATGTTTATATTCACGCGGACAAGCTTTGCCATGCCTTCGTGGGCGACCGAGTGAATCTTTTCCATAAAAAAGACAGTGAAAGAGGCCCAAGTGCCGAAGTTGAGTCTATTATTCAGAAGAGCAGCCGCTTGGTAACGGGTACGCTGCACATGGAAGACGGCGTAGCCGAAGTCCTGCCGGATGTCTCCATACGCTATGGAATCCGGGTGATAAAATCCGGCCTTGGCGAAGCGAAAGACGGCGACAAGGTTCAGGCGAAAATACGGCGCAGAGAACATTCTTCTGAAATGGAAGCTGAGATTGTCAAAATTTACGGCAGGGCCGGAAGCGCAAAAATCTGTGCCGATGCTATTCTCGATGAATACGGCATTGTTTCCGATTTTTCTGCCGAGGCGCTGGCAGAGGCCGATGCAGCCGCAGCAAGAAAAGTCACGGAAGAAGATTTTCATGGCAGGCTTGATTTGCGCAAACTTTCCATTTGCACCATAGACGGCGCGGGTGCAAAAGATTTGGACGATGCGATTTCCGTCAGCAAAAAGCGCGACGGCGGCTTTAAGCTCGGTGTGCATATTGCGGATGTTTCAAATTATATCAAGCCGGACGGCGCGCTTGATATGGATGCCCGCAGCCGCGGAACTTCCGTTTACTTTGCCGACCGCGTTGTTCCAATGCTTCCGAAGTCCCTCTCAAACGGCGCCTGTTCGCTGAACGCAGGGGAAGATAAACTGACTTTCTCCGCTTTGATTGAACTTGACAAAGAGGGGAATATCACGTCGTACCGTTTTCGCAAAACCGTTATCTGCTCAAAAGTGCGTGGCGTGTACTCCGAAGTAAACAGCATTTTCAGCGGGAAAGCGGAAAAGGAGCTGCGGCAAAAATATCACCCGGTCATCCGTTCGCTGAATGCGGCGCGTGAGCTTGCTTCCATTCTGCAAAAGCGCAGTTCGGAAAGCGGCGTGGTCGACTTGGAGAGTACGGAGTCGGAGTTTGTGCTGAATGGAGACGGCATCTGCGTAGATGTTAAGCCACATCAAAGCGGGGCGGCAGAGCAGATGATAGAGAGCCTTATGATTACTGCCAACCGTGCGGCAGCCATGCTGGCAAAGGCGAAAGGAATTCCGTTCGTTTACCGTGTGCATGAGCAGCCGAATCCGGAGCGCGTAAAAACCCTGGTGCAGCTTGTGGATGCTGTAGGCCTTGATTCAAAGCCTTTGAAATCAAAAGACGGGAAAGTTACGCCGGCTGATTTTCAGAACATTATGGCACAGGCAAAGGGTACGCCGGCACAGAAAGTTATTTCTCATCAGCTTCTGCGCACCATGGCAAAGGCACGGTACGACGTGCAGCCGCTGGGGCATTTTGGGCTGGCTCTTGCCGATTACTGCCACTTCACTTCACCCATCCGCCGTTACCCGGATACTTCCATTCACCGCATTCTGTCTGCTATGCTGAAAACAAAAGACTGTTCAAAAATGGAGAAGCAGTTTGGAGAATTTGCCGCGGAATCAGCAAAGCTTTCATCCGATGCAGAGATTCGCGCTATGGAAGCGGAGCGCAGCGCGGAAGACTGCTATATGGCGGAGTATATGACGCAGCATATTGGTGAGGAGTATGACGGCGTAGTAAGCGGCGTTACGCAGCGCGGAATTTTTGTGGAGCTTGAAAATTCGGTGGAAGGCTTTGTCCCGATGGAGAGCTTCCCGGACTCGGACTATCGTTTCGATGGCGTTATTTCGCAGGTGGATGCCAGAACTGGCAGCCGCCTAACCATTGGCTGTCCGCTTCGGATACGGGTTGCTGCTGCAGACGTAGCTTCCGGCAGAATTGACTTTGTCTATGACGGCGGCGTAAAATAAATTGCCGCTTTTCGTATATTGTCTGGAATATATGTCCATCATACTAACATAAATATTAACCGGAAGGCGGAGTTGTTAGTATGGAATCTGTACTGAAGCTGCTGCAGCGTACAGGATGCGCTGCAAATGTGCAAGAAGAAAAAGTCAATAAGGAAAAGTTGCTTTCAGAAATCAAGGATGTTTCCCGCCTGCTTGCTTACAACGAGTGCTGGTTTCAGTTTGAGAGCAATAATGACCTGATTGACGCCTGTATCTTTCAGCGCGAAGAACTTCAGGCCCGTTACCGCTACTTGCTGAGCGAAGCAAAAAAATGCGGTGTAAGCTGCGCTGCTTTCTAAAACAAACGGAAAAGCGGGGTGTGGCTGTTGCAGAAACAATGGCTTGTGCTGTGTATCTGCGGCGTGTTTCTTCTGCTGGTGGCGATTCAGGTAATCATGAAATCTGAAAGGCCGTTTCGGCACGCACTAGGTGGGGTGCTTGCCGGGCTGGCTACGTTGGCTGCAGTGGATGTAGCGGGTGTGTTTACAGGTGTTATGCTTCCCATAAGTCCACTGACCATCGGTGTTTCCGGAGTGGCGGGAGTTCCTGGCGTTACGCTGCTCCTGCTGCTGAACCTTATTTTCAGGTAAAATCACAAAAAAGAAACCCGGGCGGCTTCCAAAAGGGGAAGGCCGCCCGGGTTTCTTTGCGTGTGGAAATTATTTAATTTCAATGGTAGTGGTTTCCGGCTTTGCTTCCGGAATCTTTGGAAGTTGTAAGTCCAGAACACCATCATTGTAGCTTGCACTGATTTTACTTGCGTCTATGCCGTCAAGTGCAAAGCTGCGGCTGTAGGAGTCATATCTGCGCTCGCGGCGGATGTAATTGCCCTGCTTGTCTTTGTCATCTTTGCTTTCCTTGCGTTCAGCGGAGATGTTCAGCTCGTCGCCCTGCACGTTAATTTTAATGTCTTCTTTTTTAAAGCCCGGAAGGTCTGCCTTCAAAAGGTATTGATCTCCCTGGTCAATGATGTCTGTGCGGCAGGGGGCAAACTGCCTATCCATTCCGCCGAAGAAGCTTTCGTTCACCATACGGTCAAATGCGTCGAACAGGTTGTCGTTTCTGCGTTCAAAAGGAATTAAATCAAACATAATAAAAACCCCCAATGTATGATAAATTTATTTCCGGAAACCGTTGGCTTCCTTCTGTGAAGCCTTCGTTTCTTTCAACGCCTTTAGTATATCGGCAGAATATGAATATAAAATAGAATAATTGTTACAAAACTATTAATTTTAGCACTCAATTAAATAGAGTGCTAAAATTGAAAGTAAAGGTCGCAAAAGGGGTACAGGGAACAAAAAAGGCAGGCGATCATTGGAATCGCACTGCCTGAAATTTGAAAGCTAGAAGAATTTTTCGTAGTCGGTACTTTGTGGAATGGTGCTTTCAAGGCCGATTACACGCGGCCACAGCCCGGTTTCCGCAATGATAAAACCCATCAGAATGCCCATGTGGGTGTGCAGATGACGAAATTGCGCCAGAATCAGCGTAAACCTTGTATATTCACAGTTCACCGGCTTCTGCAAAAGGTCTTCCTCTTTTAAACTAGCGAGGTAAGCGCCAATCCTTTTTCGGATTTGCTGAAAGTAAGTATTCATCTGCTCCCGGGTAAGCGCTTTTTCCGAAACCAAGTCAAGATTGTTTAAATCTTTTTCATGAAAAGGCGGTTCCCGAAAATCAGGGTCACGTGGGTTAATGAACCACAGGTCGAGCGAATGAAGCATATGATAAATATGTTTCCAAAGCGGCATATCACAGTAGTTTTTGTTCCACAGCCCGTCGGGAACGCAGTCCATTCCGTTTTGGACTTCCCAAAGAGCACGTTCCGTCTGGTCGAAAATAATACTGACGTAAGAACCTTGTTCCATTTGTTGCTCTCTCTTACTGCTGCAGTTTCAGTTCATAAACGCGTACTTCATGCAGCCGGAAACAGATTTTCTGCAGCTCTGCTTTCCGTTCAATCGGCGCTTCAAAGTTCAGGCAGCGCACTCCGTAAATGTCACCCGCCGTGTCGAGGTTTAGAAAGCGGCGGATGGTTTCATCTTTCGGAGTGCCTTTTATATATGCGTTTAAGTATGTTTCCTTCAGGACAAACCCCTGCTTTTGGTACCAGGCGTTCGCGGGTTTGTCATCCTGCGTCCAGACTTCAAAGCGCGTGATTCCCTTTTGTGCCAATGTTTCCCGAACGTCCTGCCACATCTTTGCGGCAACCGCCTGATTTCGGTATTCCGGCAAGACGCCGAGGTTCCAGAGGATTGCTCCGCACCCGCCTTTCAGGTAGCACACTTCACCGGGCGAACGTTCATACTCCGCGTCGAGAAAGCCAATAATTTTGCCGTCTTCCACTGCGACAATGCACAGCGACGGATTCTGATAGACTGGCCTTTCCCGCACGATGTCGTCGTAATAGGAGCAGTCAAGAAAGGCGGCCATCCGGCAGCGCAGCCATTCGGTTTCGTCTTGCGGCGTATATTCCCGAAGAATCATTTCTTTTCCATGGCTTTGTATTTTTCAACAATCCGGTTGGCACATTTGTAAATGTCACCGCCGCCGATGGTCAGAATCAAGTCGCCTTCCTTTGCATTCTGAACCATATAGTCCGCAATTTCTTCAAAAGTCTTAAACCACACGCAGCCCGGAATTTTTTCTGCAAGATCTTTTGCATAAATGTTGTAGGTGTTTGTTTCACGGACGGCAAGAATTTCAGAAAGTACAACACGGTCGGCAATTTTGAGCGCTTTTACAAAATCGTTGAAAAGCAGGTAGGTGCGGGAGTAGGTATGCGGCTGGAAGACCGCCCATACGCGCGAAAAGCCCATCTGCTTTGCCGCCGTCAGCGTAGCCGTAACCTCTGTGGGGTGGTGTGCAAAATCGTCGGCGACTGTTATGCCGCCGAATTCACCCAGCAGCTCAAAGCGGCGGTGAACACCGGTAAAAGCGTGCAGGCTCTTTGCGGTGCTTTCCGTGCTGACGCCCAGCAGGTCTGCAACAGCGAAAGCGGCCAGCGCGTTGTAGATGTTATGCTTGCCCGGTATGCTGAGCGTAATGTTCGTGAGCTTTTTGCCATGTCTGACGATTGTAAATTCTTCCCGTGCGCGGCGCGTGGCCTGTATGTCTGCTGCGCTGTAGTCATTCTGCGGCTGGAAACCGTAGGTGATAATCTGTGCGTTTGTAATGCCCTGCACTGCTTTCATGGCGTTTGCATCGTCACCGTTCACAATAATGTATCCGCTTGTCTGCAGGCAGAACTGGTGAAAGGAACGGATGGTGTTTTCTACCGTGCCAAAATAGTCCAAGTGATCGTTGTCAATGTTCAGCACAACGGCAATGTGTGGGTGCAGCTGCAGAAAAGTGTCGACGAATTCGCAGGCTTCGCACACAATCGTGTCCGACTTTCCAACGCGCCCGTTTCCGCCGATGAGCGGCAGTTTCCCACCGATAATGGCGGAAGGGTCAAGCCCTGCTTCCAGGAGAATCTGCGTTATCATGGCTGTAGTTGTCGTTTTGCCGTGTGTGCCGGAAACACCGATGGTATTGGGAAAGCGGCGTGTTACAAGGCCCAGCATGACGGAACGCTCTATGGTAGGGATTCCTTTTTCCCTTGCCGCTACAAGTTCTGGGTTATCCTGCTTCACGGCGGCAGTGTAAACGACCAGTTCGGCATCTTTTATATTTTCGGCGCGCTGACCCATGAAAACCGGAATGCCATAGCCGCGGATGCGTGCGAGGGTATCCGACTCTGTGGTATCGGAACCGCTGACTTCATATCCTCTATGAATCAGAATTTCGGCAATCGGGCACATACCTGAACCACCGATTCCTACGAAATGCACTTTTTTTACATGTGAAAGTATATCGCTGTTTTCCATAAGACTACTCCTTATTTAATCCCGCTTTTACGGGAAACTTTACCTATTTAAATATATTGCCAAACATATTAATAATAATCATCTTTCCGCAGAAATGCAAATATAAAATCCTTTCTGCCAGCACACAGCACGCCGTCTTTCCATATTATGCGTTAAGAACATTACGGAGGTGACGGGAAACGAATCCGGAAAAAGTCTGTTTCGGCGTGGTTGGGGGAGACCGCAGGCAGATCTACCTTGCCGAGTCTCTTGTGAAGAATGGATTTGAAGTTTATACCTGCGGCTTCGAGAAAGCCGCTTTCACGGTGGATGTGAAGAAAATCCCCTTGGATGAACTCGTTTCAAAATGCAGTGTGGTGATTCTTCCGCTTCCGGTAACAAATGACGGCACTACACTGAAAGCCGAGTACAGCGAAGCCCCTATCCTGCTGAATGACAGTTTTGCAGAAAAAATGCGAGGGAAGCGCGTTTTCGGCGGTATGACGGATCGCCTGCTGAAAACAAGCAAGGTTTGGGAAGAGATTGGCGCGGCTGACTTTTCAGTGCGGGATGAATTTGCGATTCGCAACGCTGTACCTACGGCGGAAGGCGCTCTGGAAATTGCCATGCGCGAGTATGCCGGAACAGTAAGCGGAAGCTGCTGCCTTGTTGCGGGATTTGGCCGCGTTGGCCGCACCCTGGCCCGTATGCTGTACGGGGTAGGCGCTCAGGTCTTTGTGGCGGCCCGCCGGCCCGCAGACCTTGCATGGATTGAATCTCTCGGTTATTTGCCGGTGACGGTGCAGCACATCGGAAGCGGGGAGTACAATCTGATTTTCAACACTATACCGGCCATGATTTTCAACCGGCGCGTCCTTTCCGAATTAAGCGGCAGCCCAGTGCTGATAGACCTTGCTTCGGCGCCGGGCGGAACGGATTTTAACGCTGCGGAAAAAATCGGGATTAAAGCAATTCTTGCGCCGTCGCTTCCGGGGCGTGTTGCACCGAAAACGGCCGGTGAAATTATCCGCGACACAGTGTGCCGCATGATGGGAGAGTGAGCATTCATGGAGAAAACGACCTTCGGCTTTGCCATGTGCGGTTCTTTCTGCACGTTCCGCCGGGCAATGGATGAGATGCAGAAAATTGTGCAGAAGGGCTATTCGGTTTTGCCAGTCATGTCCTACAACGCTTACAGCACAGACACCCGCTTTGGCCGCGCGCAGGATTTCGTGCGGGAGGCAGAAAAGCTAACCGGCAGGAAAGTGCTTTGCCAAATAACGGAAGCAGAACCAATCGGGCCTAAAAAGATGGTCGACCTGATGATTGTTGCCCCTTGCACAGGAAATACGCTTGGCAAACTGGCCTGCGGCATTACCGACACACCGGTCACAATGGCGGTTAAATCCTGCCTGCGTGTAGGAACTCCGGTTGTTCTTACCGTTGCGACGAACGATGCCCTTGCGGCATCTGCACAGAACATTGGTCGTCTGCTGAACACCAAAAACGTTTATTTTGTGCCGATGAAAGAAGATAATCCCGAAACAAAGCCGTTTTCACTTGTAGCTGATTTTACTCAGATTTTACCTACGGCACTTGCAGCTTTAGAGGGAAAACAAATCCAGCCGGTGTTTTACTAGCAAAATTTTTTGAAAGAGCCGGTCGGCAGAGCTGCAAAAAACTGAGGAATTCGCTGTGCGGCACTCTTGTAATGGAAAGTAATGATATGCTATAATACAGAAAATGCAGAAAGCGGGGAAGAATACGGAAAAGCGATACTGCGAAAGATGCCAGGTACTCAGCAGAGATGGCAAAGTGTGCCCCTCCTGCGGCGGAAAGAAACTGCGCCTGCCGAAAGACAATGATCCCGTCATGCTTTATAATGCAAACGGGGAGGAAGCAGAACAAATTGCGGCGGCATTGGAGGATGCAGGCATTCCCTTTATGAAACGCACTCTTGGCGGAGGAGGCTATGTCGGCATTGTTCTTGGGCAGAGCCGTTCTTCGCAGGTGAATATCTTTGTTCCGTACGGCGAAATGGAGCATGCGGAAGAGATTCTGCACGGAATCGGCATATTGAAAGACGAAGAAACAGAACAGGATGCCGTGGAAGGCTTGAAAGAGGGAAAAAAGCTTTCCGCAGAAAAAGCAAAGAAGAAAGAAATCCCCATGAGCCGCGGAAGGCGCATTGCCGTGCGGATTTTTTCCGCATTGCTCTTTCTGCTTCTTGTCTGGCTCGTCGTTTCTGTTGCGGATGGAATTGTAAGCCTTTTTCAGGGCCATGGCTTTTTCAGCTGGCAGCCCTGAATTTTATAAGACAGTAGGACAGTAGAAAAGGTAAAGGAGCCGAAAAAATGGGTTATCGAATTGACACAAACTGTATTCATGCCGGCTATGAGCCGAAAAACGGCGAGCCGCGCGTTCTGCCGATTGTGCAGAGCACAACCTACAAGTATGACACAGCTCAGGCAATGGGAGATTTATTCGACCTGAAAGCAGACGGATTTTTTTACACCCGCATTTCCAACCCGACTCTTGATGCGGTGGAAAAGAAGATAGCAGTTCTTGAGGGCGGCGTAGGCGCCATGCTTACGGCTTCCGGGCAGGCGGCCTCGCTGCTTTCCGTGTGGAACATCTGCCGCAGCGGCGACCACATTGTAAGTTCTTCAGCCATCTACGGCGGAACGTTTAACCTTTTTAACAAGACGCTGCGCGAGATGGGAATTGACTGCACGTTTGTTTCACCGGACTGCACCGCAGATGAACTGAATGCCGCGTTCCGTGACAATACCCGCTGCGTTTTCGCAGAAACGCTTTCGAACCCTTCCCTTGTTGTAACGGATATTGAAAAGTTTGCAAAATCTGCTCACGCGCACGGTGTGCCGCTGATTGTGGACAACACGTTCCCGACTCCAATCAACTGCCGCCCGTTTGAATTCGGTGCCGACATTGTCACCCACTCCACCACGAAATATATGGATGGCCATGCCGTACAGGTTGGCGGCGCGATTGTAGACAGCGGAAATTTCAACTGGGAAAACGGAAAGTTTCCTGGCCTTACGGAACCGGATGACTCCTACCATGGCCTCGTTTATACCAAAGCTTTCGGCAAAGCCGCCTATATCACGAAAGCGCGTGTCCATATGATGCGCGACGTTGGCGCTCAGGCTGCGCCGATGAATGCTTTTCTGCTGAACCTCGGCCTTGAAACGCTTGCTTTGCGCATGGAACGCCATTGCTCCAATGCGCTCACAGTTGCAAAGTACCTTGAAGCAAGCGACAAGGTGGAGTGGGTCGATTACCCAGACCTTGAAAGCAGCAAATACCACGCGCTTGCCAAAAAGTATATGCCTCACGGCACAAGCGGGGTTATTTCCTTTGGCGTTAAGGGCAGCCGCGAAGGTGCGGCACGGTTTATGGAGGGCTTGAAGCTTGCCTCGATTGTAACGCATGTGGCGGACCTGCGCACCTGCGTCCTTCACCCAGCCAGCACGACACACCGCCAGCTGACCGACCAGCAGCTGGCCGATGCCGGCATCAGCCCCAGCATGATTCGTTTGTCTGTCGGGATTGAAAACATCAATGATATTCTGGACGATATCAAAGGCGCGCTAAGCCGCGTTTGATTCCAAATAGAACGGGAGCGGAGAAATCCGCTCCCGTTCTATTTATGTCATGTTTTGTTCTAATCTATCGGGTCATTCTGGTCGCTGCAATTTAAGTCTTTCATGGGCTTTTTCGGGCGCATTGTCTCAGGCGTATGTTCAGCAAGAAAAATTGAGCCGAAAATCAGCAAACATCCGAAAAAAGTGCGTTCTGTAACCGGTTCGCCGAGGAAGATAATGCCGCTCAGCGCACCGAATACGGACTCCAGCGACATAATCAGGGAAGCTTTTGCCGGAGCTACGTGGCGCTGGCAAGCAGTTTGGAGCAGAACCGCAAGCAGAGTGCAGAAAACTGCAGTATAGATTAATGCCAGAACGGTTCTTGTGCTCACAGCGGCAGGGAGCTTTTCTGTTGCCAGCGCAGCGGGAAGCACCAGCAGTGCCGTTGCAGCTATCTGTGTAAAGGCGAGCCGAAAAGGGTCGCATCGGTCTGCATAACGGTCAATTACAATAATTTGAAGGGCGAAGCAGACACTGCACATCAGCGAAAGGATGTCCCCTTTGTTCATGGAAAAACCGTCGTGCAGGGAAAGCAAGCCAATTCCTGCCATGCAGAGAAATGCAGAGAGAATATTAAAGACTGTCGGTTTTTTATGCCAGAAAATCCAATATAAAAAGGGCACAATAACACAGTAGACTGCTGTTAGAAAAGCATTGTTCCCGGCAGTTGTGTATTGAACGCCGTATGTTTGAAACTCATACCCCAGCACATTCACAATGCCAATCAGCAAGCCACCCGTGAGTTCCGTGCGCATAATGTTTTTTAGCCTGCGGAAAAACAGCAGCACCATCAGCAGCGCGGCAATCCCAAAGCGGAAAAAAATGATGTAGGAGGGCGGCATATCGCTCGTTGCGTCTTTTGTAGCCGCAAATGCGCTTCCCCAAACAATCGTCACGAGGAAGAGGCCGAGTTTTGCTTTCGTAGATTGGTTTTCAAGCACTTTCAATCAGTACACCTCGTATTCTTATTTATGGTAACACAAAAAACGTTTTTAATAGCAATGCTTCGGAAATACACATTGCCGGTGTTAAAATTTCGTGAAGAGAAACAGAGAAACTTCCTTTTCTACCTGTCCTAATTGTGGTATAATAATGCGTGACTAACAGAAAACCTGGCTGGAGATGAAATTTCATGATAAAAATCGAACAGCGCCCAGTTTGCAGCGGCGTCAATTTCCGCAGTATACGCGACAGCCGCTTTAAAACGATGCGCATGTCCGTAAATTTTATGGTGCCGCTTCAGAAAGAAACAGCGGCCCAAAACGCAATAATTCCATTCCTTCTTTCCCGTTCAAACCGGAAATATCCGGATTTTACCAAGCTGAATGAACGCCTTGCAGAGCTTTACGGCGCCGGGCTTGACGCCGATGTGCAAAAGCTTGGCGACGTTCAGGTGCTTTCAGTGTTTGCGGGTGGCATTGCCGACCGGTATGCTTTAAACGGGGAGTCTGTTGCTGCGGAGCTCACCTCACTGCTTTGCAGTGCTGTGTTTGAGCCGGCGTTCCGTGACGGGCTGTTCCCGGAGGACGATTTTGAACAGGAAAAACGGCAGATGGCCGAAACGCTGGATGCCGAGTTTAACGACAAGCGCCTTTACGCTCTCCGCCGCTGCAGTGCCATTATGTGCGAAAAAGAGCCGTCCGGGGTAAACCGCTTCGGTACAAAAGAAGAAATTGAGAGCCTGAAGCGTGAAGATCTTACAGATGCATGGAAAAGGCTGGTTTGCGGGGCGCGCGTTGAAATTCTCGCGGTTGGCGACTGTGACCCAGAACCAATTTACCGCAGTTTCTGCAATGCGTTTCACAGCGTAGAACGCACGGAAACCGTTCTGTGTGAAAACTGCGTTGTAAAACAGCCCGGAGCCACAAAAGAGATGACAGAAAGAACGGATGTCGCTCAGTCAAAGCTTGTAATGGGCTTTCGCACGGGCTGTGCGGAAACGGACAAAATCGTTCCCGCCATGAAGCTCATGAGCGTTCTTTACGGCGGTTCGCCAAGTTCGAAGCTGTTTCTCAACGTGCGCGAGAAGATGAGCCTTTGCTATTACTGCAGTTCGGGGTATAACCCTGTAAAAGGCACCATGTTTGTGCAAAGCGGCGTGGAACAGAAGAACATTGAAAAAGCAAAGAAAGAAATTCTGAATCAGCTGGCGGAAGTGCAAAAGGGCAATTTCACCGATGCTGAGTTTGAAGAGGCGAAGCTGAGCCTGTGCAACAGTTACCACACTCTTTCCGACCTGCTGGATGGCCTAGAGGGCTGGTGCATTTCCAAGACTTTTTCCAACCCGGTGATTACACCGGAGGAAGAGTCGGACAAGGTTTCTGCCACTAATCGCCGGGAGTTAATTGACGCTGCGCAGAATGTTGCACTGGACACAGTCTATTGCTTAACGGGAAAGGAGGAAAACGCGGAATGAATTCGGTAAAAGAAGTTAAAAGCGAACGCACAGGCGACCGATTTTATGAAGTCCGTCATTCCACGGGCCTGCGCATCTATATTTTCCCAAAAGAAAAGAGCAGCTCTGCCTATGCAGTCCTCGGTACAAAGTACGGTTCCATCGACAACTGCTTCCGCCGCTCGGATGAAACACAGCCGCAGCGTGTGCCCAGCGGCATTGCCCATTACTTGGAGCATAAACTTTTCGAAAGTGAAGACGGCGATGCTTTTCAGCGCTTTGCAAAGCTTGGCACCAGTGCAAATGCTTACACGTCATTTGACATGACGGGCTACCTTTTTTCTTGTACGAAGAATTTTTACGAGTCCCTTGAAATTCTGCTGGATTTTGTTCAGTCTCCGTATTTTACCGAAAAGACCGTACAGAAAGAGCAGGGGATTATTGGGCAGGAAATCCGGATGTATGATGACGATCCGCAGTGGCGTGTGATGTTTAACCTGCTGAAATCGCTGTACCACACACACCCGGTTAAAATCGACATTGCGGGAACGACGGAAAGTATTGCAAAAATAACGCCGGAACTGCTGTACAGCTGCTACCGCACGTTTTATAATCTGAATAATATGGTCCTCTGCGTGGCGGGGAACATTGACCCCGACCGCGTGCTTTCCGTCTGCGATAAAATGCTGAAGCCCTGTGAGCCTGTTACAGTGGAACGTATTTTTGAGCCGGAGCCGGAAGCAATCGTTCAGCCGTATGTGGAAGAAGGACTTTCGGTTGCTTTGCCGATTTTTGAACTTGGGTTTAAGGAAACGGCGGCGGGCGGGCGTCCTACGGTCAAAGAACTAGCCGAAACCGATATTCTTCTGAAAACCCTTGCGTCACCGGCTTCGCAGCTTTACCGCGGCTTGCTGGATGACGGCCTTATCAATGAGGCTTCTTTCGGCAATGAATACTTTGAGGGCCCCGGTTTTGCTTCCGTTATCTTCTCGGGTGAGTCAAAAAATCCAAAGGCCGTGGAAGAACGGCTTCTTGCGGAAGTGGAACGTTTTCGCAGGGACGGGATTGACAGTGCAGCATTCCGCCGTGCAAAAAATACAGTTTACGGCGGCAGCATTGCTGCGCTGAACGATGTTGGCACAATAGCAAATTCCATGACTTCACTGGAGCTTGCCGACCGCGATTTGTTCTCTTATATTGATGCGGTTGCCAATGCGGATGTAGATTCCGTCCTTTCACGCCTTCAGGTTCAGCTGAAAGCGGAAAATGCGGCCCTTTCGGTGATACAGCCAAGCAAAGGCTGAAAACAATCCCATGAAAGAAGCGATGGAAAATTATGTATCATGTTCAGTTTCCGGGGGCTGGAATTAATATTACCATCAACCCCACAGCATTTACGATTGGCGGCCATTCTTTTGCCTGGTACGGCATCATAATTGCGGCAGGTTTCCTGCTGGCTTTCCTTTATGTGATGAAAAGCTGCAAAAAATTCCACATGAATGAAGACAAATTCATTGATGTGGTTATTGTTGGAATTATCGGCGGTGTAATCGGCGCACGGCTGTATTATGTGCTGTTTGATGCCAGCAGCCAGTATATCAACAACCCCATCAGCATTCTGTATATTTGGAATGGCGGGCTTGGCATTTACGGCGGCATCATCGGCGGTTTGCTCTGCGGTGCGCTGATGGCAAAAATCCACAAGCTCAGCGTTCCTGCCGTGCTGGATATGGCTTCCCTCGGTTTTCTCATTGGGCAGTGCATCGGCCGGTGGGGGAACTTTGTGAACCAGGAGGCTTTCGGTTCGGCAACCGATCTTCCGTGGCGCATGGTCAGTGAAAATACCGCGTCGGTTTCTGCTACCGGGGTTCATCCATGCTTCCTGTACGAGTCGCTCTGGTGCGTGCTTGGGTTTGTGCTGCTGCACATTTTCAGCCGAAAGTTCCGCCGGTACGACGGACAGGTTTTCCTGCTGTACAGCCTTTGGTATGGATTTGGCCGCTTCTGGATTGAGGGCCTGCGCACCGACAGCCTCATTACCCCGAATATCCCGCTGCGTGTTTCTCAGCTTGTTGCTGCAGTGGCTGTCCTTGCTTCTATTGTACTTCTCGTCGTTTTTCGTCACAGAACGGTTCTTACCGGCTGTGGGCTTCCAAAGATTATGGAATTAAACTCGATTGAGGATGACGTGAAAGACGAAAAGAAAAATGATATGGCGGCGTCTGTAGATGATGGCACCAGCACGATTTTTGAAAACTCTGAGGATGCCAGAAAAACAATTTCCGGAGAATCCATCCGGGAGCCGGAAGAAGATGCCGCTCCAAAGGTGGAAGAGGAAGCTCCCACAGCCCCGGAAGGCACAGTTTCAGCTGAGCCGGTAAACACAGAAGAACCGAAAGAAAGCGCAGAGCCTTCGGAAAAAAAGGAATAAACGCGTCTGCTGTTTAGAAAGGGTGACGTGCAGTGGCAAAAAGAATCGACGGAAAAGCTGTTGCGGCGGAAGTAAAGCAAAGTGTTGCGCTGGAAACTGCAAAGCTGAAAGAAAGCGGAATTATTCCGGGCCTCGCAGTAGTGCTTGTAGGGAATGACCCGGCTTCCAGAACTTATGTGACCAATAAGGAAAAGGATTGTGCAGCTGTTGGAATCCATTCGGAAGAGTACCGTCTCTCGAAAACGACAGGCCAGGAAGAACTTTTGCAGTTGGTGCGTAAGTTAAACGCGCAGAAGAATATTAATGGTATTCTGGTGCAGCTCCCCCTCCCGAAAGGGCTTAATGAGCAGGCCGTCATTGAAGCGATTGACCCTAAAAAAGACGTTGACGCATTTCATCCTTCCAACGTGGGCAGAATCATGATTGGAAACTACCACTTTTTGCCCTGCACGCCAGCCGGTGTGATGGAGCTGCTTCGCCATGAGTCGATTTCACCGGAAGGGAAAAACTGCGTTGTTATTGGCCGCAGCAACATTGTCGGCAAGCCGATGGCGATGCTGCTGATGCACGCAAACGGAACAGTGACCATCTGCCACAGCAAAACGCGGAACCTGAGGGAGATTTGTGCCCGCGCGGACATTCTTGTTGCAGCAGTAGGCAAGCCTAAATTTATTACGGCAGATATGGTGAAGCCTGGAGCCGCAGTGATTGACGTAGGCATGGACCGCGACGAAAGCGGAAAACTCTGCGGCGATGTTGACTATGAGAATGTAGAGCCTGTGGCTTCCTATATTACGCCGGTTCCCGGCGGAGTAGGGCCTATGACGCGGGCAATGCTGCTGAAAAATACTCTTACAGCAGCGAAAATACAGAACGGGATACCCGTTTGCTGACGACTGGAGCGGTTGAAGTGAAAAGTCTTTTGGATTCCATCCATTCTCCGAAAGACTTGAAAGGCCTGTCATCCGAGCAGCTGAAACAGCTTTGTTCCGAGATACGCACCCGCATCATCCATACAGTTGCTTCCAACGGCGGCCACCTGGCTTCCAACCTTGGCGTCGTGGAGCTGACGGTTGCACTGCACCGCGTTTTTAATTCGGAAGACGACAGAATTGTTTGGGATGTTGGGCACCAGGCGTATACACATAAAATGCTGACCGGCCGTGGCAGCCAAATTTCTACTATCCGCACGAAAGACGGTCTTTCCGGGTTTCCAAACCGGAAAGAAAGCCCTTATGACCCGTTTACCAGCGGTCACAGCAGCACTTCTATTTCTTCGGCTCTTGGCCTTGCGGAAGCAAAGCAGCTTTCTGGAAAAAGCGGATATGTGGTTGCGGTGATCGGCGACGGTGCGCTGACAGGCGGCCTTGCTTATGAGGGCCTGAACAACGCTGGGCGATTTAAAAAAAATTTCATTATCGTTTTGAATGACAACAAGATGTCGATTTCCCGGAATGTGGGTTCGATGGCGCGCTACCTTGCAAAAATTCGTACGGAGCCTTCTTATCTGCGGATTAAGGGCAATGTGGAAAAAGCGCTTGACCATATTCCGGGCGTTGGAAAACACCTGAATCACTTTATCACTCGCTCAAAATCCGTGATGAAGCATCTGATGTACAACAGCACGATTTTTGAGGATATGGGTTTTTACTATTATGGCCCTTTTGACGGGCATGATGTTGACAAACTGATTGAAGTTTTTACAAATGTAAAAAGCATTGACCACCCGGTACTGCTGCACGTCATCACACAAAAAGGGAAAGGTTATTCGTTTGCGGAGCAGAACCCGGGCGCTTTTCACGGCGTTCCGCGGTTCAATATTGCAACAGGAAAGTCACTACATTCTGCTGAAAGAAACTTTTCCGCCGTTTTTGGCGATACACTTTGCGAGTTTGCGGAAAAAGACGGGCGCATCTGCGGCGTTACAGCTGCAATGCAGTCCGGCACGGGTCTCAGCCGCTTTGCCGAAGAATTCCCAAAGCGATTTTTCGACACAGGCATTGCGGAAGAGCATGCGGTCACTTTTTGCGGCGGCCTTGCTGTGGGCGGAATGCTTCCGGTATTTGCCGTGTATTCTTCGTTCCTGCAGCGCGGGTATGACCAGCTGATTCATGATGTTGCCCTGCAGGGAGTCAAGGTTGTGCTGGCGGTTGACCGCGCGGGAATTGTTGGGGAAGACGGGCAGACGCATCAGGGTATTTTTGACGCTGCTTATTTAAACACGGTTCCCGGTGTGTGCGTGTACTCGCCTGCCTATTTTGACGAACTGAAAACCTGCCTGCGCATGGCGCTTTATGAAAGCCCTGGCCTTGCGGCGGTTCGCTACCCGCGCGGCAGCCAGCTTTTCCGGCCTTTCGACTTTCTGCCGAAAAGTAAGCCATACGACTGTTACGGAAACGCGGAGGCAAAAGTGGTTCTTGTAACGTATGGGAGGCTGTTTTCATACGCCTGCAAGGCACTTTCAAAGCTAAAGCAGTATGGAATCGATGTTAATATTGTAAAGCTGAACCGTATTCGCCCGATTGACGAAGAAGCGGTTTGCACAGCGGCAAAAGCCAGCCAAGTGTTTTTCTTTGAAGAAGGAATTGCGCAGGGCGGCGTAGGCGAACACTTTTGCTTCCTTTTGAAGGAAGCAGGCTTTTCCGGAAAATTTCATCTGCGGGGCATTGAAAATTTTGTCCCGCAGGCTACCATGGGGGAAGCGCTGAATTTCCTTGGCCTTGATGACGCGGGGATGCTGAAAATGATTCTGACGGAGTGCGCAAATAATGGAGAAAAAAAGACTTGACTGCCTGGTTTATGAACACGGCTTTTCCGAAAGCAGAGAAAAAGCAAAAATTGAAGTAATGGTCGGCAATGTTTATGTAAATGGCCAGAAAGAAGACAAACCCGGTACAATGTTCCCGGCGGATGTCAAAATAGAAGTCCGCGGCAAGGCGTTGCCTTATGTAAGCCGCGGCGGGCTGAAGCTGGAAAAGGCACTGAAATCTTTTCCAATCGACCTGCGTGGGAAAGTTGTAATGGATATTGGTGCTTCAACGGGCGGCTTTACCGACTGCATGCTGCAGAACGGTGCTGCAAAAGTGTATTCGATTGATGTTGGCTATGGCCAGCTTGCGTGGAAACTTCGCACCGACCCGCGCGTTGTGAACTTGGAGCGCACCAATGTGCGCTACCTCACTTCCGAACAGGTACCGGAAGAAATCGATTTTTTCAGTGTGGATGTTGCATTCATTTCACTGAAGCTTGTTCTTCCAGTGGCACACAGATTCTTGAAAGACGGCGGGCAGGCGGTCTGCCTGATTAAACCGCAGTTTGAAGCTGGGCGTGAAAAAGTTGGGAAAAAGGGCGTTGTGCGTGACAAATCCGTACATGCCGAAGTCATTCGCGGCATTGTCGATTTTGTTCTGCAGAATGGATTTTCAGTTTGCGGCCTTACCTTTTCACCGGTCAAGGGCCCGGAAGGGAATATCGAGTATCTGCTGTACCTGCAAAAATCCGAAACATCTTCCGGAAACATAGGCGATGAAGAGATTGCAGCCCTTGTGGAGCAGTCACACAAGACTCTGAACGGTGGTGAAACACCATGAAGGCGGCGGTTTTGCCGAACCTGAGCCGCAGGCAGGCACAGTATCATACCGAGCGGCTGATTCAGCGCCTGCGGGGTTTTGGAGTTTCCGTTTTTATGCAGAGCTGTTTCCGTAAAACTTTTCCGGAGGCGGATGTCTGCTTTTTCGAGAATTTCAGCGAAATGGCTGCTGCCTGCGATCTGCTGGTTGCGGTAGGCGGTGACGGCACTATCATTCACAGCGCGGGGTATGCCGCTGCGTTTGACAAGCCAATCCTCGGCGTAAATGTTGGGCGGCTTGGCTTCCTTGCGGAATTGGAAACGGATGAATTTGACGAACTCGGTAAACTCGTTTCGGGCGATTACCATGTTGAAGACCGCATGATGCTGGAAATCCGTTATTTGGAAAACGGGAAAGAAAAAACCTGCGCAGCGCTGAACGACGCCGTTATCTCCCGCGGGGCGCTTGCGCCTATGCCGGATTTTCGAGTTGGGTTCAATGGGCAGACAGTCTGCGAATACCGTGGCGACGGGCTTATCTTTTCAACGCCGACGGGTTCCACGGCATATTCCCTTTCAGCCGGTGGCCCAATCATTGACCCACAGCTGGCATGCATCCTGCTTTCACCGGTCTGCTCCCATTCTCTGCTGACACGCCCGGTTGTTTTTGGACCAGACGCAAAGCTGACCGTGCAGGCTTTTTTTCATTCCCGGAATGAGGCATACCTTACAATGGATGGTCAGATTTCCATTCCAATCGATCCTTCCCAGCAGGTGGAATTCTGCCGTTCTCCAAAATCTGTAAAAATCATAAGGCTCAAAGACCATAATTTTTATGAGATTGTCAACCGAAAACTTGGCGGCGGGAGGAATGAGATATGAAAAGAACGCGCCACGAGAAAATCATGGAGCTGATACAGGCTTATCCTGTAGAAACGCAGGAAGATCTTCTTGGTCTTCTGCGGAAAGACGGGTTCGACGTAACCCAGGCAACGGTTTCACGCGACATTAAAGAACTTCGGCTGACAAAGACCCTTTCGGCGGAGGGCCGTTACCGCTATGTGCCCGCGAAAGAG
The DNA here is from genome assembly GCA_041859875.1 of Caproicibacter sp. Taxonomy (GTDB): domain Bacteria; phylum Bacillota; class Clostridia; order Oscillospirales; family Acutalibacteraceae; genus Thermocaproicibacter. Next base: position 9,768 of record JBFLFY010000016.1, on the reverse strand, counting down.
GAAGCACATGAGTCGGCGGCAAAGTTCCAGTCCCTTTTTGCGGATTCCGCCGTTTCCGTCGGGTATGCACAGAACATCGTATGTGTGAAGTGTCAAACCGGCATGGCCAACGCAGTGTGTGCCGCCATGGATTCGCTTCACTGGAAAGATATGGTCGGTACCCTTGCCGGGGATGACACGATTTTTATTCTTGTCGTAAGTGACGAGGCGGCTGCCCGCCTTGCTGAAGAATTGAAAAATATGGTCAGGTGATTTTCATGCTTTCGCAGCTTTATATCGAAAATGTAGCCGTGATTGAAAAGGTCTGTGTTGATTTTCATGCCGGATTCAGCGCTCTGACGGGTGAAACCGGTGCTGGTAAATCCATCCTGATTGACTCCGTAAATGCCGTTTTGGGTGAGCGCACTTCACACGGGCTGGTGCGTACCGGAGCCAAGAATGCCTGCATCAGCGCAGTGTTTACCGGCCTCGGAAAACACACCGCAGAAAAACTTGCGGAACTTGGGTATTCCCCCGAAGAAGACGGAACCCTGATGATTCAGCGGGAAATCGGAGCGGATTCCAAGTCAGCGTGCCATATCAACGGCCGTCCTGCGACGGTTTCCATCTTGAAAGCCATTGGCCCGCTCCTTGTCAATATCCATGGCCAGCACGAAAGCTACGGCTTGCTTTCACCGGAAAATCACATTGCCTATCTTGACAGCATGGGCCTTCCGCAGGAGCTTTCCGGGCAGTATACGGCGGCGTTTGGCGAGGTTCGGCGCTTGCGGAAGGAACTTGACTCCATTAATCTTGACGAGTCACAGAAAGCGCGCCGAATTGACCTGCTTACTTACCAAATCAACGAATTGGAAGCGGCTGGCCTGAAAGAGGGCGAGCAGGAGGAGCTTGACCGCCAGCGTACCATGTACCGCAACAGCGAGAAAATTGCTTCCGCTGTAGAAAAGGCAAAGGATGCGCTTGACGGCGGTGAAGAAACGGAAGGCGCTGTTTCCGCGGTAACTGAGGCTGCGGACTCTTTAAGCGGCGCGGAGCAGTATTTGCCGGAACTTCATTCTCTGGCTGAGCGTCTGCTTGGAATTTCCTACGATTTGGAAGACTGCCGCAGCGAACTGCACGGCTACACCGACCAGCTGGAGTACGACCCTAAAGAATTGGATCAGATTGAAGTAAGGCTTGACACGCTTTACCGTCTGGGGCTGAAATATGGCGGCTCCGTGGAAAAAATGCTGAAATACCTTGCGGAGAGTAAGGCGGAGCTTGCAAAAATACAGACTTCTGATGAAACGGCTGCACGGCTGCGTGCCCAGTACAAAAAGAGTGCGGAAACAGCACAGAAGCTGGCGTTTGAAATTTCCGCATGGCGCCGGGATGCCGCCCGCCGCTTTGCCACACAGGTGAAAAAAGAACTTGAATTTCTCGACATGCCCCATGTTTCTTTTGAAGTGCAGCAGGAACGCTGCCCACTGAATTCGAAGGGCTGCGATAAAGTCGAATTTCTGATTTCCACCAATGCGGGGGAACCCGCAAAGCCGATTGCAAAAATTGCATCCGGCGGCGAACTTTCCCGTATTATGCTGGCGTTTAAAACGGTGCTTGCCGGGCGCGATGAAGTCGGTACGCTGATTTTCGACGAAATAGATTCCGGCGTGAGCGGCAGTGCGGCTCAGAAGATTGGGCTGAAACTGCGCGAAGTTTCCCAAAGCCGGCAGGTTATCTGTGTGACGCATCTCGCGCAGATAGCGGCATTGGCAGACCACCAGTACCGTGTTCAAAAGCAGGTGAAAGACGGCAAGACTTACACCGATGTAGCGGCGCTTGACCGTGAGGGCCGCAGGCAGGAACTAGCACGCATCATCGGTGGGGCGCAGATAACATCGCTTACCCTGCAGAATGCGGAAGAAATGCTGCAGCTGGCACATGGGGAAAAGCCTGCACTTGACAGCCAGGCGAAAAAGTGATAATAATAACCTTATCGGCTATGAAGGAAAGAAGTAGGCCGGAAAATCCGTTTCAGAGAGTCTGCGGTTGGTGAAAGCAGGCACGGCTTTCGGCAGAAAATACATTCTGGAGCCGCCGGGCTGAAAGCGTTTTTTACATAGAAACGCGGCAGTAGGCCCAGCCGGGTGCGCCCGTTGCAGCGCAAGGGTATGAAGGTTTCGTACCCGTTAAGGCTGCTGCTGTGAGGCTGCAGCAAACTGAGGTGGTACAGCGGTTTATAATCCGCCCTCTGCAAAATTTGGCAGGGGGCGTTTTTTCGTTCCCTGAAAGAATCGGAGGAAGAAAAATGGGTGTTTATGAAGAACTGAAAGAACGCGGCCTGGTTGCACAGGCTACGGATGAAGAGAAGGTGCGCGACCTTCTGAACAACGGAAAAACGTCGTTTTACATCGGCTTTGACCCGACGGCGGACAGCCTGCACGTTGGCCACTATATCCCGATTATGGTGGCGTCGTACCTGCAGCGTGCCGGTCACAGGCCAATTATGCTTTTTGGCGGCGGCACCGGCATGGTTGGCGACCCAAGCGGCAAAACGGATATGCGCAAAATGCTGACGAAAGAGGAGATAGCACACAACATTTCCTGCTTCCAAAAGCAGATGTCGCATCTTGTGGACTTTTCCGATGGCAAGGCCGTTATGGCAAACAATGCGGATTGGCTTTCCAACCTGAACTACATTGATTTTCTGCGGGACATCGGCGTATGCTTCTCCGTAAACCGTATGCTGACGGCAGAGTGCTACAAGCAGCGGCTTGAGCGCGGCCTTTCATTCTTTGAGATGAACTACATGGTCATGCAGAGCTACGATTTTCTGGAACTTTACCGCCGGTACGGCTGCCAGATGGAGCTTGGGGGCGACGACCAGTGGAGTAATATTATCGGCGGTGTAAACCTGATTCGCCGCAAGGAAAATGCGGATGCTTACGGGCTTACAGTTTCACTTTTGACAAACAGTGAAGGCAAAAAGATGGGCAAAACGGAAAGGGGTGCTGTGTGGCTTGACCCGAACAAGACTTCTCCGTTTGATTTTTACCAATATTGGCGTAATGTGGGCGATGCCGACGTTGTGCGCTGCCTCAAAGTTTTGACTTTTGTGCCGATGGAACAGATTCACCAGTTTGAGCACCTGGAGGGCCAGCAGCTGAACGAAGCGAAAGAGCTTTTGGCGTATGAAGTCACGCGGCAGATTCACGGCAAAGATGAGGCCGAGAAAGCCCGCAGCGCGGCACGCGCGATTTTCGCGCAGGGCGTTGACACCGAGAATATGCCGTCTTCCGAAATTACTGCGGATGATTTCACCGATGATAAAATCGGGATTCTCGATTTGCTTGTAAAAGCAAAACTTGCCGCTTCCAAGGGCGAGGCCCGCAGACTTGTGGTACAGGGCGGCATATCCGTAGACGGCAAGAAGGCTGCGGATGGAACGGTGGCAATCTCCTCTGCAGATTTTGAAAAAGAAAAAGGAAAATTTGTGGTTATAAAAAAGGGCAAAAAAGTATACCATAAAGTTATCCTGAAATAAGCAGTAAGTAACAAGCCCAGGCAGGTCTTTTAAAAGCCTGCCTGAGGCATTTTTTAAAACTTAGGCTGGCGAAGAGAGGTGCAAAAACTTCATGACGAGGAAAAACGCTTATTGGGTGGCTCCGGCCCTGACGGCGGCAGTGCTTCTTTCCGTTTATGCGGCTTACGGCCTCTTTCCATTTGGGAGCGGCACAGTTTCCTGGTGCGATATGAATCAGCAGGTTATTCCGTTCCTGATGGATTTCAAGGATATTCTTTCGGGGAAGGCCGACCTGTTCCTCAACCTGCAAAATGCTGGCGGCATGAGTTTCTGGGGCGTCTTTCTGTTCTTTATCAGCAGCCCGTTTTCCTTCCTCGTCCTGCTGGTGGGGAAAGCGCAGATTTACAGCTTCATCAATCTTCTGCTTTTATTGAAGTTAATGCTCTGCTCGGTGACAGCCTGCGCCTTTTTCAAGCGGGAGTTCAAGAACCTGACCGGCCTGCAGCTTTGTGCCGTTTCCGTGATGTATGCCTTTTGCGGTTACGCCATGTTCTACTACCAGAATATCGTGTGGCTTGACGTAATGTGCCTTTTTCCGCTTTTGCTGATTGGCCTTGAAAAGCTGATGAACGAGGGCAGGCCGCTGCTTTATATTCTGATCTTTACGGCAACCCTCACCGTGAATTTTTACCTTTCTTATATGGTTGCGGTGTTCCTCGTCCTTGCTGTGGGCCTCTTCTTCTTTTTCTGTGTTCCAAAAGAGGAATGGAAATCCCACGCACTTCTTTTCTGCCTTTCTACGCTGACCGCAGGGCTGATGACGTGCGTTGTGTGGCTGCCGCTTCTTTTGCAGTACCTTTCTTCCGCACGCACCGGGAGCCTGCTTTCCAGCCTGCGCTCCAGCAAATTTCTCACGAGGCTTGACACAACGCTTCCCGTCCTTCTCTGTACCGGTGCGGCTGCTGCGGCTGTAGCAATGACGTTTTTGCTGAAAAGGTACCGGGAAAGAAGCCATGCACGCCTAACCCTTTGCCTTTTTCTGCTCCTGTTGGTTCCTATTTTTGTGGAGCCGGTAAACAAGATGTGGCACACTGGCAGTTACCAGTCTTTCCCGGTGCGGTATGGCTATATACCGGCTTTCCTTGGCCTGATTCTTCTGGCAGGATGTATTTCGGCAATTAACCGAAAAACAGAGCCGCTGCGCACAAATCAGCATCGAGGGCTTTCGGCTTTTATCGCTGCTTTGTCGATAGGCGCTGTTATTTTCTGCGCTGTTCTTGTAATTTGCTGTGATTTTAGCACAGTCACGGTTTACACACATACCCTTTCGGGAAATTCCGACAGTTTTGTCCACCTTTTGGCCTTTGCGGCGGCAGCCTCCCTTGCCTACTTAATTTTGCTTTTACTTTATTATTATGGGCAGATAGCCCGGAAGGCTTTTTCTATTTTACTTTGTGTGGCGGCAGTCAGTGAAGCGGCATTTTATTCCAACGTCTACATTGGTTCGGCCAAAAACAATGCCGCTTATTATGAGCCGATTCTTGACCTTGGCGGAAGAATCAATGACAGCTCCCTTTACCGCGTCAAAATGGATGAAAAGTATTTCGATGTAAACCTGATTGGCGGCATAGGGTATCCGTCGCTGAGCCACTACACTTCCCTGACTTCTAAAGATTATCTTTTCGCCATGAAAAAGCTGGGCTATTCCTCTTATTGGATGGAGGTTAATTCAAACGGAGGGACAAAGCTGACGGATGCGCTGCTTGGCAACAAGTATACGGTAAAAAAGACTGCGGCACTGAAAGCCGGTGAAACCCCGGTTTATTCAAACGGCCTATATTCCATTGTACAAAATGAAAATCCGCTTCCGGTCGGGATCGTCATGAAGGCCGCAAATATCGGCAGCTTGAAAAGCCTTCCGGATGTTCCGCGTTTTCAGGTGCAGCAGTATTTGTTTGAGTCGGCCTTTTCTTCCTCGCAGCAGCTCTTTCAGCAGTATGAGCCAACAGCCCTTGAAAATGTAGCAATCAGAAAGACAGATCACTATGAGCTGGCAATTCAGAACCCGAATTTTGAAGGAACCGTTGTGTATCGAATTCCTGTTGCTGGGACGCAGACGCTGTATTTTGACTGCTTTGACCAGCTTACCAACAAATTGTATGAGCATATCAGCTCGGCTTTTTCCATCACGGTAAATGGAAAGATACTGAATCTGCGGTACCCCACACAGCCTTGCAACGGCATCTACCGGCTCGGAACTTTTGCAAACCAGACGGTGGACGTAGAAATTGGGGTGCTGCGGGATGTTTATGCAAAGTCTTTTGGGGTTGCTTCTATGAAAGATGATGTTTTGGCCTCAGCAGTTTCAACGGTAAAAAAAGCGTCGCTTCGGCAGTCTGGAAATTCCATTATTGGTACCGCTTCGGCGGATGCCACAGGAGAGTATTTATTTCTTCCGGTCAGTTACGGCAGCGGCTATTCTGCTCAAGTAAACGGAAAACCGGTGGAGATTTCGCGTGTGTTCGATTCCTTCATGGCGGTTCCGCTTAAAAAAGGCCAAAACCAGGTTTGCATTTCTTACCTTCCACCCGGGCTTCTTCCCGGTGCAGCCATTTCCCTTTTGGGCCTTTGCGGGCTTTTCCTGCTTTCGTTTGCAGTGCGGAGAGGGTCCCTGCAACACTTGGCTCGCCTGCAGGCAGTTTCGGAATTTCTGCTTCGGGTTTTGTTCTTTGCTGTGCTTGCGGCTGTTTATGTTTTCCCGCTTTTCGTCTTTTTCACATAGAAAAATGCTCCCGGAAAACCGGGAGCATTTTTAGAACGCTTTCGTATTAAATCAAACGATGCCCTGTGCCAGCATGGCGTCGGCAACTTTGAGGAATCCTGCAATATTCGCACCCATTACATAATTCTTCGGCGCGCCGTATTCTTTAGCTGCCGCGGAAACGTGGTCGAAAATACCATTCATAATGCCCTTCAGTTTAGCGTCGACTTCGTCAAAAGTCCAGGAAAGGCGCTCACTGTTCTGGCTCATTTCCAGTGCGGAAGTCGCTACGCCGCCCGCGTTGGAAGCTTTGCCCGGTGCGTAAAGAATCCCGTTCTCCTGTAGATATTTTGCAGCTTCCGGTGTAGTCGGCATATTGGCGCCTTCGGCCACTGCAAAAACGCCGTTTTTAACAAGCTGCTTTGCGTCTTCCAGCTGCAGTTCATTCTGTGTAGCGCATGGCAGGGCAATGTCGCACGGAACGCTCCAAACGCCTTTGCCTTCATGGTACTGTGCGTGCGGGTGGCCAGTCTGATATTCTGCAATGCGGCCGCGGCGCACTTCCTTGATTTCCTTGACGGCTTTGATGTCAATGCCATCCGGGTCATAAACCCAACCGGTAGAGTCGCACAGCGTGACGACCTTTGCACCAAGCTGCTGTGCCTTTTCGCAGGCATAAATTGCAACATTGCCTGCACCGGAAATCACCACAGTTTTGCCTTCCAGAGATTTGCCATTTGCTTTCAGCATGGCTTCCAGGAAATACAGCAGGCCATAGCCTGTCGCTTCCGTTCTGGCAAGAGAACCGCCGTAGGAAAGCCCTTTGCCCGTAAGGATGCCTTCATAGTGGTTTGTAATGCGTTTGTACTGGCCGTACAGGTAGCCAATCTCACGGCCGCCGACGCCGATGTCGCCTGCAGGCACATCGACATCCGGGCCAATGTGGCGGTACAGCTCTGCCATAAAGCTCTGGCAGAAAGCCATCACTTCACGGTCGGACTTGCCTTTCGGGTCAAAGTCGGAACCACCTTTGCCGCCGCCGATGGGCAGGCCGGTCAGCGAGTTTTTGAAAATCTGTTCAAACCCGAGAAACTTAATAATGCTGATATTTACGGAAGGATGAAAGCGTAGTCCGCCTTTGTAGGGGCCAATGGCATTGTTGAATTGCACACGGTAGCCGCGGTTTACCTGAACTTTTCCATTGTCATCTACCCAGGCCACGCGAAAACGCAGCTGGCGGTCCGGCTCCGTCAGGCGCTCCAAGATTCCTTCTTTCTGGTACTGTGGGTTTTTCTCAATAACCGGCTCCAGGGATTTCAGCACGGTTGTTGCAGCTTCAAGAAATTCCGGTTGGTTTGGGTTATTGCAGGCAAGTTCATTCAGCTGGTCACTGACATAAGACATAAGTATAACTCCTCCTTAAATATAGAAGAATCTGCCACAAATTTGATATAAAAATTCGCAGCTCATAAATTCTTTAACATAATATCACATAAAAGCAGGAAAGACAACGGAAAAACTTAATAAAATGAATATTTTACAGCTAAAATATTCAATAGTTAAGTTTGCACTGCATTAAAGGCTGCAACTGAAAGCGGCTCCGTAAAAAAAATTGACACACACCAGTAAATAGCATAAAATAAAGTCATATTCGATGCAGAAAAAGGCTTCAAACGAAATTTAATAAACGGATTCAAGAATTGATATAACAAGGAGGTTTTGCCCGCGTAAATTCCTTGTTATTATTTTTTAAGGAGGGATTTTATTGGCAAAGTATGGCAGAGAAGACATTCTGCGCATGGTGAAAGAAGCAGATATTAAGTTTATCCGCCTGCAGTTTACGGACATTCTCGGAACGCTCAAAAACGTAACGATTACGGCTTCCCAGCTTGAAAAAGCGCTTGACAATAAGTGTATGTTTGACGGTTCTTCCATAGAGGGCTTCGTTCGCATCGAGGAATCCGACATGTACCTTCACCCGGATCTTGACACCTTTGCCATTTTTCCGTGGTGTACGCAGAACGGCCGCATTGCGCGGCTCATCTGCGACATTTATCTGCCGGATGGGACTCCATTTGAAGGGGACCCGCGCTATGTTCTGCGCAAAACCATGAAGCGCGCGGCCAGCCTTGGCTACACGTTCAACGTGGGGCCGGAGTGTGAATTTTTCCTTTTTAACACCGACGAGTTCGGCCACCCTACAACCGTCACGCATGATACAGCGGGCTATTTTGACCTTGGCCCTTCCGATTTCGGCGAAAACTGCCGGCGCGACATCTGCCTTAACCTGGAAGAGATGGGCTTCGAAATTGAGGCTTCCCACCATGAAGTGGCATTTGCCCAGCACGAGATTGACTTTAAATACAGCGAGGCGCTTTCTGCAGCCGATAATCTGCTGACTTTCAAACTCGTTGTGAAAACGTGTGCTGAGTCGAACGGCCTGTGCGCAACTTTTATGCCGAAGCCTATTACCGACCGTGCAGGCTCCGGCCTTCATACCAATATGTCACTTTTCCGCGGTAAAGAGAATGCTTTTTATGACCCGAAAGCAAAGTCTGGCTTCAGTAAAATAGGGCTGAACTTCATTGCCGGGGTGATGAAGCATATTAAAGGTATCTGCGCCGTAACAAATCCGCTCGTAAATTCCTACAAACGTCTGGTGCCGGGCTTTGAAGCACCCTGCACCATTGCATGGACGACGAATAACCGCAGCGCTTTAATCCGCATACCGGCGTCGCGCGGCGCGGGAACGCGTGCGGAGCTTCGCAGCCCTGACCCGGCAGGGAATCCGTATCTTTCTTTCGCACTGCTTCTCGCCGCAGGACTTGACGGCATTGAAAACGGCTTGCAGCCTATACAGCCTGTTTCCGTCAATATTTACGACCTTGACGAAAAGCAGCAGAAGGAGCTTGGCATGGAGAGTCTTCCGCATGACCTGAACGAGGCGCTTTCCGAAATGCAGGCGGACCCGCTCATCGAGGAAACCCTCGGCAGCCATATTTTCAAAAAGTATCTTGAGGCAAAAAAGCAGGAGTGGCATGAGTACTCCACGACGGTTACGGAGTGGGAACGGACCAGCTACCTAAACAAATTTTAACCGGCGTTTTATTCCTTCACATGGGGTTAAGTGATATATGAGCAGCATTGTCGTAGCAAATTCTAATCCGGACTATGCAAAAAAAATAGCGGCTCTTTTTCGCTCCAGCGGCCTGTACGTCGGCGGGGTTTGTGTCAGCGGCGCCCAGCTGATGGATTTCACCGGGAAGCATTACCACGGCGGCGTAGTGGTTTCCAGTGTAAAGCTGCGCGACATGCCGGCGATGAATCTTCCGCGCATGGTGGGTTCTGGGTATGACTTTATCTTTCTGGTAAGCCCGCAGCTTGCCGGGATGTGTACATCCATGGAGTCTGCCAGCCTAATGATGCCGGTTAACCGGATGAGCCTGCTTTCTACTGTGAATATGTTTCTGGATTTGGCAGAGCCGACTCCGGCTGCAGTTGTGCG
>JBFLFY010000015.1:0-50135 GCA_041859875.1 Caproicibacter sp. | reverse complement strand
GGAAGCTGACGCTCTACCACTGAACTACTCCCGCATAACTATTATAGTTTATCACAGAAACCGTACGTATGCAAGTTTTTTTATTCTGCACTTCCTCAAAAAGGTTATGCCTGCGAAACACAAAAGGCAGAGCCAAAATACAGCTCTGCCTCCAAAAAAATTCAATTAAATGGAAATTCGAAGCGCCACATCATACAGGTCTTTGTCAAAGACGCGTTTCATGTTCAGCGCTTCAGTAATGTCAAGGTCTACAATTTTACCGCCACGCATTACAATCACACGGTTACTCTTGCCATCATATAGAAGTTTTGCTGCCAGGGCACCCATCCGGCTGCCGACAACGCGGTCGCGAAGAGTTGGGGAACCGCCGCGCTGCACATGGCCAAGAATTGTTGCACGTGTTTCAATTCCAGTAGCTTCTTCAATATCTTTGGCAAGTTTTTCAACACCGCCAACGCCTTCAGCAACAATAATAATAAAGTGCTTTTTGCCGGTCTTTTGAGTAAGAGTCATGCGGTCAACAATATCTTTCTGGAAGTCGTACGGAACTTCCGGAACTAAGATACTTGTTGCACCAACTGCAATACCTGTTTCCAGTGCAAGGTCTCCGCAGCGGCGCCCCATTACCTCTACAACACTGCAGCGGTCGTGGGATTCCATGGTGTCGCGCAGGCGGTCGACCATTTCAACGGCTGTGTTCATAGCAGTGTCGAAGCCGATGGTGTAGTCGCTGGAAGCAATATCATTGTCTATTGTTCCCGGAATGCCGATGCAGGGAACTCCTGCACCCGTAAGATCTCTTGCGCCGCGGAAAGAACCGTCACCGCCAATAACCACTACACCGTTAATACCGAGCTTGCGGCAGTTTGCGGCTGCTTTCTGTACGCCGGCCGGTGTGTTAAATTCTGGGCTGCGGGCTGTATAAAGAATCGTGCCGCCGCGGTGGATGATGTCGGAAACCGAGCGAAGATTCATTTCAACAACTTCTCCGGTTAAAAGGCCGTTGTAGCCCCTCTGAATGCCCATAACGCGCATTCCATAAGAAATACCGGCTCTGACCACAGCACGCACTGCAGCATTCATGCCCGGTGCGTCGCCGCCGCTCGTCAGAACGGCAATTGTCTTTTGTTCCATATATCTTTGCCCTCCTGTAAAATAATTCATACTAAGCGCTGTAATCTACATCTGTTGCTCAGTATGAGCGTATGTCCATCTATCTATTATAAGCGAAAACAGGAAATAATGGCAAGATGAAAATATGGATTATTCTATCTCTTATATAGACTATTGTTGCATATTACTCACAAAAACGACATTTTTTTCACCGAGAAGTTTTTTTAATTCGCGCATCAACACATCATTCACGCTGACGCGCAGCGAAGCGGGTGCAGCCATCAGCTTTTTATTTCCTGAAAAGTAAACGTAAAGCGGTGTGGCACCGTCAAAAACCGCAATATATTTTAGTGCTTTTTTATAAGCCGGGTTGTCTTCCCGGTCAGTTTTCAGGTAGAGGCCAGGCCGGCTGGAGGAGTATTTTGGCTTTGCGGCGGCTTTTCCTTCTGGGGAAGGTGCGGCAGAAAGCTTTTGACAGATTAGTTCTACTTCGTTTTCATCCCGCACACTGATGCGTGCTTCCGCCTTTACAATCTTGCCTTCCGCGGTAAGCTCTGAGTATTCCTCCAGTGTTTTCGGAAAAACAAGCATGGTAATAGAACCGTAAAGGTCTTCCAGAGTAAGAAATGCCATTGTGCTATTACTTTTTGTAACTTTCAGCCTGACCTTTGTGATAATAGCCAGTACGGTAACAAGATTGCCGTCGTGCAAGCCGTTCGTTCCTTCTTTTGCGTTCTCAAGAATTTCGCCAATCGGTGTGGCGCGCAGAGAATGGTACAGATTGATGTACGCTGCCATCGGATGGCCAGAAAGGTACATGCCGGTGACTTCTTTTTCCATGTCAAGTTTATCGGCGGGGGAGAGGTCCTGCATCGGGTCCAGACGAAACTCTTCACGGCCGGATTTCGATGTGGAATCAAAAAAGCCGATTTGTCCTTCCACGTTCTGTTTTCGGTCTTCCGCAAGGTAATCCAGCACAGATTCCGTTCCGGTCAGCATTTGCCTTCGATTCGGGCCGAGGCCGTCGAGCGCACCGCATTTAACAAGGCTTTCCAGAGAACGGCGGTTCAGGCCTTCGTACATACGGCGGCAAAAGTCAAAGAAAGTAGTGAACTTCCCATTCTTCTCACGGTCGGCTAGCAGCAAATCAATAAATCCTTTGCCGAGGTTCCGTATGGCAAGCAGGCCGAAACGAATGTCTTTGCCGGAAACACTGAACCGGCTGTCACTTTCGTTTACATGCGGCGGAAGCACGCGGATTCCAAGGCGCATACATTCTGCAATATAGCTTGAAAGCTTATTGGTATTATCCAGCACGCTGGTAAGCAGCGCAGCCATATATTCGCGTGGATAGTGGCATTTGAGCCATGCTGTTTCATAGCTTACAACGGCGTAGGCGGCCGCGTGTGATTTGTTGAACGCATAGGAAGCAAAGCTGGCCATTTCGCCGTAGATTGCTTCGGCAGTCTGCTCATCTACGCCGCGGCGCACACAGCCTTCCACGACGACCTTTCCGCTCTCATCCGTCAGGCCGTGAATGAAGATTTCCTTTTCTTTTGCCATGGCTTCCTTCTTCTTTTTTGCCATGGCACGGCGTACAATATCGGCGCGCCCAAGCGAATAGCCTGCCAGCGTGCGGAAAATCTGCATGACTTGTTCCTGATAAACAATGCAGCCGTTTGTGACGCTCAGAATTTCTTTTAGCAGAGGATGACGGTAGGTTATTTTAGAAGGATCACGCCGGTTTTCCAAGTAACGGGGAATAGACTCCATCGGCCCTGGTCGGTACAGCGAGATAACAGCTATCAAGTCTTCAATGCTTTCTGGCTTTAGCTGCGTGATGACACTCCGCATTCCAGCAGATTCAAACTGGAAAACGCCATCTGTCGCGCCGTCGCCAAGCATAGCAAACACTTTTTTATCATCCATCGGGATGTCTTCAATTTTGAATCCTGGTTTGCTTTTGTCGATCATGTCTTGTGCATTGCGGATTACGGAAAGGTTTCGCAGGCCGAGAAAGTCCATTTTCAGCAGGCCAAGTTCTTCCAGTGCCGTCATGGTATACTGCGTTACTACGGAGTCGCCGTTTTTGGCTAAAGGGACATACTCTGCGACGGGTTTGTCCGTAATTACAACGCCGGCCGCGTGAGTAGAGGCATTGCGCGGCATACCTTCCACACGGCGTGCCATGTCAATCAATTTATGCACCTGCGGGTCGGTGTCATAGCGCTGCTTTAAGTCACTGGAAGCCTCCAGAGCCTTGTCAAGTGTTATGTTTGGCTCAGAGGGCACCATTTTTGCTATTTCGTCTACAGCGGCATACGGCATGGCCATAGCCCGGCCAACATCACGCAGGGAGCCGCGTGCGGCCATTGTGCCAAAAGTAACAATCTGTGCAACGTGGTCGGCACCGTATTTTTGCACAACATAGTCAATCATTTCCGGCCTGCGTTCGTCGGCAAAATCAATATCAAAATCGGGCATACTAACGCGTTCCGGGTTCAGAAAGCGCTCAAACAGAAGATTGTACCGGATAGGGTCGATGCCTGTGATGCCGATGCAGTATGCTGCGAGGCTGCCTGCACCGGAGCCACGGCCCGGCCCAACAGGAATACCGACTTCTTTTGCGTGACGCACAAAGTCATGTACAATCAGGTAGTAGTTTACATAGCCCATTTTTTCAATGGTTGCAAGCTCATACTCCAGCCGGTCGCAGATGGACTGTTCGGGATGTTCCCCATAACGGCGGTGCAGGCCTTCATAGCATTTCTGGCGGAAATAGGCGGTGTTGTCCTGCCCGTTTGGTGTGTCAAAGCGGGGAAGCTTTGTTTTGCCGAATTCAATTTCCACATTACAGCGTTCCGCAATTTTTACCGTGTTGTCGGCGGCTTCCGGTATTTCCGGGAACAGCGAACGCATTTCTTCTTCTGTTTTAAAATAGAACTGGTCGCTGCCAAAATCCATGGCATCCCGGTCTTCTATAGTATGGTTTGTCTGAATGCACAGAAGGATGCGGTGCATCTCGCTGTCCTTCGGGTTAATGTAGTGGCAGTCGTTTGTTACAACAAGCGGGATGCCGGTTTCCCGGGAAATCCGCACAATGGATGGGTTAATCATTTTTTGTTCGCGCAGGCCGTGGTCCTGCAGTTCCAAGTAAAAATTACCCCGGCCAAAGATGCTGTCGTAATGCAGCGCGGCGGCTTTTGCGCCGTCGTAATCTCCGGCAGTCAGGTCACGCGCCACTTCGCCCGCAAGGCAGGCAGAAAGGGCAATTAACCCTTCATGGTGCTGCTCCAGCAGCTCATAGTCTACACGCGGTTTTGAGTAGAAGCCTTCTGTCCAGGATTTTGACACCATGGCAATCAGGTTCTGGTAGCCTGTGTTGTTTTCGCACAGCAGCACAAGGTGGCGGTTTTCCGAGTCCAGTTCATGCACACGGTCAAAGCGTGTACGCTGCGCTACATAGACTTCGCACCCGATAATTGGCTTAATTCCCTTGGCTTTCGCGGCTTTGTAAAAATCAATCGCACCGTACATAACTCCGTGGTCGGTAACAGCCACAGCGGGCATACCGCGTTCGGCTGCGGTATCAACAAGCTGCTGCAGGCGGCAAGCGCCATCCAACAGGCTGTATTCACTGTGCAGATGAAGATGAACGAACACGCCTTGCACAACCTTTCCTTATTTAATAATTTTCTGCTGCTTTTTGCGGCTGAAAGAGCCCAGCACAAGCTGGTAGGAGCGGTCCAGCATCTCTTTCAGGACGTCGTCGGGCACGCTGCCTTCCAGATAAAGGGAGTTCCAGTGCTCTTTATTCATGTAATAACCCGGAACAATGTCGGGAAAACTCTGCCGCAGGAAAGAACCGTACTCCGGTTCCAGCTTTACGGTAATAATCGGTTTGCCGTCACGGTCGCCGCCTGCCATGGCAAACATTTTATCCCCGACTTTATAAAGTGTGGCACACCATTTTTCTTTATACTCTTTCGTTGTGCCCTTTTGCGCGAGGCAGTAGGAATCAATCCATTCGTATTTCATAGAACAGCCACCTTTCAGCCGTGAATTTTTTCTGCAAATTCCAAAATGCGCTGCAACCGGTGATGCACGCCGGAGCGGCTGAGCGATGGGGTAAGATGTTCCCCAAGTTCGCGCAGCGACATTTCTGGGTACAGCAGGCGCAGTGAGACTAATTCACGCAGTTCTTTCGGCAGGGCGGAGAGCTTGCCGCTTTTCTGAATTTTCTTGATTGCAAGCATTTCCTGCGCCGCCGCGGAAGCCGTTTTTTCAATATTAGCGGTTTCAAAGTTCGTTTGACGGTTTACATTGTTGCGTACTTCTTTGAGCATACGCACCTGCATCAGCTGCATGGCGGCGTCCGGTGCACCGAGAAAAGTCAAAAAGTCGGCAACCCGTTCGCCTCCTTTAATGTATACGACAAAAGAACCTTTCCGAACGGCGAGACGCGGCTGCAGGTCAAGCTGCAGAATATCACGAATCAATGCGGCCAGGTCTTTTGCAAGGTTCATGTAGGAAACGGAAAATTCCAGATGATATTCCCGCTGCGGAGCTGTGACAGTACCGCAGGCGAGAAAGACGCCCCGCAGAAAGGAAGCGAGGCAGCAGCTGTTTTCCAGGTTAGCAAGGTTTATCCGCAGACTGATTTCCTTTTCGCTGTGGCCAAGGCGATGAAATATTTTTTCAGCCTGCTCTGTTCCAGCGGCGGAAACCGTATATGCGGAAGCTCCGTCTTTTTTGTGAAGCTCGAAGGAAGAAACATCCACGATAGCACCGGTAATTTCAGCTGCAAACTGTGCGGTGCGCCTTGCGGCTGCTAAATTTTCCGTCGTCAGGGTTATACTGGCCGGCGAAAAGTTTCTTCCAAACAAAAGCAGGCCGTAGCATTCCGCCTTTCGGCAGCAGTGCTGCGGCTCAATTTTGCACAGTTCATTTTTGGTATCGGAAGCAAAAGACATTTTTACCCCCCGCTACTTTCTTTGAATATCTCTGTGGTTTACGCTGACGCGCAGATTCTGCTCCATCAGATGTTCATAAAGCACTTGTGCGAGGGTAACGGAGCGGTGATGGCCGCCAGTACAGCCGATGGCGATGACCAGCTGGCTTTTCCCTTCGTTGCAGTACAGCGGTATCATGTAGTCTATCAGGCTGAAGAACCGTGTTACAAATCCCTTCGTTTCCTCCGAGCGCATTACATAGTCCTGCACGGGCTTATCCAGTCCTGTTAAGTGCTTCAGGCCTTCCACATAGAAAGGGTTCGGCAGGCAGCGCACGTCAAAAACAAGGTCGGCCTCCGTCGGCATTCCAAATTTGAATCCGAATGAGATGCAGTGGATTTTTAAGGCATCGGAAGCATCCCCCAAAAACAGGCTGGAAATACGCTCTTTCAGCTGTGCCGGGGAAAGGTAGGAGGTATCAATGATGTAATCTGCGCGTTCCTTTACGGGGCGCAGAACATCACGCTCCAACTTAACGGCCTGTTCCAGCGAACCAAGGCAGTTGTCCGCAAGAGGATGCTTGCGGCGTGTTTCCTTAAAGCGATTGACCAAAATATAGTCGTTTGCATCAAGAAACAAAACCTTATATTCTTTATGCCCTTCTTTCATGCGGTCAAGTGTTTCAAAAAGGGAAGAGAACATATCGCCGCCGCGAATATCTGTAACCACGGCAACATGGGAAAGTGAGCCCTGCGCCTGCTGGGACATTTCATAAAAAGTCTCAATCAGCTTCGGCGGGATGTTGTCTGCACAGAAAAACCCAATGTCTTCCAGCGCATTGATTGCTCTTGTTTTTCCTGCACCGGAAAGCCCGGTCACAATTATAAAGTCCATAGCGCCTCCAAATATATTCAGTCTGTCGCTTTTATTTCACATTCCAGTCGAATCCCGGTTTCACGGAAGACGGTTTCCTGGATGATTTCAATCAGTTTCTGCACATCTGCGCAGGTTGCTCCGCCAAGATTTACAATGAACCCCGCATGTTTTTCACTTACAGCCGCGCCGCCTACGCGCCGCCCTTTTAGCCCGCACTGTTCAATCAGCGCGCCTGCAAAGTGCCCTTCCGGGCGTTTGAAAACACTCCCGGCGCTTGGCAGTTCGAGTGGCTGCTTTGCGCTGCGCCGGCCAGCCAAGTCGTCCATGCGGGCTGCGATTGCTTCCCTGCTGCCATGCTGCAGTTTCAGCCGAGCCGAAGTGATAAAATCGCCGTTTTCCATGTAGCAGCTGTGGCGGTAGCCAAAAGAAAGTCCGGCTTTCTGCTGTGTACCGGTTTCTCCTCTTTTTGTGATATGCGAACACGCAAAAGTCACGTCTGCCATACTGCCGCCATAAGCGCCCGCATCCATAAATATGGCCCCGCCTACCGAACCCGGTATGCCCCAGGCAAACTCAAGCCCTGTAAGAGAATGTGCCCTTGCAAAGCTGCAGAGCGAGGCGAGGGAAGCGCCCGCACCGCAGGTAATGGCAGTTTCCCCGCATAGGCTGATTTCTTTAAACTCGCCGCCGAGCGTAAGCACCGCACCATGGATTCCCGCGTCGGAAACCAGCAGATTTGAGCCATTGCCGAGGATGAAGAGCCGAATGCCTTCCAATTTAGCCTGGCTGCAGATTTTCTGAAGTGCCGGCACATTATTTACCGTAAGAAAAAGGTCAGCCGGGCCGCCAATGCGAAAAGTGGTGTGGCGGCTCATCGGCTCGTCAAAACGAGCTTCACAGCCGAGAGCCTGCGCATATTCGGCCAGCTGCTGAATTTGATTCATGAAATTCCTCCGCTGTTGTTTTCTTCAAAAACGCGGGTGTGCTGCTTCAGGTATGCCTGAAAACGCTCAATACTGGAATTTACAACAAGTTCTTCCGGAAAATCAAGCTCTTTAAGCAGTTTCAGGCTGTTTTCAAAACAGCCAATCCGGCCCGAAAAATGGGAATCTGTATTTACAACAATCGGCACTCTGTATTTTTTGCAGAGCCGCATAATTTTTGCACAGTTCGGCACGGAAGTTTTGCGTCCCCGGAAAGTGCTTTCATTCAGTTCTACCAGTTTACCATTCTTCCCAAATTCCGGTATAACTTTTTCGTAGTCGTAAACATAATCTGCCGTTCCGCTGTGACCAATTACATTGATGTGCGGATTTTTGGCAATGGCAAGCCATGCACTGGTGACACCTTCCACCATTATAGGCTTCGGGGAGGGTGCAGGCTGCAGTTCACCGCTTTTTGCAAGCGTGAACCGGTTAAAAACCTGACGGTGTATGGAAGCGACAATCCAGTCCAGTGACTCCAAATCTTTCGGAATCAGGTCAGTGTGCCCTTCTTCATCAACCACATCTGTTTCTTCACCGCGAAGAAGCAGAACATTTTCCAGAAAGCGGGGGATGACGCGCAGGTTTTCAAAATACCATTTTCCGGGAGCACCGGGCATAAGAGCCCCGTGGTCTGTAATGGCAAGTGCATAAAGGCCGCGCTGTGCCGCAGCGTGAACATTCTCCTGCAGTGTGCTGTAAGCGTGAGTGGAGGCTACTGTGTGTGTGTGAGTATCTGCTATTAGTTTCATTCGTTCAACTTCCTTAATTTATTATTCTTCATCCTTCAAAGATTTTCATACTGCTGCTGCAGTGAAATCTAGAAAATCTGTACGGCACACGTTTTGCTCAGAAGTTCAGCTTGGTTTCCCTTTCGTTGCCAGCAACTTCACCGACATCCATGCCGAGGTTTTTCAAAAGCTCCTGTGCTGCATTGTAGCCCATCTTTTTCTGACGGTTGTTCATAGCAGCAACTTCTATAATAACAGCAAGGTTTCGGCCTGGCTTGACCGGTATGGTCAGTACAGGCACTTTAATGCCGAGAATTTCAGTATATTCGCTGTCGAGCCCCATACGGTCATAAGTCTTTTGGTTATCCCATATTTCCATATTAATAACCATGTCAATCTTTTCAGTCATTTTGACTGCGCCCATACCGAAAATGCGGCGTGCATTGATAATCCCTATGCCGCGCAGCTCAATAAAATGTTTGATATTGTCGGGTGCTTCACCCACGAGTGAAATAGCCGAAACACGTTTGATTACAACGGCGTCGTCGGCAATCAGGCGGTGACCGCGCTTAATCAGCTCAATCGCGGTTTCACTTTTGCCCACGCCGCTGTCGCCTACCAGAAGAATTCCCTCGCCGTAGACTTCCACCAATACGCCATGCCGTGTAATGCGCGGCGCCATTTCCACATTCATAAATGAAACGAGGCGTGCTACAAGGCTCGAAGTTGTTTCAGGAGTGCTTAACAGTGGAACCCCATTGGCTTTTGTTGCATCTACAAGTTCGGGAACCGGTGTCAAGCCTCGTGCGACAATGGCCGCTGGCGGTTTTTTTGAAAAAATCTCATTTAAAACTTCGCTCCGCTTTTCCGGAGAAGTCGAGCTTAGAAAAGCGGTTTCCGCGTTGCCAAAGACGATAATGCGCTTTGGGTCGTAGTAATCGTAAAAGCCGTTCAGCTCAAGCCCCGGTCGATTTACATCCGTGGAAGAAATCAGAATTTTTTCAGGGTCGCCCGGCATGCTGATAGTGTTCAGTGAAAGCTCTTTAATTACTTTAGAAAGTGCGACAGTATAGGTTACGGCCATAACTGGTTTCGCCCTCTTCCTTTCATATTGCTTATTCCATTCAATTATAACCCAACTGCAAAAGACTTTAAAGATGTTCTTCTAAAAATGCCAGTTTTTGCAGATTGTCGGTTCGGCGAAGAAAAGCAGTTATACTTCTTGTATGAAACCATTTCGAAAACATTTTCGGTAATGATAAATTAAGCTAACATTCAGTGCAGGCTTAAAAAGAAAAACGGGGGATTTTATGAAATACGGTTATTTTGATGAAACAAACAAAGAGTATGTGATTACCAGGCCGGACACCCCAGCCCCATGGGCAAATTACTTAGGCTCACCGGAATACGGAGCTATTCTTTCTAATAATGCGGGCGGTTACAGTTTTGTCCAGTCCGGCGCAAACGGGCGGATTCTGCGTTACCGCTTTAATGCGGATGACAAGCCCGGCCGCTATGTTTATCTGCGCGACCAAAGAAGCGGAGATTACTGGTCCGTTTCATGGCAGCCGGTCGGAAAACCGCTTGAACAGTTTAAAAGTGAATGCCGCCATGGAACGGCCTACTCCATTCTTTCTTCCCAGTATTCTGGGATCCACGCTGAAACGCTGTACTATGTTCCGCTCGGCAAAACATACGAAGTTTGGCACGTTCGTATAAAAAACGAGAGCAAGGAAGAACGCAGTCTTTCCGCTGTAGGCTTTGCAGAATTTACCACAAACAGTAATTATGAGCAGGATAGTGTAAATTTGCAGTATACACAGTTTATTACGCGAACCTATTTTAAAAATCAAAATATGATTTTAGAAACGTGTAATGAGAACTGCAACCGCGGAGCAGGCGGATTCAACGGGCTGGAACGCTTTTTTGCCCTTGCGGGGGCGCCGGTCTCCTCTTACTGCGGTGCGCGGGATGATTTCCTTGGAGCCTACCATTCTTACGGCAATCCTGCGGCGTTGGAAAACGGCACCTGCGGCAATCTGCTGAATTATAATGGCAATCCTTGCGGCGCTTTGCAGACAGATTTTACGCTTCTTCCCGGAGAAAGCAAGGAATTTAATTTTATTCTTGGTGCGCATCCGGAAAATGAGGCTCAGAAAATCACTGCGCTGTATGCCGACGGGTCACGTGCGGAAAGAGAATTGGCAGAGCTGAAAAAATACTGGCACGGTAAGCTGGAAGGGCTGCAAATCAAGACGCCGGATGCAAATTTCGACTGCATGGTTAACACATGGAATGCTTACCAGTGCTTTATTACATTTATCTGGTCACGCGCGGCATCTTTTACTTACTGCGGTTTGCGAAATGGCTATGGCTACCGTGATACCGTCCAGGACATTCAGGGCATTATTCACCTTGCACCGGAAATGGCTCTTGAAAAAATCCGCCTGATGATTTCCGGACAGGTTTCCACGGGCGCAGGCCTTCCTCTGATTCCTTACGATTATTGCCTTGGCAAGGTGAAACTGCCGGGGGAAGAGGGTTATAATTATGATCCGTACCGCGCCGACGATGCCCTCTGGCTGTTCCCAACGGTGTGGAAATATGTTTGTGAAACAGGAAACCTTTCGTTTTTGGATGAAACTTTGCCATTTGCCGATAAAGGCAAAGCTACCGTTTATGAACATCTGCAGCGCGCAATTCAGTTCAGCCTTACGCACAGCGGAGCGCACGGAATGCCGGCAGGCCTCAGCGCGGATTGGAATGACTGTCTGCGGCTAGGCGAAAAAGGGGAATCTTCTTTCGTCGCGTTTCAGCTTTACTATGCAATGCGCATTCTAAAAAAATTTGCTGAGCACAAACAGGATGCTGCGTATGTGGAACAGCTGAAGAAAGATGCCGCAAAGCTGAGAGATTCCATTCAGCGCTTCTGCTGGCAGGGAGATCGTTTTATTCGCGGCATCCGTGAGAATGGCGAAAAAGTCGGGTCTAAGGGAGATGCGGAAGCCGATTTCTGGCTGAACCCGCAGTCTTGGGCAGTTATCAGTGGCTGCGCAGATGCACAGCAGAGCAGAAAAGTGCTGGACGAAACCGAAAAGAGACTGAATACGGAGTACGGAGCTATGCTGCTTGACCCGCCGTACAAAGACCATGCATTCGATGGCGCACGGATGCTTCTTTTTAATGCCTCTACAAAGGAAAACGGCGGCATTTTCTCACAGTCACAAGGCTGGCTGATTCTTGCAGAGTCGCTCCTTGGCCGCGGCGGCCATGCTTACCGTTACTATAAGGAGTGCAGCCCCGCAGAGCAGAATGACCATGCGGAAATCCGCAGGCTGGAACCATATATTCATGGCCAGTTTACCGAGGGCGCGGGCAGCCCGAATTTTGGGCGTTCACACGTTCATTGGCTCACAGGCACAGCTTCTACCGTGATGGTTGGAAGCGTGGAGGGAGTCCTTGGCCTGCGCCCAAAGCTGGATGGCATTGAAATCTGTCCAGCTGTTCCGGCTGAATGGAAATCGTTTTCCATGCGGAAAAAGTTCCGTGGCACAGTGCTGAACATCCGGGTCGAAAACCCGGACGGTGCCGAAGGCGGCGCGACAGAAGTCATACTGAACGGCAAAAACCTTGGCGGCAGTTTTGTTCCCGCGAAAGAACTTTGCCCAGAAAATGATGTTGTTGTCAGAATGAAATAGCTTTATCCCGAAAAGCCGCAATCTCCCGAAAAACTTATGGGCAACCATAAGAATTTCCGGGAGATCTATTTTTTTGCAGTTGCAAGGAAAATCGGAAATTAATATTAAATTATTATAAGTATAGCAAGTCAATGCTAAAACTAAAATAAAAATTCTAAGAAAACACTTTTCAGGCGTTCTGTTCATAGTATGGCAGACGAGAATGGGAAAGGAGAAGAAAACCATGTATCGTAGATGCCAGTGTGGAAATAATAGCCCGGATAAAGACCCGGTGGATTTCGGCCCAAAACCTTTTGTTGTCAATATTGAGGAAGCGACAAGGAGGAATAACAATTTCCGAAGAACACTGTGGACGGGAGAACATCTGCAGCTTACCTTAATGAGCATAAGGCCGGGGGAAGACATCGGACTTGAGGTGCACCCAAAGACGGACCAGTTCCTTCGTGTTGAGCAGGGAAGCGGCGTTGTAAAGATGGGGAGCAACAAGGACAATTTGGATTTTCAGAGAAGAGTTTTCCCGGGGTTTGCAATTTTAGTGCCTGCCGGGGAGTGGCATAATCTTATGAATACCGGGAATGTTCCTCTTAAGGTCTATTCCATTTATGCGCCGCCTCAGCATCCATTTGGAACCGTCCATAGAACAAAAGCGGATGCCGAAGCTGCGGAAAAAGGGTAATGAGAACCGAAAACAGCGCCACACTTTGCGGACGCTGTTCCTTTATGTTCGAATTCTTTTACCTTCGCTGTGTTGCAGCAAGAAAGAAAATAAATGTAAATAATTATGCAAGAAATAGAAAAAAACAATACAGATTGTTCTTCAGTTTCCATGTCACGCATAAACTAAATCTTTTTTGAATTTTTATTCATTAATCCTTCATATTGATTTCAAAAACAGTGAAAGTTGTCATGATAAAATACAACAAAAAAGAAAACTATCACAATACAGCTGGGGTATTATAATGAAGCAAGATATTTCCGCAAACAACCAAGAAGTAACTGCAGCTCAGAATGAAAAAGAATTCAGGAATCATCCGGAGTCATGCCTGAAAATAGCAGGCATCACCTGTTTCCAAAGGGAAGACATCGTTTCTTACCAAAGAGAAAAATATCACCGTCTTGCCATACAGACGCATTTTATCAACAGGAAAGAATCCTACTGTGACTTGATGGCAAAATATGTTTTGCCTATTTACCAAAAGGGAGATATTCTTTCCATTAGTGAAAAGGCGATTACCATGTGCCAAAATCACGTTGTCGAAAAAAAAGACGTCACCCCGGGATTTTGGGCAAAATCACTCTCAAAACTTGCCTCCTCCAATCCATATGGCGTTGCAATGGATCAGCCTTACAAGCTTCAGCTGGCAATAGATCTTTGTGGGATGCCGAGAATATTGTTGGCTGTTTGCTGCTCCGCTGTTACAAAGCTTTTTGGTATTCATGGGGTTTTCTACAGGATTGTGGGGCATGGGGTTGCCGGAATTGATGGATTCTACCCGGATTCAGCCTTTCAACTGTACCAAAATATAGCTTTGCTGAACCCTGTTCATCCTGAAAAAGTCTGTCATGAAATCCAGGAAAAATTCAAGATCAGCTGCATGATTGTAGATGCTAACGACCTGAATGTGGAAATTCTTGCAAAGTCCCCTTTACTTTGTGCAGTACCGGACATCGAACTTTCATCTATCATACGAGATAACCCTGCCGGTCAACTGGATGAAAAAACTCCGTTTATTCTGCTTCGACCTGATAATTCATAAAGTACCGCATAAAAGCCGTATCGGAAAACCCGGTGCGGCTTTGCTCTTTTCTGGCAGAAACAATACTGTGAAAATAAAAAAACCAAAAGCAATATCTGTTCAGCAAGAACAGAAAATCGCTTTTGGACTTATATGGCGGAGAGGACGTGACTCGAACACGCAACACCTTGCGGTGCACTACATTTCCAATGTAGCTCCTTACCAATTAGAATACCTCTCCAACTGGTAAAACTCATCCTGCCGGTTTTTCGAGCAAGAACAGAAAATCGCTTTTGGACTTATATGGCGGAGAGGACGTGACTCGAACACGCAACACCTTGCGGTGCACTACATTTCCAATGTAGCTCCTTACCAATTAGAATACCTCTCCAAACTGGTAAACGCTTCCGGTATTCCGGACAGCTTTTTTATTATACCTAAGGATTTGAAAAAAATCAAGCCCTAATGAGAGAAATTTTGATTTTTCTTGGAAAACTGTGAAAAATAATGTTTCTGCTTGCAAATCGCGCTTGAGTGCGGTAAGATATTCACATGTAAAATAATAGTAATTCCTATTTTGGAGGATTGAGAATTTGAAA
This sequence comes from Caproicibacter sp., assembly GCA_041859875.1. Lineage (GTDB taxonomy): Bacteria > Bacillota > Clostridia > Oscillospirales > Acutalibacteraceae > Thermocaproicibacter. The sequence continues at coordinate 35,447 of JBFLFY010000015.1, read as the reverse complement.
CGTGTTTTAATTGCGGATTTGTATCAAAAGTTAAGCGAGTACGACGGAAAATCAGTGACAGTGTGTGGCTGGATTCGTTCTGTACGCGCTTCGAAAGCCTTTGGCTTTATTGACCTGAACGACGGCAGCTGCTTTAAAGGCATTCAAATTGTCTTTGAAGAAGGCAAAATTGATAATTACAAAGAAGCGGCAAAAATGAACGTGGGCGCTTCCGTTGTTATTTCCGGCAGCGTACTTGCGACGCCGCAGGCAAAACAGCCGCTTGAAATCCATGCGGAGTCGATTCGGCTGGAAGGGGAGTCTACGCCCGACTATCCGCTCCAGAAAAAGCGCCATTCGCCGGAGTATCTGCGTACAGTCGCTCATCTGCGCGCCCGCACAAACCTTTTCGGTGCGGCCTTCCGTGTCCGTTCCGCAGCGGCGTATGCCATTCATCGCTTTTTTCAGGAACGCGATTTTGTGTATGTCAATACCCCGCTTATTACCGGCAGTGACTGTGAAGGTGCCGGTGAAATGTTTACCGTAACTTCCTTCGACCTCAACAATTTACCAAAGACGGAAGAGGGAAAGGTTGACTTCACACAGGATTTCTTTGGCAAGCACACATCGCTTACGGTTTCCGGTCAGCTTGAGGCAGAGTGCATGGCAATGGCTTTTGGACGCGTTTATACATTTGGACCGACATTCCGTGCTGAAAATTCCAACACACAGCGTCATGCGGCGGAGTTTTGGATGATTGAGCCGGAAATTGCTTTTGCTGACCTGAATGACGACATGGCTCTTGCGGAAGACATGATAAAATATGTCATCCGCTCTGTGATGGAACGCTGCCCGGATGATTTGGATTTCTTTAATCGCTTTGTGGACAAAGGCTTGCTGGAACGCCTGAATCATGTTGCTAACTCTGAATTTGCCCGCGTTACCTACACCGACGCAGTAAAAATATTGGAAAAGAGCAACAGCAAATTTGAATACCCGGTTTCCTGGGGAACCGACCTGCAGACTGAGCATGAAAGATTTCTGACGGAGCAGGTCTATGGCTGCCCGGTTTTCGTCACCGATTATCCAAAAGAAATCAAGGCTTTCTATATGCGCCAGAACGACGATGGCAAAACGGTTGCTGCAGTTGACTGCCTTGTGCCGGGCATTGGGGAAATTATTGGCGGCAGTCAGCGTGAAGAACGTCTTGACTTGCTGCAGGCCCGCATTCGCGAGCTTGGTATGAATGAGGAAAATTACCGCTGGTACATTGACTTGCGGCGTTACGGCGGCACACAGCACGCAGGCTTTGGTCTTGGCTTTGAACGCCTTGTCATGTACCTTACAGGCATTCCAAATATCCGGGATGTGCTTCCATTCCCGCGCACAGTGGGTTCTGCAGAATTTTAATTTTGAATTTTAAATGTTCCGGCTATATGGGAAAAGCAGTTGCGCAAGCAGCTGCTTTTTTATACTGAATGAATGAATTTTGAAGCAAAGCTGCACAAATGCAAATTTATACTTGCAATTTTAAGGTGTAAACGTTAAAATATGAATTAGCTTGCGAGTAATTCTGCAATTTACTTGAAGGAGATGCTCATGTTGGATTTTATGACATTACCCAAAACAGAGCTTGAAAAGAAGAAAAAAGAACTGGAAAATGCTTACCGCGCTTTTCAGGCAAAAAAACTTTCCCTGAATATGGCCCGTGGCAAGCCGGGCCCGGAACAGCTTCGCCTTTCTGATGGCCTTCTGAATATTCTAGATTCAAAATCAAACTTTCAGTCTTCAACTGGAATGGACTGCCGGAACTACGGTATGCCGGAAGGCCTGCCGGAACTTCGCAGTATTTTTGCACAAATGATGGATGTTGATTCTGACCATGTTATCCTTGGCGGGAATTCCAGCTTAACCATGATGTTTGATACGGTTGCCTGCGGCATGACGCATGGCTTTTCTGGGTGCGAACCGTGGGGCGGGCAGCAGCATTTGAAATTTCTGTGCCCATCGCCTGGCTATGACCGGCACTTCAAAATCACCGAGTATTTCGGCTTTGACTTAGTTACGGTTCCTATGACTTCTGCAGGCCCAGATATGGATGTAGTGGAAGAGTACGTTAAAGATCCGTCCGTAAAAGGAATTTGGTGCGTGCCGAAATATGAGAACCCAATAGGTATTACTTTTTCCGATGAAACAGTGCGCCGTTTTGCTGGGCTGAAGCCTGCAGCAAAAGATTTCCGCATTTTTTGGGATAATGCTTACTGTGTTCACGACCTGACGGAAACAACAGAACCGCTGCTGAGCCTGTGGAGCGAGTGCGAAAAAGCCGGTACGCTGGAATCTGTATTTTTCTTTGCTTCTACCAGCAAAATTACTTTCCCAGGTGCCGGCATTGCAGCCATGGCCTGCGGCGATGAGAATTACCGCGAAATACGGGAACGCGATTCTTTCCAGATGATAAGCCCCGATAAGCTGAATGAGCTTCGCCACCTGTATTTCTTAAAAGACTTTGACGGCGTGAAGGCACAGATGGTAAAGCAGCGGAAGCTGATTGCACCAAAATTCCGCACAGTTGAATTAAAACTGGAAAAAGAACTTGCGGGAAAAAATGTTGCTCAGTGGTCCAACCCGAAAGGCGGCTATTTTGTCAGTGTAGATGTTCTTCCGGGATGTGCGAAACGTGTGGTTTCCCTGTGTGCTGAGGGTGGAGTGAAGCTGACGGGTGCAGGTGCAACGTTTCCGTACGGCAAAGATCCACAGGACAGCAACATCCGTGTTGCGCCCACTTACCCTTCTGTTAAGGAATTGGAACAGGCAATGGAGCTTTTCTGCATCTGCGTTCAGCTTGCAGCTGTGGAGAAATTGTTTTCAAAATGATAGTCCTTTGCTGATATGACCGTTTGAGCGGCAGAAAAATGTGGCTTTCCACATTTCACTGCCGCCCTGTATTTTTCCCGGGAATTGGCGACATTCGGGAAGAAACGATTGACTTTTTGACTGTTTAACAATATAATAAACTTTGTTAAGTCTGCGATTTTTTCGTGGAAAACCACATAAATTGGAGGATTTTCGCATGAAGCGAGTTAAGAAACCTGTTTTCTTCATCGTCGCCCTCCTTGTACTACTCTTTACGTATGCCTCGGTTTTTGGCATTAAAGGGCAAAACGGGGATAACAAGGTTACCTATGTTAAGGGTGTCAATGATATTCGCTGGGGTATCGACATTAACGGCGGTGTTGAAGCTACTTTTTCACCAGCCACTTCGACGAAGGCAACACGTACTCAGATGGATTCTGCAGAATCTATCATTAAACAGCGTATGATTGGTGAAAATATCACCGATTATGAGGTCTACACGGACTATAACCACGACCGTATTATTGCGCGGTTCCCGTGGAAGAATGATGAAAAGAATTTTGATCCGCAGAAATCGATTGAGGAACTTTCCGCAACTGCGCAGGTTACGTTCCGTGAAGGCATGGAGTACACGACTCAGTCGACTGGGTCAGATGGACAACCTGTGTATAAAACTCCAAAAGGCGTAACAGCTTCCAACATTATCCTGCAGGGTTCCGACATTGTAAGTGCGAAACCAGAAATGACGCAGGACAAAACTACCGGCCAGAACACATACATTGTTACGCTGAAGCTTAGCCCGACCGGTACAAATAAATTTGCAGCGGCAACGCAGAAGATGGTTGGAAAGGTCATTTCCATCTGGATGGATGACACGATGATTTCCTACCCGACTGTTCAGGAAGCAATTACTGGTGGTGAGTGTCGGATTGACGGCGGCGCCAAGGGCTTTACGGCTGCCGAGGCATCTTCACTTTCCAATAAGATTAACGCTGGTGCCCTTCCGTTCAAGTTGAACATTACAGAGTCGAATATTATCAGCCCAACTCTCGGCAAATCATCCTTGAATGCGATGAAGACTGCTGGTATTATTGCGTTTATTTTGATAGCAGTTTTTATGCTGCTCACATTCCGTCTGCCCGGCTTGATTGCGGACATTTCTCTGCTTGGCCAGATTGGCCTCACGTTTGCAGCAGTTTCCGGGTTTTTCCCGTTTATAAACAGTAATACACTAACATTGCCCGGTATAGCCGGTTTGATCCTGTCTATTGGTATGGGCGTCGATGCAAACATTATTACCGACACTCGTATCAGAGAAGAACTGTGGGCCGGCAAGACATTAGATACCGCAATTAACGAAGGCGATAAACATAGCTTTGCGGCAATTTTCGACGGCAATATTACCACGATAATTGTTGCTTTGCTGCTCATGATGGTGTTTGGACCGCAGAATATCCTTTCTTTCTGGTTTGGCCCATCTTTGACTGCTTCCATTTATTCATTCGGCTACACCTTGTTAATCGGCATCATTGGCAACTTTATTTTTGGTGTCTTTGCAACGCGCATGATGACACGTGCCATTTCACAGTTCAGTTTTGCACGCAATCCGTGGCTGTATGGCGGCACAGTTCCAGGAAAAGCATTCAAAGTTCGTTTTTATGAAAACCGTAAGATTTACTTTAGTATTTCAATTCTTATTATGGTGGCTGGCTTAATCTGCAATTTTGTTTTCGGGACAAAATTGAGCATTGATTTTACAGGCGGCGCACTGGAAAGATATTCGTACACTGGCGAAGTAAATGCAAATCAAATTGAGCATGCCGTAGAGAATGCCGTACACCGTGACGTTTCCGTCGTTATTGATAAAAACGTTAAAACATCAACAGGCGCCAGCACGGCGGATAACATTACACTGTCATTCTCGGGAACAAATGCACTCTCTACTTCTGATCAAAAGGCAGTCAGCAATGCGTTGAAACAGGCTTACCCGAATGCAGGTTTTACCAGCATTGAAACCAGTTCCGTCAACCCAACTATGGGGCAGACATTTTTTGCAAAATGCTTGGTTGCTATTTTAATCGCATTTATTGCTTTGGATATTTATGTTGCCCTTCGATTCCGTAAAATCGGTGGTATGGCAGCAGGCGTCTTTGCAATTATTGCTTTGTTGCACGATGTGGTGATGGTATACTTCGCATTTATTTTCTTCCGTTTCCCAATAGACGACAACTTTATTGCAGTTGCTCTTACAATCCTTGGCTACTCACTGAATGATACGATTGTTGTTTATGACCGTATTCGTGAGAATCGTAAATTGATGGGAATAAAAGCGGGATACCCTGCTTTGGTCAATACGAGTATCGATCAAACGCTGGTACGTTCACTGCTTACAGCAGGGACCACCGTTGTATCTGTTGCAGTAGTGCTTATAGTTGGCAGTTACTATCATCTTTCCAGCATTGTTACATTTGCGCTGCCAATGATGTTCGGTATTATAAGCGGCTGTTATTCTTCCATTTGTATCGCTGGCCCGCTTTACGCAATGTGGGAAAACCACAAAGTGAAAATGCTGGCTCAGGCAAATGCAAAAACAGCTTTAGCCAGAGAGGCAGAAGCTGCTTCAGCAGTGGCGATTCCTTCTTCCACAGGTTCAGAAGCAAAACCGTCTGTTCCTTCTGCTACTAAGAATACTGCCGGAAATGTAAATTCGGGTAAGAAAAATTCCGGCAAAAAGAAGTCAAAATCCAAAAAGAAAAAGCATTAAGTCTTTTCAAGACCGCAAAGCGCCGATGCATTTTTGAATGTACCGGCGCTTTTTTAGGTTCTAAGACTTGCTAAAATAAATATTTGGTATGCAAAAAAGGAGCGGCACAAAGCTGCTCCCTTTTGCTTTATAAGGCTGAACGTGTGCAGGCATCGATTACGAAAATGTTAGAAATTATAATAACCATAAGCATTACGCTTTAATATTTCTACCTCGTATAATAGAATTTTCAACGGAAGCATTTAGCATAAACAAATATTCGGTAACGTATGAATTGCTTGAGATAAATTTAAAGCCTTCCGCCGCAGCGAGGGCAAAAACGACTTCCTGGGGCGACCTCGGCACCGCAGTTTGGGCAGTAATGTGCTGTGCGGCCGACCATGCGGTAAATTTGGCCTGGGTTGACTTCGGCAGAAGGGTCCCTTTCAAGCCTGCGCCCTTCCGCTTTGCTGATTTCGTAAACAGCTCCGCACTTTGGGCATGAGATAAAGTAACGTTTCCCAAACCGAAAAAGCGGCAGAAAGAAAAGCAGAAAGCGCTGGCTGACGCAGGTGACGACAGCCGGAATACCATTTGCACCGCAGCATGGAAAAGACCTGCAGAGATGCGAGCCAATTTCACGAGTATCGCTGGTTACAGCAAAGAAAAAGAACATTCATATGCCCTCCTGTAAGACTAAGGTAAAGAGCAAAGCCGAAAGAGAAAGGAAGAGGAAAAATGGTTATTCGGATTTTTCGGCGCCACATTATTATGATTTGTGTTGGGATGCTTGCCGCTGTAATTGCTGTTACTATGGCGGTGAATTGCAGCCGTTCCCAGCAAATATCAGCAGCTTCGTCATCCGCGAGAAATACGAAAAATTCTTCCGATTCAGTTTTGCCTGCTGAAGAGGTACTGCCCACGCAAAACACCTCATCCGTTTCGGCAGAAGGCAAAACCGAGATGCGAGCTGTTTGGGTTCCGTATATGAGCCTGAACATGAGCAGGGATCAGGACAGAAGTGAGCAGGCATTTCAAAAAAAATTCGCTGCAATCGTAAAAACGGCAAAATCCTGCGGCATGAACACGCTGATTGTTCAGGTAAGACCCTTTGGAGATGCCCTATACTCTTCTGCCTATTTCCCATGGAGCCATGTCGTAAGCGGAACGCAGGGAAATGACCCCCATTATGACCCGTTAAAAGATATGGTGACGGCTGCACACCGTGCAGGGATGAAAATCCATGCCTGGGTCAATCCGCTTCGCATACAGATTTCAGGAACGCCAGCTACTCTTGCCATGAACAGCCCCTGCAATCAATTTCGCAGCAACAAGGCCAAAGCAGACTATGTTGCGGCGTTCAATGGCGGTATCTATTACAACCCTGCCTATGCCGAAGTGCGGAAACTTGTAGCCGACGGCGCACAGGAAATTGTACGCAAATATGAGGTAGACGGGCTTCAGTTCGACGATTATTTTTACCCTACACAAGATGCTGCCTTTGACAAAAATGCTTATAGCAGCTACTGTGAAACAGCACGCAAGACCGGGATGCCGCTTCCGCTGGGCGAGTGGCGCAAGGCAAATATTAACCTGCTAGTTTCTCAGGTCTACCGCGAAATCAAGGCGGTAAAGCCCGGCATTCCGTTTGGCATTGCCCCGCAGGGAAATGTGCAGAATGATAACAATATGGGCGCGGATGTTTGTACATGGTGTTCTGCCAGGGGATACATTGATTACATTTGCCCACAGCTTTACTACAATTTTCAAAATCCAACGCTTCCGTTTGACCGTGCGGCAAATACATGGAAGTCCCTTGTAAAGAACGAAAATATTAAGCTCTACTATGGCCTTGCCGTCTACAAAGCAGGCTCAAGCGCCGACAGTGGTACCTGGAAGACATCATCAACTATTCTTGCCAGCCAGGTGCAGTATGGAAGAGCACAAAAGTGCGACGGATTTATGTTTTATTCCTGCGATTACCTAACCGGGGCGCAGACAAAACAGGAGATTCAAAGCGTTGTGAAATTGCTAAACTGAGGCTTCGATTCTTCCGGCACAGTAATCATCATAGGCAGCCGTAATGGTTACAGGCAGAATTTTCCCGCCGATTTTTTCGCTGCATGCCGCGTGCACAGGCGTATAGTTTTCAGTGTAGCCTTCATACACACCCGGCTTATATTCCCGCTCAAACAGTACCGGCTCCTGAAGCCCTAACTGGGTATTAAAAAACGCAAGGCGCGTTTCTGCTGCGGCTTCAATCATGCTGTGGCTGCGTTCTTCCGCTTCCTGGGGTAAAACCTGGTCTGGAGCAGTTGCAGCAGGCGTTCCGGGGCGTCTGGAGTAAATAAACACATGGGCTTTTGCAAAACCGATTTCTTTTTCAAAAGCAAGGGATTCAGAAAATTCTTCTTTGGATTCACCGGGGAAACCGACCATAATATCGGTTGTAATGGCGGTGTTCGCAAACGCTGCGCGCAGATTTTTTACAATCGTACGGTATTCGTCTGCCGTGTAGTGGCGATTCATCCGTCTGAGCGTTAAATCGCAGCCGCTCTGCAGAGAAAGATGAAATTGAGGGCAAAGCTTCTTCTGCTGGCTGAGCCGCCGAATGGCTTGTTCGTCAAGCTGCTCCGGTTCCAAAGAGCCAAGCCGTACCCGCTCGATGCCATCTGTTTTGCAGGCGGCTTCTACTGCATCACAGAGAGAAAGGCCAAGTTCCTGCCCGTATGCGGAAAGATTAATTCCGGTCAAAACCACTTCACGGTAACCGTGGCTGGCGGTTTTCTTCAATTCCCGTTTTAGGTCGTCGAGGGGTTCCGAGCGAACTCTGCCGCGGGCATAGGGAATAATGCAGTAAGAACAGAAGCGGTTGCATCCGTCTTCAATTTTAATAAAGGCACGAGTCCGCTCATAATAACGGTCTACATGGAGTGACTCAAAAGACTTATCATGTGGAACAATATCAATGATTCTTTTATGAGTTGCCATAAACTTTTGAATATCCGGCAGCAGGGAAGAATGGTTGGAATTTCCGAGAACAACATCCGCTTCTTCCAGCTGAGCGGCGTCTTCCGGAAAAGCCTGCGGCATACAGCCTGTAAGCACAAGTACGGCATTTTTATTTTCACGGCGTGCATGGCGAACAGTCTGACGCACTTTACGGTCGCTTACCGCTGTTACGGTGCAGGAATTAATAATAATAATATCACTTGCCGATTCTTCGTCACAGGCTGTGCAGCCCACCTGTAAAAGTTCGTTCAGCATTGCCTGTGATTCAAACTGGTTTACCTTGCAGCCAAGTGTTATAACAGTAACTTTCATTTGTTCACCTTCCATAAAAAGTAGATATTTTGTTTAGCATAAAATGAAAATCTATAGTCAGTTTAAACATTGACCGACGTCAAGAAAAGGGCTATTCTTTGTAACGATGACTAATCAATGTAGACGGAGGGACTGTGTATGTATACGTCATCCATTTTTTTGGAGAACATTGAAGCTGTAAAAAGGTTCGTTACGCTCACTAACAATTATGATTTTCAAATTAATTTAACAACGGATAAATACAAGATTGATGCGAAATCTATCATGGGGATTTTCAGTCTGGATTTGTCCAAGCCTTTGAAAATTGAAGTGGAAGATGACGGTTCCGAAAGTGGCAAGGCAAAAGAAAAAGATTTTGTTCATCAACTGCATCAATTTGAATGCGAAAAAGTGCCAAGTGAATCCTGAACCATCGGCTCGGCTTTTGCCGGGCTTTTTTATACCATCTTTACGCTTCGTACTTTTGCGCAAGAACGCTCCATTTTCGGAACAGCGTTTCATTTTCCTCTTTTTTTTCAGCCAGCTGATTGGAAAGGTCAAGCGCCTTTTCGTAGTCACAGGCTGTTTCCGGGCTGCTAAGCTGAGTCTCCAATTCATGAATCGCTGTTTCGGTTTCTTCAATTTGGTTTTCCAACTGACGAAGATGTGCTTTTTCTTTCCGAATTTCAGAGTCACGCTCTTTTTTTCTTTGGTAATCATTTTTACCGGCAGGTTTGGCCGCTTCGGCGGCGGGCTGCCGGTCTTTTACTGCTTCGGCATAGTCGTCGTAGTTGCCAAGGTAAGCAGCGGCACCATCCGGAGTGAGGTAATAAATCCGGTCAGCCAGGCTGTTTATCAGGTAACGGTCATGTGAAACGATGAGCAAAGTGCCTTCATAGTCACGCAGGGCATTCTCCAGCGCTTCACAGGAAGCAATATCCAAGTGGTTAGTAGGCTCATCGAGCAACAGCAAGTTGTTGCGGGAAAGCATCAGCCGCAGCAGCAAAATCCGTGCGCGTTCGCCGCCGCTTAAGGCAGAAACCGGTTTGAAAACGTCTTCGCCGCGAAAAAGGAATACTGCAAGTGCAGAACGAACTTCCGTTTGTGTCATTCGTGGATAGTAGTCCCAAATTTCATCAATAACATTCTTATCCGGGCGAAGTCCAGTCTGCAGCTGGTCGTAATACCCTACGTCGACCCCTACACCGAAGCGGAAAGACCCTGTACATGGATGGTTCATTCCAAGCAGTGTTTTCAGCAGTGAGGTTTTACCGCAGCCGTTTGCACCAAGCAGAAAGATACGCTCTCCGCGGTGAATTTCCATATCAACGTGCGAAAAAAGAGGTTCTGCGCCAAAAGAAAGTGATAAATCTTTAACGGAAAGCACGTCATTTCCGCTGAGCTGTTTCATGCCAAAGTGAAAGTGCATGGCGGCCTCTTCCTTGTTCGGGGCTTCCAGCGTATCTTCCAGCCGCTCAATGGATTTCATCTTGCTTGCAATGGTCTTATAGTTGCGTTCCTGATTCCAGCGGCGCTGCTGTTCTACAATACTGCCAAGGCGGTTGATTTCTTTCTGGGTGTTTTGGTATTTCCTTTTTGCTGCAAGATCCAGCTCTTTTCGCTGACTTACATAGGAAGAGTAGCTGCCGGAAAAGGTTTGCAGGTGGTGGTTCTTCAGCTCGAAGGTTCGGCTGGTTGTGCGGTCAAGAAAATAGCGGTCATGCGAAATAACGATGTAAGCTCCGCTGAAAGAGCGAAGGAAGTCTTCCAGCCATTCAACGGAAGCGATATCCAGATGGTTGGTTGGCTCATCAAGAAGAAGCAGATTTGCCCCACAGAGAAGGAGCTTTGCAAGCTGAAGTTTTGCCCGCTGGCCACCGCTTAAACACCCTACAGGTGTATGAATCTGTTCTTCGGAAAAGCCGAGCCCTTCCAACGCGGAACGCGTGCGGCTGCGGAAAGTCAGCCCGCCTTCCACATTGTAGCGGTCGGTAAGAAAGGTTTGCCGTTCAATCAGTGCGTCGGCGTCGGAAGGCTTTTTCAAAAGTTTTTTCGCAAGCTGATCCAGCTCCTGCTCTGCATCCATCAGCGGCTGAAAAACGGTAAGCACTTCCTCATAAGCACTCCGCTCTAAGTTGTGGCAGACGTGCTGTTCCATATAGCCTAACTTGGTATGGTTAGCGCGGGTAATAATGCCGCTGTCGGCAGAAAGTTCCTCGGTAAGAATTTTAAAGAGAGTCGTTTTTCCGGAACCATTGCTGCCAACAAGACCGATAGAATCGTTTTCGCGTACTTCGAAAGTAATCTCTTCCAGAACTACGGCGGTTCCAAAAGATTTACAGACGTTTCCGGTGCTTAATAAAGACATAAAGGCTTAGCTCCCAATTTATGTAGTATGCGGGGCATAGCCCCGCTAAAATATCTAACCAGTATTATACCGAAAATCGGCTATGAAATCAAGCCGACTGCCTTTACAGAAAGCCCTTTAAGAATTCAACATTCCGTTCTTCCGTATTGATATAGTCTTCGGCAAACTGCCTGGTTTTTACGTCGCAGTCCGGCACATGATTCAGGACTTTCGTTACACCCACAATTCCCATGGCTGTGCCGCGTACCATCAGTTCTGCTATATGCTGCGGATTATGCCGGAAAAAAGTATTTGCCTTAATGGCACCTCGCAGCATATTCTGCGTTCCTTGGGAAACACCAATAGGCTGCTCATGCTGCTGCTTCAGCAACGCAGCAGATTTTTCCATGAGATTAATATACCTTTCGTCCTGCTTTTTTATTTGCTCGCGAAGCCCGTCACCACGGGTACGCAAAAGAATTTCTTCTGAGGCTTCCATCCCCATTTTGGAAACTTTATACAATTCGTTCAGCATTTTGGAACGGTCTTTATTTCTCTGCATCATCATTTTCCTCCCGATTGCAGCTTCTGTATCAAGCGTTCCCGTTCTGCAGATTTTTAATCCGCCAATCTGTGGATGCTGGATGCCATAAAACCGAGAGCCTCGTCTGGACTTTTGAGCGGTGAAAGAATATAATAAAAATAGAGGTGATTTGATTGCAGGCAGGAATTTCAACGGCTTGTCTTTACCCTATGCTGCTGGAAAAGTCATTTTCCACACTGATTTCATTGGGCTTCCGGACATTTGAAGTTTTTGTTAATACCTTTAGCGAATTAGGGGAAGAATATCTGAAAGGCCTCAAAAAAATGGCGGATGAGAGTGGCAGCCGAATTGTTTCGGTTCACCCGTTTACCTCCGGGTATGAGAACTTCCTTCTATTTTCAGATTATAAGCGCAGGTATGAAGATGGGCTTGAATTCTATAAAAGATACTTCAATGCCTGCAATGTTTTTGGCGCTCATATTTTAGTGCTCCATGGCCGAAGGAGCGACAAAAAGAGCATTACGGATGAAGAGTTCTTTGGGCGTTACCTTCGTTTGTATGAACTGGGGCAGTCATTTGGCGTTACGGTCGCACAGGAAAACGTCAATGCATTCTGCAGTGACAGCCCGGAGTTTGTGAGCAGGATGCGGCAGGTCTGCGGAAAAGACTGCGCTTTTGTTCTGGATATTAAACAGGCGGTGCGGGGAGGTACGGATCCTTACATACTCTGTAATGCTATGGGAAAGCAGATATGCCACGTCCATATTAACGACAACACTATTCAATCCGACTGTCTGCTTCCCGGCTTCGGATGCATGGATTACCAAAAACTCATTTGTCAGCTGAAAAGCTTTCAATATAATGGATGCCTGATGATTGAAGTTTACCGCAAAAGCTTTGATGAACTGAATGAGCTTCTTTCGGCAAAACATGTGGTAGAAGCGCTTTTATGATCGCTTCATTTGAAAATTTGTAGGATTACTTGATGAATATTCAGAATCATGTTATACTTTTTTTCAAATTGTCAAATTGGCGGAAGGAATGAGAAAAATATGAAATGCCCTTACTGTGGCTATGCAGAAAGCAAGGTAATTGATTCCCGCCCTACTGACGAAGGCGCAAGAATTCGCCGACGCCGTGAATGCCTGAAATGTTCCAAGCGCTTTACGACTTATGAAATCATTGAAACAGTGCCAATCGTTGTCATAAAGAAAGACAAGTCCCGCGAAACGTTCGATCGCAATAAACTGATGAATGGTCTTTTGCGTGCCTGCGAGAAGCGTCCGGTTTCCATTGAAACTTTGGAAAAAATTGTAGATGAGATTGAAAATATGCTTCAAAATTCGCTTGACCGCGAAGTGCCTTCCAGTCTGATAGGCAAATATGCTATGGAAAAACTGAAAAATGTCGATGAAGTGGCATATGTACGCTTTGCCTCCGTGTACCGTCAGTTTAAAGATATTAATTCGTTTATGGAAGAACTAAGCAAAATGCTGAAAAACAGGAAATAACCGTTGGCGCAGTGGCTTCCGCGCCGTCAGCCGCCGTATCTTCCCGGGCGGCTGTTTTTTTTACTGCAGGAGGCAAGGCTTTGCAGTATCCGCATGAATGTTTCATAATTGTGAAATCTTGCGCCTCTGCGATGTTTGAGAGCCGAAATGCTTTACTTTGCCTTTTTCTTATTGTAAAATGGAAGAAATTGAATGAGGAGTTGTTAGTGGTGCAGCCAAAATATAAAAGAGTATTACTGAAATTAAGCGGCGAGAGCCTTGCCGGAGAAGAGAAGCATGGCATAGACTTCGAAACTGTATTGAAAATCTGCAAACCAATCAAGGAATGTTCCGACATGGGTGTTCAGATTGCCATCGTTGTCGGAGGGGGAAACTTCTGGCGCGGCCGCTCCAGTGGAAAAAATGGATCGTACAAGGGCAGACCACATGGGGATGCTTGCTACTACCATTAACGCACGTGGCGTGGCAGATGCGCTGGAACAGCTGGGCCTGAACGTTCGGGTACAGACGGCGATTGAGATGCGGCAGATTGCGGAGCCGTATATCAGGAACCGCGCGGTTCGGCACCTTGAAAAAGGCCGCATTGTTGTTTTTGGATGCGGAACGGGCAACCCGTTTTTCTCTACAGACACGGCAGCAGCTCTGCGAGCAGCTGAAATTGACGCCGATGTTATCTTAAAAGCCACTATGGTGGATGGCGTCTATGACAGCGATCCCAAAAAGAATCCAAACGCGAAAAAATATGATGAGTTGACTTACCTTGATATTCTGAAAGAGAATCTTCAGGTAATGGACAGCACTGCCGCGTCACTTTGCCGCGACAATCATATCCCGATTTGTGTTTTCAGCATTTCGGAACCGGACAATATTACAAAAGCAATTTGCGGTGAGAAAATAGGAACCATTGTGAAGGAGGAACTGTAATGAAAGACATTTTAACCGATGCCGAAACCCGTATGGAAAAAAGCATCAGCGTACTCTCTTCCGACTATGCAGCCGTACGCGCAGGCAGGGCAAACCCAGCTGTCCTTGACAAAATCCGTGTGGATTATTATGGCGCGCCTACGCCGATTAATCAGCTTGCTGCGGTTTCCGTCAGTGAAGCGCGCGTCCTCACCATACAGCCCTGGGATGTTTCTCTGAGCAAATCTGTTTTGCGCGCGATTGAAACTTCCGACATTGGCATTAATCCGCAGAGCGACGGAAAAATCATTCGCCTTACTTTTCCGCCTCTTTCTGAGGAGCGCCGCCGTGACCTTGTAAAAGACATCAGCAAAATGGCGGAAGAATGCAAAGTCGCGATTCGCTCTATTCGCCGTGATGCAATGGAAAAGCTGAAGGCTGAAAAGAAAAAATCTGAACTTACGGAAGACGACTTAAAAGCAGCGGAAAAAAAGACACAGGATTTGACGGATAAGTTCTGCAAGGAAGCTGACACTACCTGCGCAGACAAGAAAAAGGAAATAATGGAGATATAACGGTATGGCGGAAAGGGTATTGCCACGGCATTTGGGAATCATAATGGATGGGAATGGCCGCTGGGCAAAAAAGCGCGGCCTTCCGCGTTCTGCCGGTCACGTTGCCGGAGCAAAGGTTTTTAAAACCATTGTTCGGTATTGCAGCAGAATTGGAATCCAGTATCTTACGATTTATGCGTTTTCAACGGAAAACTGGAAACGCCCGCACGATGAAATACTGACTTTGGTGAACTTGTTTAAGGAGTATTTGCGCGACGCACTGACTAACTTTTTGGATGAAAATGTGAAGGTGCGTTTCTTAGGTGATACTTCAGTATTTGACCCGCAGCTGCAGCAGCTGATTGCGGAGATTGAGCAGGTTTCCGAAAACCGAACCGGCATGGTGCTGAATATTGCTTTAAATTACGGCGGTCGTGCGGAGATTGTACGTGCCGTCCGGCTTCTAGCGCAGGATGTGCAAGATGGCAAACTTCAGCCGGAAGCAATTAATGAACAAGCGATTTCTTCTCATCTTTATACTGCGGGGCAGCCTGACCCGGATCTTGTGATTCGCCCGAGTGGGGAACAAAGAATCTCCAATTTTCTGCTTTGGCAGTCTGCTTATACCGAGTATTTTGTGCTTGACATTCTCTGGCCTGATTTCACACCGGAAATGCTTGACAAAGCGCTGGAAGATTATGCAAAGAGAGACCGCAGGTTTGGAGGGGTTTAAGTGAAAGAAAGGGTTACTTCGGGGGCGGCACTGGTTTTCCTGCTGGCTGCAATCGTCGTTTTCAATCACTCCTTTCGGCTTGCGCTGAACATTGCGATTGCTGTTGTCTCTCTTCTTGGTGTTTACGAGATTATTTCAGCTCTCGGATTAACAAAGTGCTACATTTTGATGGCGCCAAGCCTGATTTTTGCGGCTGCTTTCCCGTTTTTTCCCAATTTGCAGGGCCGTGAAACTGCATATTTTATCTACACAGTTGTTATTTTTGCGGGGTTGATTTTTTACCACTCTGATATCACATTCCGTGAAGTCGGAGTCATCTACAGCATGGCGCTGATGATACCGACTGCACTGTGCACCATTATCTATCTGCGCGATTTTGGCGGTGACCACGGGATGTTTTATGCAATTATTGCTATTTCTTCCGCGTGGATTTCAGATGTGGGTGGCTTTTTTGCAGGCCGTTTTTGGGGAAAGCACAAGCTGTGCCCGAACATCAGCCCCAAGAAAACAATCGAAGGTGCTGCTGGCTCTTTTGCGCTGAATATTTTTGCTATGCTGCTTTTTGGCTATTTGTTTGAGCTGGCATCCAATGCAAACAAAGGGCACATTTCGTATCTTTCGCTGTTTATCATCGGCTTTTTCGGCACCATTCTTTCCATCCTTGGTGACCTGAGTTTTTCTCTTATCAAACGCAGCTGCCATATAAAAGATTTCAGCGAGATTATCCCGGGCCACGGTGGGATTCTGGACCGCTTTGACAGTGTGATTTTTGAAGCGCCGTTTGTCTACCTGCTGGTTCAGTTCCTGCCGATTGTCCGCTGATTTATTTTCTGCAATAAAGTGTAGAAACGGAGAATATGATTGAAACATTGTTTATCTATTTTGGGCTCCACCGGTTCCATTGGGACGCAGACGCTTGACGTTGTGCGGGGCCTTCCCATTAAAGTCTGCGCATTAGCAGCACGACGGAATGTACGCCTTCTGGAAGAACAGATTCGCGAATTCCGGCCTGAACTTGCTGCAGTTTATGAAGAATCTGCGGCAAAAGAGCTTCGCACAGCCGTGGCAGATCTTCCTGTGAAAATAGTCAGCGGCATGGATGGCCTCTGTGAAGCCGCCGCTTATGAAAAAGCAGACCTCGTCTGCAATTCTGTTGTTGGGCTGATTGGCCTTCAGCCTACGCTTGCGGCCATCCGTGCGAAAAAGGATGTTGCCCTTGCAAACAAGGAAACACTTGTTGCGGGCGGTTCTATTGTTATGAAGGCGGCACATGAAGCCGGTGTAAAGATTCTACCGGTTGACAGTGAACATTCCGCCGTCTTTCAGTGCCTGCAGGGTTGCCCGGAAAAAAAGGCTTTGAAGCGGATTATCCTTACGGCTTCTGGCGGGCCTTTTTTTGGCTGGAACAGGGAACAACTGAAAGCAGTAACACCGGAACAGGCGTTGCATCACCCGAATTGGAAGATGGGGCCAAAAGTCACGATTGACTCCGCGACCATGATGAATAAAGGGCTGGAAATTATGGAAGCCTCTTGGCTTTTCGACCTTCCTGCTTCCCGCATTGGCGTTCTTGTCCAGCGTGAAAGCATTATTCATTCCATGGTGGAGTACCAAGACAACTCCATTGTTGCACAGCTTGGTGTGCCGGATATGCGCATCCCAATTCAGTATGCGGTTACATGGCCGCAGCGCTTTCCTTCGCCGGTTCGCCCGCTCGACCTTGCGGCGTATGGAAGTCTTACTTTTGCGAAGCCTGATGAAAAGACTTTTCAGTGCCTCGCGGTCTGCCGCCAAGCCATGCAGCGGGGCGGCCTTGCTCCTGCTGCAGCAAATGGAGCTAACGAGGCGGCTGTAAAGCTGTTTTTAGAGCACCGGATTTCATTTCTTGAAATTGGTGAACTTGTTTCAGAAGCTATGGAGCATCAGCAAGATGTTCCGGAAGGCTTTTCTGCCGATGATATTTTTCAAGCCGACGCGTCTGCCAGAAAATTTGTACTGGATGCTGTTGACCGTTTGAGGTGATTGCTATTCTTCAGGTCCTTTTAATTATAATCGCAGTGCTTTTGTTTGGCTTTATGATTTTTATCCATGAGTTTGGCCATTTTTTTACAGCCAAACTGTGTGGAATCCGCGTCAATGAGTTTGCCATTGGCATGGGTCCGGTGCTGACTCATTTTCAAAAGGGTGACACGAAGTATTCGCTCAGGCTTTTCCCCATCGGCGGCTTTTGTGCCATGGAGGGTGAGCAAGGTGAGGATGGCGAAAAGAGCAAAGACGAACATGCATTTTTTAACAAGCCTGTTTGGCAGCGGATGCTTGTTGTTGTTATGGGCGCTGTAATGAACGTCATTTTTGGCCTCGTTTTGATGATGATTCTGCTGGGCCAGCAGCAGGCTTTTAACTCAACCACCATTGCACAGTTTACGAAGAATTCCGCGTTTCAGGCAGCCGGCATGAAGGTGGGCGATACATTTGTGTCGTTTGACCATTACCGCATTTACGGCGACAAAGACCTTTCGTTTGCCATTGCCACAGCGAATCCTTCTTCGGTGGACATTGTTGTAAACCGGGGCGGAAAAGAAGTCGATTTTCACAACGTAAAGCTGAATTCCAGAAAAATTCAGGGAAAGAATTACGTTTCTTTTGATTTCTATGTAGAAGCAATTCCGAAAAATCTTGGGACGCTTCTGATGAAAACTGGGCAGGACACGGTATCGGTTGTCCGCCTTGTTTGGTACAGCTTAGTAGGCCTGCTGACCGGAAAGTTTGGGTTTAACGAGATGGCTGGCCCAATCGGCGCGGCGGATGCGGTTGGTCAGGCAATGACGGTTGGGCTGAAACAGAGCTTTTTAGCCGGGCTTAACAATGTTATTTATATTATGATGATGTTTACCGTGAACCTCGGCGTGTTCAATCTGATTCCTTTCCCGGCACTTGACGGTGGTAAGCTTTTCCTATTCCTGATTGAGGCGATTCGCCGCAAGCCACTTAATCAAAAATATGTTGGTGTTGTGGAAACGGCGGGTTTTGCGCTTTTGATGATTTTTGCACTTGTTGTAACATACAGCGATATTCTTCGGCTTGTTACCGGAAAGGGGCTTGGCGGATAGTGAGGGTTTCCAGAAAAGTAATGGTAGGTGCTGTGCCAGTAGGCGGCGGCTCACCGGTTACGGTGCAATCCATGCTGAATGTACCGGCTGACCATATTGAGGATGGTGTGCGGCAGGCAAAGCAGCTGGCTGATGCGGGCTGTGAGATTCTGCGTGCGGCAATCCCGGATGAAGCAGCCGTTGCACTGATTCCTGCGGTAAAAAAAGCTGTTTCCATTCCGCTCGTCGCAGATATTCATTTTGATTATCGGCTTGCGCTGGCTTCAGTTGCCGCTGGAATTGATGCAATACGCATTAACCCGGGGAATATCGGTTCCGATGACCATGTGAAAGCTGTTGCGGATGCCTGCCGCAGCCGTAAGATACCAATTCGTATCGGTGTAAATTCCGGCTCGGTGCAGAAAAAAATTCTTGCAAAATACGGCGGCCCAACTCCGCAGGCCCTTGCAGAAAGTGCGCTGTACCATGCGTCGCTGCTTGGAAAGTTTGACTTTCAAGATATTGTAATTTCCATTAAATCTTCCAATGTTGACACCATGATAAAGGCCAATGAAATTGTCGCTGAAAAATGCAGCTATCCGCTTCACCTCGGTGTAACGGAAGCCGGAACGGAGCGCATGGGGATAATTAAGTCCTCCATAGGAATTGGTTCCTTGCTGCAGAGGGGCATTGGGGATACCATCCGTGTTTCCCTCACGGCAGACCCGGTGCGCGAAATCAATGCAGGGATTGATCTTTTGAAAGCGCTCGGTTTGCGCAGAGGCGTAAGAATTGTTTCCTGCCCAACATGCGGCCGTACAAAAATAGACTTGATTTCCATCGCTTCCGAAGTTGAAAGACGCCTTGCGCCCTGTAAAAAGGATATTACCGTGGCGGTTATGGGCTGTGCCGTAAACGGCCCCGGCGAGGCACGTGAAGCCGATGTAGGCCTTGCGGGCGGTGACGGATGCGGCCTGATTTTCCGGAAAGGGAAAATTTTGCGTAAAGTGCCGGAAGACAAGCTGATTGATGAACTGATGCTGGAAATTCAAAAATTATAAAGGGTGGAACATCGTTGAAAAATTTCGGGGAATTTTTTAAACCATACATAAACTTTGCCGGCTTACCGCCGCAGGTTCCTGCAGGGCAGATTCAGCTACTGCAAATCGACCCCGCAAGGAGGGCGCTTGCCGTTCAGCTGGGGCTCACTGCACGGACGAATCGCACTGTGCTGTATGACTTGGAAAAACGGCTTGTAGGCTGTGAACGGCTGAAGCTGAAAAGGGCGGTTGTTTCCCCAAAATACCCCGAAGAGTGTTTTTCAACAGAATATTACCCTAGCCTTGTAATGGAGCTAAAACGGCGCGATGCCAGCATAAATGGAACTTTAAAGGGCTCGTCGGTCCGCCTTGAGAACGGTACGCTTTTTGTAACGCTCAGTCACGGCGGCGGCGAGCTTTTGCTTTCACGCCATGCGGACAAAGTCCTTTCTGGCTTGATTCAGGAGGAATTCGGGAAAACTGTTCCGGTTCGTTTCGACGGCCTCTTAACGGTTCAGGAATCTGACCCGGTTTATATAGAGCAAAAGAAAAAAGCAGCCGAAACAAAACGCCGCCAGGCAAATCTGGAAATGGCAGCCGAGTATACACCCGTTACGGGCAGCAAATCGGCTCCCAAAGTCGTCAATATCCGCAGGGGTGAAACCCTTTTGCCGTGTATGATTCCGGAAAGCGCACGGGATATCTATGGCCATGTTGGAAAATCGGCAAAACCGGTTCCAATCGGGCAGATAACGCCAGACATTGGCAGTGTAGTTGCATGGGGCGAGATATTTTCAGCCGAACAAAAGGTAACGCGTGACAAACAGCGCAAAATTTATTCCATTAATATTACGGACTATACAGGCTCCATCACACTGAAAATCATTGAGATGGTGAACCAGTGCAAGATGCTCGATACCCTCACAAAGGGTACATCCGTTTTGGTGCGCGGAACCGTGGAGTACGACAAATACGACCATGAAATTGTTCTGCGCCCGCGTGGTATTGCCACAGTAGGCCAGATTAAGGTAGCGGACACTGCGGAAAAGAAGCGCGTGGAGCTTCATATGCACAGCAGTATGTCTGCAATGGATGGTGTGAACGCGGCTGGCGACCTTGTGCGCCGTGCGGCCGAGTGGGGTCACCCAGCCGTCGCTATAACTGACCACGGTGTTGCACAGGCTTTTCCGGATGCGATGAACGCTGCGGATGACATGAAGAAAAAGGGTAAGCCAATTAAGGTTATTTACGGTATGGAAGCCTACTATGTCAATGACCTTGTCCTTGCAGTAAAAGGAAAAACCGACGAGACCTTTCAGGATGAGTTTATTTCGTTTGATATCGAAACAACAGGGCTTAGCCCAACCAACGACCGCATTACAGAAATTGGTGCAGTGCGTATTGTGAAAGGTGAAACGGCTGATTCTTTCGACACATTTGTAAACCCGGAACGCTCTATCCCGGCCAAAATCACGGAGCTTACCAGCATTACCGACGAGATGGTAAAGGACGCGCCGAGTGAAAAAGACGCCTTAAAAGCGTTTTTCAGTTTCTGCGGCAAAAATCCTGTGCTGATAGCACATAATGCCGATTTTGATACTTCATTTATCCGTGTGGCTGCGCAGCGCAGCGGCATGGAATTTTCCAACACTTACATTGACACCGTGCCAATGTGCCGTTCACTCTTAAAAGGAATAAAAAACTGCAAGCTGGACACAGTGGCAAAGTTTCTGAAACTGCAGGATTTTCACCATCACCGCGCCTGCGATGATGCTGCAATCCTCGCAAGAATTTTTATTTGCCTTCTGCAGCGCCTTTCAGAAGATACCGGCGCAAAAAATGTAATGGACATCAATACATCTCTTACCGGTGGAAACATTAAGAAGTTAAAATCCTACCATATGATTCTTCTTGCTGAAAACAATATTGGCCTCAAAAATCTTTACAAAATGATTTCCACTTCGCACCTTAAAAATTTTTACCGCAATCCGCGCATCCCGAAAACAGAGCTGGTGAAGCATCGTGAGGGAATCCTCGTCGGCAGTGCCTGCCAGGCCGGTGAGCTTTACGAAGCTATTTTTAATGCACAGCCCTGGTCCGTTTTGTGTGATATTGCATCGTTTTATGACTACCTTGAAATACAGCCTCTTGGCAACAATGAATTTATGGTACGGGAAGGCATGGTGCCGGATGAGGAAAAGCTGCGTGAGTTTAACCGCACCATCGTCAAACTTGGTGAAACGCTTCACAAGCCGGTTGTTGCAACTTGCGATGTGCATTTTCTTGACCCCAAAGACGGTGCCTACCGTAAAATCCTGATGGCTGGCCTTGGCTACAAAGATACCGACAATCAGGCGCCGCTTTTCTTCCGCACAACGGATGAGATGCTGGAGGAATTTTCTTACCTTGGCAAAGAAAAAGCATACGAAGTCGTTGTAGAAAACACCAACCGCATAGCCGACCAAATCGAAAATATCCGCCCAATTCCGGAAGGAACGTTCCCACCGTTTATTGCCGGTGCGGAGGAGCAGCTCACCAGTATTTGCTGGAGCCGTGCAAAAGAAGTTTATGGCGATCCTTTACCTGAAATTGTAAAGAATCGTCTGGATCGTGAACTTGGCTCTATTACGAAACATGGCTTTTCTATTTTGTACATGACGGCGCAGAAGCTTGTGGCCAACTCGGTAGAGCATGGCTACCTGGTCGGTTCGCGTGGTTCCGTCGGTTCGTCATTTGTCGCAAACATGGCGGGAATTTCCGAAGTAAACCCGCTGCAGCCGCACTATGTCTGTCCTAAATGCAAGCACAGCGAGTTTATTACAGACGGCAGTGTAGGCAGCGGCTTTGACCTTCCGCCGAAAAAATGCCCGGTTTGCGGAGCAGAATACAACCGCGACGGCCATACAATCCCGTTTGAAACATTCCTTGGATTTGACGGCGACAAGACGCCGGATATTGACCTGAATTTCTCTGGCGAATATCAATCCCGCGCACACCGCTACACGGAAACACTCTTCGGCAAAGACAATGTGTTTAAGGCCGGCACCATCGCAACGGTGGCCGATAAAACGGCCCTTGGATTTGTAAAAAAATACGCGGAAGAGCGCGGCATTGTGATGCACCGTGCGGAAGAACTCCGCCTTGCTACAGGCTGCACCGGTGTAAAGCGTACGACCGGCCAGCACCCCGGAGGGATGGTGGTTGTGCCGAAAGGCATGGAAGTTTGTGATTTCTGTCCGGTTCAGCACCCGGCAAACGACGCGGCTTCCGACAGCATTACCACACATTTCGACTTCCATTCCATCCATGACACAATCTGCAAACTGGACGAACTTGGCCACGATGTTCCAACAATTTACCGCTACTTGGAAGACTATACCGGTGTTCCGGTCATGAAAGTTTCCATGAGTGACCCACAAGTAATGTCCTTGTTCCATTCGACGGAAGCACTTGGTATAAAGCCGGAAGATATTGATTCACCGACGGGCACGTTTTCTCTGCCGGAAGTCGGTACGAACTTTGTGCGCCAGATGCTGATGGATTCCCAGCCGAGAACATTTTCCGATTTGCTGCAGGTTTCGGGTTTGTCGCATGGCACGGATGTGTGGCTGGGCAATGCACAGGAGCTGATTAAAAATGGGACCTGCACGATTTCACAGGTTATCGGAACGCGTGATAGCATTATGACTTATTTGCTGCAAAAGGGCCTTGAACCGAAAATGGCGTTTAAAATCATGGAGATTGTCCGAAAAGGGAAGGCTCCCGTGAAGCTTACGGATGAGTACAAGCAGGCAATGAAAGACCACAATGTTCCTCAGTGGTACCTCGATTCCTGCATGAAAATAAAATATATGTTCCCGAAAGCGCACGCTGCTGCCTACATGATTTCAACACTGCGGCTTGGCTGGTATAAAGTCCACAAGCCGGTAGAATACTATGCGGCTTACTTTACGGTGCGTGGCGAAGATTTTAATGGTGCGATTGTTGTAAAAGGACGCGATTCCGTACGCCGCCGTATGAATGAAATCAGTATGAAGGGCAAAGAGGCCAGCGCGAAAGAGGAAGCAGAGTATGCAACTTTGCAGATTGTGAATGAAATGCTTGCCCGCGGGATAGAAGTCCTTCCGATTGACCTGTACAAATCGGATGCCAAGAAGTTCCTTGTTGAAGCGGGCAAAATTCGTTTGCCGTTTCTTTCCCTTGGCGGAGTAGGCGAAGCTGCGGCAAACAGCCTTGCCGATGCAAGAAAGAGCGGCGAAAAATATCTTTCCGTCGAAGATTTGCAGGCACGTTCCAAAGTGTCAAAATCGGTAATAGAAACCCTTTCGCAGGCCGGAGTTTTAGATGGTTTGCCGGAAAGCAGTCAAATGTCACTTTTCTAATTGACAGAGCTGTTTTAGTGTGGTATCATACTACCATACTAAAGCAGCAAAGCCACTAGGAGGCGAAGCAATGAAAAAAAATAATCGGGTTACGCCGGAAGGCACAAAAGATTATCTTTTTGAGGAATGTCAGGTTCGAAGAAAAATTGAGGGCTGGCTTGCCGAAATGTTCGGTTCTCATTGCTTCCGCGAAGTTATTACGCCGGGCCTTGAATTTTACGATGTTTACGACTCGGATTTTTCTGGAATCCCGCCGGAAGTCATGTTTAAGATGTCTGACCCTAAAGGCCGCCTGATGGTACTGCGGCCGGACAATACTCTTTCCATCGCACGGCTTACGGCGGTACGCCTGCAGAATTATCCAAGACCGCTGCGCCTATATTACCGCCAGCCGGTTTACCGGAATAATCCGGGCCTTACGGGGCGCAGTAATGAAAATCTGCAGATGGGTGTTGAAATGCTGGGTGCATCCGGCCTGCGCCCGGATCTTGAAATGGTTTCCATGGCGGTGGAGGCACTTTCTTCTTTTTTTCCTGATTTTCGGCTGGAGCTTGGCCACGCCGGTTTTTTTCGTGTTCTTGCAGACCGCCTTTCCACCTCGGAGGAAGTCCGTGAAGAAATCCGCAAAGCGATTGAAACTAAAAATTATACAGCGCTTTCCAAGGCTTTAAACTGTTTCCCAGACTGTGCGGAGGTGCGGGCACTGCTGGAACTTCCGCATTTGTTCGGCGGGGAAGAAGTTTTTGAAAAAGCGGCGGTTTTCTGTACTGGAAAGCTGTGGAAAATGCTGGATTACTTGCACTTGATATATCGTTCCGTTGTAGAACTTGGCTTGGGTGATAAACTGATTGTTGACCTTGGCTTGGTGCAGCGGAACGATTACTATACCGGCATTGTTTTCAGCGCATATGCGGAAAATTACGGTGATGCGTTGCTGCTTGGCGGGCGTTACGATAATCTACTGGAGCATTTTGGAACCCCAATGCCCGCTGTTGGGTTTGGTGTCAACGTTGACGCCATTGCACAAATTATTTTAAACCGCAGCGGCACTTGCAAGCAGCAGTGTGCAGAGGTATTGGTTCATGGGGAAGACGGCTATGAGGCACGTGCCATTCAATATGCAGCAAATTTAGCAGGGCAGGGTGTTTGCTGTGAGAACAGTATCTGCAAAACAGACAAGGAAGCGATGGAGTACGCGCGTTCCGTCGGAATTGGCAGGGTCGATTTTGTAGGCAGTGCCGTGCGTACTGTGGGAACAGGGGTAAAAATATGAGGCCGCTTAGGATTGCTCTAACGAAAGGCAGGCTTGAAACCAACACCGTCAATTTGTTTGAAAGAATTGGCTATGACTGCACTGCGGTTCATGAAAAAGGTCGGCGGCTGATTCTTCCTATTGGTGACGGAAAAATCGATGCTGTTCTAGCGAAAGCCGCCGATGTAATTACCTATGTGGAGCACGGCGTGTGCGACATGGGTGTGGTTGGAAAAGACACCATTATGGAGTATGGCGGCAGTTTTTACGAGGTACTTGACCTTGGTTTTGGCAAATGCAGTTTTGCACTTGCGGGGCCTAAAGGACGCGATTTTTTCAGTGGATACTCCGCGAAAACGATTGCTTCCAAATACCCGAACGTTGCGGCAAACTATTTTTACAGCAAGGCCATGGACGTCCGTATTATTAAAATCGAGGGTTCTGTTGAACTTGCACCGCTGCTTGGCCTTGCCGATGCAATCGTCGATATTGTAGAAACCGGAACGACCCTGAAGGAAAACGGTCTTGAGGTTATTGAGAAAATCTGCGGCATTTCGGCAAGGCTGATTGTCAATGCAGCCAGTATGAAGTTGAGAAAAGTGGAAATTGAAAATTTAGCCGGGGAAATGGAACGCGCCGTAAAACAGGCGGAAACAGAAGCAGGGGTGAACTGAAAATGATACCGATTTGGAAAGCAAAAGATGGCATAGGTTCGGAATTGATTGAACAGCTGAAAAAAAGAAGCCATAAAGCGGACCCACAAGTGGAAACCGCTGTTTCGGAAATCATTGACCACGTGCGGCAAGAAGGCGACCGTGCCGTTCGAAGCTATACCCTGAAGTTCGACAAGAGCCTGCCTGAAAAGACTGAGCTTTCACACTCGGAGGCGGAACAGTGCGCGCAGTCCTGCAGCCCGGAATTCCTTGCCGCCCTGAAACGCGCAGCCCGGAATATCCGCAGCTTCCATGAGAAACAGAAGCAGCAGAGTTGGTTCGAAACACAGCGCAACGGCGTCATGATAGGTCAGCGGATTCGCGGCCTCTCACGTGTTGGCATCTATGTTCCGGGGGGCACGGCAGCTTACCCTTCTTCCGTTCTGATGAATGCCATACCGGCAAAGATAGCCGGCGTGGGAGAAATCATTATGGCTACGCCGCCCGCAAAAGGCGGGAAGCCGAACCCGGCTATTATGGCAGCCGCATTGGAAGCGGGCGTAGACCGCATCTTTCAAATTGGCGGCGCGCAGGCCATAGCGGCTTTGGCTTTTGGTACGGAAACAATTCCGGCAGTCGATAAAATCGTTGGGCCGGGCAATATCTTTGTTGCCACGGCGAAAAAGCAGCTGTACGGCACCGTGGGCATCGACATGATTGCAGGGCCGAGCGAAATCCTGATTCTTGCGGATGAAACCGCAAACCCCAAATTTCTTGCCGCGGATCTGATGTCGCAGGCCGAGCATGATGTTTTGGCTTCGGCTGTTTTACTGACCACTTCGGAAACCGTTGCGGAAGAAACAGACCGGGAAATAGAGCGCCAGATTTCTACTCTTTCCCGCCGTGACATTATTGAGAAATCCCTGCGCAATTATGGTGCCATCATAACTTGCAGCAGCATGAAGAAAGCGGTAGATTTTGCAAACGAACTTGCGCCGGAGCACTTAGAGCTTTGCCTGCGGAACCCAATGGAGTATCTGGGCCGTATTGACAATGCCGGATCGGTTTTCCTCGGCAGCTATGCGCCGGAACCGCTCGGCGACTATTTTGCAGGACCAAACCACGTACTTCCCACAGGGGGTACCGCACGTTTCTTTTCGCCGCTCTCGGTCGACAGCTTTGTCAAAAAATCAAGCTTTCTGTATTACACCAAAGATTCCCTGGAAGAGGCCAAGGACGACATTGTGACTTTGGCAGAAGCGGAAGGTCTTACAGCTCATGCAAATTCCATCAAAGTGAGGAATTAGAAAATGGCGTACAGCATTAATGAGAAAATACGTGAACTCAAACCATATGATCCGATAGAGGGTAACTACCGAAACCGGCTGGATGCAAACGAGTCTTTTTTGACTCCGCCGCCTGAAATCCTTAGAAAAATAAAAGATGCTGCTACAGCCGTTGAATTTAACCGTTACCCTGACCCCTGTGCGCAGGAGCTGTGCGCTGCCTTTGCCAGTTATTACGGTGTGAAACCGGAAAACGTCGCAGCCGGCAATGGTTCGGATGAGCTGATTTCCATCCTTGCAGAAGCGTTTTTAATGAAAGGTGAGGCCGTTCTAACGCTTTCACCCGATTTTTCCATGTACCGCTTTTATGGCAGTCTGGATGAATCTAAGTGCTGCGAGTTTCAAAAAAACAGCGACTTTTCGGTAAACGTCGACGCCCTGATTCGTATGGTGAAGGACTGCCGTGCGCGTATGCTGATTTTTTCCAATCCATGTAATCCGACTTCGCTGGGCCTTTGCCGCGAAGAAGTACGGCGGCTGATACGGTCGGTGGACTGCCTCGTTGTTCTTGATGAAGCCTACATGGATTTCTGGAATCAGTCGCTCCTCGGTGAGGTGAATGAATACGATAATCTTGTAATTCTGCGCACCTGCTCAAAAGCGGCCGGTATGGCCGGAATTCGCCTCGGATTTGCCGTTGCGTGCCAGAAACTGATCCGCCTGCTGAAAGCGGTAAAGTCACCTTACAATGTGAATTCAGTCACACAGAAAATCGGAACGATTGTCCTTTCGGAAAAGGAATGGCTCACATCCTGCACGAAGAAAATCATGGAGTCAAAAGAATACCTTTACAGCCTAGTAAAAAAGTATCAGATGGAAAGCAAGAACGAGTTCTTTGTACCGGAGAGTGTTACGAATTTTGTCACCATCTGTTTTCCGGACGCAGACGAGGTTTTCCACGCTTTGCTGAAGAAGGGCATTGCCGTACGATGCTTTAACGGCTTCCTGCGCATCACTGCCGGAACACGGGAAGAAGACGACGAATTTTTCCGGGCGCTTTGTGAAATCACGAATCAGCGGAAGGGATGAAAAAGATGAGAACGTCTGTTCAGAAGCGGAAAACAAAAGAAACGGATATTTCGCTGGAACTTTCCCTTGACGGCGGAGAAGTTCAGGTATCGACCGGAATCGGATTCTTTGACCATATGTTAAATTCTTTTGCGGTCCACGGCGGCTTTGGCCTGACGTTGAAAGCCTGCGGCGACCTTGATGTGGATTGCCACCACACGGTGGAAGATACGGGTATTGTTTTGGGTGACGCGTTTCGGGAAGCACTGGGGGACTGTTCCGGCATTGCCCGTTTTGGCAGTTTCTTTGCCCCAATGGATGAAGCGCTTGCTTTTTCGGCGGTAGACATCAGCGGTCGGCCGTTTCTTGTATTCCATGCGGACTTTCAGCAGGAGCGAATCGGCGGCTACGATTCCTGCATGACGGAAGAGTTTTTCCGTGCGCTTGCGTTCCATGCGGGATTTACGCTTCATGCCCGCGTTGAGTATGGAACGAACGCACACCATGAAACGGAAGCCCTGTTTAAAGCTGCTGCGCACGCACTGCACAGAGCGGTCGGCAGAACAGAGGGCGGGGTTCTTTCCACAAAAGGTTCTCTTTAAACAGGAGGAAATTTTATGATTTTCATACCTGCAATCGATATTAAAGGCGGCCAATGCGTGCGCCTGCTGCGCGGCGATTATACAACTGCACAGAAGGTGGCGCGGGATGCCGAAGAAACGGCGCGTTCTTTCCGAAAAGCAGGAGCCGAGTGGCTTCATGTTGTCGACCTTGACGGCGCGAAGGATGCCGGGCCAAAGAATGCCGAACTGATTTTCAAAATTCAAAAGGCCTTTGGCGCCAAGGTGGAAGTCGGCGGGGGAATCCGCAGTATGGAAACGGTTGATTTTTACCTGCAGAATGGGATTTCCAGGGTTATCCTCGGCACAGCGGCAGTCAGCCGGCCCGGTTTTGCAGCCGAAGCCGTACGGAAATACGGTGACCGCATTGCGGTTGGCCTTGATGCGAGAAACGGGAAAATTGCGCAGAACGGCTGGCTTGAAACGGTAGATCTTAGCTATTTGCAGGCGGCAAAGCAAATGGAGCAGATTGGCATGAAATATCTTATTTTTACCGACATCGGCAGAGACGGAACCCTTGCCGGCCCCAATCTGAAAATGATTGAGAATTTGAGCAGAGAAGTATCATGCGGAATAACGGCGAGCGGCGGCATTTCCAGCTTGGACGATGTACGCAGCCTTTGCCGTTTCAATCTTTACGGTGCAATTTGCGGAAAGGCCGTTTATTCCGGTGCCGTGGATGCAAAACAGGCGGTTGAACTTTGCAAGGAGAATATAGAAGATGACAAAGTGTGAAAATCAAAAAGATTTGATTGAACAATTTTTTCAGAAAGCAGACCTTTTGCCGGCCATCGTACAGGAGTACCAGACCGGCGAAGTGCTGATGCTGGCTTATATGAACCGTGAGTCTTTCCGCAAAACGATGGAAACCGGCTATACCTGGTTCTGGAGCCGCTCCAGAAAGGAACTCTGGAATAAGGGTGCAACTTCCGGCCATGTGCAGAAAGTCCTCCGCATTGTAGGTGACTGCGACAGCGATACAATCCTTGTAACAGTTCAGCAGACCGGAGCGGCCTGCCACACCGGAAGCCACAGCTGCTTTTTCAATGAGATATGGGGGGATGAAAATGCATGACGTATTAAAAGAGCTTTACGCGACTGTCCAGAGCCGTAAATCCGAGAAACAGGATGGCTCTTACACCTGCTACTTGTTTGAGCAGGGGCTGGACAAGATTTTGAAAAAATGCGGCGAAGAGTGCAGTGAAGTCATCATTGCCGCAAAAAACGGTGTAAAACATGAAACTGTTATGGAGATTTCAGACCTGCTTTATCATTTAACAGTGCTGATGGCAAACGAAAACATCACGCCGGAAGATGTTGAAGAAGAACTGGCGAAGCGGAGCCAAAAAACAGGCAACCTGAAAAAATTTCATCAAGTGGATAAGAATACCTGAAACACAAATGCAAGAACCGCATTGCCGAAATGGCAGTGCGGTTCTTGCATTTATTTGAAGTTGTAGAATTCTTTCAGAAACCAGACATCTTTTGCTTCAAATTCTTTTCCGTTCAGGTACTCGAGCGTTCCGGCATCAGTCGTGAACTTAAATTTTAGTTTATAGGAATACAGGGCCTGGTAGGGGAAGCCGGTGCGTTTATTCACGGCATTCCGCCCATATTTTCCGTCGCCCGCGAGAGGATGGCCAATCGAGGCTAGGTGCGCGCGAATCTGATGGGTGCGGCCTGTAAGCAGTTCCACTTCCAGTAGGCTGAATTCGGCACGCTCCGCAAGTACACGGTAGCGTGTTACAATGGTTTTGGAATCTTTTGTGGGCTTGTTTGAAATGTAAACGCGGTTTTGCTTTTCATTTTTGGTCAGGTAGGCTTTCAGCGTTGCGCATTTTTGCTCCATCCGGCCGCATGCGACGCACAGATAGAGTTTTTCAAGTTCCCGGTCTTTTACTTTTTGATTCATGATGCGGAGCGTTTCGGCGTTCTTGGCCGCCATCACGATTCCGCCAGTGTTCCGGTCAATGCGGTTAATGAGGGCTGGTGCAAACGAATTTTCGGCCTCCGGGTCGTACTCACCCTTTGCGTAAAGGTAATGCTGCACCCGTGCTATCAGTGAATCAAAATGGTAATTTTCATCCGGATGGACAATCAGCCCGGGCTTTTTGTCCAGAATCATAATGTTTTCGTCTTCGTAAAGAATATTCAGCTTATTCGGAGCTTTCAGAAAGTCATATTCTTTTGGCTGAGTCTGAAAGAATTCATCTTTTAGGTACATGGAAAGCACGTCGCCTTCCTGCAGGCGGGTTGAGATTTCACAGCGTTTCCCATTGCACTTGATGTCTTTTTTTCGAATGCTTTTGTACATCATGGACTGCGGCAGATTTGGGTAGGCTTTCGTCAGAAATTTATCAAGGCGCTGGCCTGCGTCGTTTCCACCGACTGTTATTGTTTTCATGAAAAGGAATCACACTCCTGAGTTTTAAGACCCATGGCTTTTCTTTTAAAATTATAGCATCTTCCGGTTTCGTGTGGAAGTGCAGAGAACACATTCCTGAAAAAAAGGCCCTTTGCGCACAAAAATTGGTGCAGCAAAGGGCCAAGATGTTTATTTAGAACTTTAATTTTCTCCCAAAAAGTCTTTGCCTAGGGCATCGGCTGTCAAAATAGCGCTGTAAAGCTGCTCCGGTGTGACATCGCCAAGCATATTGTGAATGGACTCTCCGGGTGCGCAGGCTTTTTCGGCTGCGACTCTCACTCTGGCAACGTCGGTTACGCCGATGCGCTCCAGCGTAATAGGAAGCCCAACGGAAACGCAGAAGTCCATGACTTCTTCCTTTTCATCGGTAGGCGCATTTTCCAGTACAAGCTGGGTAAGAGTGCCGAAAGCCACCAATTCGCCGTGCATGACTTTTTCGCACTCTGCCAGTGCAGTAAAGCCATTGTAAACGGAATGTGCTGTGGCAAGGCCTCCGTTGTCAGCCCCAACGCCGCTCAGGTAAGTATTTGCTTCAACGATGGCTTCAAAAGCCGGGGTGAGAACACCAAGTTCTGCGGACTTCTTTGCTTCAAACCCGTTTTCTTTCAGTGTTTCCCAGCAAAGTTTGCACAATGCCATAGCAGATCTTGAAATACCGCCGTTTTCCAGGCTTGGCGAATTTGTTTTTTCACACATCCGCGCCTCGAAGTAGGTACCGAGCGCGTCACCCATACCGGCAACAAGAAAGCGAACCGGTGCGTTTACAATGATTCTGGAGTCAACAATAACGGCGTCTGGATTCTTTGGGTAGAACAGATAGCTGCCGAAAGTTCCGTCGTCGTTGTAAATAACTGAAAGCCCAGTGCAAGGCGCATCAGTAGCGCAGACAGTTGGTATTACGACAACCGGAAGATGTTCATAATATGCGGTTGCCTTTGCAGTGTCGATTGCGCTTCCGCCACCAATGCCGCAGATAACATCAAATTTTCCATCCTGTGCAATTTTTTGCATTTTTTTAATTTCTCCGCTGGAACTTATTCCACCGAAAATTTCAAAATGCAGTTTGGCATCTTTGTCCGCAAAACTCTTTTCAATTTTTGGCTTTGCAGCTTTGCAGCCACTTTTGCTGCAAATAAACAAAAAATTCTTGCCGAGGTCTTTCACTTCATCGTAGAGCTGGTACAGTGAATCCGGCCCTTGAACATACTTGGATGGTGCTCTCATTAATTTCAGCATAATTTCACACTCCGGTTTTCATATTTTCAATAACTTTAGATTTTCCAAAACCAGTATATATCATACTGCAAATATAGTTATTTAGAATTTGGAATATTAACAGATTCTGTCTCTCGCAGCAGCAAAAATTCTGTTGTTATTTACTTGCGGCGCTCATCCCATTGGCGGCAGGAAAAGATTCTCAGAATTTTCTGAAAATTCTGATTGACAATAAGAAGTGAAACTGATAAACTGAGAATGTTTGAGGGAGTAGTTTACGTACGTTTCGGCGTATGTGCCAAGTCAACATACATGGCCTTTATGGTCTGGCTTGTCTTAATGAACGAGACTCATGCATAGTTTTTTCAACTGTGCATGAGCCTTATTTTTTTGAAGAATCTGCCGAAAGGAGTATTTTATGGATTATTATTTGGAAGGGCGAAAAGAAGTACTGGAACATGTAAAAAGTGGAGAGGATGGGATTACGGATGAGCAGGCGGCAGCGCGCCTGAAATCCATCGGGAAAAACAAGCTTGCGGAGCCGCCAAAGGATTCGCTGGTAAAGCGCTTTTTTCAAGAACTCTGCGACCCAATGACGCTCATCCTGATTGTTGCAGCCGTTATTTCCGCAGTAACGGCTTCCTATTCTCATGAGTCGTACGCAGATGTCGTTATTATCCTTACCGTTGTTATCGTTAATGCCGTACTTGGCGTCTTTCAGGAAAACAAGGCGGA
The DNA here is from genome assembly GCA_041859875.1 of Caproicibacter sp. Taxonomy (GTDB): domain Bacteria; phylum Bacillota; class Clostridia; order Oscillospirales; family Acutalibacteraceae; genus Thermocaproicibacter. The sequence goes on along the minus strand of JBFLFY010000015.1, from coordinate 2,209 downwards.
AAAAGCTATTGAGGCATTAAAAGAGATGACGGCCGCGACTTCAAAGACTGTACGAAATGGTACTGTTGTTCCCGTAAAAAGTGAAGACCTTGTTCCCGGTGACGTGATTGTGTTGGAAGCTGGCGACTCTATTCCAGCGGACTGCCGTATCTTGGAGAGCGCGAGTATGAAAATAGAAGAGGCGGCACTTACAGGGGAATCGGTGCCTGTAGAAAAGACGGCGGAAAAGCTTGCGCTGAACGGAGAAAAATCGGTTCCGCTTGGTGACCGCCGAAACATGGCTTATATGGGCAGCACGGTGGTTTACGGGCGCGGTCGAGCCGTGGCTGTTGAAACCGGTATGAATACCGAAATGGGGAAGATTGCGGATGCTTTGGCAAAAGCCAAACGAAGCATGACTCCACTGCAGATTAAGCTGAATCAGCTCAGCAAAGTTCTTACGTACCTTGTGGTTGGCATCTGCCTGTTCATGTTCGTTTTCAGCCTTGTAAAAGAAGGAAACTTCAGCGGTCAGGTCGTTCTTAACACCTTCATGATTGCCGTAAGTCTCGCTGTTGCTGCAATACCGGAAGGCCTTGCCGCGGTTGTGACGATTGTGCTTTCCATCGGCGTTACCAATATGTCGAAACGTCACGCCGTCATCCGTAAATTGACGGCAGTAGAAACGCTTGGCTGTGCGCAGGTTATCTGTTCCGACAAAACGGGGACTCTTACACAGAACAAAATGACGGTTGTTGACCATTATGGCAGTGACGAAAACAATCTGGCAGCGGCGCTTGCACTTTGCAGCGATTCCGTCTTAGAACCGGATGGAAAAGTAACAGGCGAACCTACCGAGAATGCGCTTGTTGCGTATGCAGCTTCTCTTTCTTTAAAAAAGAACGAACTTGAGGAGAAAGCACCGCGCGTGGGAGAAGCCCCATTTGATTCCGGCAGGAAAATGATGTCCACCATACATCGAACGGAAAAGGAATATGTCCAGTATACGAAAGGTGCACCGGATGTGCTTTTAAAGCGCTGCACCCAAGTGCTCGCAGACGGAAAAGCAGTGCCAATGACGGAAAATATGCGCAAAAAAATTGAGGAAGAAAACCATCGCATGACGCACAAAGCACTGCGAGTACTTGGTGCGGCTTGCCGGGTTTACGGACAGTGCCCAACTGCTTTTCAGCCGAAAGAACTGGAAAAAGATCTTGTGTTTATTGGCCTTGTTGGCATGATTGACCCCATTCGGCCGGAAGTTGTAGATGCCGTAAAGGAATGCAAGACTGCTGGTATCCGGGTAAACATGATTACTGGTGACCATAAGGATACCGCTGCGGCGATTGCTTCTCAGCTTGGTATCCTGAGTGATCCATCGCAGGCGATAACTGGTGCTCAGCTTGATGACATCAGCGACGAGGAGCTGGAAAAATCCATAGAGCAATATTCGGTTTATGCCCGTGTTCAGCCGGAACATAAAGTCCGTATTGTGAACGCATGGAAGAAGCATGGCATGGTAACAGCTATGACGGGGGACGGTGTTAACGATGCTCCTTCCATTAAAAGTGCAGATATTGGTATTGGTATGGGAGTTACAGGAACCGACGTAACGAAGAACGTTGCGGATATGGTTTTGGCAGATGACAATTTTGCTACCATCGTTTCCGCCGTTGAAGAGGGCCGCCGCGTTTATGACAACATTCGAAAAACCATTCAGTTTCTGCTTTCTTCCAACCTGGCCGAAGTTGTTGCGGTTTTTGCTGCAACTGTGCTTGGATTTACAATTTTGAAGCCGGCTCATCTGCTTTGGATTAACCTGATTACAGACTGCTTCCCGGCTCTTGCACTAGGTATGGAACGGCAGGAAATCGGGCTGATGTCCCGCAGGCCGCGTGACCCCAAAGAGGGTATTTTTTCCGGCGGCGTGGGACCAGACATTGCTTACCAGGGCATTATGATTTCCATTGTTACACTTGCGGCCTACTTTATCGGCCACTTCATGGAAAACGGCGTTTGGGAAATTGTAAACAGCCCGGATGGTATGACGATGGCTTTTCTTACGCTGTCAATGGCAGAAATATTTCATTCCTTCAATATGCGGTCACAGCGCAGCTCCATTTTCCATCTGAATTATCAGAATAAGGCGTTGCTTGGCGCCATGCTTGGCTCACTTGTTATGACGTCTGTCGTTATTTATGTTCCGGCACTCTCCACAGCTTTCGGGTTT
>JBFLFY010000014.1:0-54039 GCA_041859875.1 Caproicibacter sp. | reverse complement strand
GACAGATGCTCAGACAGCTATTGACACCATTAAGAACGCTGTAAACACTGTTTCTACAACGCGTGCTGACCTTGGTGCCCTTCAGAATGAGCTGGAGCACACTTCCAACAACCTGAGCACAATGGGTGAAAACCTGACCTCTGCAGAAAGCACAATCCGCGACGTGGATATGACGGATGAATACGTACAGTATTCTAAGAACCAGATCCTCTCGCAGGCTGCGAATGCTATGCTGGCTCAGGCTAACACTCAGCCGCAGAACGTTCTTTCCCTTATCAAGGGCTAATCGTTCGAAAGCATTTAGCATAAACAAAAGGGCCTCCGGCTTTTGCCGGAGGTTCTTTTTTCGACCCTTTTCCCGGCCCTTTGAAAAGGGCCTTAGCGGAAACTTTGCTGTACTTCCAAAGCGATACTGCAAAACTTTTCTCATTGCCGTGCGGCTCCGAACACGTATCTTCCTATGGGCTTTACTTTTGAAAAGGGCCTTAGCGGAAACTTTGCAATAACCCAAAATTAAAAACAGGCCGGAAGCCAAAAATTCTGCCTCCGGCCTGTACGTTATCCCCAAAGAAAAGCTAACCTATTTAGCAAAAGTATTTAAGTCATACTGCTTGCCGCACTGTTCACACCGACCGCTCTCATCGAGCTTATGGCCGCATTTGCAGACGTAACCCACAACGCGCGCGGGGTTTCCAACCACTAATGCGTGCGGTGGAACATCCTTCGTAACAACGCTTCCGCATCCAACCATGCAATATTCCCCTAGGGTATGACCGCACAGGATGGTTGCATTTGCTCCTATGGAAGCACCATGTTTTACAAGTGTACGGAAAACTTTCCAGCTGTCGCCGCTAAACGCACGCGGGTAGTAATCATTTGTAAAAGCAGCATTCGGCCCAACAAACACGTCGTCCTCCAGCACAACCCCGTGGTATAAAGATACCCCGTTCTGAATCTTACAGCGGTCCCCTATGACCACATCAAAATCGACGTAGGTGTCCTTGCTGATGATGCAGTCCCGGCCAATGGAAGTCTTCTCCCGAATCTGGCTGTTAATCCAGACCTTTGTGCCCTCTCCTATTTTTGCTTCATCCGAAACATGTGCGCTCGGGTGGATGAATCCATTACTCATATTTCACCATTCTCAACCTTTCCGGGCCGCTTCACGAATTGCGGAAGCAACCTGAATTGCGTAGGCAGATGTCTTACCGCCTGTTGCTGGCTGTGTACCATTTTTAATGCACTCGGCAAACGTGAGAAGCTCTTTCCGCAGTGGTTCAAAAGAGGGAACCACAACCTTTTCAACAACACTCTCCTGCTTATAAAGAAGCGGAAAATGGCTTGTGCCGTTTGCGTAGCTTGTTCTTCTGGAAATCTGCAGGCCATGGTTGAGAAGGTCAGCATGGATAAATCCGTTCCGGGCATGGATGTCCACTGTTCTGATTTTATCTTCTGTGATTCTGCTTGCTGTGATGGAGCCCAGAAGGCCGCTTTCAAATGTAATCAGTGCCTGAACATAGTCCAGCTTGTCCCCGCTGACAACAACTTTGCCTTGAGCACTCAGCTGTTTAATTTTTCCACCGCCAAAACCGTTGCACAGCATATCAATATCGTGAATCATTAAGTCTGAAATGACATCGGCGTCGGAAATACGGGGGCTGTAAGGGCTGCATCTATGAATATCGACCGCAACCGCCTGCTCGCTGGACATAATATTCTGCATTTCTATAACAACAGGATTATACCGTTCAACATGCCCAACAAGAAGTACTTTTCCCGCTGTACGGAACGCTTCATCAATTTTCTGTGCATCGGCAAAATTTAAAGCGAGCGGCTTTTCAACCAGTGCATGAACACCTTTCGCCGCTGCTTTCAACGCAACTTCGCAGTGCAGAGAAGACGGTACGGCAATTACGACTGCATCGACCCAGCCCAGCAGTTCCTCAACAGAAGCCGCTGCTTTTACCTGATATTTCTGCGCAAAGGAAGCGGCTGTTTCCGGGTTGGCATCATAAATACCAACAAGCTCAAATTCCGTCCGCTCTTCATGAAGAATTCGAACATGGTTTTTGCCCATATTCCCGGTGCCGATTACTCCGATTTTTATCATGTTTTTCAGCGCCTTTCCATAGATTCGATTATTCAAAACTGTTTACTGTGTCTACAACATACTGCCGCTCTTCTTCCGTCAGTTCCGGAAACACCGGCAGACACACCGTTTCACTGCAGATTTTTTCCGCGACAGGCAGGTCGCCTTCTTTGTACCCAAGGTACCCAAAAGCTTTCTGCAAATGAAGCGGCACCGGGTAAAACGCCGCGGAAGCCACATGATGTTCCGCAAGGTAAGAACCCAGCTCTTCCTTCTTCTTCGTCCGGATGGCGTACTGGTGCCAGCAGGCCTTCACATCTTTGGAAGGCTTTGGCGTAACGAACTTGTCCTGATCCAGGTGGCTGTTGTAAAACTCGGCGTTTGCCGCACGTTTTGCGTTAAATTCGTTCAAGTGCTTGAGCTTGATGCTCAAAATTGTTGCCTGTATCGCATCCAGGCGGGAGTTATACGCAATCAGATAATTATAATATTTATATGGGTTATACAGCGCGTCGGATGCCACGTCTTTCGCAAATTCATCTTTTACACCTTCGACCAGCCAGCGCGCATCCGCACCCAGCTTCCCGCCGGCATGCTCCCGCAGGGCTCGGCAAATCAGCGCATAGTCCGCATTATTGGTCGTTATCATGCCGCCGTCGCCAAAAGACCCTAGGTTTTTGGTCGGGAAAAAGGAAAAGCAGCCCATGTCGCCAAGGGTTCCGGTCTTTTTTCCTTTATACTCCGCTCCGATTGCCTGGCAGGCATCTTCTATTACTTTCAGCCCATGCTTTTCCGCTATCATATGGATGGCATCCATGTCAGCTGGGTAGCCAAAAATATGTACTGGAAGAATCGCCTTCGTTTTCGGCGTGATTTTTGACTCTACACTTGTTGGATCAAGGTCAAACGAGTCCTCCTGCACATCCGCAAAAACCGGCGTTGCGCCAACAAGCGCAACCGCTTCCGCCGTTGCAAAAAAGGTGAATGGCGTTGTAATGACCTCATCGCCCGGCTTAACACCGCAGGCGCGAAGGGCAATCACAAGGGAGTCGGTGCCGTTTCCGGTTGTAACCACATATTTTACGCCAAGGAACTCCGCCATCTGACTTTCAAAGTCGGTAACCGGTTTACCCATAATATACATTCCGGTTGCCATGCAGGCATTTACTGCAGATTCCAGTTCGGCCTGCAGAGGTTTGTATTGGCGTTTAAGGTCTAAAATCGGTACGTTCATGATCCTGTTCTCCTTTATTGATAAAATTAACTTTTAGGACTGATTCTACATTACTGCGGCAGCTTAGAAGCAATCTCTTCCATGGTAGGCTCCGTGTGCGTTAGTTTGCGGAAACGGCGCAGGTCATCATCTTCGGGTATCAGTTTGGCAAGCTGCAGCGTATATGCACCTGCCTGCTTCAGGTCGCCCTGGGAAATGAGATATTCAATGTTCTTTTTTACCTTCCATGTCAATTCCTCAAATTCTCTCGCCCGTGCATCCTGCTTTTCCTGTTTTGCTTCCAGCCTTTTCAGCAAAAATGAAATTGGCTCTTTCATCGCCGGGTAAGCCTTCAGCCCAGCATGAAGACTCTCAAGGTAGTGCACACCGTCGCCCTGCTGTTTTGCTTTCAATGCTTCACCTGCATAATACCCAAAACGGTAAGCGCGCGGCAATGCGGAAATTCCTGCAGCAGTCAGGATCTCCGGCTTGTAAATACAATAGACATAACGGGCCGAATTCTGAAAATATGCCAGAAGCAGCCTGCCGTACTGCCCTTCATTGTTTTCCGCGTTCTTTCGGAGCACAGCCCTCTCCAGCAGTGAATTCATGCAGAAAAGCGCTTTCGCGTTTTCAAAAGAATAAGCGGCCACATAGTCCTTTATGATTTCCGGAAAATCATCATGTTGGGCGTCTATCCTCCTAACAAAAAGCGGGATGTCATCAAGATCGATATGTGAAAGATACGGAATTAGGTTGGTCTTTCTCTTCAAAATATAGTAAAGTGCTTCGGATTCATAGCAGCTCCACAAGTTGTCTTTCTTCCGCATAGTGTCTAGGATGGAATCCGCTTTGCCAATGTCATTTTCGTGCTCCGCAAGCTCCAGACAGCAGGTCAGTGTATAATTATCGTCCCCGGCACTTTCAGAAAACGCACGCAGAATTTTCTCTTTTCGGGAAGGGTAATCCGTAAAGTAGCCATCTAAATAGCTCTGAAAATTTTTCAGCTTCTGCCCGTCATCCAACGCAAGAAGCTTTTCGTAATATTGGGTCAGAGCCGACCAGTCGTCCACCGCGTTGGCATATTCCGCGCAAAGGTCAAGGTCACCGTTTGCTGTGGAGCCTTCCTCGGAAACATCCAGCTGATCCAAAAAGTCACGCACTTCACTCGTTTTTCCAAGGGAAAGAAGTGCCTTGTTATTTGTAATAGCGGCAACTTCGGCATACTGCGGTCTGTTGAAACGGAAGTCTGAAAGCATCAGCAGGTTACGATCCATTTTCCCTGCTTCGTAAAGGCTGTACATCTGCAGATATTTTTTTCCGTACTCTACTGTTTTTTCATAGTCCTGCAGCTGTACAGCAGCCATCTGAGCGATGTAGTAAAATTCCAGATGGAAAACTCCTGGCTGCTTCGCATGCAGCAGTGCTTTTGGAACTTCGGCTAAAATATCACGGTATTTTTTTTCGTTAGTAAGAACTTTCAGAAGGACACTTTCCATGCGGAGAAAATCATGAGCTGAATCATCCGGATCCCGTCTGAGTGCAGCTTCAGTTCCATGCCGGGCATACTGCTCACTCTTTTGCATATCTGTGTTGATGCTCTGTGCGCAGTACTGGAAAAGTGCTTTAATGTCATCGGGGTCCTTTTGAAGTTCTTCTTCCATCAGCTTCATGTTACGTCCAGCATGCCGATTTTTGTCTTCTTTGGAACGAAAGGCATATCCATCATGGCTTAAAACCAAATCAAACGATTTAGTCGGCTGATTAATTGGAAGATCCTCATGAACGGTATTATAGTACCGTATCCCCGGGAATGTCCTCATCAACCGGTAAGAATAACTTATAAGATACTCTTTTTTGTTGAGACTCGTATAGTTCTTAACAACCAGCTGGCCCGAATTATAGTTGTCACACTCGCCGCTGTTGAAAAATTCTGCCAACGGTGCTGTGTTCTCAAACCACTCGTCGGCGTCAAGAATCAGCAGCCATTCTCCGCGTGCCGCAGAAATACCGACATTGCGCGCTGCAGCAAAGTCGTTGCACCATTTAAAGTGTAAAATATGGTCTGTGTACTTCTTTGCTATCTCAACCGTATGGTCTGTGCTTCCCGTGTCGGTGATAATCAATTCACTTGGCACGGCATTCATCAGCGGCTTTAAGGAAGAAAGGCAGCGTTCCAGCTTCTTTTCCTCGTTCTTCACAATCATAGTAATGGTCAGCCGGACTTCATGGCCGTGGAACTTGCTGCTTTGCTCCAATTCGTCTAAACGGCTGCGGTACATAGCAGAAAATTCATCCTCGCCGCCGCCCTCGCTGAATGCGCGGAGAAGTGCTTCCTGCTGCGAATGGTGATGCTGATAATAATCTTCTGTATAGTTGCAGAAATCTTCCAGTTTCTTCTTATTTTTCAGTGCAAGCACCCTGCCGTAATACCGCACAAACGGAGCCCAATCCCCGATCTTTTCAGCATATTCGGTAAAAAGATCCCGGTCAACAGAATCAGCACCGTTTTCCACAGAAGGGTCTATTTTTCCCAAAAAGTTCTTTACGTCTTTTGTTTTTCCAAGCTGCAGGTAGGCCCTGCAGTTAAAAATGGAAGAGTATTCTTTGAACTTTGGCCCAATAAATTGGAAATTTGCTAGTACGAAGAAACACCGGTCCATTTTTCCTTGCTCATACAAGCTGTACATCTGCAGATATTTTTTTCCGTACTCCACTGCTGTTTCGTACTTTTGCAGGCAAAACGCCGCGTATTGGGCAAGGTAATAAAATTCAAGGTGGAAAAGGCAAGGTTCCTTTTCCTGTGAAATGGCACGTGGAACTTCATTCAAAAGCTCCTTGAAGCGTCTTTCGCCGCAGAGTGCCTGAAGGAGGACGCACTCTATACGAGTAAAGTTATGCGCCCGGTCACTCGACTGTTTTTTTAACGCTGCTTTTGCCCCTTTTCTGGCATATTCCACAGCCTTTGCCGGGTCGCTTTGCACAAAATAACAACCGTATTGTAGCAAGGTCTTTATATTACTTGGATCCTTTTGCAGTTCCTGCTCCATTAGTTTCAAGTTTCGCTCCTCATGCTGTTCCCTGTCTTCTTCAGAACGGTAGGCATACCCATCATGATTGAGAACTGCGTCGACCATTTTAAGCGGCATCATGGTTGGAATGCTTTCATGGACAATATGAGAATAACGCATCCCCGGAAAGGTTTTCATAAGCCGGCTGGAGTAACTGTCGTCATACTCTGTATTTTCGGCATTGCTGTAATTGCGGACTGTCATGACAGCCGAGTTACATCTGTCACATTCGCCGCTGCGGAAAAAGTTGATAACAGGGGCTGCATCCTCAAGCCATTCATCGGCGTCAAGCACCAGCAACCATTCCCCGCGCGCAGCGGAAAGGCCGGTATTCCGTGCTGCGGCAAAGTCGTCGCACCACTGGAAACGTAAAATACGGTCTGTATATTTTTTTGCAATTTCTACCGTATGGTCTGTGCTTCCCGTATCTGTGATAATCAATTCGCTTGGCACCGCATCCATCAGCGGTTTCAGGGAAGAAAGGCAGCGGTCAAGCTTTTTTTCCTCATTCTTTACAATCATGGCGATGGTAAGCTTGACTTCGTGCCCGTGGAATGAACCGCCTTTGCTTTGCTGTCCTTTTTCTATATCTGTATCTGTTTCTTTATGGATATGAGCTTTCATTAATAGGACTCCTTCCGGTTAATTCAGGCTAGTATACAATATATATATCGACAGGAAAAACTTAATTTTTACAGGATTTCTGCTCTTTTCAAAAGTGCATCTCCTAATATTTTATGGTATAATATATTGGAAGAAGATTCCTGCTGCAAAGGAGGGGACAGCATGATTACCATCAGCATCTGCATGATAGCAAAAAACGAGCAAGCCGTGCTTGCCCGCGGCCTCAGCAGCCTTTCCGGCATTGCGGATGAAATCATCGTAGCCGACACTGGTTCTACTGACCGCACAAAGGAAATTGCTGCGCAGTTCACCGATAAAATTTACGACTTTCCTTGGAACGGTGACTTTTCTGCCGCGCGGAATTTTGCGTTTTCCAAAGCCAGCATGGAGTTTCTCTACTCTGCCGATGCCGATGAAGTGCTGGATGAAGAAAACCGGCAGAAGTTTCTGCATCTGAAAGCCGAGCTGCCGCCCGAAACGGAAATTGTACAGATGCAGTATGCAAATCAGCTGCAGTATAACACCGCCTATAACTTTGACAAGGAGCTGCGGCCAAAGCTTTTTCGCCGCCTGCGGACTTTTCACTGGATTGACCCCGTGCACGAAACCGTCGACCTTACGCCCCATATTCTGAACAGCGACATTACTGTTCTGCATAAGCCGCAGAGTCTTCATTCTCCACGCGATTTTTCCATTCTGGAACACGCCGCAGCGCAAGGCCGCCTGAGCGGGCGCCTTGCCCGTATGTATGCAAAAGAACTGTTCATCAGCGGGACGGACCGCGACTTCTTTGCGGCGTACCCATATTTTGAGGCCATGCTGCATGAAGAACAGCGCAGTACGGATGAAGTGCGCACTGCACAGTGTGTTGTTGTTCACGCCGCCCGGCGGAAGAACGACTCAGCGGCGCTCATGAAAGCGGCACTGAAAAATGTGATTGGCGATCCGTGCGCGGAAGTCTGCTGCGACCTTGGCGCATACTACGCCGCATCCGGCGATTTTGAGGAAGCCGCCACCTGGTACTATACCGCCGCCTTTGGGGCACAGAGCGAATTGGACATCCATTCATCCGGCGATGTTCCCCTGCTGCGCCTTGCGGAATGCTATGAAAAGCTCGGCATGACGCCGGAAGCAGATGACGCCCGCCGCCGCGCGGCCGAATGGAAAACGCAGAGCAAATGATAAATTACCCTTTCGGGATTCTGTAAAATTTTCACTAGGCCTTCTGTAAACGGCTGTTATCGCTTAATTCGCATACAGTTGCATTGAACTGAGAGTAAAATAGATATTCCCTTTTTCGGGATTCTGCAAAGTTTTCGCTAGGCCTTTTTCAAAAGGCCGGGAAACGGTTCATAATCTGTTTAACATTTCGCATACTAAATATGGTATATTTTTCATAGTAGGTTTGCTTATACTAACCGAATGGCATAGGAAGGATTGACTAATATGACAGAAAGCAATTATAAGATTACCGGCGTAGACGGTATGGAGATTCTGGACTCCCGCGGGAACCCGACCGTTGAAGCCACTGTTACGCTGGCAAACGGAGTAACCGGAACCGCCGCTGTGCCGAGCGGCGCATCCACTGGCACATATGAGGCACACGAATTGCGCGACGGCGACAAATCCCGCTATGGCGGCAAAGGCGTAGCAAAAGCAGTTGCCAACCTAAAAGAAGGCATCAGCGAAGCCGTTGTTGGCCTTGACGCAACCGACTCAGCCACTGTGGATAAAACCATGCTTGTTGCAGACGGCACGAAGGACAAATCCCACTTCGGTGCAAACGCCGTGCTTGCCGTTTCTCTGGCAGCCGCAAAGGCCGGTGCAAACGCGCTTGGCCTTCCTCTTTACCGCTTCATCGGCGGAATCAGTGCAGATACCCTTCCCGTCCCGATGATGAACATTCTGAACGGCGGCGCACACGCGGCAAATAATATCGATATACAGGAATTTCTGATTATGCCTGCCGGCGCTCCAAGCTTTTCGGAAGCCCTGCGCCGCTGCGCTGAAGTTTTTCACAAACTTGCCGAAATTCTAAAAGGACGCGGCCTTTCCACCGCCGTAGGCGATGAAGGTGGGTATGCCCCAAGCTTAAACAGCGATGAGGAAGCCATCGAGCTGATTCTGGAGGCCGTAAAGCAGGCCGGCTACAAGCCGGGAACCGACTTTGTCCTTGCCATAGACGCCGCCGCCAGTGAATGGGCCGGCCCAGATGGCTACACCCTTCCGAAACGCAAAACACACTATTCTACCGATGAACTGATTTCTTACTGGAAAAACCTCGTTTCAAAATACCCCATTCGTTCACTGGAAGATCCCCTGGGCGAAGAGGATTGGCAGGGCTGGGCTAAAATCACCGAAAAACTCGGTAAAAAGATTCAGCTTGTTGGCGATGACCTTTTTGTAACAAACACCGGCAGGCTGGAGCGCGGCATCTCCATGGGATGCGGGAACTCCATCCTCATTAAGCTAAACCAAATTGGCACGCTGACCGAAACCATCAGCGCCATCCGCATGGCAAAACGCGCAGGGTACACTGCGGTAATCTCCCACCGCTCCGGCGAAACGGAAGACACCACTATTGCAGACCTTGCCGTAGCGCTGAACGCAGGGCAGATTAAGACCGGCGCCCCAAGCCGCAGTGAGCGTGTTGCAAAATACAACCGCCTGCTCCATATTGAAAAAGAGCTGAAAACTGCAGCAAGGTTTCCCGGCTTCCAGTGCTTTAACCAGTAACTTCAGAAACTGTAAAAAGGATGACGGAATTTTCCGCCATCCTTTTTCTTTTGCTCAAAAGAAAAGGCAGACGCAATCGGCGTCTGCCTAAGAAGAAGCAATGCTTACTGCGCTGCTTCCGCTGTTTTTTGCTGGCGAATCTGAATCCAGTCAATCTCTTTTCTGAGTGCTTTAGCCTGAGCGGAAAGCTCTTCGCTTGCTGCCGCACTCTCTTCGGCCGTTGCCGAGTTCGTCTGAACAACAGCCGAAACCTGGTCAACACCCTGTGTAATCTGTGCGATTGACGTTGCCTGCTTGCTGGAAGCATCGTTCACCTGCTGAACCATGACATTGATGGACTGCACCTCTTCCGAAATGGTGGAAAGAATTTTAGCGGTTTCATCTGCAAGGGAGAGGCCTTCCTGAACTTTGCCGCTGGAATTTCCAATGAGTGTCGCCGTCTGCTTTGCCGCATCGGCTGATTTGCTCGCCAGGTTACGGACTTCTTCCGCAACTACGGCAAAGCCTTTGCCTGCCTCGCCTGCACGCGCAGCTTCTACAGATGCATTCAGTGCAAGGATATTCGTCTGGAACGCTATATTGTCAATGACCTTAATAATCTTTGCAATCTCTTCAGAAGACGTTGAAATCTCGTCCATAGCCGTCAGCATCTGCTTCATGCGTGCGTTACCGGTGCCTGCGTTCTCTGCGGTGCTGTTCATGCTTTCCGCAATGTTTCCAATGTTCTTAACGTTATCCTGAACCTTAGTGGAAATGTCATTAATGGATGCCGAAAGTTCCTCTACAGAGCTGGCCTGCTCGGTTGCACCTTGTGCCAGAGCCTGCGCACCGTTTGCCACTTGCTCGGAACCACTGCGCACCTGGTCAGAAGATACCTGCACCGCACCAAATATCTCATTAAGGTTATCAAGAATTTTATTGATGGAATCCGAAATTGGGCGGAAATCGCCGGCAAAGCCTTTGAGTGCTTCATAAGAGCAGTTGCCCTTTGCAATCCCGGTAAGGGTTTCCGCTGTAGCGTTTACCATGTTCTGTATGCGCATAAGTGAGAAATTCATGGCAGCCGCAAGTTTACCGAATTCATTCTGCGACTCATACGCAGCACGCGTGCCAAGCTTTCCGTTCTCCATATCTTTTGCACAGACCAAAAGCGCTTTCAGCGGCGTCCTAATATTGTTGGACATATTGCGGCCAATCAACACAGCTGAAACAATGCCGGCTATTGTCAGCACAAGCATCACAATAAAGTCAATTTGACTGTTCGCAGTATTCTGCTGATAGCTTTGCCGCGATGTGGTAATCCGGTAATCCATATATCTGCTATAGACGCCCGCAATCGAATTTCCCGTTGTGTTAGCGTCTTTCAAGTTGGCGCTTGCTAAGATATATTGGCCAACCTTTGCATTCTGCAGTGCTTTCTGTACGCCCGGGTAAAAGTCATTCGCATAGGATAAATTTGCTGTGTTCAGCTTATCTCTCCACTCCGGGGAAGTAACCGTTTTGTAAAGCTTTACATAAGACGTTTTGTAGGCGCTGTCACTCTCTGCCGCAGCAGCGGAGAGCCTTTCAAATTCCTGTGTATTTTTATTCATTGCATTCAGCACAGCCTCATTCGTAAGCGACTGCACCGAAAGGGCATTGTGTTGCATTGCTGCAAGGTCTGACAGCGAGTCCGTCCGCGTTTGCATACTCTGTTCCGTCTGGGTGCTTTCCCGCATGGAATAAATCCCGATGCCAGAAAGCACGGCCATAATTACGAACATCGCAGTAAAACCAATAGTAAGACGTTTGCTGATTTTCATGTTTCTAAATTTTTTAAACATTTTTCTCCCTCTTCGTTTTCAAATTATTGAAATGTATGCTGAAAGTGTTGTAATGTATAGGGATTTTATCTATTTCAGTATATGACACAGTTTGACAATACGTCAAGTAATAATTGACATTTTCACTATTTTTACCGGATTAAAAGATACATAAAATATTCATATTTCTTATACCTATATATGGATTGCTTAGAAAACCGGCTGCCGCCTTAGCATCCCTTACGCTCCTTTGCCGAATTACTTAGAGTGGCCTCAACAGCCAAACAAAAAAGCCCTGCCGGGAAACCCCGGCAGGGCCAAAGGACCGCAGCACACAGGCTGCCTGACGCTACAATTTACTGCGGTACCCAGATTCTTCGTGATGCGGAACATACCGATCTGCACGGCAGACTTTTTTATTAGGACCGGGAAAACGGTGCTGCACAGCCCGGTCACGGCGGTCCGGCCACTGATTCACGCGCTCGGTTCCCAAGTAGCTTGTTTTATCCCCTATAAAGCACATACTCTTTCCCTCCTGCATGGCTCACAAACTCCGCCCCATCGGTGGCTCTTTGCTTCCTTACCGCGTATAGTAACACCTTTTGAAATTGGCGTAAAGGCTTTCCCAAAATTTCCGTTTCTCTTTAATATATTATGTTGCTATTCCTATTTAATGTAAGAAACCGGGTATTAAACTTTATATAGTTAAGTTTTCTGTGGAATATTTTTGAGAATTAATTTTTTATGCCCACTGCTGGAAGGGAAGCCTTTCTTTTTAGAAAGTTTAACATTATTCCCGTAGAAACTTAAAGAGAGGAATCCCACGCTATAATATAGTATATATTAAAAATAGAAGTGCAAAGGGGCACAGTGGTTTTTCAACCGCTGTGCCCCTTTTTCTGTTCGCTTCGGCTTTTCACAGCAAAGCGAAACCCTTCTTGAGGTGATTGTATGGATAAAATTGATGCGACTTTAATTTCGGAACTCCAGAAAAATGCCCGTGTCCCCATAAAAACGCTGACGGGCAAAGTGTTCCTTTCTTCTCCGGCCATTTCTTCCCGCATAGAAAAGCTGGAAAAGCAAGGGCTTATCAACGGCTACCACGCTTCCGTAAACCCAGACAAACTTGGCTACCATATTAAGGCTTTCATTAATCTGCAGATGTCGCCAAACCAAAAACCGGAATTTTACCCGTTTATCCGCTCCTGCCCCAATGTTGTGGAGTGTGACTGCGTAACCGGAAACTACTCCATGCTGATTAAGGTCGTCTACCAAAGTACGGTTGAACTGGACGAATTTATCGGCCGGTTGCAGAAGTTTGGCCCTACGGAAACGCAGATTGTCTTCTCAACACCCGTGGAAGCACGCGGCGTTGACATTTTCAGCAGCATGGCGAACGAAGTCAAAAAATAATGAAGCGTTCACCTGCGCCTGTGAAACATCCCCCACAGAAACCAGATGCCAAGCACTGCCGCAAGGGAAAAACCGGCCGCAGCCATCATCGGAATTCCAAGAGAGCATTTTGGCAAGCTGGAAAGGCTCAGAATTGCGGAAGCAATCAGCAGGCCGCCTTCGGCACAGCCCCATACAATGCGGTCAACCATGTGGCCCAGCGCGCGCAGGGTTTTTTCCGAACCGGTCAATTCAACATTGGTCTTTGTCTGCCCGCGAATCCCCATTTTCAGTAATTCCGAAACCTGCGCCGGAATTTTCGGCGCCCGTTTCCCGGACTGAATAAGTGACGCCACGGCTTTTTTTATTTCTTCCTGCGGATCGAAATAATCGGCAAAATGACTGGAAAGATGGTTCACCATGACCTGCATAACATTGATCTCCGGGCTGAGTGAGCCAAGAACTCCTTCCATTGTAACAAGGCCGCGCCCTAAAACGGAAACGCCCTTCGGAAGGGAAAGCCCGTTTCGCTCCGCCACGGCCACCACGTCGTTTCGGATTTCCATAAGATTGATACTGCCCACGTCAAGCGTTTCATACCGATTTAAAAGGCTGTCGATGTCTGTAAAAAGGCTTGGGCGGTCTACCGGTTCCGAAGGGTCACAAAAAATAAGGAGCAGGCTGCACAGTTCGTTTACGTCCCCCCGAACCGCCGCACTAATAGCACTGCGGAACAGGCAGCGGTCGCGCTGTGAAAGCCGCCCCATAAGGCCCATGTCGAGCCAGACAATCTGCCCGCCGCGCACCCGCAGGTTTCCGGGGTGCGGGTCGGCATGAAAGTAGCCGTCGTCCACAATCTGCTTCACATAGTTATCTGCCAGTTTAGTGCCGATTTCACTTAAGTCATAGCCCTGCGCTTTCAAAGCTTCCGCGTTGTCGATTGGTATACCATCTATATACTCCATAACCAGAACGGATTCCGCACTGTATTCGCGCAGGATGCGGGGGCTTGTTACATAAACCGTGCCGCTGTTGCAGCGGCGGAATTCTTCCGCCTGATCCGCTTCCTTCAAGAAGTTCATTTCCTGAAGGGCCGCCGCCCAAATCTCGTCAATTACCTGGTTAAAATCAACGGCGTTTCCCGTTCTGCCGATAATTTTCAGTAAACCGGAAACACGGTGCAGCAAAGCCACATCGCGTTCCATAATACTGCGGATTCCAGGCCGGCGCACTTTTACAACCACTTTTTCACCGGTCTTCAGCTCCGCATAATGAACCTGTGCTATCGAGGCGGAACCAATCGGCTCACGGTCAAACCGCGTAAAAAGCGCACTCAGCGGTTTCCCGAGCGAGCGCTCTACTTCCCCGGAAGCCTCTTCATAGCTCATGGGCCTTACGTTGGTGCGCAGGCGGCTGAGCTCTTCACAGTAAGGAAGGGGAAGCATATCCGTCCGCATGGACATAATCTGCCCCAGTTTTACAAAAGTAGGCCCAAGGTCCTCCAGAATCAGCCGGAGTTTTTCCGGCGTCATTCCTTTGGCAGCGCGGTGCTTCTTTAAAACCGCGATGATTTCGCACAGACGCATACTGCTTGCCGGCTCATGCTCCGGCATTTTCCGGTTTCTCCCCTGCGGATTCCGCCGGTTTTTTCCCTTCGGCCGCCGCTTCGGTTTCCGCTATTTGGGTCTTGACAGCTTGCAGCTCTTCGGGCGTCATTTTTGCAACGGCAGACTTTACGCTTTCCACATCACATGGAACGGTAACATGAACCGTGCTGACCGTAACATGCTCCTTAACCTTTTCGCTGACCTTATGCTTCAGCTCTTCGTTCATTACTTTTCCCTGCTCAACGGTCAGCTCTCCCTTTTTGACAAGCTCACCAATGACTTCTTTTGATTTTTCCGCAGTAATGGCCGCTGCGCCGATCCCTGCCAGAATAATTTTTTTCAGTTCTTCGCTCAGCATAAAATTCCGCCTCCTGTTTTATAATAAGAAACAATTTCTGCCCTTATTCTATACAGGATTCCACAAAAAATCAAGCAGATTCATTTTTTGCTGCGGCGGCCCGTCTTTCCGCGTCTCGCTGATACTTCAGCTTTGTTGCAATGCCCCCGCGGATATGCCGCTGTTCCTTGTTATACTCCAGTATGACTTTTACTTTCCGGTAAAGCTGTGGGTCAATATATTTCAGCCGCTGCGCAACATCTTTATGTACGGTACTTTTGCTGACGCCGAATTTTCCGGCCGCCGCACGCACGGTCGCCTTGTTTTCTATGATATACTCGCCCAGCTTTACAGCCCGCTCTTCCACGATGCCTTTCATAAGCGCACCCTCCCGCAATTCGTTATTCGATTAGTATGCGAAGGCGGGCCAAATTATGAAAGACGGAAATTTCTGCATCTGCATAAATTTCCGCCGGAATTCCCTCTTGCAAATACTCCATATCTGCATTAAACTGGTGAAAAGGTTTCAAACAAACTAAAAAAACACCCGGTTGGGCCTTTTGACAACTTATACAGTTAATTTTTTAAACCAATGCATTAATTATTCCATTTGTCCCGGTTCAGAGGACACGGTTCCCATTTTTGTGATATTTTTCGTTGAAATAAGCAAAATAAAGTCTGTTTTTTCGGTCATGCGTCCTTATCGTTTTTAAGCAAATAGAGTAAGATAAAGGGGAAGCCATGGATAACATTACCCAGCTGATTTCACTGATTGACAGCAACGCAGATCTTTACGAATACCTGAAAGGCTGTCCTTACGGCATACTGAAATGCTGGAAGGTGATAAATTTCAGGCAGAAGCAAAAGATCATTCGGCAGGGCGACCTGTGCGAAAACTTCTACCTCATCCAAAGCGGCCTGATTGATGTAATGACTACGTCGGAAGACGGGCGCCAGTATTCCCACGCAATCTACAAAACGGGCAACTACCTTGGCGAATTGGAAATTTTCGAGCGGCTGGCTTACTGCTGCAGCGCCGTTGCGCTGACGGACGTTTGTGTGCTGCGTATTTCCAGACCGGATTTCCTCCGGTGGATGGAATACGACCACAATATTGCGAGCGTTCTCCTGCGGAACATCTGTTCCAAGTTCTACACCCTTTCGGTGAAAGCAGCATCGGACACATTTTACAGCCTGAAGTACCGGCTGTGCAGTTTTCTAATCAGCTGCATTGGGCAGCGCGATTATATGGACAAGACCTTTCGGCTCCGCATTAATAAAGAGGCTTTAAGCAGCTACCTTGCCGTAACAAGCCGCAGCGTGAACCGGGTAATCCGCGAACTGCATGAAAAGGGAATCCTGGACTGCCAAAAAGGCTTCATCATGATTAAGGATCAGCAGCTTCTGCGGAAAGAAGCGGAAGCGTGCAAATCCCGCCGGTCAGAAAAGGAGCACTCAGAATAATGGAAGAAACGAATCTGCAGCCACATATTCGCTGTAGTAAAAAAGATGCAGCACCTTATGCAATTATGCCGGGCGACCCAGCGCGGGTTGACCGTATTAAGACTTTCCTGCAAGACCCGGTCGACATCACCTTTAACCGCGAGTACAAAAGTGTACGAGGGACCTACAAAGGCGTTCCTGTTATGGCAATCTCCACTGGCATGGGCGGTGCTTCCGTCGGCATAGCCGTGGAAGAGCTTCACAACATCGGCGTAAAAGCCATGATTCGAATTGGGAGCTGCGGCGCCCTGCAAAGCAATATTCGCTTAGGCGACCTGATTCTTATTAATGGCGCTGTGCGCGATGAGGGCGCTTCCAAAACATATATTGAGCCAATTTACCCGGCAGTTCCAGACCCGATATTCCTTGCCTGCACGGCAGAAGCCGCACACGAGCAGAAATTCTGCTACCACGTGGGCCTTGGCCGCAGCCACGACAGTTTCTACACCGACCGCGAGGAACAGATTGACAGTTACTGGGCTTCCCAGGGCATCCTCGGCGCGGATATGGAAACAGCGGCTCTGTTCGTCATTGGCGGCCTGCGCGGTGTAAAGACTGCGTCGATTCTAAACACCGTCGTAGAAAGCGACGGCGGTCTGGAAGATGGCATTAACAGCTATGTAGACGGCGAAAGTGCCACTTCTCTTGGCGAAAAGCATGAAATCCTTACCGCACTTGAGGCGATTGTAAAGCTGGCAGAGCGTGCCTAACCACTTCCCGGCAGCAGTTGCTGAAAATAATATTCAACAATAGGAAAGAGTGGTAGAACATGAAAAAAAGTATGTGGTCTTTCAAGCTGAACACCGCGTCCCTTGTTCTAATTCCTGCGGCAGTCGGTATTAACTACATTGGCAAGCTTTTCGCCGGCGCGCTGAAACTTCCTCTGTGGTTGGATTCCATCGGAACAATTCTCGGCGCAACCCTTGCAGGCCCAATCGTCGGCGCTCTCTGCGGCGCTATCAACAACATTATCTACGGCTTTACACTGGACCCGGTTTCCTTTATTTACGCTATTTCCAGTACGGCCATCGGTATTGTTGCCGGTATTCTCGCCTATAAGGGCAAGATGGACACCTTCCTGAAAACGCTGCTTACGGGCCTTATCATCGCTGTGGTTTCCACAGCCGTTTCCACGCCAATCAACCTGGCGCTGTACGGCGGCCAAACAGGCAACCTCTGGGGCGACGCACTGTACACTATCTGCATTGCACACCACTTCCCAGTTTGGATTTCTTCTGCACTGGACGAGTTCGTCGTCGATATCCCAGACAAAATTGCCGTTACACTGATTGCTTTTGGTATCTTCAAGGCTCTGCCGAAAAAGCTGACCCTTCTGTACCGCAACGACCAGGAAATTGAGCATCTCGATTAATTCTGCCTTTCCATGGGGGCGGGTATGCTGCCCCCATAATTTTTTAGTTTTATGTGTGAAAAAATGTGAAGACTTGTGATACTTTGTGCAAACTTCGATTTCAGCACCAGAAGAAAGAAGGTAAACTCCCTTGAAAAGCATCAGCCTGTACCAGGAGAGGAAGACACCCATCCATAATCTGGACCCACTGAGCAAGATTCTCTATATTCTGGTGGCCATCGTTTCTCCGCTGATTCTGCAGAGCCAGACTCTGGCCGTCGCATTCGTCCTTGCCAGCATTGTTTCTCTCTGCATCGGAAAAGTTGTGCGTAAAACTTTCCCCATACTTGCCTTTTCCGGCCTCATCTTAATAACGGTGGTCATTATACAGGGTATTTTCCGCCCCGGCAACGTTACCCCAGTGTTTCATATCGGTTCGGCCGTCTTTTACAAAGAAGGCCTGCTGTTCGCATGGGGAATTGTGCTGAACGTTTTTAACATTCTGCTAAGCTTCTCGATACTGGTGCTTACAACAAAACCTTCCGACATGGTAGAAGCATTTGTGAGGATGGGGCTTTCCCCGAAAATCGGATACGTTTTAAGTTCGGTTTTCCAGATTATTCCGCAGATGACGGAAACGATGGAAACCATAACCGACGCGCAGCGTTCGCGCGGAATGGAAACAGAAGGAAAGCTTTCAACGCGTATGAAGGCATTTTTTCCTCTGATTTCGCCGGTTGTTATGAGCTCGCTCATTTCCACGCGTGAAAGGGCAATTGCCCTGGAGGTGCGCGGGTTTAACTCCAAACACAAAAAATCATTTCTTTCCGATATTAAAAAAACGGCCGCAAACCGCAACTTTAAAATTATACTGGTTGCGGTGCTGGTACTATCGATTGCAGGGAGGGTATGGATGTGGCTGAAATAACCGTAGAACATTTGAAGTATCGCTATCCACTGACGAAAGAGCTAGCACTCGACGACATTTCGTTCCATATCAAGCCCGGCGAATTTATTGGTATCATCGGAGAAAACGGCGCCGGAAAAAGTTCGCTGTGCCAGGCGCTTGTAGGCATTATCCCGAACTTTTACAAAGGCGCCTACGGCGGCAAAGTGCTGGTTGACGGCACGGCCATCAGCGAAGACAATGTAAACGACATCTGCCGCAAAGTCGGCATCGTGTTTCAGAACCCGTTTAACCAGGTTACAGGATCAAAACTAACCGTGTACGAAGAAATCGCCTTTGGCCTTGAGAACCTGGGTATCCCGCGCGAAGAAATGATTCAGCGCATCGACGCAGCGCTGAAGCTGCTGGATATTTACCCTTACCGAAACCACAATCCGTTCGGCCTTTCCGGCGGGCAGATGCAGCGCATGGCTATCGCCGGCATCATTGCCATGAAGCCAGAAGTGATTATTCTGGACGAGCCGACTTCCCAGCTTGACCCACAGGGCAGTGAAGAGGTCTTCCGTGCCGTTCAGAGCCTGAGCCACGAAGGTATTTCCATCATTATGGTGGAGCACAAGATGGAAAAGATAGCGGCGTACAGCGACCGTGTGATGCTGCTGAGCAAAGGAAAGCTGGTCGACTTTGACACACCGCAGAAAATCTTTTCACGCGATGACCTCAGCAGTTACGGCGTGAATGCGCCGGAATTTACCCGCATTTGCCGCAGCCTCGGCATTCGTAACCCAAAGACCGGCTGCTACCCGGTAACACTTGAGGAAGCGGAAGGCGCACTTGACAAGTTCCGGGAAGGAGGAAACCATGAGTCAGTTTAAAATTACCGATCTGCACTTCAGCTATACGGAAAATGAGCCGATTCTGAAGGGCCTCAACCTGGAGCTGGGCGGCTGTACAACCGCTATTGTAGGGCAAAACGGCGCAGGCAAAACCACATTTGTAAAACTGCTGAAAGGCCTGTTACGCCCCACAAAGGGAAAAATTGAGCTGGATGGCGAAGACATCGCTGGCAAAACGGTTGCCCAAATTGCCGGAAAAGTCGGCCTTGTGTTCCAGAACCCAAACGACCAGATTTTTAAGGGCCGCGTAATTGACGAACTGCTTTTCGGCCCCCATAATATTGGTATGGACGACAAAAAAGCCATGGCACAGGCCAAAAAGGCACTGGAAATCGTTGGCCTTGCAGGCAGCGAGGAAAGCAACCCGTACGATATGGGCCTTTCCGACCGCAAAATGGTTGCCATTGCCTCCATTCTTGCCATGGACACCGATGTTGTTATTTTCGACGAACCGACCATCGCACAGGATTACCATGGCCGCGAAACCATTAAATCCATCATTCGGAAGCTGAACTCCGAGGGAAAACTTGTGCTCACCATCATCCATGACATGGACTTCGTGGCGGACTGCTTCGAGCGCACCATTGTTTTTGCAAAAGGCGGAATCCTGCTGGATGGCAAAACATCTGATGTTTTCTCGCACCGCGAAGAGCTGAAGCAGGCATACCTTGAGCCGCCGCACGTGACGCAGCTCTGCAACAGCCTTGGCTTTCAGCAGACATTCCTTACCGTGGAACAGTTTGTCGATTTTATGAAGGCAAAGCAGGCGCCAACCAGCCGCACATAACTGGAAACCGCCGCAGAAAAGGGGAACTCCATATGAAAAAGATTCTTGTTGTTGTCGACTACCAAAATGACTTTGTAAGCGGAAGCCTCGGTTTTCCGGGCGCAGTTGCCCTGGAAGACCGCATTGCGGAGAAAATTGAACAGTACCGCGGGCAGGGCGGCGAAGTCGCCTTCACTTACGACACGCACGAAAAAAATTATATGGAAACTCAGGAGGGGCAGAACCTTCCCGTTCCCCACTGCCTGCGCGGCACACCCGGTTGGGAGCTTTACGGAAAAATCAATGCCCTGCGCACCGAAACCGACCTGTGCTTTGAAAAGAGCACTTTCGGCTCCCTGACCCTCGCCGAATACCTGAAAAAGGGCGGCTATGGCCTCGTAGAGCTGTGCGGCGTTGTTTCCAATATCTGCGTTATCTCAAACGCGGTCCTGGCAAAAGCCGCCCTTCCGGAAGCAAAAATCGTTGTGGATGCTTCCTGCACGGCAGGCGGCGACAGCTCTATGAATCAGAAAGCACTTGACGTGATGGGCTGCCTGCAGATACAGATTCTGAACGGCTGAATAATATAAATGAATTCTCTCCCCGGCAGGAAGAAAAATCTTTCTGCCGTTTTTTTGTTCTTTTTCCACTGCGGGAAAAGAAAATGTTGAATATTTTGCCGAAAAGTTCTACAATAATCTTATTATGGTCTTTTTCGAAAACCGATTTTAACATAGAAATAAGCTGGAGGAACTATGGCCGACTTACGCACAGAAATTGAAAAAAGAAGAACATTCGCGATTATTTCACACCCAGACGCCGGCAAAACCACCCTGACGGAAAAGCTGCTGCTGTACGGCGGGGCGATTGCCCTCGCCGGCTCGGTAAAAGGCAAAAAAGCACAGCGCCATGCCGTTTCGGACTGGATGGAAATCGAGAAAAAAAGAGGAATCTCCGTCACCTCGTCGGTCATGCAGTTTAACTACGGCGGCTACTGCATTAATATTCTCGACACCCCCGGTCACCAGGATTTCTCGGAAGACACTTACCGCACCCTCATGGCGGCGGACTCCGCCGTAATGGTGCTGGACGCCTCCAAGGGTGTTGAGCGCCAGACGCGCAAACTGTTTAAAGTCTGCACGCTGCGGCACATCCCGATTTTTACGTTCATCAATAAAATGGACCGCGACGCGCGCGACCCGTTCGACCTGATGGAGGAAATTGAAAACGTTCTGGGCATACACACCTGCCCGATGAACTGGCCAATCGGTTCCGGCAAAGAGTTTAAGGGTGTGTACGACCGTGCAAGCAAAAAAATTCTCGCCTTCCACGCGAACAGCAACGCGGTCTTTGAACAGAAAGAAGTCAAGTCGACCGCTGTTTCCATCGACGACCCCCTGGCAAAAGAACTGATTGGCGAAGATTTTGACGCCAAGCTGGCGAGTGACGTCGAACTGCTGGACGGCGCAGGGGATGAGCTCGACATGGAAGCCGTGCGAAACGGCAAGCTTTCACCGGTCTTCTTCGGTTCCGCACTGACGAACTTTGGCGTTGAGCCTTTCCTGAAAGAATTTCTCCGCATGACAACGCCGCCCTTGCCGCGGGAATCTGACCAGGGAACCGTTGACCCTTTCAGCCCGGATTTTTCGGCATTTGTGTTCAAAATTCAGGCCAACATGAACAAGGCTCACCGCGACCGCATTGCGTTTATCCGCATTTGCTCCGGCAAATTTGAAAAAGGCATGGAAGTTTACCATGTGCAGGGCGGCCGAAAAGTGAAATTGGCTCAGCCGCAGCATTTAATGGCGCAGGACCGCGAAATAATAGAAGAGGCTTATGCAGGCGACATCATCGGTCTGTTTGACCCCGGCATTTTCTCCATTGGCGACACCTTGTGTGCTGCCCCAAAACCGTTCCAGTTTGGCGGCATCCCGACTTTCGCTCCGGAGCACTTCTCCCGTGTGGAGCAAGTGGACACCATGAAACGCAAACAGTTCGTGAAAGGCATGACGCAGATTGCGCAGGAAGGTGCCATTCAGATTTTCCACGAGCCGGATTCCGGTATGGAAGAAGTGGTTGTCGGCGTTGTAGGCGTTCTGCAGTTTGATGTGCTGGAGTACCGCCTGAAAAATGAGTATCATGTTGACATCCGCATGACCCCGCTGCCCTTTGAAGAAATCCGCTGGGTAAAAGACACCGGCCTCGACCTGAAAAACCTTGACCTTACGTCTGACACCAAGCTCGTTCAGGATTTCCGCGGCCACAGCCTGCTTCTTTTCACGAGCGAATGGAGCATCAACTGGGCGCTGGAGCATAACAAAGGCCTCGCCCTCGACGAGTTCGGCGGCACGGCGGAAGACGCAGAATCTTCTTTGGAATAAAACAAGCTGGCTCCCTGTGAATTCCTTCACAGAGAGCCTTTTCGCTCTTTTCCGCTGTGCCTTCCCAAACTTGGGTTCTATGCTTATGCCCTGAAAATTTTCCGCAGCTGCGGCAGGGCTTTTTTGGCGGAGGTATACCCCGCCTCCATACATTCCACCATTTGCGGAAGGTTCAGCACTCCTTCCGTTTTTGGAAGTTCGGGGTTCAGAAGATATTTTTCCCCGCGCGTAACACACTCCCGCAGGCGTGTTTCCATAATGCACAGGGAATGTGCTGCAACAGCCATTGCGTCAACAGACTTCGGCACTGTGTAGTCTGCCGAAACGTCGACGGCCAGAATATTCTGCTCCCCCGCCGCAGCCAGCAGGTCAACCGGAAGCACATCGGCTATACCGCCGTCTACCAGGCACATACCGTTCAGCCTCTTCGGCTGAAAAGCAACTGGCAGGGCAGAAGTTGCCCGCATGGCCTCACTGACTTTTCCCTGCGTAACCCACTTCGTGTTGGCTACCGGTTTTACTCCAAAAAGCGTATTTGTAAATGCAATCGTGTGCCCGGTGTAAAGGTTCACGGCAGGAATGACCGTTCGTACTTGCAGGTCACGCATCCGCAAGCTTCCGGTGGCTTTTTCAAGCCAGTTTTCCATCTTGTTCCCTTTTAAGAGGCCAGAAAAGGCGCATGGCCGGCGCAAAAGCAGAGTCGGAGCAGCGGCGAGAATCCCCTTTTCGTCCAGGTCGGCCAGCTTCGCGCCATGCACTGCCATGTCGCGCACAATGGCACACAGCTTCTGCGCGGAAACGCCGCAGGCATACAGCCCGGCAATGATGCCGCCCGCGCTTGTTCCCGCAATGGATGACGGCCTCAGCCCTCCTTCCTCCAGCGCAAGGAGTACCCCCGCGTGCGCCGCGCCGCGCACGCCCCCTCCTGCAAGAGCTATCCCAAAAGACATAACAGGTCAGCCTTTCTTTTTTTAACAGCCTATGAGAGCCGCGCAGAAAGGGTGACTGGCAAAATATTCACGCTTTATTGAATTTGTTGCCAAAAAGTTATACAATTAAGTAAATAATCTGAAACATAGAACAGGCGGTGAACAAATTGGTTTCAGGAATTTCTTCTATTGCTGCGGCACAAAGCCCGAGCCATGCAGGCTCCGCTTCTGTACAGAAAGCTTCCGGCTTTTCCGCAGCGTTTCAGAAGGCTGTAAGGCCTTCCGGCAAAAAGAGCCTTGACGAAATTTTCAGTGAGGCTTCCGAAAAGTACGGTGTGCCGGTGAATCTGCTGAAAGCCGTCGCAAAAGCGGAATCCGGCTTTCAGGCCGATGCGGTTTCGTGCTGCGGCGCACAGGGCATTATGCAGTTAATGCCTTCTACGGCAAGAGCCCTTGGGGTAACAAATTTATTTGACCCCCAGCAGAACATTATGGGCGGTGCAAAGTACCTTGGCCAGCTTCTGCACTCATTCGGCGGCAGTGAAAAGCTTGCCGTGGCGGCCTATAATGCAGGCGGCGGAGCTGTGCGTGCATACGGCGGCGTGCCTCCCTATGCAGAAACACAGAACTATGTAAAAAAAGTGCTCGGTTATGCAGGCGATGATATTACCGTCCCGGCAGAGCTGTTTTCCGGGGAATCCGGTCTTTCTTCCGATGGGATTTCCGCTGACAGCGCAGTTTCTTTCCCTTCTGCACAGGATCAGGCAGGAACTTACTTAGCAGACAGCCTGCCGTTCAGCCTGGAGGATTACCAGCTGTTTGCGCAGATGCTTGTACAGAAGCTGGAGCAGAATGTTCTTAACACCGCGGCAGGCGGCTTCCAGCAGGACAAAACAGTATCCGTTTGAAGAGGATTGCACGGAAGCTGCCACAAAAGGCAGCAAAGATGATTTCTCCGGAAGGGAGGCTGTACTATGGCCGGTGAAAGAGTATTGATTGTCGACGGCGACCAGCGCAGTGTCCGGTTTCTGGGGCTGGAGCTTAATTATAAGGGCTACCGGGTAGAAAAAGCGTACGATGGTGAGAGCGCGCTGAAGCTGGCTCTAAGCAAAAAATTCGACCTTGTGCTGCTCAATCTCGTCCTGCCAGTGCTGGATGGGATGAATTTTCTGCACCGGCTGCGCGCTGTTTCCGACGTACCAGTCATTATATTGACCGAAAAAGATTCTTTGTACGACAAAGTGAACGGGCTGAACAGCGGTGCGGATGATTACCTGACAAAGCCTTTCGCAGTGGAAGAGCTTTTGGCGCGTATGCGCGCTGTGCTGAAAGGCCGGAAAATCCGGGTTCAGAGAGAACAAAATATTGACCGCCTTACCCGCGGCAGGCTGACCATATGCCGAAGCGCGCATTCCACTGCGTACGACGATGTGCCGGTGTCGCTGACCAACCGGGAATTTGACCTTCTTTGGTATCTGCTGAAAAGCCATGACATTGTCTGTTCCCGCAGCCAGCTGATGCAGAACGTGTGGGGCTATGATTTCAGCAGCGGGACCAATCTAGTCGATGTTTATATCCGGTACCTGCGCAACAAGCTGGATTATCGCTTTAATTTTGAGCTGATTCACACGGTGCGCGGTGTGGGATATATGATACGGCAAGAAGAAAAAGAATAGAATTTTTTGTGGAAGCATTATAAACGACCGAAAATAAATCTGTCGTTTTAAAGCTTTCATTTTTTTGGCCTGCTTTTATTATTGTGAAATGCAATAATACGCATGGCGGGCAAATAGGGAAAATGGAAAAAAATTTTGGTATTATTTATTCATATGTAGAATCATACTAAAAATCTCTGTGATAAAATGTAGCCAAACATTGTTCAACATTTAACAATATTTTGACAAATTTTACTAAGGGGGACTTTATGAATGGCACGTTTTACTTTACCGCGCGACATCTATTTTGGGCCTGGGGCCATCAGTGAACTGAAAGACTTGAAAGGCCACAAAAAAGCATTTATTGTAACCGGTGGTCATTCCATGCGTGCAACGGGATTTCTGCAGAAAACAGAAGACGCCCTGAAAGCAGCAGGCTTGGAAACAAAAATTTACGACGGCATTAAACCAGACCCTACCATTGAATGCGTAAACACCGGTGCAAAGGCCATGCTCGAGTTTGAGCCGGATGTAATCGTTGCCATTGGCGGCGGTTCCCCTATGGACGCGGCCAAAGCCATGTGGGTCTTCTACGAACACCCCGAAACAACTTTTGAAGATATTAAAAATCCGTTTACCATCCCGAAACTGCGCCAGAAGGCCATCTTCGTCGCCATTCCGTCCACAAGCGGGACAGCCTCTGAAGTTACTTCCTTCTCCGTCATTACAGATGAAAAAACCGAAATCAAGTATCCTCTGGCCGACTTTGAAATCACCCCGGATATTGCCGTACTGGACACCGACATTGCGCAGACGATGCCGCAGAAGCTCGTTGCACACACCGGTATGGATGCTCTGACTCACGCGATTGAAGCTTATGTTGCCTGCAACCGCTCGCCATTCTCTGACCCGCTTGCACTGCAGGCCATTTCTGACATTTTCGACAGCCTTATCGATTCCTACAACGGCGACAAAGAAGCGCGCGAAAAGATGCATTATGCGCAGTGCTTGGCCGGTATGTCTTTCTCAAATGCTCTGCTTGGCATTTCGCACAGCCTTGCACATAAAACCGGCGCTGTGTTCGGTATTCCGCACGGCTGCTGCAATGCAATTCTTTTGCCCTATGTCATTCAGTACAACTCCCGCGTCTGCATGGAGCGCTACGCGGACATCGCTAAGGTTGCCGGCCTGCCGGGCCGTACCGACAAACAGCTGATGGATTCTCTTGTGGAAGCAGTCCGCACACTGAACCGCAAGCTGAATATTGCCCCAACCTACCGTGAAAACGGCGTAAGCGAAGAAACTTTCAAGACTCATGCAAAGACGATTGCGGCAAATGCTGTACTTGACCCCTGCACGGGAGCCAACCCTCGCCCAACGGATGCCGAGGCAATGGAAAAAGTGCTTACCTGCGCTTACTATGGCCAGGATGTCAATTTCTAATAGAAACAGCTTTCAGACATAAAAGCGGCGCGCCCTTTCGGGTGCGCCAATTTTTTTCAACTCAATAAATTGATTACTTTTTCTTCCGCTTTTTCTCCGCCAAAAGCACATCGTCATGCAGGCGGCGCATCCGCTCCATGTGGTAAGTGTACACAACCTGCAGACTCTCCGGAATCTGCTCTTTGCCTTCCAGTTCCATGCCGTCCACTACTTTCAGCTCATCCAGTATCATGCGGTAAGTGGCAACCTGGCACGAAATAGCAAAAATAGCGTCGTCATCACCGCGCAGCAGCTTCGCTTCGGAAACATACAGGCGGATATTGGAAGCCAGGCTGTCAATTAAAACCGATATTTCTTTTACATCAAACGTTCGCTTGTCTGCTGCATCCTGCATGGCAAAATCGGTTTTTTCCCGCAGCAGCGCATAGCTGCGCTTCACTTCTTCCGCATAGTTCGGCGGGAAAACGATTAGGTTTACAATCACTGCCATGGCAATTCCAATCAGCGCATTTTCCGCACAGGTCAGCGCCGACTGCCACGGTTTTGGCGAAGCAGCAGAAAACATCACGGCGGCAAATGCAAAACAGGAAAGCGTACTTGCCCCAAACAGATGAAATACCTGGCACAAATACAGCAGGATAATAATCCCCACGCCGCACAGCCCGGGGTTTGCACCGGAAATCATGGCAAAACCGCACCCGAGGGCCGAGCCAAATGCCACACCAATTAGCTTATTTTTCGCGGAACGCACTGAAATATCTACAGATTTCCCCATAGAAAGCACCGTTGCGATAACGGCGAGAAACGGATCATCCAATTTCAGCAGATTAGAAATCACGATACAGACCGTTACAGCCAGCCCGGTTTTAACAATCCGCAGCCCAAGCCTGTGGTCAGAACGGATTTCCTGGAAGAATCGGTTCATTAGTCACCTCTGCGCTGCGGAACCTTACCGGCCGCAATCCGCACAATTTGTGCAGGCGTTTCTGCGAGGTATTTCGCATGGTTCGCTTCCAGTTCAGCGCGTCCACGGAATCCCCAAAGCACACCTGTGGTATCCATGCCGGCTGCCGCGCCGGTTTTCATGTCGGTATTCGTGTCGCCAATGTAAAGGCACTGCGCAGGCGGAATTTTCAGTTCTTTTGCTATCAGCAAAGCACCATCCGGTGCCGGCTTACGAGGTACCTGCGGCCTTTGGCCATAGCACGCGTCGAAAGTTCCTTTTGGGAAAAGAAACGAGATAATCGCCTGTACCCAGTCGTTCGGTTTATTAGAAAGCACAGCCAGGCGGACGCCCGCTTTTTTCAGCGCTTCCAGTGCCTGCGGCATACCCTCGTAATTCTTCAGCAGATAAGTCGGGCTGGCACCGTAAAGCCCGCCGTAAAACGTGCGGACCTTTTGAAAGTCTTCTTCCGACCAGGCATTTTTACCGGCTGTACGGTCAAGCATTCGGCGAACCTGCATATCCGCACCGTCACCCACTATGGTTTTGTAGTCGGCTGTTGGTATGGCTGTGTAGCCGTACCGCTTTAAGGCTTCATTGGAGAAGTAAGCGATGGACTCCAGCGTATTCGCAAGGGTTCCATCCAAATCAAATATACACGCAAGGTACAAAAAATCACCCGTCTGTTTTCATTATTGCATCTTATTGCATCCGTAATTTTACAATCAAAAAAATTGTTGCTGGAAAAGCCGCCTCGCTCATGATTGAAGTGAAGTTATATATTTTCTAAACACATTTTTTTCATTTCAATTCATACATTTGCCAAGATGAATTTCCTTGAATGGCGTTTTGTTTTTCTGGGTCTGACGCCTGCCTGCCTTTCTGTGCATCCGCTGTTCACTGCAGCCTACAGGCAAAAATAAAATGGGGTGCAGAATGTGTAGGCATTGCTTTTCTCCTGCGCTGGATAGCGCCCACTGTCTGCCTGAGATTTTCCTGTACTTATATTTTAGCACCGTGTCAAAGAAACTTCAACACATGGTGAAAACCTATCGTTTTTGTTTACATTTCGATTGTAATATATTTGTGAATAAGAAAAAGGAAAGCCATTAAAGTCACCATCGCAAAGGAAATATAGAAAGCATTGGAGATAATTCCGGTCTTTACTTTTTTCGCAAGCCGCCAGTAATCCAGCGCAAAAAATGGCATATTCCGGCCAAAATAAGGCCGCCAAGCAGCCGCTCAATCCATCTTAAATTAGCAAAGACAAAATATGGTCCATTGTACTTCCACTATTATATTATTTTGTAAATTTTTTTCAATAAAGTTATTTACAAATTCCTCCATAATGGTAAAATAAAGGTGGAGGGGATACTATGGGAGCAACTTTTGGCTTTATAGGCATGATGGGATTTATAGGCTGTGCCGTCTGGCTTATCACTCTTGCTATAAAAAAGCAGAAAAAAAAGGTATGCCTAATTTGTATGTTGGCCTCGGTAGCTTTGTTTGTCGTAGGAGTTGAAACAAGTACGGATGAGGTACCTGCCGCAGCTTCCTCCCAAAGTTCAAAGATGAATTCTAGTTCATCCAGTATATCCAGCAGCCGCGATTCCAGTTGCAACTCAAGCGATTCGAGTTGTGCGCAAACAGTGGAGTCCGTACAGCAAGAGGAAAATTCCGAGCAGTCATCCAGTGAGGACGGATATATTACCAAAAAATTATACGACAAAATTAAAACCGGAATGACTTATGATGAAGTAAAAAGCATTGTCGGTAGCAAAGGTGAACCGATTTACGAATCCGGCGATAAAGGCACAGAGAACTACGTCGTGGATTATATGTGGAATGGAGA
This sequence comes from Caproicibacter sp., assembly GCA_041859875.1. Lineage (GTDB taxonomy): Bacteria > Bacillota > Clostridia > Oscillospirales > Acutalibacteraceae > Thermocaproicibacter. Next base: position 24,542 of record JBFLFY010000014.1, on the reverse strand, counting down.
AGACGGGTTTTCTAAAGCAACAATTACTTGCACCGGAAAAAATCAAAAGGTGTTTTCAAAATCACAAGGCGGCCTAAAGTAAAAAGAAAGCAGACGGTTTTCAGGCCGCCTGCTTTCTTTTAATACGGTTACTATTCTGTGACAGCATTTGCGAAGTAATCCGTTCCCCAGGTTCACCCATTCTGCAAGAACCCGGTTACCCGTATAGACAGCAAATTCCATATTCTGAACTGCATCAGTCAGCAAATCAAGATGCCTGATGATTTTTCCGCAGATTTTCAAGTGGTGTCCGTTTCGGGACTTCTCTCCGGCTTAGTTTCTGCGCCCTTTTCCCTGCTGAAAAGAATTTTTTCTTCTTTCAGCCGCTCCAGCACACGGCGGCATGCTTCCTCGGAAGGGCAGACCAGTGTGTGCAAGTGGATTCCCCCGGTTAGGTCGCACAGCGGAAGGGAACTGCTCTGTGCGAGTTTCCTGACGAAATTTTCCGCATCATAGCGGGAAAAGATGTGCAGCTGGCCGGAAATCTGGCCGTACACGGCGTGCTCTACCGTTACGTCCAGTACACCGCAGCCGTTGTCTACTGCTGCGTAAAGTTCCGGCAGAATCTTTTCACGCCCATGGCAGCAGGCAACTGTGCGCAGAATTCCCTTGCGCTCTTCCGTCTGCAGCACATAACCACGCGGCGTTGCCGCTATGGGCGCGCCGGAAGCCCGCAGAAGCGCCACATCGCCTACAATAATCTGGCGGCTTACACCGAGGCTGCGTGCAAACGTGCCTGCGCTGACCGGGGCTGCACTTTCCGCCAATGTCTTTTGAATTTTTTCGCGCCGCTGTGCTGCGTTCATGTTGCGCTCCCCCCTGTAAGAACCGTTTTTACTATTATAACATAAAATACGGGTGAAAAGAAAAAAACAAGGCCCCGGCGAAAGCCGGAGCCCGAATGATTTATTTAATACCCAAACTGTGGTCTGCCTGCCGTGCGGCCGCGCGGTAAAAACCGGATTGCTTTGCATAGCAGTAACAAAACTTTCAGCTATGGTACCGTATATTTGCTCAGCCAGGCCAAAAACTACTTAGTACATTGGAATCACCATACACAAAATATTTTGTTTCCGGAGTCTTCTTTTCGTACTTAGTACATTGGAATCACCTGAGGAATCACCTAAAAACATTTTTTTCGGAACCGTTTACGCGTGTTGCCTGCCTCGCTGCTGCCCTTTGTGCTGCGGGTAAAACGCTGCTGAGCTTCTAATCGAAGCAAAACCGGCAATGCTAAGTCAGTTCACGCCAGCCCCTTACAAGAACCTGAAGTTCTTTGCTGCTGCATTGGACTCAAACTCCTTTTTTGAAATGAAGGAAACGGAAATCAAACTGTATTTTGGACTCAGCCCCTTTCCGTTCAGAAACAGCCCCGGCCCAACAGACCAGCTGCTTGCTGTGACGGACTAACCTCGCCCATTGGACTCACTCCCTTCACTGAAAAGTCTGGATTCTTACCGGTGCGTCACATTCGCCCAGCTTATGATACTTTACGACCCAGCTTTCGGGGATTTCCCCGGTGGCACGCACCCTTTCAAATCTTTTCTTTTCGTTTTCTGGCTTCATTATAACGGGGAATGTTGTCCATGTCAATAGTTTTTTAGAACATTTTTTAAAAAATTAGTGTAAGTTTAAAAGTATTGATTTTCCTGTTGACTTTATGTGCATGGCAGGATAAAATAAGACCGAACCACAAAGACCTTTGAAGGTCATGTAAACAGCAAGGAGATGTTCCGTATGCAGGACGATTTTGGCGAGGATCTGCTGACCCTGGTAGATGACGAGGGCAACGAGCATGAATTCGAAGTTCTGGATGTCATAGACAATGACGACGGATGCTTCTATGCTTTGCTTCCCACTTTCGACGACCCAAAGGATCAGGTTGAAGCGGAAGGCGCTTACTATATTTTTGAAGCCATTGAAGAAGACGGCGAACAGCAGCTGGCGGAAGTAGAAGACGATGCTTTGCTGGACCGCCTTGAAAAAGAATTTGAAAGTCGCTTTGAAAGCCTCTACAGCGACGAGGATGAAACCGTCGAAACCGGCGAGGACGAAAACTAAGTCGGCATCCTGCCTGGTGCGCGGACCGGTGCACAAATAACCCTACAATTTTGAATCGGGAGCTTTGCTCCGGCGGCGGACTTCAGACCTCCCGGCTTATGCCGGACGAAGGGAGTGCGAAACCGTTGGGCTGGCACCCACCTGCTTACAGTAGCAGGTTATTCAGCACTTTACGGCCAGGCGGGCTTTTCATGAAAATTGAACGGACCCCTTTCGGTGAAAACCGAAGGGGGTCCTTCTTTTTATTATATCTGTGTCATTTTGCCGGCTGCGGCCTTTATGCAGCCAAGCGCTTACGCTTGCCGGCGACTAAGCCAAGCGCTACAAACGCCGCTGCAAAAAGCAGCTGCATCAGCATACCGTTTATGACGGGTGCAAGATTCGCAGTGCTGAAATTTTTCATGGTACCGAGCGTTTCATTGGCCTTCACATACCAGTAAGCAGGCGTGAAACTTGCGATTTTCAGTACCGTGTCGTTTAAAAAGTTCTGTGGGATAAATACCCCGGAAATGAAACTTGGGCCAAGGGCACACACATTGGCTACGGCACTGATTGCCTCTTTGCCTTTTACCAGATTTCCAACAAGAAAGCTGATGCCGACAACCGACAGCAGGCACGCAAAGGAGTTCAGTAATTGGTAAGGCATGCTGCGCGTAAAAAAGTGCTGCGGGTCAAGCACCATACAGGGTAAGAGGAGTACCAGCCATACGGCGACAGAAAATACGGAGATTGCAAGAAGATACTGCCCGCTGTAATTTCGTGGGCGAATGGGGGAACAAAATGTACGGCTGCGCAGATCATGGTCGTTAAATGCTTCCATTACGACAGACACGCCGAAAATCAGCACCGCAGTCAGGCAGTAGAACAGGTAGTTGTAATAATAAGACGTGAAGGGTTCTTCGGAAGCGTCAGCCTTGTGCTGCTGATTATTGAGCTGAACGGAAACCGTTTTGCTCATGTCATTTTTCAGGTGATTCACAAGTTCTGCCTGTGTAATGCTTTTTTCACCTTTCACATACAATGCAGCGGTGTTAAGATACCGGTCGATTTTCATGTCAAGGAACCTGCTGTAAACAGAATCCGGCAAAGACGTGCGCTGCAGGTTTACTTTTTCACCCTTCAAAAACTTTTCAGTAAAGCCCTTCGGCACACGCACAATGTAAGTGACATTGCGGAAATAAAGCGCATCCTGCTGCGCTTCCTGTGTATCCGCCACATTCACAAAGTCTGCCGACTTGGAAAGTTCCTGCTTCAGCCCCGCCACAAGCGGTGTGTTTTCCTCACTGAAAAAGGCGACACTGGTCTTTTCAGCTGTATATGCGCTGTCTACTGGATGGGTCGCGGAAGCCAGGGAAATTGTTATGGCAATCCCAAGAAAAATAAAAACGTAAACCATCATAGAAATCTTGTTTTTCCGGATGATCTTCATGCACAGCTTAAAGACTTGCATACTTCCGCCTCCTGATGATAAAATACGTCACCGCGCAGAATACCACGGCAAACGCGCCCAGCAGCACAATGTTCAGCCAATACCGCTCATAGCCGCTGTAGTAGTAGAGGCAGTAGAACGCATCGGTTACCAAAGCCACCGGATTCAGGTAGTTCACAAGGGGTGCATTTTGCTCCACAATGGTCTTTAGGCCCTGGTACATCATGCCGGAAAGAACACAGCCAGACATAAAGAAGGTAAGCAGAACGCCAACCTTTAAGTTTTCATTGCTTTTCACAATGGCGCCAATAAACGTACCTGCGGAAAGGCCCACTACGCACCCCACAAACGAAGTGAAAACAACAAACCCCGTCTTTGGGCCAAAGTCGATTCCAAGGGCATACCGCAAAAACACAAGAAAGATAACTATTTCTGAAAAATTTATGGCGAAAGCCGCCGTCAGACTGGAAAGAAAAGCTTTTAGCTTGTGCACAGGCGAAAGGTTCACACGCACCGCGCGCTGGGAAAGGTCAGCCTGAATGTCTGTAATCTCGCGCATTCCCCAGAAAGAACCATACATACATGCCATGGCAACGAGCGAATAGAAATAATTAAGGCTGTTGTCCGGGCTGGCATCGCTGATGGACTTGTTTGCAAGGTACTCCGTTTGGGTTTTAACGCTTTCAGCGAGTTTCTGCATTGCCGCCGGGTTTTCTTTCAGCACGGTCGAAACGGTGGAGTTCGTCTGCATATAACTTTCCGCGAAGGTTTGAATGATGCTCACGTTCAAGCCGGCCTTGTTGACCGTCAGGCCAATTTTATTACCCGCCGTAAGCACGCCGTCCACTTTGCCATCCGCCAGCAGTTTCGCGGCATTCTCTTTTGTTGTTTCCGTCAAGTTAAAAATATGGTCTTTCCCTTCGGAAACACCTTTCAGCGTCATGCGGAAACCTATATCGTTCTGGTATGCGGCATCGTTCACAACGGCGACGGGCACCGGGTGAAAATCCTCCGCTGTGCGCAAATTGCGCAGCGAAAGGTTAAAGAAAAGGGCCAGCAGGATAGGAAATAGTAAAGTCCAGAAAACGGTTGTGCGGTTGCGCAGCAGGCATTTCAGCCGGTAGGTAAAAATATGTGCAAACATTTGGTCTTCCCCCTTAATCCCGCAGCTCTTTGCCGGTCATTTCGAGGAAAACGTCGTTGAGCGTCGGCATTTCCGAGTAAATATGCCCGTAAGCGATGTTGTGCTGTTTTAAAGAATCCAGCACGTTTTCCAGGTTATTTTTTCCGCGGGCCGATTTTACGGAAAGTTCTTTTCCGCTGTACTCCACGGAAATTACACCCGGCAGGGCGCGAATCATGGCAAGCTGCTCTTCCGTTGGCGCTGCCATTTCCACTGTAATTTTTTCGCCAAGCGAAATCATGCTCTTGAGTTCCTCTTTCGTGCCGTTCGCAATAACCTGCCCTTTGTCGAGAATCACAACGCGGGAACAGATCTGCTCCACTTCCTCCATGTAATGGGAAGTGTAAACGACCGTTGCGCCTTCCCGGTTCAGGCGCTGGATTCCTTCCAGAATATTATTGCGGCTCTGCGGGTCGACGGCCACAGTAGGCTCATCAAGGATAATCAGCCTTGGCTTGTGCGCAATGCCGCAGGCAATGTTCAGGCGGCGCAGCAGGCCGCCGGAAAGCTTCTTCGGGCGGAATTTACGAAAATCATTCAGTCCGACAAAGTCGATGGCTTCTTCCACAAGTTCCTTGCGCTTTGCCTTATCTGAAACGTAAAGCCCACAGAAATAGTCTATATTTTCATAAACCGTCAGTTCATCAAATACGGCGACGTTCTGCATAATCACGCCGATGTTGCGCTTAATGTCGTAGGCATCCGGCCTCATAGGGCGGTCAAAGATTTTAATTTCGCCTTTGTCGTAGCTCAGAAGCGAAAGGATGCAGTTAATGGTTGTTGTTTTTCCGGAACCATTCGGCCCAAGCAGGCCGAGAATTTCGCCTTCGTCTACCTCAAGCGAAAGATGATCAAGCGCCACAAGGTCGCCATAGCGTTTTACCAGGTTTTTCACACTGATTACCATTGGAATCCCTCTCTCTCTTTCTCGTCTGCTTCACAGTTTACTACCGCACAGGATGTTTTGGCAGTGTATTCCGTCAGCAGTTTGGGGTGACATTTGTCACAATCTCCCCTTCCCACCGCTAAAATTGCCATTGCCGCCGGGCCCTGGGAATGGTAGAATAGGAAAAAAGGGAGGGGAAAGACCGTGAAAATGCCGGCAGCTGATTTATGCGACCGTTTGATTCTGTTTTTCTGCTGCCTGGCGGCATATTTTGCGGCGCCGGAAGCATACCGTGACGTCACACCGATTCTTGCCGCTGTGCTTGTGTCTTCCCTGCTGGATTATTTGCCGCAGAAAGCCGCAGCCCCCATCCTTACCACTTCGTTCCTCGTGTGGTGTACGCTGATGCCGTCCTCATCGTTTTTTTTGCCGCTCGTACTTTATAATGCCCTGTTTTCACCCTGCTGGCCCATTTGTCTTTTGGCAGCCGTGCCGCTCATTCGCTACAGCGAAACCGCCTCCGTTTCTTCGTTCGTGTTTCTCTGCATCCTGCTTGTACTAAGCGGCTGGCTCCGCCGCCGCACCAGCCTGCTGGAAAACCTGAAAACAGAACGGAACCAGCTGCGCGACAGTGCCCGTGAGCTTTCCATGAAGCTGGAACGCCAGAACCGTGAACTGCTGGAAAAACAGGACGCCGAAATCAGCTCAGCCGCTCTGCAGGAACGCGGGCGCATCGCACGCGAAATTCACGACAGTGTGGGGCATCTGCTTTCCAGCGCGCTGCTGCAGGTTGGCGCACTGCTAGCCATAAACCGCGACGAAAAAACGCGCGGCGGCCTTTCCACCCTGCATGACACATTGAATGAAGCCATGAACAGCATCCGCCGCAGCGTCCATGACCTGCACGACGAGTCCATCGATCTTTATGAGCAGCTGTACCGGCTTACAAAATCGTTTTCATTCTGCCCGCTTGCTTTCCGCTATGAGCTGGAAACCGACCCCCCTGCAAAAGTAAAATACGCTTTTCTTGCCATTACAAAAGAGGGGCTTAACAATATTGTGCGCCACTCCAAAGCTACAGCCGCTTCGCTTTTGCTGCGTGAACATCCGGCCTTCTACCAATTTATCCTCGAAGATAACGGGCTTGTAGAGGATTATCGCCCGGAAAGCGGCATCGGCCTGCAGAATATCCGCGAACGGGTCGAAACGTTTCACGGCGTTGTTAATATCACAGCGGAACACGGGTTTCGCATTTTTATTTCCATACCGAAAGGGGAAGCAAAACAGTGAAAGTTCTTGTCGTAGATGACGACCGGCTTGTTTCTGCCTCGCTGAAAACAATTTTGGAATCTGACAGCGGCATCCAGGTGGTTGGCACTTTCAACAGCGGCAGGGAAGCCGCCGCGCAGTATACCGCACAGAAGCCGGATGTCCTTCTGATGGATATTCGCATGGAAGGCATGACGGGCCTGGAAGCGGCAAAAGAAATTCTAAAGGATTTCCCCGACGCGAAAATCCTTTTTCTCACCACTTTCGCCGATGACGAATATATTGCGCAGGCGCTGCAAATCGGCGCAAAGGGTTACCTGCTGAAGCAGAACTTTGAAGCGATTATCCCTTCGGTAAAAGCAGTTTACGCCGGGCAGCGTGTTTTCGGCGACGAGGTGGTTTCCCGTATGCCAACCATGCACAGCGGAAATCTTTCTTCTTTCGGCCTGACCAGCCGGGAAACAGAGCTGCTGACTCAGGTAGCCGAAGGGCTTTCCAACCGGGAAATTGCCGAAAAACTTTTTTAAGCGAAGGCACCGTGCGCAATTACATCAGTTCTCTGCTGGAAAAGCTTGGGCTGCGTGACCGTACACAGCTCGCCGTTTTTTACTATAAGAATACCTAAAGCAAAGCGGCATCCCAAGGCCGAAAGCCCGGGATGCCGCTTCTTTATTCCTGTGAATATTCTCTTTCTGCAAAGGTTCTGCGTACTCAGTCCCCTTGCAGCGCTTCGTACCCTTCTTCTCCGGTACGGATTTTAACCACATTTTCCACGTCGTAGACAAAAATCTTTCCGTCGCCGATGTGGCCTGTGTAAAGCACCTTTTTCGCCGTTTCAATCACTCTGCGCACCGGAATCTTGGCAAGCACAATTTCGACCTGTACTTTCGGCAGCAGCGTAACTTCCGTGGAAACACCGCGGTAGTACTCCGGTTTGCCCTTTTGGGCACCGCATCCGAGAACCTGAGTCACCGTCATGCCCATAACACCAAGTTTGTTCATGGCTTCCTTAAAGGCTTCAAAGCGGCTCTGCTTCATCAGCACAACAACTTTGGTCAGTTTCGCAGCCTTTCCGGTTTCCGCAGAATCATCGGTAAGGTCAACAACCGGAACTGCTTTTTCTATGGCAGCTTCCTGTACAGCTGCTTCCTGTGCCTTCTGAGCCATGTCGAAATCCTGGAAGCGTTCCAGCTGCTTAATCTCCGCGTCGTCGCTCGAAACTTCGTCGAGGTCACAGCGGATCAGCTGGCTGTCCGGGTAGGCCAGAACACCCATCTCCGGAAGATCAAGGCCTTCAATTTCCGATTCCGGATCAACGCGCAGGCCCCAGGTCTTATCCAGGATACGGAAGAAAAGATACGATACGCCAAAGCCCCAGATAAACAGCACAGCCACCGCAATCAGCTGCGCCGCAAGCTGTGAGGCATCGCCGTAGAACAAGCCGCGTACGCCGCCGGAAACACCGTTAATACCGTCGCCGTATTTGCCGTCTGCAAACAGTCCGAGGGCAATAACACCCCAAAGGCCGTTGACGCAGTGGACAGAGATAGCACCCACAGGGTCGTCAAGTTTCAGCTTGTTTTCTACGAAAGGAACCGCAAAGCAGACAAGCAGACCGGAAATGAGGCCGATAACAAAGGCGGAGATGCCGTCTACAAAAGCGCACGGCGCAGTAATGGCAACCAGCCCTGCCAAACTTCCGTTTGCCGTCATGGAAGGGTCCGGCTTGCCGTACTTGCCCCACATGTAGAACATTGCAACCAACCCGCCGACGGCACCGGCAATCATGGTATTCGTTGCGACAACGGAAAGGCGGCAGTCGGAAGCGTTCAGCGTAGAGCCAGCATTGAATGAGAACCAGCAGAAGAAAAGGACAATGGTGCCAATAATCGCCATCGGAATATCATGCCCCGGGAAAGCACGCGAAGTGCCGTCTTTTTTGAACTTTCCGATTCTTGGGCCGATGACAGTCGCGCCCGCAAGCGCCAGCATCCCGCCCATGGAGTGAACAACGGCAGAACCCGCAAAGTCCACCACGCCATGGCCAAGGCCGAAGTTTTTGCCCAAAGTGGAAAGCCATCCGCCGCCCCACACCCAGTTGGCAAACATCGGGTACAGGAACATGGAAATGAAGAACGAGGTAATCACCACGGCGGAGTATTTCACACGCTCTGCCATAGCGCCCGTAGGAATGGTTACAGTTGTGTCCATGAAAACCATCTGGAAGAAGAACATTGCGTAAACACCGGCATCATAGGTTCCGTTCATCAGGAAACCCTTATAGCCGAATATTCCGCCGAAACCCGGTATGGTTGCAAGGCCGTTCAGCACCGATGTTCCGGCGCCAAGGGTCGCAGCTCCGCCGGAGCCGCCCATCTGAAGCGCGAAGCCGACTAAGAAATAGCCGACCGCGCCCACAAGGAAAACCATGAAATTCATCGTCATGGTGTGTGCCGCGTTCTTTGCACGGCAGAAGCCCGTTTCCACCATTGCAAAGCCGCACTGGAAGAAAAACACCATAAAAGCGCAAATCATAATCCAAACGTAGTTTGAGCCTAACAGAGCTTTGTTTGCCGTTACCGCAACCGTGTTCAGAGTCTCCCCACTCTTAACCGCTGCATAGGTAGCGCCCGTCGGGTCTGCTGCATTCTGCGTATGAACATCATTTGCAATCATCAGCCCAAGGACAACTAAAGTCAGCAGGATGCCAACAATGGCAAGCGCTTTCTTATGCTTTTTCAAAATTACCATCTCCCGTATCTGCTATTTTATATTTGTTTTGCCCGTCTTCCGAAAGTTGCTCCACGAGAATACAGAGCTTGGCTTGTAAACCTCGGCTTTCAGCTTCCGAACAGAAAGAAAGTACCTGAGCCCAAGGAAAAGAATGACCAGCCCGAAAACAGCGCCCGGAACCTGTGAAGTCAAAACGGTATACTTGACTCCTGAAACCAGGCTTGTAACACAAAGCGCGGCTCCCGCTAACATAATCAAAATAGAAAGCGCATAGAGGGCAAAAATAGATCTTGTTTTCCCTTTTGAAACGCTTTTTGGGGCAAGCCCGGATTTCATAAGCAATTCTTCCTCTCCGCATTAAAAAAATCAGCTGCAGCTTTACACGATCGATCGATAAAAAAAACAAAGGTGCTTCTGGCATTTCTGCCCGAACACCTTTGTTCTGTTAACCAGTATACACTGGTAATATTAAAAATGCAATAGCAATGCTTAAATTTTTCAAATTTAATTTATTCAAATGGATTTTGAACTATAAAAAATAAGGAATCATCTTGCAAAAAGCTTGAACTTATTTTAATGAAATTCAGTCTGTGCCTGGGTTTATAGGCTGTTTTTAATTTCTTTGGCCTTTTCTTTCCGCATTGCTATTTTTGCCCGGTTCTTGGCCACTTTGCATTATTAATTTAAAAAAATTCATTTATTTAGTTTTTTCCTTGTTTTTTCTTTGTAAAAGCCTAGGATTACTTTCATAAATTAAGGAAAACAAATAACGCGCCAATATTTCCGGGCAGCAAAAAGGCCGGAGCAAACGCCCGGCCAAAAGTTCTGCTTTATGCGAACAGCCTTGCCGCACCGTATGTGACAAACGCCACAATGGCCCCGGCCGACACTACGCCGAGGGCAATGGAAGGAAACGCTTTTTTCACTGGCATTTCCAGCATGGCGGCAATAAGTGCACCCGTCCACGCGCCAGTGCCGGGAAGCGGAATCGCCACAAAGACGAACAGCCCCCAAAAAGCATATTTCTGCACGGTTTCCGTCTTGCCTGCGGCACGCTTCTCCAGGCGCTCTACAAGGCCGTTCAGCCGAACGCTTTTTTTGCGCATCCAGGCAAATATTTTTTTAATAAACAAAATGATAAATGGCACCGGAACCAGGTTACCAAGAATGGAAACGAGAATCGCCGTCCAAATGTCCAGCCCGCTTGCCACACCGATTGGAATTGCGCCGCGCAGTTCAACGACTGGCACCATGGAAATCAGGAACGTCATCAGCAGTTTACCGAACAATGTGCTCCAAATATTCAATACAATTCACCCTAATTTTAATAATCCCAGGTTAAAAGGCTATAAGTCTGCCATCTGAAAGCCCTTTTTCACCTCCCGGTTATTGTACGACTTTTTTATGAACATTTCCATAAAGAAATGAAAAATAATTGCGCTTTCGGGTTAAAAAAGCCCAAAAGCGCAATTTTCAGCTGTTAAGCAAACTTTAGTCCGCCGGTATGACCCGTGCACGCACAATTTCCGGCAGGCCTTCCAGGCTGGCAGCCGTTGTATCGGCCACATCGCCTGTTACGTCAAGAATGGTATAGGCATAATCCTTTTTTGCCTTGCTCTGCATATTTTCAATGTTGATACCGGCACCAGCCAGCGCACCCGAAAGTTTGCTGATGGTATTCGGCACGTTGCGGTGGAACAGGCAGATCCGCGTAAATCCGCCGCGCGGCATGGAAACCGCCGGCATATTCACCGAGTTGCGGATGTTGCCGTTCTGAAGGTATTCCATCAGTTCGTTTGCCGCCATGCGGGCGCAGTTGTCCTCCGATTCCGGCGTAGAAGCACCAAGGTGAGGTACGGCAATCACATTCTCCACACCGAGCATACTGTCATCCGGAAAATCCGTTGCATAGCGCGCCACTTTGCCGGATTTCAAACCATCCAGCACTGCCGCGGAGTCTACAAGGCCGCCGCGTGCAAAGTTCAGCAGGCGCACCCCGTCCTTCATCTTTGCAATACCCGCAGCATTAATCATATTTTTCGTGTCGGAAAGCAGCGGTACATGAATCGTCACATAGTCGCTGTGCTCGAAAATTTCATCCAGCGAACGGGCATGGTGGATGGAGCGGGAAAGCCCCCATGCTGCATCCACGGAAAGGTACGGGTCATAGCCATATACATCCATGCCGAGCGAATGCGCAGCGTTTGCCACGAGGATGCCGATAGCACCAAGGCCAATAACGCCAAGGGCTTTTCCGTAGATTTCCGGCCCTACAAACTGGCTCTTGCCCTTTTCAATCAGTTTGCCGACTTCGTCGCCTTTGCCCTTCAGGGTTTTTGCCCACTCCACGGCAGGAACAATTCTGCGGGAAGAAAGCAGCAGCGCCGCAAGCACAAGCTCTTTCACCGCGTTGGCGTTCGCGCCCGGCGTGTTGAATACGGCGATGCCGTTTTCGCTGCACCGGTCAAGCGGAATATTGTTCACCCCGGCACCCGCACGCGCTATGGCAAGCAGGTTCTTTGGCAGTTCCGCATCATGCATGGAAGCGGAGCGCACCAGTATAGCGTCCGGGTTTTCCACATCTTCGCCAACCGTATAGTTTTCCCCGAAACGGCCTGTGCCGGCCGGGGATATTTTATTCAGGCATTTAATTCGATACATCGTTCTTCATTACCCCATTTCTCCGTTAATCTGTGGGAGCGCTTAGCCGTTCTCTTTTTCGAATTTCCCCATGAAATCGACAAGTTTTTCCACGCCCTCAACCGGCATGGCATTATAAATGGAAGCACGCATACCGCCTACGGTGCGGTGGCCCTTCAGGTTTACAAAATCGTGCTCTGCCGCAGCGGCAACAAACTTTGCATCCATTTCGGTGCTGCCTGTTACAAACGGGATGTTCATCAGGGAACGGTCTTCTTTTACGACCGTGCCGTGGAACAGCTTGGAATTGTCGAGGAAATCGTAAATCATGCCGGCCTTTTTCTGATTGATTTTTTCCATCTCTTTCAGGCCGCCAACGGTATTTTTCAGCCAATCCAGCACAAGGCCGCAGATGTAAATGGCATAACACGGCGGCGTGTTAAACATGGAGTCGTGGTCGGCATGAGTCTGGTAATTAAACATGGTAGGTGTTTTTTCCATAGCATGGCCTATAAGGTCTTCCCGGATAATCACAACAGTAAGGCCCGCCGGGCCCATGTTCTTCTGCGCGCCGGCAAACAGCACGCCGAACTTAGAAACGTCAATCGGCTGGCTCAGGACGCAGGAAGAAATATCGGCTACAAGCGGGACTTTGCCCGTCTGAGGCAGCTCGTGGTAAACGGTGCCGTAAATGGTGTTGTTCATGCAGATGTGAAAATAGTCTGCATCTTTCGTAAATGTGCTTGGGTTAAGCTTTGGGATGTAGGTAAAGGTCTTATCTTTGGAAGAAGCCACAACATGGGCGTCGCCGTAGCGGGCAGCTTCTTTGTAAGCCTTTGTGGCCCACTGGCCGGTCAGAACGAAATCCGCCTTGTTGCTTCCTGTCATCAGGTTCAGCGGAACCATGGCAAACTGTGAGGAAGCGCCGCCCTGTAAAAACAGGACTTTATAATTTTCCGGGATACTCATCACTTCACGGAGTAAACTCTCCGCAGAATGAATGATGCCCTCGTAGATTTTAGATCGATGCGACATCTCCATGACGGACTGACCGCTGCCGTTGTAGTCCAGCATTTCATCGGCTGCACGGCGAAGTACCGGTTCCGGCAGCATGGAAGGGCCTGCGGAAAAGTTGTAAACGCGTTTCATGATGTTCCTCCATATTGTGAATTTTTGGTTTGCGTTAGATTCATTATACTGTCATGATTTAACCTTGTCAATCGCTGAATCCTACAATTTTAGTATACTTTCGGCTTTCTTTCCCTTGTTTTTTCTTCCTTATTTTTGAAAGCCCCGCTTCAAAGCATTTATTTTGCGCCAAAACAGCCGTTTTGCTTTCCGCCTAATTATGTTATAATAGGCCTCAGGTGATATTATATGATGAAAAAGTGTGAACGGATATTCCGCGCCGCCGTATTTCTGATCGCTGCCGCCGGTCTTATCTGGTTCCTGATTCCTTTGGTGTGGCAGGTCGTGAATCTTGGCAGTGTATGCGGCCTTGCGGTGTGTCTTCTGCTGCTTCTCGGTTCTCTTTTCTTTGGGAAAATACGCACGGCGTGCCAGAAGTCGAAAACTCTGCGCCGCGTTTTTCTTACCGTAGGGGTCCTTTTCTGCCTGGGCGCGCTCTGGAGCCTTGCCATGACGTGCTGTATGTTTTCAGCGGCAGCCGCAAAGCCGCCTGAAAACGCTGCCGCTGTGGTTCTTGGCAGCCTTGTTGACGGCACCGAGCCGAGCGCTGACCTGCGCGGCCGCATTAACTGCGCAGCGGTTTATTTGAAAGAACACCCCGGTGCAAAATGCATCGCAAGCGGCGGGCGCGGTCATCGCGAGGCCGTTACTGAAGCTTCTGCCATAAAAAAATCGCTTGTTTCTTCCGGCATTGACCCGCAGCGGATTTTGCTGGAGGAATCTTCTGTCAACACAAAAGAAAACCTGCGGCGTTCCCTTGCCATCATGAAGCAAAACGGCATCAGCGCGCCGCTCGCCATTATAACGGATGACTACCACGAATTCCGCGCCTGCTCCATTGCACGTTCGCTCGGCATTAAAGCTTATGCCGTACCCACACGCACGCCGTGGTTTATTTTCTCTTCCTGCTGGTCACGGGAAGTCTTAGCGCTGACAAAATATTTAATGATGCCGAAATAACACCTGCCGCATACAGAATCATATGAAACGGGAGATGGAAAAATGAACCGGCTGCTAATCCGTTCCGCACGCATTTTCACCTCGGCTTCTGGAACCGACTTTGTGGGCGATCTTCTTGCTGAAGACGGGAAGATCGTTTCTGTGGGCGGCTGTGCGCCTGCTTCCGGGGCAGAAGTAATCGACGCACACGGCCTTTGCGCTGCGCCCGGCCTTGTAGATATGCACGTCCATCTGCGCGACCCCGGGCAAACACAGAAAGAAGACATCCTTTCCGGATGCCGCGCGGCTGCGGCGGGCGGTGTTACGAGCCTGCTCTGTATGCCAAACACCGTGCCGCCCGCGGACTCGCCGGAAACCATTTCTTATATCCGTGAAAAAGCAAAAAATGCCGATGCGCGCGTTTACGCCGCCGGAAGCATCTCCAAGGGACTTCTGGGAAAGGAAGCCTCCGACTGGCGGGCTTTGAAAGAAGCCGGCGCCATAGCTCTAAGCGACGACGGCCGCCCAGTCCTCAGTTCCGCGCTGATGGCCGCGGCCATGAAAGCCGCGCCCGGCCTTGGGCTGACCGTCTGTTCCCACTGTGAAGACCTTTCGCTTGCAGCAGGCGGCAAATTAAATGAAGGTGCTGTTTCGGCAGCACTCGGCATAAAGGGCGTACCTGCCGCCGCCGAAGACTGCGGCACAGCACGGGAAATTGCCCTTGCCGCCGCTTACAAAGTGCCCGTTCATATCTGCCACGTCAGCACGAAAAACTCCGTTGCCATGGTGCGCGATGCAAAGCGGCGCGGCGTTCCCATTACGGCGGAAACCTGCCCGCACTACTTCAGCCTCACGGAAAGAGAGCTGCTTTCCCGCGATGCAGATTTCCGCATGAGCCCTCCGCTGCGCACCGAAGAAGACCGCCTGGCCGTGATAGAAGGCCTGCGCGACGGCACCCTTGACGCGATTGCGACCGACCACGCGCCGCACACCCCGCAGGAAAAAGCGGATTTTCTTACGGCGCCGAACGGTGCAGTCGGCATGGAAACCAGCTTTGCAGCCGGTATAACCTATCTTGTAAAGCCGGGGTACCTGACCCTTCCGCAGCTTCTGCGGCTGATGAGCCTTTCGCCGGCAACCATTCTGCACCTTCCGGCAGGAACCCTTCAGCCGGGCGGGAACGCCGACTTCTTCCTGTTTGACCCGAAGGAAACATGGGAAGTCATCCCCGAAAAGCTGCACGGCAAAAGCCGCAACGCCGTTTTCAAAGGGAAAAGGCTCACCGGCCGTGTACGGCTGACCGTCTGCCGCGGTAAAGTCGTTTACCGCTGTGCAGAGTAAAAAGCACATCCTCTTTCCGCGCACCGCAGTTTTTCGCGCGGAAAAATGATGATAAATGGATCAGTAAGGAGAAACGTTTATGGCATTCGACAAACTGATGGAAAAAATTGCACAAATGCAGAACCCCACGGTCGCCGGGCTGGACCCAAAGCTGGAGTACGTTCCGGAATCCATCCGGGAAACGGCTTTTGCAGCGCATGGCAGAACACTGGAAGGTGCAGCGGCGGCAGTGCTGGAATTTAACAAGGGCATCATTGACGCACTGTGCGACATCGTTCCAGCGGTCAAACCGCAGTGCGCCTACTACGAGATGTACGGCTGGCAGGGCATGAAGGCTTTGCACGACACCGTTGCTTATGCGCACAGCAAGGGAATGCTGGTCATTGCCGATGGTAAGCGCAACGACATTGGCACCACCATGCAGGCCTATGCGGCGGCACATCTGGGCGAAACGGATGTAGGCGGCCAAAAAGCCGCGGCGTTCGGCGCAGATGCCCTGACGGTCAACGGATACCTCGGCTCCGATGGAATATTTCCCTTGATTGAAGTCTGTAAGGCATACGGCAAAGGCATTTTCATTCTGGTGAAAACCTCCAACCCCTCTTCGGATGAACTGCAAAACCAGGCGTTTGAAGGCGGCGAAATGCTGTATGAGGCTATGGGGCGCTTCTGCGAAGAATGGGGTCAAAGCCTGCCGGGCAAATACGGCTACAGCGGCGTCGGCGCTGTAGTGGGCGCAACATGGCCGGCACAGCTGACGGAACTGCGGGCAAGCCTGCCGCACACGTTTTTCCTTGTGCCCGGTTACGGCGCGCAGGGCGGCGGCGCAGATGACGTTGTCCCGGCGTTCGACAAAAACGGGTGCGGCGCGGTTGTGAACGCTTCGCGTTCCATTCTGTGCGCTTGGAAAAAGCAGGGCGCTTCGCAGGAAGATTACGCTGCCTGTGCGCGCAGCGAGGCTCTGCGGATGCGCGGTGAAATTATGCAGCGCATTGGGGAGATTCGGCTGTGAAAAAGTACGATGTGCGTTCCTGCAGGATTCGGAGCAAGAAGCAGCTGACCAGTGATATTTTCGACCTGACCGTCGACGCCGGGGTACTTGCCGGCCATGCAAAGCCGGGGCAGTTCGCACAGATCGCCGTGCCGGGGAAAACGCTGCGCCGCCCGATTTCCATCTGTGAAGTGAACCGGAAGGAAAAGACTTTCCGGTTTGTTTTCCAGGTGCGCGGTGAAGGCACGGCGGTGCTTGCCGGGTTTGAACCGGGGCAGGCGCTCGACCTCCTGGCGCCGCTCGGGAACGGGTTTGACCTTGGCAATACGTCTCGAAAAGCCCTTTTTGTGGGCGGCGGCATTGGAATTCCCCCGCTGCTCGGCGTGGCGAAAGCATTTGGGCTAAACGCGGTGCTTGCCGCGGGATTCCGCAGCAAAGACGCCGTTATCCTGAGAGAAGACTTTGAAGCATCCGGCTGTAAAGTCCTGATTGCAACGGATGACGGCTCTTTCGGCCACCACGGGCTTGTGACCGAACTGCTGGATGACCTCGCTTTTGATGTGGTTTTCGCCTGCGGCCCCGCGCCGATGCTGCGGTCGGTCTGCACGATTGCAAAGCAGCACGGCGTGCCGTGCCAGGTTTCTCTGGAAGAGCGCATGGCCTGCGGCATTGGCGCGTGCCTTGGCTGTGCCGTACCGCTCCGCAAAAAAGATGGCACCGTCTACTATGGTCACGTCTGTAAAGACGGCCCGGTTTTTGATTCCCGGCTAATCGCAGATTTATAACAGCAGGACACCTGCAAAGGAGATTTCATTGAACTACACCGTTTTAAAAGAATCCGATCTTTCAAAAATTGTTCCACTGTTTATCCGCTATTACAATCAGGTTGAAAACGGCACATGGACGGAAAAAACCGCTGCCAAGCGCATTCATCAAGTAGTGACACGCGAAGACTCTTACGGCCTTGTTCTGTGGGACGGCGCCGAAGCAGCCGGGTTCGCCATGGGCTATTTTGAGCAGTACGATGACGGGCAGGCCTACGACCTTGTGGAAATTGTTCTTGCAAAAGAGTACCAGGGAAACGGAACCGGAACGGCTTTGATGCAGGAACTGGAGCACAGAGTAAAGCAGATGGGAGCCTTGTTGATTCAGCTTGACTCCGTAAACGATGAAATGCACAGCCATTTCTATGGGAAACTTGGCTATCAGGATTGCAGCAACCTCATAAAAAAATCTAAATTTTTAGGTTGACGGAAACCCGAAGAAGCATAAAGCAAAGTGCAGGAATCTGTTTCTTTTAGGGATTCAATAAAGTTTTCGCCCAGCCTTATAAAAAAGGCCGGGCGTCAGGGGTGCAAATATGGCAAACATGAAAGTGAACATTGCGGGAGTGGAATTTCAAAACCCTGTCATTGCTGCTTCCGGAACTTTTGGCTTTGGACGGGAATTTTCAGAGTTTTACCCGCTTTCGGTTTTCGGCGGTATTTCCTGCAAAGGCATCACACTGCAGGAACGCCCCGGTAACCCGCCGCAGCGCATTGCGGAAACACCGGGCGGGATGCTCAACTCCGTCGGGCTGCAGAACCCCGGTGTGGAGCATTTCATTCAGAATGACCTTCCGTGGCTGAAACAGCAGGGCACCGTTGTCATTGCCAACATCGCGGGCAATACGCCGGAAGACTACTGCCGCATGGCAGAGCGTCTTTCCGAAACCGATGTGGACATGATTGAGCTGAATATTTCCTGCCCAAACGTAAAGCAGGGCGGCGTCCAGTTTGGCACCAGCTGCGCAGGGGTTGAGGGCATTACATCTGCTGTGCGGAAATTTTGCCGGAAGCCGCTTATCGTAAAGCTTTCGCCCAATGTGGCCAATATCGGCGAAATAGCAGCGATGGCGGAAAGTGCCGGAGCGGATGCCCTTTCCATGATAAACACCCTGACCGGCATGCGCATTGATATTCACACCCGCCGCCCGGTGCTGCACAACAACACCGGCGGGCTTTCCGGCCCGGCTGTCTTCCCTGTTGCCGTGCGTATGGTCTGGCAGGCACACCAAAAAGTAAAAATTCCTATCATCGGCATTGGCGGCGTAAGCACTTGGCGCGACGCTGCGGAGCTGATGCTTGCCGGGGCCTCTGCCGTACAGATTGGCACGGCGCTGTTCCGTGACCCGTACACACCGGTAAAAATTGTGGAAGGCCTTGAAAAATACCTCGAAGAAAATCATATGGAAGCCATCACAGAACTAACGGGGGCGGTAAAGCCATGGTAAAGAAGAATCCTGCCTGCCCATGTTCCCACTTTTTCTGTCCCCGCCACGGGAAATGCGACGAATGCAGAAGCTATCACGAAAAGCGGGGCCAAGCCCCCGCACTGTGAGCGAATTCGGAAAGAAGGAAATAACGAATGACAAAAATATTTTTTGTAAGACACTGTGAAGCCGAAGGCAACACCAAAGGCCTGCTTCAGGGCCGCTATGACAGCGAAATCAGCGGCAGCAGCGGAAAACAGTTGGAACTTGTAAGCCTGCGCCTGCGCAATGAACCATTTGAAGCTTTTTACTCCAGCCCGCTGAAGCGCGCCTATAAAACCGCGCAGGCCATTAACCGTTACCACAACCTTACAATCCGGAAAGACCCGCGTCTAATTGAAATCGACATGGGCGACTGGGAAGGCCATTCGTGGACGGAAGTGCAGGAAAGATACCCGGATGAGCTGAAAGTCTGGAACGAAACACCGGGCAAGTTCCAGGCTCCCGGCGGGGAATCCCTTGCACAGGTCACCGATCGTATGTGGCAGGCCGCCAGTGAAATTGCCCGCGCAAACGAAGGCAAAACCGTCTGCGCTGTTTCCCATGGATGCGCCATCCGTTCCCTTCTCTGCCGCGCCCTTGGAAAACCTCTTTCCGAACTGAACGACATTCCGTGGGGCGACAACACCGCCATCAGCGTTCTTGAGTTTGAAAACGGAAAGGCACGCGTTCTCAGTATGAATGACGCTTCCCATATTCCGCCGGAGCTTTCGGTCTACCGCCGCGGAACAGGCTCCGTTTCGCTCGACATTACCCACCACAGCACCGTTGGAGGCAAAGCATGAAAATACTTGCTGTTGACCTGGGCAAAGCGCGCACCGGCCTTGCCATATGTGACGAAGGCGAAGTCCTCGCCACACCCGCTGGAGTCATTTCGGAATGGAACCGCGAAAAGCTGCTGCGGGATGTCGCGGAACAATCGGAAAAGCTCGGCGCGGAACAAATTGTCGTTGGCCTGCCAAAAAACATGGATGGCTCGGAAGGAGACAGTGCACAGAGCGCCCGTGCCTTTGCGGAATCGCTGCGTACGCTCGTATCCATACCCGTCGCCATGCAGGATGAACGCGGCACGACCATTACCGCCCACAATTACCTGAATGACACTGACACGCGCGGCAAAAAGCGCAAAGCCGTGATTGACGCGGTTGCTGCCACTGTCATTTTGCAGGACTACCTTGCATGGCGCAGGAATCACCCCAACGCTTGACTTTTTTGCAGTACAGAAAGAGGCTCCCGGAACCGTTTTTCATGGCGGTTCCGGGAGCCTTTTCTATCTGCTTTACTGCCGGTTATGAATCCTGCTGCTCAGTCTTAAACTTCCGAATCTGCATCTTCAGTTCCTGTGCCTGACCGTTCAGTTCTTCACTGGATGCGGCG
Organism: Caproicibacter sp.; assembly: GCA_041859875.1. GTDB lineage: Bacteria > Bacillota > Clostridia > Oscillospirales > Acutalibacteraceae > Thermocaproicibacter. Next base: position 4,155 of record JBFLFY010000014.1, on the reverse strand, counting down.
CTTTCTTCCGATGTAGCCGAGTTGTTCTGAACAACTGCAGAAATCTGTTCCAGGCCCTGTGTGACCTGCCCAATGGAAATGGACTGTTTTTCACAGGCTTCTGCAATCGCGGCAATCAGCTCAGAAGATTTCTGTGAAGTCGCTACAATCTTTTGCAGGGACTTTGCTGTTTCTGCCGTAATATCGGTGCCGTTCTGCACTGACTGCGCCTCTTCCTGAATCAGCGCCGTCGTGCTCTTGGCGGCTTCCGCGCTGCGGCTCGCAAGGTTACGCACTTCTTCGGCAACAACGGCAAAGCCTTTGCCGGCTTCCCCGGCACGTGCCGCCTCAACAGCCGCATTCAGGGCAAGGATATTCGTCTGGAACGCAATGTTCTCTATGGTCTTGACAATACTGCTAATCTGGTCTGATGAATTTTTAACTGCAGCCATGGCATCTGTCATCTGATTCATCAGCTTGCCGCTGAACTGAATTTCAGTGGAGGTCTGCTGTGAAACTTCGTTGGCTGTTGCGGCATTTTTAGCGTTGCGCGACACATGCTGCGAAATATCCGTTACGGTAGCAGAAAGCTCCTGAATGGAACTCGCCTGCTCTGTTGCACCTTGAGCTAATGCCTGTGAAGCATTGGAAACCTGTTTTGAACCGCTCGCAACCTGATTTGCCGCACAGTCAATTTCTTGAAGCAGCTTAGTCAGGCTAATTTTGATGTTCGCCAGGGACTCTTTCAGCTTTGCAAACTCGCCGGTGTATTTGCATTTCAGTGTGAAAGTCAAGTCACCGGAAGCAATCTGATTTAAAGTAGCTGTAATCTCATTAATATACGCAATATAGTCTTTCAGCCGAACGACCGTCCTCTTGAACGCCGCGGCCACCTGACCAATTTCATCGGAAGAGGTCACGTCAAGCGTAACGTTCAGGTTGCCATCCGCAACTTCATTCGCCACTTTTTTCAGCTTGCCAAGAGGTTTCACAATTCCTTTGGAAACAAGGACAATCAGCACGAAGAGAATGACCAGTGCTGCCGCAAATACAATCAGCATCGTCTGAAGTGCCGCATAGAAGGGTGCAAAATATTCTGCATCCGGCATGACGCTCGTAACCGTCCACTGCGTGGTCCCAATAGTAGAAATGTAGCCGTGGTTCGTCGTGCCGCGGGCTGTAAAGTCAATGAGCTGTTCTTTTTTGGACTGAATCGCCTCAATGACATTCTTCGACATTTTGGATTCCATCAGGTTCTTGTTCTGCATGGATGCATCCGGGTAATAAATCAGCTGGTTCTGCGCACTTGCCAGTATGTAATAACCGGTGTTGCCGAGTTTATAGCCTTTCATTACATCATGCAGACGGTCCAGCGTAATATCAACCCCCGCAAACCCGGAAAGTTCGCCGGAGTCTTGTTGGTAAATTGGCTGCACAACGCTCATAACGGTCTTCTTCGTTGAAAAATCCGTATACGGCTCAATATAAAGCAGCCCACGCTTTTCCATTGCAGGCTTGTACCACGGCCGTTCGGAAAGCTGCACGCTGCACGGTTTGTCTTGGTTGCTCAGAAGCATCGTGTTTGTAGCACAGTCACCAATCCAGACGGAAGAGATACTTTCCGGGTCTGCTTTCGCGATACTGTTCAGTGTATTTTTTACGCTTCCATATCCGTTTTCCGCACTGTTATTTTTCTGCTGCGGAGTTTTGGCAAAGTACTGATGCAGCAGGTCATTCTCGGTCATCTGCTGTACAATCGTCGCATACGTGGAAAAATACGAGTTCACTTCATACGACGCCGCTTTTGATTTTGCCATCAGATCATTTGAAATTAAGGTTGAGTCGGAATTTTGAACCGTTTGAAGAATTAATCCAGCCGCTATGGAAACAACAACAACAACCGGCAGTCCAATTAATACAAGGATTTTTACAAGCAATTTTTTCGTTCTCATATTATATTCCCTTTTCCGCAATAAAATCTGAATTCAGTGTCTTTTTATGTGCTAAAACGACTAAGAGCAATAAGAATAACACGTTTAAAAACAGGAAGCCACTTTTGAAAAAGGTTCTCTGAAATCAGCAGAACGCATTACTCCGTGCGTTCATCGCCAAGGAAAAACAGTGCAACGGTGCCGATGCCGGTATGCGCACCAATGACCGGGCCCATGGAACCAATTTTTATGTGCTTCACACCAAGCTTCTGTTCGACCTGCTCCTTCACATATTCCGCGCCTTCTTCATAGTCAGTGTGGCTGATAAAGACCATCTGGTCCGCGTCATGGCAGCTCTTTGTCATATGGGTCACAAGGTCATCCAGTGCCTGCTTGCGCCCGCGGATTTTGTCAACTACAGTAAGGCAGCCCTTCACATTCACCTGCAGCACCGGCTTAATGCCAAGCATTGTGCCAACAAGGGCTGCAGTAGCAGAGAGGCGGCCGCCGCGTTTTAAATGGTTCAGGTCATTTACTGTAAACCAATGGTGCAGGCCGCCACGCTTTTCTTCCAGCCACTGCTTTACCTCGTCAATGGAGGCGCCGCTCTTCTGCTTCTGTACGGCATCCCAAACCAGCAGGCCATGGCCCAGGGAAGCACACAGGGAATCCACTGCGTAAATTTTACGCTCCGGGTACTTTTCCGCCAGTTCCTTCGCAGCCAGCACAGAGTTGTTATAGGTGCCGCTCAAGCCAGATGAAAAGCCAATATACAGAACATCTGTGCCGTCTTTCAGGTAGGGCTCAAATGTGTCGGTAAAAATGATTGGGCTAATCTGGTTTGTTCCGGAAGGCTCGCCATCCGCAATACGCTTGTAAAAGTCGTGTGAAGAGATGTCTCGCTCATCCGGGTAATCTTTGAAGGCAAACGAACCGATGGTAACGTCCATGGGGATAACGTCCACGCCGAGCTCGTCCACCATTTCCTGTGTAAGGTCGCTGGTAGAATCCGTAATGATCTTATAGTTGCTCATTTTTGCTGCTCATTCCTTTCTTCATCTTCAGCTTTTGTAACGAAAAGCGAAGAAAACGCAAAATGCGTGAGGCAGTATATTTCCGTCAATTTTATTTGCTTCCAATATTATAATGTGTTTCCGTGCCATTGTCCAGTAATGCGGTCATAGGAAGTAATGCAAAAAGCCGGCATCCAAAAAAGGATACCGGCTTTTAAATACTGGCTGAAAAAACAGGTTTTTACACCAGCTCAATCACTGCCATTTCCGCTGCGTCACCGCGGCGGGGTCCAATCTTAGTAATGCGGGTATAACCGCCGTTACGGTCGGCATACTTCGGGGCAATTTCGGTAAACAGCTTATGCACAACAGCTTCTTTTGTCACAAAGCCGTACGCAATGCGCTTGTTGGCAAGGCTGTCTTCCTTTGCAATCGTAATCATCTTTTCGGCCATTGAGCGGACTTCCTTGGCGCGGGTTACGGTTGTTTCAATCTTCCCGTTCTCTAAAAGGAAAGTAACCATGGCACGCAGCATTGCAGTTCTGTGGTCGGTGGTTCTTCCAAGCTTTCTGGTTCCTGGCATCGAATTTCACTCCTTTACCTTGGTTTGCGAATCGACTATTCGTCGTCCTTGCGGAGATTAAAACCGAGAGAGGCCATCTTCCAGACAACCTCCTCAAGTGATTTGCGTCCGAGGTTGCGGACTTTCATCATGTCTTCTTCAGACTTGTTGATGATGTCCCCAACTGTGTTGATACCGGCACGCTTCAGGCAGTTAAAAGAGCGAACGGAAAGGTCAAGCTCCTCGATCGTCATGTCGAGAACCTTTTCCTTGCTCTTGTCGTCCTTTTCCACCATGATTTCCGTGCTGCTTCCCTTGTCGGAAAGATCCACGAACAGGTTGAGGTGCTCCGTGAGCACTTTCGCCGCCAGAGAGACGGCTTCCTGCGCGCCGATCACACCATTGGTCCAAAGCTCGAGCGTCAGTTTGTCGTAGTCGATGCTCTGGCCGACACGGGTCGGTTCAACATTGTAGTTGACCTTGTAAACCGGAGTGTAGATGGAATCCACAGGCAGTACGCCAATCACGCTGACCGTCATGTTCTGCTTGTTGCGCTCAGCGGAAATATATCCGCGGCCTTTGTCCAGAGTCAGCTCCATAAACAGCTTTGCGCCGTCGCCAAGGGTAGCGATGTGCATGTCTGGATTGAGGATTTCCACCTCGCTGTCGC
>JBFLFY010000013.1:0-60136 GCA_041859875.1 Caproicibacter sp. | reverse complement strand
GGAAGTGTGCTCCAGCTCATTCTGAAGGGCACCAAGGTCAGCACGCGTTGTAGAAACAGTGTTTACAGCGTTCTTAATGGTGTCAATAGCTGTCTGAGCATCTGTCTGAGTAGCAACACTTAGTGTGTCAATGCCAAGGCCCTTGGCGCTCATGTCGTTGATGGAAAGCGTTGCACGCTGGTCATCAGTGTTGTCGGCGCCAATCTGGAAAGTTAAGAGGCTGCCTCCCTGTGTAAACTTTACAGTAGGAGCGGTAACGTCTGCCAGTGTGCCTTTGCCCATGACAACAGTAACTTCCATGCCGGAGTATTTCTTCGAATCTCCGACTGATGCAGTACTGTCCACAGCAGCCTTGAATACAACGGTGTCGCCAGCCTTAACATTGTCGAGGGCTGACGTCGAGTTAAAGGCAACACCTTTAACAGAAGAAGCTAAAACTGGACTAAAAGTAAGTGTTTTGGAAGTGGTAGTATAACCGACTGAAAATGTCACGTCAGAAATGTTACCGCCGGTAACAGTCATGTTCTGAATGCCGCTTGCGGAGAAAGTAATACTGGAAGCCGTGTAGCCGCCAAGAGAACCGTCAAGCAGGTTAATCTGGTTGAAGTTTGTGGAAGTGGAAATACGGTCAATTTCGCTTTCCAGCGAGTTAGCCTCCTTCTGCAGGTTTGCACGGTCAGGAGCATTCTGGTAAGTACCGTTTGCAGACTCCGTAGCCAGAGTGTTCATTCTCTGCAGAATAGCGGAAGTTTCATTCAGGCCGCCTTCAGCTGTCTGAATCAGCGAAATGCCGTTCTTTGTATTATCCTGAGCCTGGCTCAGGCCGTTAATCTGAGCACGCATTTTTTCGGAAACTGCAAGGCCTGCAGCATCGTCTGCTGCACTGTTGATGCGGTAGCCGGAAGAAAGTTTTGCAATGTTCTTGCTGATGGAATTTTCATTGATCTTCAGTTTGTTAGAAGCGTTCAAAGCGCTTATGTTGTGCTGTATACGCATGATAAATTTCCTCCTTGATAATTAAAACACGCGGAAAGTTCCATTCTCCACGTTTCAATCTTTAAAAAGTAAGTTCTTCTTTTACAGCCTATGGGCCCTATAAACTTTCATTCGGAGGAGCTTGAAAACCTTAATTGGTTTCAATCATTATATCGGTCGCTAACATGGAAAATTAAGAGTAAAATGCAGAATTTTATAAATATTTGATTTGTTTTGATGTGGTTCCGAATTATTGGTGTAAGGAGAATGTGCTCCAGGAAAACAGTTTCCTGGAGCACATTCTATTTTAGTGAGAATACCCCAGGCATTTGAGAATACCCCAGGCTGTACCGAGACATCTAAAATGTCTTTAGCGTTGAACAAAAAATGTAAGCCAGCATACATTTAATTTCTACCATATCACAGAGGTCCTAAGTGTCTTAAGGAGCTTGCACGCACTTGCACGCATAAGAAATCCCCCGGCTTTGTGCCGGGGGACTATCTATATCTATTCATTGGTCAGCGCTTTTTTCAGCTGATCCAGTGCGTCTTTTCCGGAAGCAGAACTTGCTTCACGGTTCAGCTTTTTTGTTTCCAGAAGTTCACGGCGCAGAATCGTCACACCTTTGGGTGCCTTAATCCCGATTTTAACACGTTCCGCGCCAATATCGGTCACGATGATTTCAATGTCGTCGCCAATCAGGATAGACTCAGATTTTTTACGGGAAACAACAAGCATTGCTAAACGCCCCCATTTTTCCGACTGCGGAGAAGAGGAGAGCGCACGGGGTAATCACTGTTTTCCAAGATGGTCTGCACCCCGATGCGATTCTTCACATTAATTAGAACAGGGCTTTTCAGGTTTACAACAGAATCCTCCAGATTTTTACGGATTACTGCTACGACAAGGCAGCAGAGGTCTTCCCTTTTTGGCGAGCCGAGGATTTTTCGGTCGGCGGAGGTCAATTCCGGACTGTAATCCGGAACAATCAGCAGTGGATCAACGACAATCAGTGTGGGGTAGTCGCTTTCCGCCGCCTGAAGGGACCAGATTACGTTTTTGCTGTCTTCCGGGCGGAGAAAAAAATCCTTGATTTCTTCAAACCCAAAAATACCTTTTGGGAAATGAATCCGTGTCCCCAGTGCGTTATTATCCATCTTGGAGTCCCCGCTTCCTTAAATTACGTCAGGCTTTTTCACAGAAGTACTGCGCAGTCTTTTCCGAAAAGCCGCAGGTTTTGGCGGCGGCTGGCGAAAGATAGCCTGGAATTTTTCCAATGTGCCCAACGGCCCGCAGGTACTGCGGAACCAGCTTGTCACTCTGATGTTGTTCCGGCTTTTGTGTATCTCTGCGGGAAAAGCAAAAACAGTCAAGCTTGTTTTTCCGCTGTACCTGCTGAAAGTCATTTTCCACAGGTACAGTAATCGAAGAAATATAAACAATTTCTGCATCTTTGCCCGAATCTTCTATAATTGGTTCGGTCGGTGCATCTTTATTCTCAATCATCAGCAGCATAAAACACCTGTTCCGGTATTATTTCAGGTAATCCATCAGGCTTTGCTGAAGAATTTGGCTGCCGACTTTCAGCGAAGCATTGTAACATTGCATCTGGCTGTAGAAAGTTTCGATTGCATCTGTGTAGTCCATGTACTCTACTTTGTTGTCTTTTTCCGAAAGGGAAAGCTTTTCGTCATCGGTGTAGCTTGCAATACTGTTCAGAAACTGCGTCTTTGCGCCGAGTTTTGCCTGCCCGGCCAGAAGACTGCTTTCGCCATCCTTCAGAACATCTGCATAACCTGTAAGTTTTGTCCGGTCGTCATCACTGAGCTTGTCTGCGTTGGCGCCAGCTTTAAGTGTTGCGGCCATTTCCGTCAAAACCGAGCAGATGTTTTTGGGGGTGTCAGCTCCGCCCCCATAGCTAAGGTAAGAAATAGCTGGCATAGAGCTGTTAAAGACACTCTGGCTGTTGATTTTGCCGTCAGCGGTAAAGTTCATTCCCAGACCAATGTCGACGTACGTCGAATCTTTGTCGGGATCCGCAAGAGTGGCAAGCGGAACCGCCGAATCGGTCACGCCGTCTTTCAGCTTGCCGGTATCAACGTTTACGCCGCGGTAATACAGTTGGTCGTTGACCATCTCAAATGGAGGCTGCGTCTGGTTGGAACCGCCAAAAATATAACTGTCGCCGTATTTTGTATTCATCTGCGAAACAATGTCATCACGCAGACTGATTAGGTGGTCTGCAAGGACACTGCGGTTGGAGCCATTCATCGTGCCGTCAAGGGCTTGCTTGATTTCGTGGCTGTCCGCTTCTGATACAGTGTCCCAGATATTCTGCAGAATTTTATCGGCGGAAGCTGTAGTGCCCTGCAGGGTACTGATGTTGCTGGCATAGTCAGCGTTCTGGTCCATTTGAAAGTGGATGTCAAACGTCTGCGACGCAGCGAGCGGATCATCGGACGGGCGGTCAAACGCACGGTAATCGTAAGCGTGGCGCATGGCTTTGTTTAAAGAAGCAAAAGCGTCGCTCACGTCTGATTTATAAGAAGAAAGCATCATCTGCGAAGTAATTCTCATAATAAATTATCACCCCTTGCCGCAAAGGCCCATATTGTTGATAATTGTTTGCAAACATTCGTCTACAGCCGTCATAAATCGGGAAGCGGCGTTCAGCGACTGGCCAAACTGGGCAATGCTGACGGCTTCATCGTCGAGGCTTACGGAAGAAACAGACTGGCGGTCATTGTTAATATTACCTAACAAGTGGGAATTTGTTGTGTCAGTTGCCTGAACGCTGTTTGCATCCTGGCCAAGCATAGTGGCAACGCTTGCAAATGCCTTTTCATAGGTATCGGTGAAAACGGTAACGCCATTTGCACTTTTCATTGTTTGCGTGTCGGATCTAAGTTTCCCAATCATATCGTTTATATTGGAATAGGAAGAAGTGGTGGTGTCATTCGCGTTTGTTGGCGGATCTTTACTCATCGTAAGCTGGCCGTCAACCCAGCTGGCTGCAACGTGGATATTTTCCGCCGTAATACCATCTGTAATGGTTTTGAGGGCGGCAGGAAGACCGGCGTCGGTTGGAACGTCGGAAAGCCCTTCTGCGGAACCCGTGAAAAGCGGCTTTACCTCATATACTGACCCGCCTCCTTTTGTGACGGAAGCGCAGCCCAGAGTGTTCATGTTATTCAGGGTACTTGCAAAGCTTTGCGCAATGGTGTCAAGGTACTGCTGGTAAAAACCGATGCCGCGGAAGGTAGTGGTTGGAACGGAAGGGCTTGCAGTATCGTATTCACCGCTCTCGTTTAAGAGCTGCAGGTAGCCCGCAAAACTGCCGGTTTTAATGTCGCTGTTTTTTACGCCAGTGTAGGTATCGCCCACATCGGCACCGTTGTCAAAATGGGCTCCGCCGTCTGTGGAAAGATTGGAAAGGCGGAGGTGCGTGATGTCGAATGGCTGGCTGGCGGCATCTCCGCCTGCGACGCCTTCTACATAACTGTCATCGGTGATGTTGTTGCGCTGGACGTCAAATTTTGCAAAATCGCCATTGTCAATCAATTTATATTTTTCCTGGACGGTCTTACCATCTTTGGTCACGCTGTAGGTTAACGGATTACCGTCCGCGTCTGCCAGAGAAACGCACATCTCATCTACTGTACGGTCATTGTTGGGAACCACGCCCGTCACTTCTTTGCCTGTATAGACATCCATTTTCCGGTAGGAAACATTGATGCTGGCGTATTTTGAAAGTTGGTCAAGCATGACGTTGCGCTGGTCTTTCAACTCCAGGGCAGGGGAACCGGAAACCTCAGCATCCTTAATCCGTTTGTTTAAGGATGCAATGTTTTTCAGCAGCCCGTTCACTTTCGTTACACCGTAGTTTGAAAAATCGTTGAACTGCTTTTCCCGCTCGGTTTTCAGTGCATTCGCAGAAATATTCAGTTTTGTGGCAAGCTGCTTTGCCTGCTCGCGGAGGACACTCTCGGAAGCGGTGCTTTTTGTGGAAGTAAGAGATTCCAGCTGGGAAAGGAAACTGCTGAATGCATCGCTGAGTACATTGATTACAGAAGTCTTTGAAGCGGAATCTGCCGTAGAAGTTGTGGTAAAAATATCCTCCATATTGTAAAGAGAATTTACTTCTGCTGCGCTGCCGCCCGACTTTGCGTTCTGTGTACGGAATTCGCCGTCGAGAAACAGGTCACGTAACTGGCTGATGCCGTCTGAACTTACACCATCGCCGTATGTAGCGCCCGCAACCGCCCAGAAACTGCCATATCCGCAGGGCGGAATGGACGACTGATCTACACGCTGTCTGGTGTAGCCGTCGGTATCTGCGTTTGTAATGTTTTGGCCGGTAATATTCAGGTTAGCGCGGGCAGCGCGAACACCGCTACGTGCAATATACAGTCCGTCAAATGTGGAACTCATGCCGGTACCTCCATCTTTCCGCTAAATTTTTTTTGAAAAGGAAACAGGATGTTCCGCTGTACTTCGTAATTTACTGCCGTAAATCTGCTTCAGTTCAGGATGATTTTCAGCCTGAGCAAGGATGTGCGAAACGCGCTCCCGTTTAAAGCGAATCATATTCGTACATTTGCTGTTTACACTTTGAATAGATGAAACAGTGCTCGAAAGCTCCTGGTAAAGACTCTGCATCTGTTCCTGTTTGGAAAGGTCAACCTGCGGAATCAACTCGCGGAATGTACTCTGCTGTATCCCCATTTCTTTCAAAAGCTCCTGCCGGCTGCTTTCCAGCCCGCGGGCTTTCAGGGAAAACGCTTGCTCCCGGTTCATGCATTCGTCGAGGGATTCCAGCTTTTCAGAAAGTACGATGCTGTATTTTTCTCTTTCCAAATCGAGAAATTTCTGATAGAAAACCAAAAGGTCTTCAAAAAAGCGAACCAGCCTTTCGGATTTTTCTGCATTAATCATGAGTACAGGCTCCCTTTCATGCTGTGCTTACCGGGCGAGAATCTCGGCAAGTTCGTCTGGATTCACGGTGTATTTTCCGCTTGCAATACGGTCTTTCAGGTTTTGCAGCTCTTCTGCGCCCGTATCACGGCTTATATCGTGCATAATCTGTGCTTTTGCTTTTTCCAGAACAGCACGGCTGCTGTCAGCTTTTCCGGAAGAAATTTCAATCGAATCCGTTCTTTCACGCATTTCGCTGCGAAAAGTGCTGCCCGCCCGTATGCCGGCGGCCTCTGTGCGAATGCTGTCATATTCTTCTATAGGGCGGATGCCGCTATTCGAAAAAAGGTTCACGTTAAAACCCGTGCCCTTAATCATCATCACACTCACCTCTGTTTCTTTTATCGGCATGCACGAAAAAAAATTTAGCTCCGCACAGGGGCAAAATTGACCAAACATTATTCCGTAATCTGAAGAAACAGGTATATTTTTTGCAAAATGATTTAAAAAGGAAAAACGTGGAATGAAATATTCACTAAAATAAGCAATATAAATAAATCCAGAAAATATATGCTAAACAAATTTAGCAATATGTATAAAAATATACTGCATTTTTACCTGCTGCATTATTGACTTTTTGTGCCAAGTATATGTATAATAATAAATAAATACATTTTCGTTATTTTTGCAGAATCTGCTGCTAATCTCTGCTATTTAGACGGCATTGGCCTTCCTACGGTATTTCCGAAAAGGTCATGAATTTTTTTGGGGAAAAAGTGAAGTGCGGCTTTTGTGACATCCAAACGGCGAAAATTGTTGAAAAAGGATGAATTCAGAAAATTAATGGAATCGCACAATTTACACTTTAAGTAGAACTTTAGCTTTGAATTTACACCCTAAATTAACGGCCTATCTATTATATCTATAATTTAGTTGAGTAGGCTGTGAGCAAAGATTGGAACGAAATCGCTGAAAGGAGTCTCTTACCTTATGAATTGGTTAGACAGTATCTCTTCAACACTGCTGCAAAAAGACCTGGATGGCCTTTGGTGCAGGCAGCAGGTCATTTCAGATAATATGGCAAATTTTGAGACACCGGGTTATAAACAGAAAACGGTTTCATTTGAAAGCGAGCTGAAGAATGCCATGGAAGCCTCAAAAGCTTCCATGAAAGATACAATGGCCCGCGTTGGCAGTGTACAGCCGGTTACTGCAGAAGACAAAAGCCGTACCTACCGTGCTGACGGAAACGGCGTTGACTTGGAGCAGCAGATGATTGATATGTTCCGTACAACTTCAAATTACTCGTACTCCGTACAGCAGATGTCGGATTATTTTTCAAGGCTGCGCACCGCAATTACCGGTGACGCAAAATAATTTTCAGGAGGTTGCCCTATGGCTTTTTTGCATTCGCTTGATATTGGAGCTTCCGGTTTGACGGCAAGCCGCCTCCGCATGGATGTTATTTCTGAGAATATTGCAAACGCTGAAACCACCCGCACGGAAGCAGGCGGTCCCTACCGCAGAAAAATGGTCGTTTACCAGTGTGCCGATGGCGCCGGTACATTCCGGGATATGGTGAACAACCGCCTTGCTGAAAGTTCGGCAACAGTGCCAAACGGCGTGAAAGCTACAAAGATTGTGGAAGACCAGACGCCTTTTAATGTGGTGTATGACCCGACTGACCCGGACGCAAATGCTCGTGGCTACGTGGAAAAGCCGAATGTTGACCTGATTCAGGAAACGACCGACATGATGGCCGTGACCCGCGCTTATAATGCCAACCTTACTGCGGTGGAAGCCGTAAAAAACATGGCCGCGAAGGCCCTTGAGATTGGGAAGTGAAAGCAATGAATGCCATACAGCCAATTATTCCGATTAATTCACTGGAAGAACTGAATGCTGCGCGTGCTGTCACCCCTAGTATTGGTGCAGATACCAACTCGGCAACGGCCCCGTTTCGCTCGTTGTTTCAAAATGCTATTTCGGATGTGCAGAAAACAGATGCCGATTTAGGCAACCAGATTTATCAGATGGCTTCCGGCCAGTCTGACAATCTGCATAATGTTTTGATTGCTTCGCAGAAAGCCGGCCTTTCCGTTGATATGGTAGTAGAGCTGCGCAATAAGCTGCTGGATGCCTACAAAGAACTCATCAATATTAACGTCTGACGAAACTCACTTAGAAGGGCGGTCTATGCGGCTTCATGAATGAACAGCTGAAAAAAGTAATTGACCCCATTAAAACATTCTGGGGCAAATTAACAAAAAAATCGAAGATTGTTATATTTTCCTGCCTCGGCGCTGCAGTAGTCCTGGCTATCATTCTAAGCTTGGCGATGAACCGTATGCAGTATACGGTCCTCTATTCCGGACTTGGCAGCGATGAAATACAGACCATTACCAATGAGCTGCGCACACAGGATGTGGCTTACCGCACTGACAATGGAACAATTTATGTAGACAAAGCCAAAGAAAATTCCGTTCGGATGCAGCTGGCGACCGAAGGTTACCCAAAATCCGCACCAAACTATGATTTCTTCACCAAAAATGTCGGGGTCATGACGACCGATGAAGAGCGAAAAATTATTGAACAGTATCAGTTGGAATCGCGCCTCGGCGCTGTGGTAAAAACCATTAATTCCGTTGACACCGCGACCGTTACTATCAGTCTGCCAGAAAGCAGCTCCTACGCTTGGGATGATAATAAGCAGGCCGCGAGCGCTTCCGTAGCGGTGAAACTGCGAAACGGCGAAACACTGAACACCAAGCAGGTTAACGGTATTAAGCAGCTTATTTCCAAAAGTGTGCCGAACATGAAAGCAGCCGATGTAACCGTTATGGACAACTCTACCGGTGAAGAGCTTTCGGCTTCTTCTGAAAACGATTCCGGTTCTACGCAGATTTCACTTTCGGAGTTTAAACTGAAGATAGAGAAACAGTACGAAGATAACCTGCAGAACAAGATTACCGGGCTGCTTTCGAAAGTCTACGGCAGAAACAACATCAGCGTCAGTGTTAAGAGCAAAATGGATCTTGACAAGAAAATACAGGATATTGTTACCTATACACCTTCTACCAGCGATGGGAAAGGCGTTGTAAGTCACTCAGAGGAATACCATGAAGTAGCAAGGGATGATTCTGGGGCGGGCGGCGTAGCAGGTACAACCAGCAACGCCGACACAACAACAACTACTTATCCTGGCGTTTCGGTAAGCAGCGGCGTCATTACCGCAAAAGACAGCAAAACATATGACTACTTGGTAAACAAAGTGCAGGAGCAGATTCAAAGCAATGCGGCTGCGCTGGATGACCTTACCGTGGCGGTTGTGGTTACAACCAACGGTATGACGGATGCTAAAAAGCAGGATCTGACCGCACTGATTGCCAATGCTGCTGCGGTCGATCAAAGCAAAGTAGCCATTATGGCCACAATGCCATCGGCAGCAGCTTCGTCGCAGGCGAATAACGTACAGGCAAACGGGCTTCCGCAAATGCTGATGAACAACCCGATTATTCTGATTGCTGCGGGCGTACTGCTTTTGCTTATTCTGTTAATTGTTTTGCTTTCCGCTAAAAAGAGAAAGGCCAGAAGAGCAGAGATGCTTGCAAACCTGCAGCAGCTTTCACCGGAAGAGGCTCAAGCCCAAAATGGCATGGAAGTGCCGGAGGGCGAAGAACCGGCAGAAGATGCAGAGGCGGAAGAAGGTGCAGAGCAGGTGAAAAAAGAACCAGTGCCTTCGATTGAGGAAATGCGCAGTGCAGGCAGCGACAAAGAGGAACAGATTAAGAACCAGCTTCAGGATTTCTCCTCCAAGAATCCGGAAATTGCCGCTCAGCTGCTCCGCAGTTGGTTGAGAGGAGAAAAAGAACCAGTGCCTTCGATTGAGGAAATGCGCAGTGCAGGCAGCGACAAAGAGGAACAGATTAAGAACCAGCTTCAGGATTTCTCCTCCAAGAATCCGGAAATTGCCGCTCAGCTGCTCCGCAGTTGGTTGAGAGGAGACGAAATCAAGCATGAGTGAGCTTCAACCGCCGAAAATAACCGGGCCGCAGAAAGCTGCAGCGGTAGTAATTGCTCTTGGCGCCGACACAGCTTCTCAGATTTACAAGTACCTGCGCGAAGATGAGCTGGAACAGCTTACTTATGAGGTTGCCCGCACTTCCAATGTGCCAAGCGAACAGATGGACACAATTCTCAACGATTTTTACCAGCTTTGCCTGACGCAGAAAGTCGTTACCGACGGCGGTGTGGAATATGCCCGAAACGTTCTGGAAAAAGCATATGGTGAGCAGGAAGCAAATTCCCTGCTGGAGCGCGTGACCAAGTCCATTAACCAAAAAGCCTTTGAGTTTCTGCGCAAGGCGGATTACAAGAACCTGCTGACGACCATACAGAATGAGCATCCGCAGACCATAGCGCTGATCCTTTCATACACACGGCCGGATCAGGCCGCCACAGTCATTGCTGAGCTTCCACCAGAAAAGCAGGTGGATGTTGTGCAGCGCATTGCAACCATGGACCGCACTTCACCGGAGGTTATCAAAATTGTGGAAGACAACCTTTCCAATAAATTCTCCAATATGTTTGACACAGAGTTTACAACATTTGGCGGCATCGACTATGCAGCTGATGTGATGAACAACATGGACCGCACGGCGGAAAAGAGCATTTTCGACGAGTTGAACCGCAAGGATTCAGAACTTTCGGAAGAGATCCGCAAAAAGATGTTTGTGTTCGAAGACATCATTGGTTTGGACGATATGTCCATTCAGCGTTTCCTGCGCGAAGTGGATTCCAAAGACCTTGTGTTTGCACTGAAAGGTGCGAATAAAGATGTGCGGGAAATCATATTCAAGAATATGTCCACACGTTCAGCGGATACGGTCAAATCCGACCTCGAATATACGCATAATGTACGTCTTAAGGATGTTGAAGAAGCCCAGCAGAGAATTGTTGGCGTGATTCGGCGCCTTGAAAGTGAAGGCGAGCTTGTAATTTCGAAGGGCGGAAAGGATGAGATCATTGAGTAGGATTATCCGTTCCGGCGAATACACGGCTGCGGTTTCCAATTACCGGTATACTAACCTTGAGCCGCAGATTTCCGCCGATGGGAAAACAGTCAGTGAGTTTATTCCACCGCAGGCGGAGAAAACGGAGCAGCCGCAGGCGGACCTTACGCAGCCCAGCCAGCCGAAACAAGCTTTGGAACAGGCTTTCCTGAAGGCCAAAGAAATTATTAATTCCGCGCAGGCGTACAGCGAAAAGACCATGAAGGAAGCGCGTGAGAATATACGCACCGAAGCTGTTGAAGCAAAGCAGCGGGCTTACACCGACGGCTATGCCAAAGGTTCCCGGGAAGGGAAAAAGGAAGGCTATGACGCCGGCTACAGGAAAGGTATGGAAAGCGGTAGAGAAAAAGCGGACGCGGAAAGCCGCCGCTCCCTTGATGAACTGGGCCTGATGATTGAATCGGTTGAGAAGTCGAAAGATGGTATCCTTGAAAAATTTGAGGATGACCTTGTGAATCTTGCGGCGTCGATGGCTAAGGCAGTTCTCAGGCAAGAATTAAAAACCAATGAGCGCGCCATGCACGATATGATTCTTTCCGTTATGGAAGAGTACCGCAGCCAGGAATGGATTCGCATTTTTGTTTCCAATGAAACGGCAAGTGCCTTAATAAAGGCAGACAGCAGCATTATAAAAGACCTGCAGGATATTTCGAGCAGCGTCAAGGTAATTGCTTCCGCTGACATGAGCAGCACAGACTGCGTGATAGAAACGCCGGACCAGGTGATAGATGCCGGGGCGGACAGCCAGATTTCCAAACTGCAAAAAGGCATTGCCGAAGCAGTGAAAATAAAGAAAACACAGCAGTAACAAAAGGCGGTGAAAACAGCCATCATGGTGGATTTGCAGGAAGCATGCAAGGCCGTAGACAGAATCAACCCGCTCAGCTATAAAGGAAAAGTAAAAAATGTTACCGGCATGATGATAGAAGTTGCTGGCCTCCCGGGCAAAATCGGCGACATCTGCACGATTAGTTCGGGCAGTGATGCAAACATCACCGCGGAGGTCGTTGGTTTTAAAGAAGGCAACCTTTTGCTGATGGCTTACGGCGATGTAAAAGGCATTGGCCTGGGCAGCATTGTGGAAAACACAGAGCACAAACTGCGCGTGCCGGTCGGCGACTTTCTGGTAGGCCGGACAATCGACGCCATGGGCCACCCCATGGATGGCCTTGCACCGTTTCATCCGACTCAGTTTTACGACATTGACGCGAGTTATACCAATCCGCTGGAACGCCCGCGTATCACCGAGCCGCTCAGTTACGGTATCAAAGCCATAGACGGGATGCTTACCATAGGTAAAGGGCAGAGGATGGGCATTTTTGCCGGAAGCGGCGTTGGAAAAAGCACGCTGATGGGCATGATTGCAAAGCACGTTCAGTCCGATGTGAACGTCATTGCGCTTGTGGGCGAAAGAGGCAGAGAAGTTAAGGAATTCATCGAAAAAGATCTTGGTGAGGAAGGGCTTGCCCGAACTGTTCTGGTGATAGCCACTTCCGACCAGCCAGCCATGTTCCGTGCCAAGTGCCCTTCGGTTGCCACAGCCGTTGCGGAGTATTTTCGCGATCAGGGCAAAGATGTTTTGCTGATGATGGATTCCCTGACTCGTTTTGCCATGGCAGAGCGTGAAATTGGGCTTTCCATCGGCGAACCGCCCATAGCGCGCGGCTACACGCCTTCCATTTACGCGGAACTTCCTAAGCTGCTGGAACGCAGCGGTAATTTCAAAAAAGGTTCTATCACCGGCATTTACACTGTGCTTGTGGAGGGCGATGACACCAACGAGCCGATTGCCGACACTGTCCGCGGTATTTTGGATGGCCACATTGTGCTTTCCCGCAAGCTGGCCACACAGAACCACTACCCCGCCATTGATATTAATGCAAGCATTTCGAGGCTGATGGACGACATCGTTTCCCCGGAGCATAAGGCTCAGGCGGCAAAAATACGCGATTTGCTTTCTACCTATTACCAAAATTACGACTTAATTTCGATTGGCGCTTATAAACCGGGCATGAACCGGCGGCTGGATGAAGCAGTTGCCAAAGTTGATAAAATCAATTCTTTCCTGACTCAGAAGGTGGATGAAACCTTCACGGCTGAAAAAACGGAAGAATTAATGAAAGAGATTTAAGAATATGAAAAAGTTCAGTTTCTCTCTTCAAAAAGTACTCGATTACAAGCAGCAGATTCTAGGCTTACTGAAAAGTGAGCTGACCCGCCTGCAGATGCAGCACCGCGAAATTCAGGCAAACATCAACGCAGCAAACCATGAATTTGAAAACACCAATCAGGGACTGATTGACAAGATGGATGGCGGCGTGGTGGCTCCCCATCAAATTGCCGTATATAAAGGTTACCTTAGAGTGCTGAACCATAAAATTGAAGCTTTCAAACAGGATGAACGCAAAATGCAGGAAGCCATAGCCGCAAAACAAAAAGAGGTAGTCCAGATGAAGAGCGACATTTCTGGGCTGGAGCGGCTGAAAGACAAGCAGGTAACGGCATACAGGGTCCAGGAACGAAAAGAGCAGGAAACTTTCTTGGAAGAGTTTGTGAGCCATACCAGCGCCGCAGCAAGCTAACCTTTCATCCTTTTAGCTGGCTAATTCCATTTTAGATAGAATCCAAGGTGAAAGGATGTGAAAACAATGATACAGAGAATACAGTTAGAAGCCGGGCAGCAGATTTCGTCAAAACCAAAAGCAGCTTCTGCGGATACTCAGGAAACCGGTAGCTTTCAGTCCCTTTTGCAGGTTGCTTCCCAAAAGACGGCTCCAACCGAATCAGGCGATTCCACAGAAAAGACACCTGCCCAAAAAGAAGACCGGCCGAAAGATCAGAAAGATCCGCTGAAAGACGCAGCGGCCCTTGTTCAGCCAAACACTCAAGTGGCAGATGTGCTTCCACAGCAGGTTCAGCCGAAAGCGGCAACAGCAGTCGGCATCCTACCGGTAGATTCCGAAGAAGTGCAGAAGCAGCAGGCAATTTCAGCCCTAACCAAGGGCAGTGTTTCGCAGTTGATTACGGCGGCGGACGCTTCCAAGGCACAACCGGTTCAGCAGGCGGCAGTTCCGGCTCAGACGAAAACAGTTTTACAGCCAGAAGCACAGCCTATGCAGCCGATACCGGCAGAAAAAACGGCTCAGCCTCTTGTGCTTCAGCAGAATGCAGCCCCAAAAACGGCAGCGGTTGAAACCAACGTGCAGCCGCAGGCTTTGCGCGCTGATGGCAGCGCAGCAGCAATGACGGAAAGTTCACCTGCAGTGCAGGCAAAACAGCCATTGGAAGCCTATCCTGCACAAATTGTAACCGAGGAATCCAAACCTGAAAATGTTCCGGTAAAAGTCGTTTCACAGACTGCAGAAACGAATACCGGCAGAAAAGAAGATTCTTCTCCAGATGCTTTCAAAGCAGCACAGCTTTCTAATCTTTACACAGACGGCCATGTGGTCATTAAGGTTTCCAATGCCCCCGCTGCGGAAAAGGTCCCTGTAGCACACCAGATTTCCGAAGCGGTTGTACAGGGCCTGAAAAATGGAAAACAGCAGCTTCAGGTTGACCTTTACCCACAGTCACTCGGCAAGGTTTCCGTTAAGCTGGTTTCAGAAGGCGGTATGCTTACCGTAGAGCTTGCGGCATCCAACCCAAAGACGCAGAGCCTTCTCGCTTCTAATTCCGGCGAAATCCGCTCTATGCTGCAGGACACGACAAACCACAGCAGCGTGCAGGTGGCGGTTCCAAACCAGCCGGCACAGCAGCAGTTTGCTCAGCCGCAAAACGGCTACGCAGAGCAGAATGCCCGCCAGCAGATGGAAGAACAGCAGGCCCATTGGGCAAATTCTACCGGCGCGGGCAATATCAGCACGGATGATTTTCTTTCGATTCTGAAGCAGACCGGCATAAGCGCATAACAGAACAGATATTTTGAAAGGAGGAAGCAGAATGTCAGTAACAGATCCTATTAATCCGTCAGACCCAGCGCAAAATGTCAATAAAGCTCCTACAACGGTTCAGAAAAACAAGACTTTGAATCTGCAGAGCTTCCTGAAAATTATGGCGGCTCAGATGAAAAACCAGAGCGTTTCCTCTTCTTCTACCGACACATCGCAGTATGTGACCGAAATGACGCTTTTTACAGCCATTCAGTCCATGAATAAACTGACAACACAGTCTACCTGCGAATATGGTGCGGCCCTTGTGGGGGATGACGTTGTTGTTAAGAAAATGGACCCAGACACCGGCAAGGATGTAACGGTATCAGGCACTGTAAGCAAAGCCATTTTGGATCGAGAGACTGGTGACTGCACTATCCAGATAGGCGACAGGATTTTTGACCTTTCGGATGTGGCTGAAGTTCATGGACTTCATGCGTTAAATACAGATCCAGCATCAGGGGGCGGCAAGGAGCCTTCCACTGAGAGCACTACTAAGGAAAGCACCTCTAAGGTTGCGAAAGCAGCACTACTCTGACCAAAGGCGGTGAACTGAGAATGGATGACATCCAGTTCCAGAAAAACTATTCCGCATTGATTTCCCCAGTCTATACGCCGCAGCAGGCAGGTTCGGTTTCAGCCGCTCAGAAGGCGGAAAGCCCCAAAGTCCCTTTCAGCCAGATACTGAAGGAAGCCATACAGCAAAGCAGCACAGACCTTACGTTTTCAAAACACGCAATGGAACGGCTTGATTCCAGGCAGATTTCGGTTTCGCCGCAGCTGATGGAGAAAATGAGCGACGCCGTGCAGAAAGCGGAAAGCAAAGGGGTAACTGAAGCACTTATGCTGAACGGAAACGCGGCTTTTATTGTGAACATTCCAAACCGCACGGTTGTCACTACCATGAACGGCGGGGAAATGAAAGACAATATTTTTACGAATATCGACGGAGCCGTAATTTTATAACCGGACCTTTCGGGGAGGTTATCCGGGCTTTGACTGACAGAGAAGCCCGTTCGGCTCTTATTATGAAAGGGAGACTAGATTCATTATGATGAGATGTATGTCGTCCGCGATTGCGGGCCTGAAAGCACACCAGACAGCCGTTGATGTTATCGGTAACAATATCTCCAACGTCGATACCCGTGCTTTTAAGTGTGGTGACACGACCTTCCGCGACACCATGTACCAGGAGGTTCAAAGCGCTTCCGCAGGCAAAACCGCAACCGGTTCTGCAGGCGTAAACCCGTCCCAAATCGGCTATGGTGCCGTTGCCGCCAGTGTTGCGGTCGATATGTCAAAAGGCGGCATTGATTCAACAGGCAGAGCCGGAGATATTTACATAGACGGCGAAGGCTATATTGCTGTTGCTGACGGCCCTGTAACCGATGGAGCCGACGATAATGCGAAAATCCTTCCGACGAAGGCTTCTACTATGACGAGCAACGACTCAGTAAAATATACGCGTCTGGGCAGCCTAAATTTTGACTGCAACGGTTATTTGACCGACAGCAACGGCTGCTATGTCCTTGGCCGCCAATTTGATCCAGACGGCAAGGACCTAGACACCACAGCAGATACAACGCCGGGAGTTTACGCTTCCACCAGAAAGCTTTCCCTCATTAAATTCAACCCGAAAAAGGGCAAAATTGATTCGGTCGCTATCGGCAGCGATGGTATGGTTACCGCTGAATACGACGGCAAATCAATTAAAATAGGCCAGATTGGCCTGGCAAACTTTTCAAATACAGCCGGCCTTGAGCAAAAGGGCGATGGCTATTACAAGGCCACAGAGAACTCCGGCGACCCAACCTATTCCGACCCTCAGGCGGATGCAACCGGCAAACTGGATTCTGGCGCACTGGAAGGCTCCAACGTAGACCTTGCTACCCAGTTTTCAAACATGATTATGTATGAAAGAGGCTACCAGGCCAACACCAAGATTATTTCCGTATCGGACGAAATGTACCAGACCCTTGTAAACATGAAGTAATTTGAGAATCGGATTACCGGTTTTGCTCCCGGCGCCGGCACGCCGGGGCGGGTCGGCAATTTAAAGGGGAAGAGTTATTATGATTACATTGACTCAACTGAACGGGATTCCTTTTTCTCTCAATGAACAGCTGATTGAGATTATTGAGAATATTCCGGAGACAAAAATATCTCTCACAAACGGCCGGTACTACTTGGTGAAGGAAAGCCGCGAAGACATTGCAAAACAGATTGTTGACTACCAACGCAACATTTTCAAACATCTGATTGCGCCGCAGAAACAGAAAGAGCATTCTGCAGAATAAAAAATCCGGCAAGGAAGTGTCATAATGGACTTTACAGGGCTAATAGGCCTCATAGCGGGTCTTGTATTAATTTATTTCGGCATTACAACTGGATTTACGGATCCACACGCTATAAAGGGATTCATCGATCCTTCCAGCATGGCAATTACATTCGGCGGTACTTTTGCTTCGATGCTGATTGCGTTTCCAATTAATTTCTTCAAAAATATCCCATCTCAGATTAAAATTACGTTGAAGAAGAATCCGTATGACCCGAAACAATATATCGCGCAGATTGTAGACTTTGCGCAGGAAGCGCGTAAAAAGGGCCTGCTTTCTTTGGAAGAAAAGGCCAACCAAACGTCAGACACCTTCCTGAAGCAAAGTATTTTGCTGATTGTGGACGCTATTAACCCCGAAAAAGTAAAAGAGATTTTGGACAATGAGCTGAACAACCTGGATGAGCGTCATTCCGCCGGCTGGGGCTTTTACGAGAAGTCTTCTACCTTTGCCCCGGCTTTCGGTATGATTGGCACGCTGATAGGCCTGATTAATATGCTTGCAAACCTGAAAATGGATTCCGCACAAGGCACTACCGCTTTGGCACAGGGGATGTCTACAGCCCTTGTCACAACGTTCTATGGCTCACTCCTTGCCAACCTGCTTTTGGTGCCAATCGGCAATAAACTGCATATGCGCCATGATGAAGAGATGCTTTGCAAAGAAATTGTTGCGCAGGGTGTACTTGCCATACAGGCTGGCGAAAACCCAAAGCAGATTGAAGAAAATTTGCAGGCTTTCCTCTGCGAACAGAAACGCGGAGAGAAGCCTGCCGGAAAAGAAAAAGCCAGCGCTCCAGCAAAAAAGTAGTCTTTCCTGTCAGTAATTTATGAAGAAGGCGGAACAATGCGAAAAAAAAAGAAAAGCTCATCGCAGTGCGCAAACTGGCTCGATACATACTCCGATATGGTGACATTGCTGCTGACATTCTTTGTGCTTCTGTTCTCAATGACAACAATGAATGCGGAGAAGTGGAAAAAACTTGTCAGTGCACTCCAAATGAAAAATGGGACTCCACCGTCTTCCGTAGCTGCTGTTGATATAAACAAGCTGAAATTGCCGCAGGCGGCGTCATCTTCCGGCGCAAAAACTTCATCAGCTTCATCAGCGTCATCAAGCTCAAGTAAAAACGTAGATAAGGTATCAAATTTTGACGACCTTTACCCCTATTTCAAAAATTATATTGTGAAAAAGAATCTTCAATCGCAGGTGGGAATTTACAAAGGGAATGGCTACACATTTCTGTCGTTCCGAAACAGTATTTTCTTCAGCGGCGACAGCGCAGAACTTGGGTCGCAGGGCAAGAAACTGCTGGATATTCTGTGCGACGCGATGTCCGGCATACCGAACCAGATTGGCGAAGTAAGGTTTTACGGGCATACGGCAAAGGTTTCTGCAACTAATACAACGGAACGCCAGGCGTTTGACCGTGGGCTCTCGTCGGATCGAGCTAAAAACGTGCTGCTGTATGTGCAGTCTAAAGGAATCATCGGCGGGGAAAAGATGGTCAGTGAAGGTTACGGTGAGTACCGGCCGTTTGTAAAAGATGATGGTACAGAGGCTACCCGCGCCAAGAACCGCAGGGTGGAAATCTATATTTCCAAAGTTGGGAAATCGCAGGATGAACTTCAGCAAATCTACGACAGTATTAACAACCCTTCCGGCTCATCTTCCAGTGCTTCGGCCGGCGGCAGTTCCCCGGCGAGTCCTTCTGCAACAAGCAAAGCGCCTTAAAGTGGAAAATACGCAGCGGACCTTCCGCACCGGCCCGTATGCTTTTCATAAATTGTCAATTAAGTTTGTTTATGATTTGTGCGGAGAATGGTGGTACGCATGGCAGAAGTTTTATCACAGCAGCAAATCGATGAACTTCTTGGCAGCCTGCAGAGCGGAAATGCCGACATCAGCGACATAGAGAAACAGTCGGAAGAGCAGAAAGTAAAAGAGTATGATTTTCTTTCGCCAAAAAAGTTCACGAGGGAGCAAATGCGCCTCCTTCAGAATGTTTTTGACAGTTTCGCCCGCCTGCTGTCACTTTATCTTTCCGGTCAGCTTCGCATAGCCTGCCAGGTAGAGATACTGCAGATAGAAGAGGAAGAATACCGCGAGTTCAGCAACGCGCTGAATGATTCCGTCCTGATTTCCCTCATGGGTCTGCACAGCAAAACTTATAATGTAGAAGATAAGCAGATTATGCTGGAAATGTCACGGCCGATTTCTTTCTGTATCCTTGACAAGCTGCTTGGAGGTGACGGCTCCGGGTATGCGATTGACCGTGACTATACCGAAATTGAACTTTCCCTTTTGGATTATCTATTTAAACAGTTCGCAGGATTGATGAAAGACGCCTGGATTAACTACTTTGACCTTTCATTCAGTATGGATTCCATTGAAACAAATCCACAGATGATTCAGTTCGTACAGCCAGATGAGTCCGCCGCGATTGTAGTGCTTGACATTACGCTGAATGACCTGCATGGCAACCTGAACATCTGCCTCCCCGCCATTTCACTTGAAGAGATCTTCAAGAGCTTTGGTGAAAAGTTTATTAAAGCCAACAAAAAGACGGACCCCGTAGCAGAGAAGGAAAACCGGGAGAATATTTTGGAGCAGCTGGGTGACACACAGCTTGCGGTTTCAGCTATACTGGGCGGCGCACAGGTTCCGCTGCAGGATTTGATTGTGCTGAAACCTGGCGACATTATTCCGCTGGATACCAAAGTGCAGCCGGGCAGCACCACGGTTAAAGTGGAAAAGCTTGAGTGGTTCAAGGGAACGATTGGAACCCAAAACAAGCATTATGCGGTAAAAATAGATAAAGTACTTCAATAATAAATTGGAAAAAGGTGATTTCATTGGAATCAAAGGAGACGAAAGAGACGGCGGCAGCAGAAACTGCAGATGCGAATGAAAATAAGGCAGCCTTAACTGAGATGGAGATGGATGCCATTGGAGAAATCCTGAACATCAGCCTCGGCTCGTCGGCCACTTCGGTTTCGCAGCTGCTGGGAAAGCCGGTTAATATTACAACCCCGCATGTTGAACTCGTAAAAACGGAAGACTTCGACATTCACCTGTATGAGCCGGCTATTGGCGTTGAAATCCAGTATGTTGAGGGCCTTTCGGGCAAAAACCTCTTAATCCTGAAACGTGACGATATTAAAACAATCGTCGGCCTGCTGCTGCAGAAAGACTTTAAGGATGAGGAGTTTGTCCTTGACGAGATGAACCTCGGTGCGGTGTGCGAGGTTATGAACCAGATGATGGGAGCTGCGGCAACAGCACTTTCCCAGTTCCTGAACCGCACGGTTAACATCTCACCGCCGCAGTCGTTTTAAATCCAGGGAAACGACCAGTTCAAGGAAAGATACTTAACCGGAAGCGAAAGCCTTGTCACCGTTACCTTTGATCTGCAGATTGCAGACTTGGTGAACAGCAAGTTTATTAATGTTATGCAAACAGACCTTGCAAAAGAACTTGTTGACAACTTTGGCCTTTCCGCAGACGATGGTGGGGAACAGTCGGAAGCCCCAGCGGCAGCTCCTGCAGCGGCACCGGCTCCCGCTGCAACACCGGTGGCAGCTTCCGCTCCCACAACAGCCGCTCCTGCAGCGGCTGTGCAGGCTCCGGTCCCCGCGGCAGTTCCCGTGGCAGCACCTATGCAGCCTGCGTCTGCAGTGGTGCCGACGATAGCTCAGGCCCAGCCTTTCCAGTCTAGTGAGCCTGCACCGAACTATACGGTTTCAAGTGCAGTTTACCCAAGTTTTGACGCTTCCAAGGCAAACCTTTCAAAGGGCGAAACGAATAATCTGAACATGATTCTGACGGTTCCGCTTCAGATTACTGTTGAAATTGGCAGAACAACGAAAAAAATCAAGGAAATTCTTGATTTTTCACCTGGAACGATTGTAGAATTGAATCGACAGGCTGGATCTCAAGTCGATGTTTATGTAAATGGAAAAGCAATCGCAAAAGGAACAGTTGTTGTTGTTGATGACAATTATGGCGTCCGAATTACCGAAGTCATGAACAGCGAGCTCATGAAACTCATCTGAAACAAATCCAGGCAATAATGAGATTGGCACACATCGATTCATAATTTAGGAGGAACGACAATGGATAAAAAAATAATGCTTGTGGATGACGCGGCTTTTATGCGAATGATGATAAAAGATACACTTTCCAAAAACGGCTTTTCCAATATTATTGAAGCCAATAATGGCCAAGTTGCGGTAGATACGTACGCCAAGGAAAAACCGGACCTTGTTATTATGGATATTACTATGCCTGTGATGGATGGGCTGGAAGCTTTGAAACAAATTCGTGCAGCAGACCCCAATGCCTGCGTCATTATGTGCTCTGCCATGGGGCAGGAAGCCATGGTGGTAGATGCCCTAAAGCAGGGTGCCAAAGACTTTATTGTAAAGCCTTTCAAAGCAGACCGCATTATGAAAACGGTAACCAATATTCTTGGCCAGTAAAATGGAAATGCAGAATTACCGCCTTTCCATCGACAACCCCGGCCTTGAGCTTGCACTCTATATCCTTGTGGTTGCGGGTGTTCTCTGGCTTTGCTGGAAGCTCAGTAAATTCGTTTCAAAAAAAGTTGGGAATACGGGGAATACCTCAAACATCCGCATCCTGGAACGGGTGAGCCTTGCACCCGACAAAGGTCTTGTAATCGCGGAAATCTGCGGAGCCTGTTACCTGCTTTCTTTTTCAAACGAGCGGGTAGAGATTTTAATGAAACTGGACGAGAATTATGTCAAGAAACCGCCCGCGGCGGTACAGCAGAACTTTAAAGACTTAATGAGCTCTGCACTTCGGGGAAAATGGGGTATGACGGGAAATGACAGAAACAATAACAGCAGAAGACCATAAGGCGAAAAGCGCGAAAAAGCGCAAATTAGCTCGAAAAATAATGCTTTCCACGGCGGTCTTCCTTGTTGTTCTTTTCCTGGTCCCTATGAAGGCTTCCGCAGCAACAGTCAATGTAGATGTAAACGGCAAGGGCGTCAACACACTTGAAATTATAGAAATGATGACCGTGCTGGCTCTTCTTCCAAGCATCCTGATTATGACAAGTTGCTTTACCCGCATTGTGATAGTCCTTTCGTTTTTACGCAATGCCCTGGGCCTGCAGAACACGCCGCCAAACCAGGTAATTATTAGTATTTCTCTGTTTCTTTCTCTGTTTATCATGTCGCCTGTGGTTGCCAAAATCAATACGCAGGCCTACCTGCCGTATAAAGAGCAGAAAATTACACAGGAGCAGTTCCTAAAAAAAGCCAGCGTGCCGCTGAAAGAATTTATGCTGAAAAATACAAAAAAGGATGACCTGAACCTTTTCCGCAGCCTGGCCAAGGTGAAAAGCACCACAAAGAATCAGGAACTTTCTATTACAGTGGTGATTCCGGCCTTTATGTCAAGTGAGCTGAAGCGCGCGTTTATTATCGGATTCCTGATTTATATTCCTTTCCTGATTATCGATATGATTGTTTCCAGCACACTGATGTCGATGGGCATGGTTATGCTGCCGCCAAGCATGGTATCGCTTCCGTTCAAAATTCTTCTGTTTGTTCTGGTAGACGGCTGGGATCTTCTGTTCAAGACCCTGACGATTTCGTTCAATTTGTAGCGGCGCGCCGGCCGGAAAGGAAATAGCATATGTCCATAGCACAAATCATGCAGATTATCCAGGCGGCAATGATGGTTATGCTGAAAGTTTCGACCCCTGTACTGCTTGTCAGTATGGTCGTTGGGCTTATCATAGCAATTCTGCAGGCTGCTACGCAGATTCATGAACAGACGGTGGTGTTTGTTCCAAAACTGGTGGCAATTGCGGTGATTCTTGTTGTCATGGGTACATGGATGCTGCAGAATATGAAAGAATTCACCTATTATATTTTCGACGAGATCGTCAAGCTGAGCTGAAGGCGTGGTGGCTGAGTGGACCTGAATTACAATTTTACCCTGCTGATGCTGATCCTTATGCGGATGTCAGGCTGCATTCTGTTCAACCCGATTTTTGGCAGAAAAAATGTTCCTGCAATTTTTCGGGTCACGTTTGCTTTTATGCTTTCCCTGTTTACTTATTCGTTTGTACCGCAGAAAGCAGTTGAGGTCACTTCCGTCGGCGTGTTTTTCATCTGCGCCGTGAAAGACTTTTTGGTTGGCTTCGCCATTGGATCCATTTTGCAGATGGCACAGTCCGTCATCATCATGGCTGGCGAGCAAATGGATATGCAGATTGGCATTTCCATGTCGAAGATTTATGACCCGCAGAGCAACATTTCCATGCCGCTTTCCGCTTCAATTCTAAACGCCATGTTTATGCTCATTTTTTTTCTTACCAATTCGCATTTGACGTTAATGCAGATTTTCGTCAAGCTTAGTACGGCCGTGCCGTATGGCGCGGAAATGATTCCGGCCGATGTTTTCAAAAAGTTGGTTTCCGTTTTTGGGCTGATGCTTCTCTACTCGGTCAAGCTGTGCCTGCCGGTGATTGCTGTTGAAATGATCAGTCAGATCGGCATAGGTATTATGATGAAGGCCATACCGCAAATCGATATTTTTACGATTGAGGTTCAGCTGAAAATCATCATTGGCTTCGTCGCGATTGTTGTGTTGGATCCGCCGTTCTCTGCTTTTTTGGAAAGGCTGATTGGCGTTACGTTCCAAAGCATCAGCGGCGTTTTTTCCATGCTTACCTAGCCGTTTCAAATGTGTAAACAGGGGGGAACCAAATGGCTGCTTCGGCGGAAGAAAAAACAGAAAAAGCTACGCCGAAAAAGCGTGAAGATGAACGAAAAAAAGGCAACCTGTTTCAGAGCCAAGATGTTATCAGCGCATTTTCCATTTTAGCGATTTTTGTCGTTCTGCGTATGGCGATGCCCACCCTGTACCGTGCCATCAGTAACCTTCTTCAACGGTATTTTCATTTGGCCGGCAACACCACATCCCTTACTGCTGAATTGATGAACGGCATCCGAAGAGAATCTTGGATTAGCATTGTGCTGCTTTCCGCACCCGCCATGGTAACGGCGCTTGTGGTGGCTGTTCTGGTAGCCGGAATCCAGACCAAATTTAAATTTTCCGGCGAAAAAATAAAGTTCAAGTTTTCCAATATGAGCCCCCTGCAGGGGATTAAGCGCCTGTTTTCAGTCCGTTCCCTGGTAGAGGTGCTGAAAGCAACCATAAAAATTGTTATCATTGGTTACCTGATTTACCTCAAGATTGTCGACATTGCTGCCCAATGTACTTCCATGATGGAAAACGATGTCATGCAGTCCACCATATTTATTCTACAGGATATTATGGATCTTGTAATACAGATGTCGGTTGTGTTTATTGCCCTTTCTGCCTTGGACTATTTTTACGAGTGGTGGGAATATGAGCGCAACATCAAGATGACAAAGCAGGAGGTAAAAGAAGAGTATAAGGAGTTGGAAGGCAACCCGGAAACAAAGGGAAGAATCCGCCAGGTGCAGCGCAGCATGTCGCAGAAGCGTATGATGCAGCAGGTGCCTACAGCCGACGTTGTCGTTCGAAACCCTACGCATTACGCAATTGCTCTTTGCTATGACCCAGAAAATGATGAAGCACCGGTCGTTGTTGCAAAAGGCAAAGACCGCATTGCCTTTAAGATAATAGAAATTGCCGAACAGTATCAAATCCCCATGAAAGAGGACGTGCCCCTTGCGCATGCGCTGTATGCTGCCGTTGAAGTAAACCAGCAGATACCGCCTGAGTTCTACACAGCCCTCGCCGGAATTATGGCTTGGGTGTTCCAGCTGAAGAAAAAGGAGTTGAAGCGGTAATTGAAGAAGTTCCTGAACAATGCAGTTGCCATCTTTGTTATCCTGATTATCGCTCTGATTATTATCCCGCTGCCCACACCGCTGCTGGACATGATGTTTATCCTGAACATCTCGCTTTCGCTCATCATTCTGCTGATGACGATGTACATCAAGACGGCACTGGATTTTTCCGTTTTCCCGTCAATTTTGCTGATAGCCACAATTTTCAGGCTGTCGCTGAATATTTCCTCCACGCGGCAGATCCTGACAAACCAGGGCTTTGCAGGGCAGGTCATTAAGACATTTGGTACGTTTGTCCTTGCAGGCAATGTTGTCGTAGGCTTCATTGTTTTCCTTATCATTGTTCTTGTGAACTTCCTCGTTATTACGAAAGGTTCCGAGCGTGTGTCGGAAGTTGCGGCACGATTTAAATTGGACGCTATGCCAGGTAAGCAGATGGCGATTGACGCCGACTTGAACTCCGGGCTTATCGATGAGATGCAGGCTCGCAAACGCCGGGAAGACGTTCAGCGCGAGGCTGAGTTCTACGGCTCTATGGATGGTGCCAGCAAGTTCGTAAAAGGCGACGCCGTCATGTCGATTGTCATTACGTTTATTAACCTGATTGCCGGTATGATTATTGGCATGGTGCAGGATGGAAAGTCCTTTAATGACGTTCTGCAGATATACACCATTGCATCCGTTGGTGACGGCCTCGTTTCCCAAATCCCGGCCCTTCTGATTTCCACGGCAACCGGCATGATCGTTACCCGTGCCGCTTCGGACTCTACCCTTGGCAAGGACGTTACACGCCAGTTCCTTGCACAGCCAACCGTTATTATGATTGCAGGCTTTGCAGTGGCCGGTATGTGCCTTATCCCGAACATGCCGATTGTGCAGCTGCTGATTGTTGCTGCGCTGCTCATAACGTTTGGTGCCATGATGCGGAAAAAGCAGCAGGAATTTCAGGAACCGGAAGCCGCTGCGGCTGCTGCCGGAGGGCCTTCGGCAGCAGCACCGGTCAATGAAACGGAATTTTATAAGAATATTGACAATATTTACAAACTACTGCCGCTTGACGCGATTGAAATGGAGTTCGGGTACAGCCTGATACCGCTTGTTGACGAGCGGAGCGGGAGCAGCTTTATTGACCGCCTTGTGATGTTCCGCAAGCAGTTTGCAACGGATATGGGCATGGTTGTCCCGCCGGTTCGACTGCGCGACGGCGGAAGCCTAAATCCGAATCAGTATGTCATTAAAATTAAAGGGGAGGAAGTGGCCCGCGGCGAAATTTTGATGGACTATTACCTTGCGCTTGACCCAGGCAACCTGACGGGTGAAATCGATGGCATCGACACCATCGAGCCAGCCTATGGTATCCCAAGCAAATGGATAACGCCGGATAAAAAGGACCTGGCTGAAATTTATGGTTACACCGTTATTGACCCGCTTTCGGTTGTGGTGACCCACCTTTCGGAAACGGTGCGCCAGCATGCCCACGAACTCCTTTCACGCCAGGATGTTCACCAGATACTTGACAACCTCAAGAAGTACAACGAACCGCTTGTTACAGATGTGGTGCCGAATATCATCACGGAGGCAAATCTCCAGAAGGTTCTGTGTAACCTGCTGCGTGGAGGAATCCCAATCCGCGACATCGAAAGCATTCTCGAAACCATTTCCAACTATGCGCCTTCTATACATGACCCGGAGCTTCTGACCGAATATGTGCGCCAGTCGCTGCGGCGCACCATTACGCGCCAGTGGTCGGAAGGCGGTCAGATTAAAGTCATAACACTTGACGGCCAGATAGAAAAGGCCATTGTGAACTCCATCAGCAAAAATGAGCATGGCACTTACCTTTCACTCGACCCACAGACGACTCAGAAAATCATTACGAAGCTTACCGAATGTATTAATAATGTAAAAGATATTGTAACAACGCCGATTATCTTGACTTCACCGATTGTAAGGCTGTATTTCAGCAAACTGATGCAGCAGTTCTGTCCAAAGGCGGTTGTGCTTTCATTTAATGAGCTGGAAAACAACGTGCAGATTCAGGCGATTGCCAATGTGTCAATCGGCAGCACTTAATGGAGTGATTCCAAAAGAATGTGAGAAAGGAGCGCTGGCCGAAGATGAAATGGGACAGTCAGAACCTGAAACAGACTGATTTGCAGGAGCTTTGGCGGCGCTATGCGGAAAAAGGGGAAACTTCCATTCGGGACGAGCTGATAGGGCGTTACAGTTACCTTGTGCGGTGCATCGCCCTTAAAATTGTGGGACGGTACCAGTACTTCAGCTACACGGAAGACATTGTAAGCGAAGGACTTATTGCACTGATGGATGCCATCGGAAAGTTCGACGCTTCTAAAAATGTTAAGTTTGAAACCTATGCATCCATCCGCGTTCGCGGTGCGATGATTGATTATATCCGCAAGCAGGACTGCTTCCCCCGCCGGCTGAAAAGGGTTGCGAGGGAAATTAACGAGGCTGAAGCCGTTCTTACCCAGCAGTACGGCCGTTCACCTACAGACAGCGAGATTGCTCAGTACCTGCAGGTCGGGGTTGATGAGTACGAGAAAATGCTGGCGGAAACCTGCTCCATGAATATGCTTTCGTTTGAGGAGATGGTTTACGAAAAAGGAGTGGAAGATTTTTCTCTCCGCATGAACGACAAGGTTACCGGCCCCGAGCAGACAATGGCGGAAAAAGAACTAAGAAAAATTCTTGCAGAAAACATTGATAAGCTTGATGAGAAAGAAAAACTTGTCATTTCGATGTATTATAAAGAACAGTTGAAAATAAAAGAAATATCACAGGTTTTAGGAATCAGTGATTCCAGGGTTTCACAAATTCATTCGGCTGCGCTGAAAAAGCTTCGTACAAGCGTAGGCGCTTATTTAAAACAATAAAAAGCCGCTTTCCGGCAAAAGGGGATTTGAAAAGATGGTCAGAGGTTTTTATACGCTTACTTCCGGTATGCTGACTCAGAACCGCACGCTGAATACCATCAGTAATAACGTGGCCAACACCATGACAAATGGCTTTAAGGCGCAGCATGTTTCTAGCAGATCTTTCGGCAAGCTGCTTCTTTCCCGCGTTGATTCGCAGACTACTCCAATCGGCGAAGCCTCTTTGATGACGACGGTGGATCAAGTGACGACTGACTTTTCTCAGGGCGCTTTGCAGCCCACGGAAGACCCTCTTGACTTTGTCATTGACGGCGATGGCTTTTTTGGTGTACAGACAAATAACGGAGTACTTTACACACGAAATGGCAGCTTCAACCTTGACCCGCAGGGTTACCTCGTGCTGAACGGCATCGGCCGTGTCCTGGACCGGAACGGCCAGCCCATCCGAACCGATACCGACAATGTGGAAAGTGACAAGCAGGGCGATATTTTTGTGAATGGCACGCAGGTGGGAAGTCTTGGCGTTTTTCGCTTTCCAAACAATGCGTCACTTCGTGTTGTAGACGAAGGCTTCTACAGCGGAACGGGTGCTGTAGCGGTGCAGACGCCGCAGATTATCTGGAAAGCCGTGGAAGGTTCTAATACGGATATGGCAGACGAGCTGGCCCGTGGTATTGATTCACAGCGCAGTTTGCAGTCTTGTTCGCAGGTACTGAAAATGTACGACCAGGTTCTTGACAAAGCAACCGAAATCGGTAAAGTCTGAATTTTTTATAGGGGAGTGAAGAAAACGTGACGACCGGCTTTTCAACAGCAGCAACCGGCATGATTTGGGCACAGAAAGGTATGGATGTTACGGCCAATAACCTCGCAAACGTTTCCACAATCGGATTTAAATCGGATAAAACTTCATTTGCCGACTTGCTCTATACGCAGCTGCATGGATCGGAAATAAGACCGGACCTGAAAGTGGGCCACGGCAGCAAGATGAATAAAACGGATACCCTCTATGAAAGTTGTTCGATGGATCATACAGGGCAGCCGCTGGACTTTGCGCTGACAAATCAGCGGGATTTTTTTGCAGTGCGAACGGCAAATGGACAGATTCATTATACGCGCGATGGTCATTTCATCCTTTCGAAGCATGGTGACGGAAAGTTTTACCTTGCAGACTCAGTCGGAAACACGGTAGTGGGGCCAGGACCAATGGAAAACAGTGAACGGCCGAACCTCAGTATTTTTACCTTTCGAAACCTGGATGGCCTTGAGAAAGTCGGGGGTAACGGTTATATGGCTACAGACCGTTCCGGCCCTGCCACACCTGTTCCGGATGGGAACTATCGGCAGGGATACCTTGAATCTTCGCAGACCGACCTTGCAACAGAACTTTCCAATGTGATTACTCAGAGCCGAGCGTATGAGCTGGACGCTAAAATGGTTTCCATGACAGATGAAGTGATGCAAACAATCAACAGCCTGCGCTGATTTAATTTATAAAATACTTCTTCAGCTAGGGGGGAAAATCTATGGATTCGATTCAAGGCAGCAGCCAT
Source organism: Caproicibacter sp. (assembly GCA_041859875.1). Taxonomy (GTDB): domain Bacteria; phylum Bacillota; class Clostridia; order Oscillospirales; family Acutalibacteraceae; genus Thermocaproicibacter. The sequence continues at coordinate 30,639 of JBFLFY010000013.1, read as the reverse complement.
TCGGAAAGTACAGCGGAGGGCGAAGAAGACAAACCTGAGTTTCAGGTCAGTGTTTCCGGCAACCGACTTTTGGCAACACTTACAGTGCAGTATATGCCGCAGGGCGGGCATCTGACGGAAGAATCTGTGCTGGCGGCGATGAAAGAAAAAGGCGTAGTTTTCGGCATTTGCAGCGATGAAATCCGCGCTTATTGCAACGGAAATTCCTACAGAGAACCGCTTATTTGTGCGCAAGGCCTGAAACCTCAGGATGAACAGAAAGCGGAAATGAAGTACTTTTTCCGCATGGATGGGAGCGGAGCTCCTGAAGAGCGGGATGATGGAACAGTTGATTACCATGACCTTGGGCTTGTGCAGAACGTAAAAAAAGGGGACCTGCTTTGCCGCATTATTCCTTCGGAAGGGAAGAAAGGAATGGACGTTTACGGCAAACCGGTGCCTTACCGTAAGTATAGGCTGCCGGCATTTCCGAGCGGAAATAATACGATAGTGTCGGAAGACCGGCTGGAACTTTCCGCTGGATGCGACGGCTGTATTGAATACCACAAGAACATTCTGAATATTAACCAGACTTTTGTGGTACATGGCAATGTTGACAATTCTTCCGGCAACATCAACTTTATCGGAACGGTTGTGGTGCAGGGCGATGTGCTGGACGGCTTTTCGGTCACAGCGGGCGGCGATATTTCTGTCCATGGTATGGTGGGGGGCGCAAAGCTGAAGGCCGGTGGAAATATTACTATTTCCGACGGTATTAATGCCATGAGCGGCGGTTCCATTACAGCAGGCGGAAATATTCAGTCAAGGTACATTCAGAATGCAGTGATTTCCTGCGGAGGAAGCCTCTTTGCAGATGTGCTGATGAACAGCCGCGTAACCGCCGTGGATTCGATTGTAATGAGAGGCTCAAAGTCATCGATTATGGGTGGCCGGTGCTGCGCGGGGAAGAAGATTTACGCTAAAACAATCGGAACGGATAATTACCTTCACACCGATTTAAACATTGATTCACCGGAGCTTGCTGCTGGGCTTGCGGGCGACGATGCTGCTGCTGCCAAAATAAACGAGACCCAAGGCAAGCTAAATGAGGCGAAGAAAAATTTCGAGGCGCTGCAAAATCAACTGGAAACGGTTCGGAAAGCGATGCTAGGTGGCAATAAAGCCCCACAGATTGTGCTGCTGGCCAAAGCACTGCTGCAACGTGAACAGGCGGCAAAAAGCGAAGCAGAGAAGCTTGAGGGAAGCCTGGAAGATTTTCAGAATGCTCCGAAGGCCTCTTTGGGTGACTTCTGTGTAATTGCTATACGGCAACTGTTCACTGGAACACGGATTACCATAGGTGGCTGCTGCATGAACATTGCAAGCGACTACAGCAACACAAAATTTTATATGAAAGAAAGAGAAATTGTTTCCGGTCCTGTTCTTCCGTCGGATGTACAGGATTTCTGATGAGATGGAGTTACGAGGTGTAAAATGGCAATAAAAGATTTAAGTCAGCTGAGCGATATGCATATTGATGTGCTGCGTGAAATCGGCAACATTGGCGCGGGCAATGCGGCTTCTTCCTTAGCACAGCTTCTGAACCGAAAAGTTGACATGAAGACGCCGGTTGTACGCATTATGGACATTACGGAAGTAGACAAGGCAATGGGCGGGCCGGAAACACCGGTTGTGGCAATCCTGGTAGAAGTAACCGGCGATATTCACGGTATTATGATGTTCGTGGTTGGTCAGATCTTTATACAGGATTTACTGAAAACGCTACTTGGGGAAGACAAAGTAGACTTTATGCATTTGAGCGAAATGGAAACCTCGGCACTTTCTGAAATCGGTAACATCATGATTGGCGCTTATGTGAATGCAATAGCGTCACTTTCTAACCTTGTGATTAATATTTCTGTACCAGCTGTTACGGCTGACATGGTCGGTTCACTGCTCACGGTTCCGGCTGCGGAAATGGGAGCGGTTTCCGATAAAATTATTTTTGTTGAGGATGACTTTCAGAACGAGCAAAACGCGATAACAGCCAATATGATGCTCATCCCCAGCCTTGATTCACTTGAAAAACTAATGAACGGTTTGGGGATTACTTTATGAATGATTTGGTAACAATCGGCATAGCAGATATGAAAATTATGCCGGCGCCAAGCGCGTTTGTAACGTATGCGCTTGGCTCTTGTGTTGGTATTTGCCTTTATGATTCCATGCGAAAAGTTGGCGGCCTGGGGCATATCCTTCTTCCAAATTATCCGCAGGACAATCCGAACGAGCAGCTTCACCGTTACGCGGACACCTGTCTGCCCGAAATGGTAAAAGCGATGGAACGGCTTGGGTGCCTGCGCAGCCGTATTACGGCAAAAATTGCAGGCGGAGCAAAAATGTTTAACGTGGCCAACGACTGTGGGTTTGGCAACATTGGGGAGCGGAATGTTACGGCGGTGAAAGAAACTTTAAAAAAGTTACAGGTCCGTATCATCGCAGAAGATACGGGCCTGAATTATGGCAGAACGGTTTATTTTTACACTGAAGATGGCTCTATGGTTGTGAAGTCGTGCACAATGGGTGTTAAGACATTTTAGTGCTGCTGTGGATTCTGTGACTGCAGCAGCGCAGCAGCCTTTTTTCGGGCTAGAGAGGACGTTTTGCGCGCGTTGTGCAAAAGTCCCTGCAGCCGGTTGCACTCATTTTGCAGCCTTTCCCGCACCTCTTTATCCATGGAAAGAATATACCGCAGAAGTTCGCAGCACTTTACAGCGTATTCGAGCAGTTCAGCTTCAGATTCGGAACACTCCTCTTTCGGAAAATCGCCGGAGAGGATTTTTTTCTGCCTTTTTTGCTGTTCTTCCGGTAAAGTGGTACTGCAGGAAGCAATGACGTTTTCACATTTTTTCAGGCGGTCTAGGAACACTTGCCGCTGATTCGCAAGGTCACCCATTTCAATTTCCGTTTGCCTGCTGCAGACTTCCATCTGTTTTGTCAGGTTGCTGACTTTGGTTAAAAGGATGAGCTTCTGCTTCATGCAGCTGAGCAGAAGCTCCCCGGAATCCATTTTTTCCTCTTTCATTTTCCAGCCTGTTTTGGTTTGCCGCTGCTGCTGCGTACCTGCTTTTCCGCTTCCGCCCATGCGCTGCGCAGCTCTTCTACCTGCGGAAGAATTGTTTCGATGTGTGAAACATCGCCGGTCGCTTCAGCGTTTACAATTTCGCCCGCCATGTAGGCATACAGCTTTTTTAAAGTATCGGAAAGCGGGTATTTTCCGTCTAAAATCGCCGTAAGGTAATTTAAAATATTGCGGCTCTTTTTCATGCATTTCTGTGCATTTACAGAGTCCCCCTTTTTCAGGAGAATGGAGGCATATTTCAAGTTCTTTATGGTTTCGTCGTACAGGCGCACAATCAGTTCGCCGTTTGACATGGTGCTGATGGCCTGGTCCTCATATTTCTGAATCAGGCTGCTGCTTCCGTATGTCATATAAAAAATCCCCCGTGTTGTTTCATTGACCGGTTATGCTGTTAAAACTGAGTCAGGAACCAGAAGACATACCGGAGAGGTAGTTGGACTGGTTCATAAGCTGGTAAATAATTGTTTCCATGTTCGTAAACTTCTTCTGCAAACGATCCTGCTCATCTTGCAGCTGTGTCTGCAGGTCTTTAATGCTGGTATCATAGTCTGCAACTTCCTTTGAAAGCTGGCTGTTATCGACGCCAATCATGTTGTTGCTTCCGGCCATGTTGAACAAGACGCCGTTGTTGCTGTAAGCGCCGATGTTGTCGTTTATAACAGATTTCACACGCTGTGATATGCCGTCGGTGGTGTTTGTGAACAGCTGTGCAACTTTGTCCGGATCGCTCGTCAAGGCATTTTTCAGCTGTGTGTCGTTAATGACGAGTTCGCCGCCGGAAGTCCAGTCATACGCCTTAGTCGAAATGCCAATGTCGGTAAGGGACATCCCGACAGAACTGACTGTGCTTTCCATGGCACTGCGGATACTGGATTGGAGGGAAGTAAGTTCAGGGCTGTCGAAGAGAAGGCCCTGCTTTGCCTTGTCATTCCACTCTGTAATTTCAGTGTCGGTCATTTCTTTTTTCTGGGCGTCTGTAAGCGGGTCATACTTTTGGGTCTTGCCGTTGCTGCCGCCTAAGCCGTAAGGGGCTTGTGTCACATATGTATTTACCTTGTCAATAATTTTATTGTAGTCATCGACGAAGGTGCTGATTTTCTTGTACAGGTCATCCACATTGCCGGATGGCGAAAAAGAAACCGGAGTACTTGTTTCCATTTTGACGTTCATTGTAATGCCGTCAAGGGTAAAAGAATTTGTGCTGCGGGTAATATCTTTGGCGGTTCCGTCAAGCGTAGCATTCATCTTCAAGTCGATACCCTGTGTAATGCCATCAGCAGACTTGCCACCTATGCCAATATGAAGCATATCGTTTGTGCTGTCGGCAGCGGTTACGGTTAGATTTGAAGATGCGCTCAAAGACTGAAAAGTCAGCCCTTTGCCGTCAGAAGTAATACCGACGCGGATTTTGCCGGGCCCAAAACCATCAGGGTCGACCTTGTCTAATTCCGTCTGCACCGCCGTTGCAAATTTTCCTATATCGGTATAATTTGCGTTGCCGGTTACAGAAATAGTCTTTTCCGTGCCGCCGAGATTGAAGCTGTAAGTAGAAGTTTTGGTGGAATCTGTGTAATCCGCCTGAGCTACATCACCGGATGCAACGATGGTGTTGCCGCCGAAAAGGGAAGTCATCAGGTTTCCGGTTGTATCGCTCACATCAATGTTTTCCTGCGAACCGGTTGAATCCGACATAATGCGGAATTCGTTCAGCGTCTGCGAGTAGCTCACGGTTACGCCGGCAGCGTTGTTATTGTTGATGTCGTTTATAACGGTGTTCAGCTCAGTTTCATCATTATATTTGAAATCCTGGCCGTTGATTGTAAACTCGTAAACCGGCACATTAATATGGACGCTCCCGTCGCTTTCTGTTACATCCTCTGTGGAAGTGGACGTCAGCGGAGTGTTCAGTTCGCTTTTCAGGTCGCCGAGCGTTTTAGACAGTTCCGTGCGGTTGGTTTCACCGGAAGCAATGCGAAGGATGCCGTCTGTCTGAAGGACACCATAGTCGGTAGCGGAGGCAATTTGCAGGACCGACGTGGAATCGGCCACGGAAAACGAAAGTGAGTTAGTGGTTGTAGAGCCGCCAGTGTGTGTAGCAGTTCCTCCCACCGTTATTTTTCCGCTTCCAAAAGCACTGTCCAGCTTCTCCTGCAGATAGCTGCGGATTCCTTCCGGCGTGGAGTAGCGGTCGCTTTCACTGTTTTCAAAAACAATATTTTTGGAAAGGCCGTCAAGCTGGAAGGTAACCGAAACGCCTGCAAGCTGCGTTGCAGTACTGGAAAGTTTTGCATTATCCACCGTAAAAGAAGAAGAGGTATCCGTGCTTGTTAGGCCAAGGTCAGCGAAGTTCTTGGAAGTATCGACAATCTTCGCACCGTTTACGGTAACAGCCCCAGAGGCATCCGTTGTAATGGTTACATGATCTTTTAGATTGTTATTACTGTCAATCTGCTTTTGAAGGTCGTCTTTGATGATATTTGCCACGTCAGCATTGCTTTTGCCTGCGGTGTCAATTCCACTGCCGAGGGCAATTTTGTAGTTGGCGTTGTTGTACTGCAGTGTGACATAGGAGGTGGAAGCGACCATTGTTCCCAGTGCCCCGGCAGAGTCGATTGTTTCGCGGGAAGTTTGGTACCCCGATGAAAATTCAGCTGCTTTAGCAAGCTGGGTAATGCTGTTTACTGTTACATTGCCGGCATCCTGCGCGGCGCCCGTTGCTGTGACAATGTCGCTATTGGAGCTGACGAGAGCCTGCGAGTCAAAGAAAGAACGGCTCATAATGTTGGTTGAGCTGTTTGTCGAGTACGAAAAGTAGTTGTCGGAAAACTTTTGAAGCAGGTCTTCAACTTCGCGGAACATATCCCGTTTCCACTCGGTTTTCTGCTCCATCTGCTTCTGGGTGTCAATTTTTGCACTGATTTTTCCAGTAAGAGCATCAATCAGCTTCTGCGTGTCCAGCCCCGAGGCAAACTCAGTGCCGTTCATCCGTAAAACACCGCCGCTGCTGTAAAAAGAGTTGACTGGAGAGCTTGAAGGAGCTGAACTCATAATAAAAATACCCCCTGTTTCTTATCATTTAAGACTGCCAAAGGCAATCATTCATCCTGTTCTATATATCGGCTTGCCGTACGTTTTCTTTAGTCGATGCAGTGAAGTTCCAAAGAAAAAGCCGCCCGGCTTTTGCGGGCGGCTGAAGAAAAATCAAAGATATTTGTCATTTGGGGTCTGCGACTGGAAAGCGGCCTTTGCAGGCTGTACCGGTTTTGCAGGCTTTTTAGCAGCCGGCTTTGGGGCAGCTGCGGGTTTTGCAGTGGAAACCGGGTGCGGAGCCGTGGCAGGTTTTGCCGTACTGTACGCTTTTGCCTGAGGCTGTGCCATAGAAGGTGCAGCCTGTGTGCCGACGCGCAGCGTCAGTTTTGAAAGGCTGGCTTTCAATGCTTTTGCCTGAGCCGCCAGTTCTTCGCTTGCGGCCGCGCTTTCTTCTGCTGTTGCGGAATTTGTCTGCACAACCGAGGAGATTTGCTGTACGCCCTGTGTAATTTGGTCAATGGAAGTTGCCTGCTTGTTGGAAGCGCTTGCAATTTCGTTTACCAGTTTATTGGCTTCGCTGGAAGCATTACGGACTTCCTGCAGGGTCTTTTCTGCAGCGGCCGCAATCTTTTCGCCATCGCCTACGGCACGGGCAGAGTCTTCAATCAGAGCTGTTGTGCCCTTTGCGGCTTCTGCGCTCTTGCTTGCCAGGTTACGCACTTCATCGGCCACAACGGCAAAGCCCTTGCCGGCAGAACCGGCACGCGCTGCCTCTACGGCGGCGTTCAGTGCAAGAATATTGGTCTGGAAAGAAATGTTGTCGATTGTTTTGATAATATCGCCGATTTTCTTGGATGCATCGCTGATGCGGCTCATGGCCTGCACCATTTCCTGCATGTTTTTGCTTGCATCCTCAATCTTCTGTTCCGCAAGGGAGGAAGCACGGTCGGCGTTGGTGGCGTTGGCAGCGTTCTTGCGCACATGCTCCGAAATCTCAGTGACAGTAGCGGAAAGTTCCTCAATGGAACTTGCCTGTTCTGTGGCGCCCTGTGCCAGTGCCTGGGAGCCGTTTGCAACTTGTGTCGAGCCGCTTGAAGTCTGCTCTGCGGCACTGTCCACATTCCGGAAGATCTGGTCCAAATCTTTGGAAACATTTTCCAAAGATTCGCCGATTTCTGCCCAGTCACCGACCCAGATGGACTTGTCAATTTTAAAGGTCAAGTCGCCGCTCGCAAGTTTGTCCAGAGAGCCAATAAGGGCCTGAATCGCCTTCTGCAGCTGGTCGGAGAAAGCGTTTACTGACTTTGCAGCGCTGCTGAATTCATGCCCGGTTTCGTCCACGTGAATATGGAGTTTTCCGTGCTGCATTTCGGAAAGACAGTCGGTGATGCTTTCCTGTGCTTTGCTGAGGCGCTTGGAAAAGCGCAGCGCGTTCCAGATGCTGAAAACGCACACAACAACAATGTAAACAATGGCCCATGGGTAGAAGGAAAGGAGGAGGCTTCCCATTCTTGCCGAGTCGCTGCCTGTAGCGCCAATCATAACAATAAATACGATGCTTGGTACAAGCAGAAGAACAACGGAAACCAAAACGGTTAGCATCAGCGTTCTTACAATCGATTTTTCATTATCCATTTATGAATTTGCTCCTTTTTCTATATCGTTCTGTGATAATTGCTTTACGGTTCTTCTGCGGAACCGGAAGTTTCCGCAGAACCATTATCCGAAGGAATCACCTCTGCTGCTTCCCCAGCAGTTTGGGAGACTTCCTCAAATTCACTGTCGGAAAGAATCTTTGAGATATCCAGCAGGAGGACAACTTTTTCACCAATCTGGCCAATTCCGGTCAGGTAGCGGTTCACACTGTCTTTTGACAGGCGCGGTGCCGGAGTAATGTTTTCCGAACTGATGTCCGCCACTTCATCCACAGTGTCTACAATAAAGCCCATGTAGGTATCGCGGATATTGGTTACAATAATGCAGGTGCTTTCATTATACTCGGCTTCGGGCTTCTTCAGGCGGATGCGCATATCGATAACCGGAATAATCGAGCCGCGCAGATTAATAATCCCTTTTGCATAATCCGGGAAATCCGGCAAAGAGGTTATTTTCTGCATACTTATAATTTGCACTACATCGGAGATAGGGATACCGAACAGCTCCTTGTCTGTCCAGAAAGTCAGGTATTTCTCGGCTTCGGCGCTGTGTTCCTCATTTTCCATTTCTTCTGTTTCATCATTTGTATTCTGCAATTTTTCCACCTCGTTATTTATTACTGGGGCAGGCGGCCGCATAGAATGGCCGCCTATTTTTCCTTTTCGGCATACTGACGCATAATCTGAACCTGCTCACGCTGGCAGTCAAACAGATACTTGCACAGCACATCGAACTGTTTTCCCGTATTGTCAAGATACTCGCAGCCGTACCCGAAGCGGATACTGCGGGTGCCTGGGCTTTCACGCACAATTTTGCTCAGCAGGGAAATACCGGTGCCGTGGAGGTCAAGGCTTACAATCAACTGGTCGCCAAGCTCAAGCTTCTCGTCACTCAGGAACAAAAGCCCGCTGAGGCTGATGTCGCGCACAACGGCGGCAAGAGGTTCCCTGATTGGTGCAGGCTCAGAGCCGACATCTGTTTTCGTAACAGGGAAGGCTTTGGCAGGAAGGTTCACCCTTACACGGAAAAAATTCCGCTTTTCAAAATCCATGACATTCTGCAGGTCTACAATGCGTATGAATTCCATCGTAGAAAGGTAAACGCGGCCAATCAGTATCTTAAAACCAAGCGTCCCGTTCATAATGCTGATTTTTGCCGTCGTGTTGCAGTGTATGAGCGGCAGGCGGTCGTCTTTAGAAACAATTTCTATGCCGCCTTCCACAAAGCGGCTGATATACCCCATTAGGAGTGGCGAATTCTCCATCGTACGCACTTCACACGGTGAATTCAGGTATTGCTCTGAAATCGGCAGCATCCAAAAGCCTCCTCAAAGGGCTGCGCGCAGAATTACACGGCCTGCGGTGCGGACGCGGCCGGTTTTGCGCTTTCGGGCTTCCCGTCGGCTTTTGTTTGGGAAGTATGCGTAAGAACCTTTGCAGTGTCAAGCATCATAGCAGAATCTTTACCCAGCGTAACAATACCGCAGACAAATTCTTTGCCTACGGATTTTTTGGATTTTGGCGTAACACTGATCTGTCCGGGGGAAACGTCGCGTACGTCTTTTACACAGTCAACAATCATGCCCACCGTTTTTTCATCCACTTCTACAATCACAATGCTGGTGAGCATATCGTACTCTTTTTCTTCTTTTTTGAAGCGGAGCCGCATATCAAGAACAGGCACAACTTTTCCGCGCAGATTGATAACACCTTTTACATAATCGACCACATTTGGGATGAAAGTAATAGGCTGCATACGGATAATTTCAACGACTTGGGAAGTGGGAATGCAGTAAAGCTGGCTGTCAATATAGAAAGTCAGGTACTTTTCCGTTTTAATGTCGTCAAGAACGGCCTTTTCTTTGGCTTTTGACTTAACAGTTTTCATAAAACCACCTTTTCCTAATTCAGTATCCTGTGTGTTGGTACTGGTAAGCCCAAAATTCCGGCGTCTGGGGGCCGAAACCGGCTAAAATAATATTAACGATTGAAATAACAAAAAACACTATCTATAATATATATCGGAAGCATGGTGTAAATCATTAGAAAAATTGCACGAAAAACATGGAAAATTTATGGTCTGTTTTTTTCTTCGCCGCTGCTGCCGCTAAGATTGCCTTCAGAATCCGCCTGGGAATTGTTTTCTGAAACAGCGGGAGGAGTTTCCAAAACAGCTGGCGCAACCCGCACTGCTTCGCCGTTTTCACCTGCCCGGTAACCAAGGAAGAAGACATAAATGTCTACAACGGCCCGGTAAAGCTCCGGTGGGATTTCAGTGCCGGCCTGCAGCTGCGAGAGCAGCGTTGCAAGTGCATTGTCACGGAAAACGGGGACGCCGTTTTTTTCGGCAATATCAATGATTTTCTGTGCGTTTGTGCCGGAGCCGGAGGCTACAACGACAGGGGAACTTTCCGGGGACTTTTCCGAGTACTTCAGCGCGGCCGCTTTCTGCAGCCTTTCAAATTGTGACATCGACGGAATGCTTCCTTTCCTGTATTTTTTGCAGGATGATTTTTGGCACGGTTGGTTCCGTGCAGGCGGAAAGCCGCACTTCACCCTCAAAGCCGTTTTTCTTCAGAATCTCCGAAACCCCGGAGCGAATCTCACTGTGAAAGTTTTTCAGCGCGGGCGGGCAGGCAAGCTTCATGGCTACTTCACGGCCCGTAAGACGCACGGATGCTTCAAAATACCCTAAATCTTGAATCTCGAAGGTCAGAAAAAGATTTTTTGGCATTTTGGAACTTTTGGCAAAGCCCTTCCGGCTTTCGTCTGGGTCCTGCTTTTCAACCCAGATTTGCGCAAAGAGAAAGCGGCCGCCAAGCATGGCAGGCAGGAAAATATGCTGGAACGGCATGAACACGCTGCTGTCGAGCAAAAGGGAATGGGCAATGTCACTGAGTGCCGCGCGGTCTATGCCCGGTGTGCTTTTCTGCTCAGAAGTCTGTGCGAGAAGTGAGGTTAGTTCATGCAGAAAGGCACTGGCCTTTTTGGGCTGTGCCCCCGTGACATCCTGCGAAAAAAATTCCTGTATTAAGCCGGTCGTCATTTCCGGCAGATTGAGGACTTCTTTGCAGTAGTGGTACAGCTGGTCAAATTTTGCGGCCAGGTTCTCACCGGAGCTTTCATTCAGAACAGCGGTGTTGTGCAGCAAAAGCGAGATTACGTCGCGGGATTTTCCGTAATCGTTCGTCTTGGTCACATATTTGCTCAGGAGAGGAATGATCTCTTTCTTGAGGATGGGAAGGTCGGCGTTTACATATCTTGCGCCGTCTTCCGGCTTGCCCTGCGAAAGCTTTTCCATCGCATTGGAAAGCGGTTTCGCATACATGGCGGGAATGGAGTATTTCAGCTCTTTCAGGTTGGCAAGGATCGCTTGGGTTGCATCCGGCGCTGTTTTGTAGCCGGTGTAGGCTTTCAGAAAATCCGCAAGCCGCAGGTCAAACTGCGCGTCTTTGCTCTGTGCTGAAATCTGGTTCAGAAGTTTGAACAGTGGCCCGGTGAAAAGCGTTGAGTCGCTGCGCTGGGAGGCGATGTCTTCCAGCACGCCGTCTTCCTGAACGGCGACAGCATTCAAAAGAGCCTGCAGCTGGGTAGAAAGCACTTTTCCGGATGCACCCGGCACAGCGGCTGCGGCGGCCTGCCGCACAGCCGCGTCGCTCAGCAGCTTTTCAAGCGTTTGCTCGAGGCCGGGGGTCTGCTGCAGCTGCTGTACAAATTGGTCGTAAACAGAGTTGCGGTTCAGCAGAAGGTCGGAAGCCTGCCCCCCGCGGTCTTCCTCTACATTTGCCTTGGGAACACGCCGTGGATCGACGGGATTGATTTGTGGGGTTTCCCCCGTCGGGTTTGCCTTATTAATCCCCTCTGTGGTGCTGATGGGTGTTGTTATGCGCAGATTGTCCGGCATTAGGGAACACTTCTTTCCTTAAAACTCAAAAAATCAAGCAAAAAATGGCGGCTAATATGCGCTTTTGCTAAAGAATTTCCGCATACGGCCGATATATCTTAGTACAGATAAACTATAATTGTGTTGATGGCACAAGTCAACTGATACACGACATAAAATTTATAGGAGTTGAAGATTATGGACAACAGTACGGAATCAATGCTGGACGTATTCCTCTTTGAGACAGATGACCTTCTGGAACATCTGGATGACATCCTGATGGCCTGTGAGAAGAATAAAGCGTTCGACCAGGAAAGCATCAACGAAATTTTCAGAGTTATGCATACCATAAAAGGATCTTCCGCAATGATGCAGTTTAACAGCATGACGGTCATTGCCCATAAGATGGAGGACCTTTTTTCGTTTGTGCGTGAAAAGGGCGTTTCCGATGAATACATTGAAAGCCTGATTGACCTGATGTTCCGCGCAAGCGATTTCCTGAAAGCGGAAACAGAAAAAGTCCGCAACGGACAGCCGCTTACTACAGATATCGGCAGCTTCGAACAGGAAATTAACGACTTTCTGAAAAAGATTTCGGGTGGCTCAGCCAATACAGCTTCGGCGGCTGCATCCCCGGCACAGGGCCAAGCCCCGCAGGCAGCTCCTGCAGCGGCGGGTACGGCGGCAATCCAGAAAGAAGAAGCGGAGCACGGCTTCCCGGTGGCTGTGCGCGTTTACCTCGACGAAGAAGCACAGATGGAAAACCTGCGCGCCTATATGCTGACGACAGACATTAAAGATGCGGTTTCCAACTTTGAATTTTACCCAAAAAATATTGACAAGGACCCGGAAACTGCAAACGTCATTATCCGCGATGGATTTCTCATCTTTTTTGCCAGCAAGGAAGACATGGACAAGGCAGTGCCGGTAATTGAGCATTTTACTTATACCAAGAGCTACGGCGAACTTGCACCTGTTCCGATGGAAACGGACAAAAAATCAGTTGCATCTTCCGCAAAGCCGGCCGCTGCGGCCGCGCAGGTTCATGCGCCGGTTAAACAGAGCCTCATCAATGTTAATCTTTCAAAGCTTGACAGTTTGATGGACCTGATGGGCGAAATCGTTATTACCGAGTCAATGGTAACTTCAAACCCGGCTTTGCAGGGCGCGGGGCTCGATAATAACTTTACGAAAGCTTCCCGCCAGCTGCGCAAACTGACCGATGAACTGCAGGAAACTGTCATGTCGATACGAATGGTGCCGATTGCGACGGTTTTCCAGAAAATGAACCGCATTGTGCGCGATATGTGCAAGAAGCTTGACAAAAAGGCTCAGCTCGTTTTGGTCGGTGAAGAGACCGAAGTCGACAAGACGATTGTGGACAGTATCTCGGACCCAATTATGCATTTGGTGCGTAACTCCATGGATCACGGCATTGAATCAAAGGAAGAGCGTGCAAAGGCCGGAAAACCGGAAATGGGTACCATTACCCTTTCGGCACAGAATACCGGCGGCGATATTCTCATCAGCGTTACCGATGACGGCGGCGGCATAGACCGTGCAAGAGTGCTTGAAAAAGCGCAGAAGAAGGGAATGCTCACAAAGCCGCAGGAAGAATATTCCGACCAGGAAGTCTACCAGTTCCTGCTGATGCCGGGCTTCTCCACAAACGAAGTTGTGACCGAATACTCCGGCCGCGGCGTCGGCATGGATGTTGTAAAGGAAAACGTTGAGAAAATAGGCGGGGATGTTTCCATGGAAAGCACCCGGGGCAAAGGAACCAAGACAACCTTTAAGATTCCGCTGACCCTTGCTATCATCAACGGCATGAAAGTTTCTGTTGGCAACACCATGTTTACTATCCCAATTAAGAACATCCTTCAGTCTTTCAAAGCTTCCAATGACAATATTATGTATGACACCGATATGCACGAGATTATAATGGTGCGCGACAAATATTACCCGCTGATTCGTCTGCACAAAGCTTACCAGATAGACACGGAAGTAACCAACGTGGAAGACGGTATTGTGATCCTTGTGGGCACGCACGATAATTCTTACTGCATCTTTGCGGATGCCCTTTTGGGTGAACAGCAGGTCGTTGTTAAGACTCTGCCGTCTTACCTGAACCAGTTCCGGGTACATAAGTCCGGGATTGACGGCTGCGCAATTTTGGGCGACGGAAGCATCAGCCTGATTCTGAATGTGCAGAATCTTTACAATACCAACTGAGAGAATTAATAGTTGCGGGGTTTAGGGTATGATACAATTAACGGATCAAGAGTTCGAGGAACTTGTGAAGTTTATCCGTTTGAACTACGGAATAGACCTCAGTAAGAAGCGCCTTTTAATTGAAGCACGCATGTACTCTGTCCTCAGTGAAAAACACATTTCCACTTTTTCAGAGTATTTTAAGCTTTTACGGTGTGACAGCAATGAGCTGAACACGCTGCTGAATAAACTTACTACAAACCACACTTACTTTATGCGGGAACCCCGGCATTTTGAGTTTTTAAAAGATGTAATTCTGCCGCAGCAGGAAAAGACCAACCGTGAGCACAACCTGCGCATTTGGAGCGCAGGCTGCTCAACGGGGGAGGAAGCTTTTACGGCAATTATGACCATGCGGGATTTTTTCGGCATGGATAAAAGCTGGGACTACCGCATCCTTGCTACAGACATTTCTACCCATGTGCTGGTGGGCGCACAGGCTGGCGTTTATGGGGAAGAATCTTTGAAACAGATTCCTCCGGCGTGGAAACACCGCTATTTTAAGCAGTCGGGAGAATCCTATGTGCTGAACGATGAAATCAAAAATCAGGTCATCTTTAAGCAGCTGAACCTAATGGAGAATTTTCATTTTCAGAAACAATTTGATTTGATCTTTTGCCGCAATGTGATGATTTATTTTAAGCAGGACACAAAAGACGAGCTTGTCGAAAAGTTCAGCCGCCTGCTGAAGCCGGGCGGGTATCTTTTTATCGGTCATTCGGAAACCATCCCTAAAGACATAGCCGGTCTTCGGTATATTGAGCCTTCTATATATCAGAAAGGATAGCGGGTCACTGTAAATGCAACCAAGAACGATACACATCCTTGTCCTAGACCCAACCACACCGTTCCGAAACACTGTCCAGCAGGCAATCAGCAGTGATACTGCTCTGGTTTTGCTGCCGCAAACCGGCGCGGATGGAAATCTTGAACAAGCCGTCCTGCAGTCTTCGCCAGACGTTGTCATACTGAATGAACTGTCTGAAAACGGAAGCGTTGAGGCGCGCCTTTCGCGCCTTTCCAAAATATCTTCCTATGCGCCGTGCATTGTAATAGGCCCGGGCAAAACGGAAACAGAAATGGCCGTGGGTGCACATGACGCTGAATTTATTAAGATGCCGGCTTTGAATTCCAAATCTTCGGTTCCCGCTTTCTACAGAGAAATCTGTACCAAAGTGCGTTTAGCAGCCAGCGCGGCTGCGGTTATGCGCATGACGGCGGGCAATATTTTTCACTCGCCATCTGTCCCAACTGCCGAAGCACCGGCTTCTTCCATTTCGCTTGGGGGAGGAAGAAAGCATTTCCGGTACAACTTGATTGCCATAGGGGCTTCCACAGGCGGAACGGAAGCGACGGCCGCCATTATTCAAAGCCTTCCGGCGGAAATGCCGCCGATTGTTATTACACAGCATATGCCGCCGGATTTTACCCGAATGTATGCCGAACGGCTGAACCGAATTTCACGGCTTACGGTTTCCGAAGCAAAAAGCGGCGCACGGCTTCTTCCCGGAACTGCTGTTGTAGCTGCGGGCGGCTGCCATATGTATGTAAAAAAAGACGCGGGCGGATATTATATCCGCAGCGCGCCGGGTGAAAAAGTTAATGGACACTGCCCATCTGTGGGAGTGACGTTTGATTCGGTTGCCGAGTGCGCCGGAAGCGACGCCATCGGGGTGATTCTAACCGGGATGGGAAGCGACGGTGCCGCAGCTTTGCTGCGCATGCGGCAGGCGGGGGCGTTTACTGTTGGGCAGGACCAGGCTTCCTGCGTGGTGTATGGGATGCCAATGGTGGCTTACAATATCGGCGCTGTTATGCGGCAGGCTCCTCTTGACCAAATTGCCGGAATCCTTTTGGATCGGATTCACTGACAGCAAAAGACCGACTGAATTGCAGAGAAAACAATTCAGCCGGCCTTTTTTTATTTTCAGATGGAAAATTGGTCGCCGCGGTTTTGATAAAGCAGGATGCGGCTGCGGTAAGACTCGGTGCACGGCTCGGCCAGCAGGCGGCTGAAAAATCCGGTGCGGCCGAACGAATGCATTGGCACAGCGTGTTCCGGCTCAACCGTACGCATAAAATAGTCAAACCCAAGCAAGGCGTCATCGCCTTGCCGCGGGTCAACGGGCAGAAAGGCAAGGTCAACTTTTTCGCCTTTCAGCAAATTGATCTGTGCCCGAAAGTTTTGCCCGGCTTCTTCCTGCTCCTGCTTTGTGTCTTCATCCCACTTCCACCAGTTCAGGTCGCCTGCGTGGTAAATGCACAGGCCGTCGGTGTGGATGAGAAAAGCAACGCCAGCGTCAGTCGACTTTAGAGCGCGGACCGTCATATCACCGAAATCCTCCTTTTGCCCGGGGCGGAAGAAGACGGCGTCCTCGTGTGTGCAAATATCATTTGCAAGAAAATAACGGATTTTCGGCACGGAATTTTTCCACCCGAAAATACGCGGACTGAAATGATCCGGGTGATGATGGGAAACAAAAACAGAGGCATTTTCATTTTTCAGAGTATCCGGATTAATGACACCCTGTGCAAGGCTGCCGCCGTGCGGAGTGTCGAGGTAATAATCAAAAACAAGAAAGTGCGCGGCAGTTTTTACTGCAAAGCCGCTGTGGTCTAGGTATGTGATTTCCGCCTGCATGGCGCGGCCTCCTTCTTTTCCTGCTAAATATAGAACATATAGGATTCATCTTTGCGGTATTCTTCCGCCTTGGTTACAAGGCTGTACAGCGTCATGTCTGAAAGCGACGCGGAAACCGCTTTGTCAAGCACAGTGAAAACGGAATCCTGCATGGCATTTTCTATTTCAGGCGCTTTTTGTTCCACTGATTTTTCCGTCTTTTCAAACAGCGACTGTTCCAGCGCCGTCAGAATGCTGAGTACGGTGATTTTCTGCGGAGGCTGCGCCAGACGGTATCCGCCCTGCGCACCTTTTACAGATGAAACAAGCCCCGCTTTTTTCATCTGCGAAAAAACTTGTTCCAGGTAAATTTTAGAAATTCCAAGCTGCTCGGCAAGGCTGGCGACAGTAAGGTAGCTGCCACTCATATAATTCTGTGCAAGCACTACAGAGGCCGCGAGGCCATACCTTCCTTTGGACGAAACACGCATCGAAAAACCTTCTTCCCCAATGTTCAACAATACTTACCAGTTTACTCATATTATCTCATATAATATAGATTCTTTTTATTTATAAGTCAAGATGCCGATGATGCAGCATCTTGAAAATATAATACATATATTTTTTATAATATTGTTTGACATTTGAAAAAAGCGGGCATATAATAGACACATAAAGTATATCAAATTAGTATACATTTAAGCCACAAATCTGATTGGAGGAATTTTATATGACGGCAAAAAGCGTTCTGGACCTGATTGGCAACACCCCGATGATGGAGCTTTCAAACTATGAAAAAAATCATGGCCTGAAGGCAACACTGGAAGTAAAACTGGAATATTTTAACCCGGCAGGCAGTGTAAAAGACCGTATTGGCAAGTACATGATTGAAGACGCGGAAAAGAAGGGAAAACTGAAACCAGGCGCCGTTATTATTGAGCCTACAAGCGGCAATACCGGCATTGGCCTTGCTGCTGTGGCTGCGGCTAAAGGCTACCGCATGATTCTTACTATGCCGGATACCATGAGCGTTGAGCGCCGCAACCTGCTGAAGGCTTACGGTGCGGAAGTCGTCCTTACGGAAGGCTCAAGAGGAATGAAAGGCGCAATCGAAAAAGCCGACGAACTTGCAAAGGAAACACCGAATTCATTCATTCCCGGCCAGTTTGTAAACCCGGCGAACCCGCAGGCGCATAAGGAAACAACCGGCCCTGAAATCTGGGAGCAGACCGAAGGAAAAGTGGACATTTTCATTGCAGGTGTCGGTACCGGCGGAACCGTGACGGGCGTTGCGCAGTACTTGAAAGAAAAGAAGCCAGGTGTTAAAATAGTTGCCGTGGAGCCTGCTTCTTCCCCGGTACTTTCCGGCGGAAAACCGGGCCCTCACAAACTGCAGGGCATCGGTGCGGGTTTTGTTCCAGATACACTTGACATGAAGATTTTGGACGAAATTCTTCCTATTGCCAACGAAGACGCTTACGCTGCGGGCAGAGAACTTGCCCGTTCCGAAGGGCTTTTGGTCGGCATTTCTTCGGGCGCGGCGGTGCATGCAGCAAAAATACTTGCAGAAAGGCCCGAGAATGCCGGTAAACTGATTGTTGCGCTGCTGCCGGATACCGGTATGCGCTATCTTTCCACACCCGACTATCTCGTATGATTAAAAAGAATGCAGACTGTTCCATTTGAATTTTCCCGCTCCAGCCTCGTTATGGGGCGGGAAGCAATTAATAAGCTTCAGAACGCCGCCGTTGCCGTGTTTGGCATAGGCGGCGTAGGTTCGTATGTGGTGGAAGCACTCGCGCGCGGCGGTGTTGGCACCCTTGCGCTGTGGGATGATGACAAAATCTGCCTGACGAACCTGAACCGGCAGATTATCGCTCTGCATTCCACTGTTGGAAAGCCAAAGGTGGATGCCATGGCGGAGCGTGTGCTTGACATTAACCCTGAGTGCCATGTGGAGCGCCACCAGTGTTTTTACACGCCCGAAAATGCGGATGAGTTCGACCTGACAAAGTTTGACTACCTTGTGGATGCGGTGGACACGGTTTCTGCAAAGCTGGAACTTGTGACACGCGCGAAAAAGGCGGGCGTTCCAATCATCAGCTGCATGGGCGCAGGCAACAAACTGGACCCTACGCGGTTTGAGGTCGCGGATATTTATGAAACAAGCGTATGCCCTTTGGCGCGGGTCATGCGCCATGAACTTCGTGCGCGCGGGATTGACCATTTAAAAGTGGTGTATTCCAAAGAACCGCCGCGCGCGCCTTTTAATGGGCAGAAAGCTTCCTGCCGGGAACACTGTGTCTGCCCGCCGGGCACAAAGCGAATCTGCGCGGTGCGCCGTGCTATTCCGGGCAGCGTGTCGTTTGTGCCGCCCGTAGCGGGAATGATTCTTGCGGGCGAAGTCATCAAGGACTTAACCGGCTGGAACAGCCAGCCGGACGCAGTGCAGCCCTGACGCCTAACAGGATGCTGCTTTTTTGAAGGGCTGAGGAGAAAACATGAAACTTTTACATCTTTCAGACTTGCATATTGGCAAGCGGGTCAATGAATTCGACCTGCTTGACGACCAGAAGTATATTCTGCGGCAGATTTTGAAGATTGCTGACGATGCAAAGCCGGACGGGGTGCTGATTGCAGGCGACCTGTATGACCGCAGTGTGCCGCCCGCGGAAGCCGTGGAAGTGCTGGACGAGTTTCTGACGGAGCTTTCCGGGAAGGAAATCCCGGTTTTCGCCGTAAGCGGGAACCACGACTCGCCTGAACGCCTTAATTTTGGAAGCCGCATTATGAAGAGAAACGGCGTAACCATCGCCGGAAGTTTTCACGGTGTTCCGGAAGAAGCAGTGCTGGCAGACCAATACGGCCCTGTGCATCTTTTTCTGCTTCCGTTTTTAAAGCCAGCCATGGCCGCGCCGTATTTTTCACCGGAGCAGGCGGATTCCTATGAAAATACCGTGCGCGCCGCGCTGGGAACGCTGCAAGTGAATCCGGAAGAGCGAAATATTCTTGTGGCGCACCAGTTCGTCACCGCTTTCGGCAAAGAGCCGGAGCGAAGCGACTCGGAAACGCTCTCCATTGGCGGGGCGGATGAAGTGGATTTTTCGGTCTTTGATGCCTTTGACTACACAGCCCTTGGCCATCTGCACGGCCCGCAGCGCGTTGGCAGGCCGGAAGTCCGGTATTCTGGTTCACCCCTCAAATATTCTTTTTCTGAAACGCGCCAGAAAAAATCCGTAACGCTGGTGGAACTTGGCGAAAAAGGCCGAGTGGAGATAACCGCCGTTCCCCTCGTGCCGCTGCGCGATATGCGTGAAATCAAAGGGCCGATTGAAGAGCTTACAAAGCCGGAAAACGCTGCAAAGGGAAACTGCAAAGACTATATCCATGCGACGCTGACGGATGAACATGTGGTGGCGAATGCTGCGGAGCGCCTGCGCGCCGTGTACCCGAACCTGATGTGCATTGATTTTCGAAATTCCGGCACAGAGGCGTCGGAGCCTTCGAAAACAGCGGCTTCCGGCGATGTGGAACACCGTACGCCGCTGGATTTGTTCGAAGAATTTTACCGGAACCAGAATGGCCGTGCCCTGCCGGAAAGCGAGAGGGCGGAACTGGAAGATGCCGTGCGCTCGTGCGGGGAGGAAGAATCATGAAACCGCTGAAACTTACCATGACTGCTTTCGGCCCTTTTGCCGGGGAAACGGAAGTTCCGCTTTCCGAGTTTGGGCCGGAGGGCCTTTTCCTTATCTGCGGCGACACCGGCGCGGGCAAAACTACAATTTTCGACGCCATTACGTTCGCCCTGTACGGCGAAGCCAGCGGCTCTGCCCGTTCACCGGAATCTTTGTGCAGCAATTTTGCGGCCCCCGGCACAAAAACTTTGGTGCGGCTTACTTTTTCGCATAACGGAAAAGTTTATCAGATTGAGCGCAGCCCGCGCTGGCAGCACCCCAAAAAAGACGGCGCTATGACCACGTCGCCCGCCGACGCTTCTATGACTTTTCCGGATGGAACCGTATGCTCCGGCGCAACCGCCGTAACGAAAAAGGTGGAAGCGCTGATGGGAATCGACTGCCGCCAGTTCCGGCAGACTGCCATGATTGCGCAGGGCGAGTTCCGCAAGCTGCTGACGGCTGAAAGCTCTGACCGCGCAGAGATTTTCCGCCGCATTTTCGACACAGGCGTTTACCGCAGGATGCAGGACTTTTTGAAAGACAGGGCGCAGCAGCTGAAAGAGCAGATGAGCGAAAATGAACGCTCCGTTTTTCAGGATGCTGCAGGCATCCGGCCAGATGGGATTATTTTGACGGGAGAGGTCCTTTCTTCTTTTGCAGAGGAGCAGAACGTAAACCTTGCGGAAGGGCTCCTGCAAAAAATCGGCGATTCGGTTTTGGCAGATGAAAAAGCAGCTGCCCGTGCGAAAGCAAAACGGGATGAACTGAAAGCACAGGCGGCACAACTGCTGAAACAGATTACCACAGCCGAAGCGGACAACCGCATCTTCGATGAGCGGAAGCAGGCAGAGGAGAAAATGGCGGTGCTGAATGCCCGCACAGAAGAAGCGAAAAAAGAGGAAACGGCGCTTCAGCAGGCGGAGCAGGCACAGAACATTGTGTTTCCGGCGCAGGCTGCCTGGCTGCGTGAGAAAAAAGCGGAGGCGGAACTGCGGGATGCTTCTGCCGCGGCAGAGAAAAGAACAAAAGACCTTGCCTGCCAGCTTGAAAAGAGCTCCGCTTCTTTTCAAGCCGAACAGGCTCTGGAACCGCGCCGCAGCGAATTGGCGGAAAAGTCCGCCCGCCTTACGGCTGCGCTGCCGCAGTATGAGAAAGTCCGCTCTGCTTCGGAACGGCTGGCAAAAGCTTCCGTGGAATTCAGGGAAGCCGAAAAAAAATGCACCGCAGCGAAAGAAGCGCATCAACGGCTGAAATCGGCACAGGAAACGGCGCGCGCGGAACTGGAAAGCCTGCGGGATGCGGAAACACGCAGGGCTGCCTGTTTGGCAGAGATGGAAAAGGAAGAACGTCTGAGCGGCGGACTGGAAGACATCCAAAGCCGCATCCGAAAAATTTTGGAGGAATACTCCGCTTGGAAGACGCTGGAACGCAGCTATGGCTCAAAAGAAGCAACATGGCGCGGCGCAAAACAAAAAGCGGATGAAGCCGACGAAGTTTTTCTGCGGGAACAGGCTGGGTTGATGGCGGAAAAGCTGCGGGACGGCGTTCCCTGCCCGGTCTGCGGCGCGGTGGAACATCCATGCCCGGCAAAACTTTCATCCGGCGCACCGGATGAAACAGAAGTCCGCCGCCTGAAAGCGGAAAGCGAAAAGCTGCGCACCGAGCTGCAAGACCTCGGCCTGCAGCTGAAAGCCGCAAAAACGGCATATGAAACCGATACCGCGAACTTGCGTGCTGCCGCCGAAAAAGCGCTGGGTGACCTTTCAGGCTGCACAGGCGTTAAGGCTTTGCAGACGCGTACGGAAAATGCACTGGAAGAGTCCCAAAAGAACCGAAAACAGCTGGAAAAACAGCTTACGGAACTGACAGCGCAGTGCCGCCGCAGAGAACTCCTTGAGGCACAGCAGAAAAAAATTGCCGCACAGCTGGAAACGGCGGAAAAAGAGGCCGAAGCGGCGGAAACGGGCCGCGGTGAACGTCTGGCGGCGCTGGAAGCCGGAAATGCAGAGCTGAAAGCCCTGCGCGGTACGCTGGAATATGACTCTGCCGAAAATGCCCAAAACGCGTTGAAAGCATGGCAGACGGAACTTCAAAAGATGCAGAATTCGCTGAAAGCGGCGGAAGACGCCTTCCATTCCTGCAAGAATGAACTGGCTGCGGCGCAGGCGGCACTGGCTGAAAATGAGGAAAGCTGCCGCCGGGAAGCGGAACGGGAAAAAGAAAGCCGCTTTGTATATGAAGAAAAACGGAGCGCCGCAGGCTTCCTGACGGAACAGGCATACTTTGCGGCGCACATGGAACCGGTCGAAATGGAAAAACGAAAAGCCGCCCTTACGGCCTATGCGGAGGACTGCACCCGTACCCGTGACGCGGTGGAGCGCCTGCAAAAAGAAACGGAAGGCAAAGCGCCTGTAAATCTGGACGCGCTGAAAGAAACTGCCGAAAAAGTGCGCGCGGCCGAAACGGAAGCCGAGGCCAGCGGGCAGCAGACCGCGGTTCGGCTTGACGGAAACCGGCGCTGTGCGGCAAACATCCGGAAGGCGCTTGAGGCGCGGAAAACGCTCAATGCAAAATATGAATCTGCGCTGGACCTCGACAAAACGGCAAACGGAAACCTGCCGGGCAGGCAGCACCTGAGCTTCGAGCAGTTCGTGCAGGCTGCGTATTTCAGCCGGATTCTGCAGCAGGCAAATCTTCGCCTTTCCGCTATGACGGGCGGCCGGTACGAGCTGCTCCGCCGGGAAGAGGCTACAGACCGCAGAGCAAAATTCGGTCTAGACCTTGACGTACTGGACCGCTACAACGGCATCCCGCGCGACGTAAAATCACTTTCCGGCGGTGAATCGTTCAAAGCCTCGCTCGCCTTGGCACTCGGCCTTTCCGACGTGGTGCAGAACTGTTCGGGTGGCGTGCGGATTGAGACAATGTTCGTCGACGAGGGCTTCGGCTCTCTGGATGACGAGTCCCGCCGGCAGGCGATTGCCACCCTTTCGGAAATTGCGGGAAGCGGCAGGCTTGTGGGCATTATCTCGCATGTTACGGAACTGAAAGAGCAGATTGACCGGAAAGTGGTCGTCAGCCGGGGCATTACAGGCAGTACCCTTAAAATTGTAAAATAGCATAGATGAGATAGAAAAACAGCCGCTGAATCGATCAATTCAGCGGCTGTTTCTGTACATAAAAGAAATAAATTACATACCCAGTTCTTTTATTTTGGCCTCGTGCTCTTCCAGCGTTTTCTGGTAGTAGTATTTGCCGTTCTTCGTAATAAAATAATAGTAGCTGGTCGAGGCAGGGTGGGCTGCTGCGCTCAGAGCTGCTGAACCTGGGTTGCAGATGGGGCCTGCGGGCAGAGCGGCACAGCGGTAAGTGTTGTAATAGTATTTGAAAGAGTCGGAAAACGGGCCGTTCGGTGCCAGCAGAGTCTGCGTGCAGTAGTCGCGCGTTGAGTCTGCTTCCAGGCGCTGCCCGACTTTCAGGCGGTTGTGAAATACGGAGGAAACCATTTTCATGTCAGTGCTGTTGTCCGCTTCCCGCTCGATGATGGAGGCAAGCGTAACAAGCTGGTCGGCTGTCATGCCCGAGTAAGAGTATTGGCTGATCTGCTGTTCCGAGTTGCGCAGAAATTTCCCGACGGCATCCTGCGGCTTCATGTTATGATACATCTGGTAAGTGTCCGGGTAAAGGTACCCTTCCAATTTATAGGCCCGCTTTGAGCTTGCGGGGATGGCATTTACCAGCGGGTAATAGCTGAAGTTATAGGTTTGCGCGCTTTTAATAAAGTCACTCTTTTTGCAGACGCCGTGCGCTTCCAGCCTTGCGCCAATCTGGGCGATGGTAAAACCTTCCGGAAAAGTGAGCGTTACGGTGTCGTCCTGCTTCGATGAAGCCTGAGAAGAACTTGGTGCTTTGGATCCGGAAGAAACATCGTCTGCTGAAGAGGGTGTGGATGACTCCAGCATAGAGGAAGCCGCATCAGAGGAAACCGCAGAAGAATCTACGGCGGAAGAGGTGTCTTTTTGAGCTGCACCAGAGCAAGCAGTCAAAAGCAGGAAAGTGCCGGTAAAGAGCAGAATAACCATCCTTTTCATACCATTCGTTCTCCTGTTCACAGAATAAGTATATTATATGCTACAATAGAAAAGAATGCAACAAAATCTATTCTTTTAATAAGGTGGGAAAATGCTTTTCGACAAATAAATCTTTGTTCCGCAGGAGAGCCGATTTGCTGTAAAACGTGCTGTCCTTTCAGCCAAGCTCTTATTATAAGGAAAAAGCGAACTGCTTAGACAACCTGAAAAATATAAAATTTCAGGTAACTTGTTTCCGGAACATTCCAAAGGATGGGATGGTCGGGCGCCTGCTGGCGCGCTTCTACCTGCCGCAGTGAAACCTGTGCGTCGGCGGCAGCAGAGTGCAGCATACGGCAGAAAAGCTCATCTGTCATAAAGTGTGAGCAGGAGCACGTTGCAAGGTAGCCGCCACGGGGCAGCAGCTTCATAGCGCGGTAGTTAATTTCTTTGTAGCCGCGCTCGGCGTTCTGTACGGTGCGGCGTGATTTTGTAAAAGCAGGTGGGTCCAGTATTACAAAGTCGTATTGATTTTTTGCCGTTTCTGCAAGCTGCGGAAGCAGGTCAAAAACATTCTCTGTCTGAAAGCTGATGCGGTCTTCCAGGTGGTTCAGCTTAGCGTTTGCTTCTGCGGCGGCAATGGCGTCGGCCGAAATGTCGACGGCGTGGACGTGCTCCGCCCCGGCTTTGGCGGCGTTCAGCGCGAAGGAGCCGGTGTCGGTAAAGCAGTCCAGTACATGACGGCCGGGGCACAGCTGTGCAACGGCACGGCGGTTGTACTTCTGGTCCAGGAAAAACCCGGTTTTCTGCCCGTTCTCAAAGTCAACCCAATAGTGTATTCCATTTTCAGTAATTTCGGTCTTTGTGGAATCCGGCAGCGGAACACCTTCCAGCGGGAAGAAGCCCTTGTTTTGCTCCATTCCTTCCAGTTTGCGGATGCCAACGTCGTTGCGCTCGTAAATGCCGTCAATCTTTTGGCCGTCTTCTGTCAGAATCCGGTGCAGGAGCGGGAAAAGAATGGGCTTCACCTTTTCCATGCCAAGGGAAAGCGTCTGCGTTACCAGGATGTTGTTAAAGCGGTCTACTGTAAGACCCGGGAAAGAATCGGATTCGCCGAAAACGATGCGGCAGCAGGAAGTGTCCGGCCCCATGACGGTTTTGCGGTATTCCCATGCATAGCGCAGGCGGCGTTCCCAGAACGCTTCGTCGAAAGTATCATTTGCGCTGCGCGAAATCAGGCGGATGCGTATTTTAGAATGGTCGTTAATGAACCCGGTGCCAAGGTAACTGCCGCGGTGGTTCAGCACGTCAACAAGCTCACCGTTTTGGTATGGCTCGGCTGCTGTGACTTCTGTGTTGTAAATCCACGGATGGCCTGCCAGAACACTGCGTTCCGCTTTGGGCGTGACTGTGATTTTTGAGTAAGTACGCGTTTGTTTCATAATGATTCCTCACATTAAAAAGCGGGTGGGTTCTGCCGCATCCGCTGGATTTTCTGTTTTTGATGATGACTGGCGGGAATATTTGAAATTGTTTCAATATTGTACGAGAATCTTTACAGTATTGTCTTTTCTCTTGTCATTTTCTCCATAATGAGATATAGTATCATTAGCGTAGAACATGATAAAGGAGGAATCCCTATGAAAAAAGGCTTGGCTGCAGTGATTGCTGCCTGTGTGGTAGCAGGTGCTGCGATTGGCTTTTTTACTTACCAATATTATCATCCCCAGATAAAACCCGTAGTTTCATCGTCCCAGCCGGAACAGTCTTCTTCTGCAATGGAAAGCTCTTCTTCGCAGCAGAATTCTTCCACGGCGTCGTCTTCTTCTGCAGTTTCTTCGGCTGCGGCAAGCACGGTGCTGAAGCCGGAAACGGAACGCATTATGGCGTCTGCCAAACTTGACTGGAAGAAGTACCACCTGAAAGCTGTAAGCCCTAAAACGGTGAAAGACAAGAAATACAATGCCTATGAGATTTGGGATGACGACCTTATGGCAGGGCCGGAAATCCTTGTAGACCCGACAAACGGTAAAATTTACACCTGGGCATCAAGCGACACCGATCCGCTTCCGGTTGAACAGGACAAAGCTTTTGACAAAACGCCGCATACCATAATCGGAACAATGACCGATGGCGCCATGATGTCCATCACGCTGAAGACGGCAGACGGCAGCGAACTGATTATCCACAGGGTGGGGGTTGACACAAGCGGATTAAAGAGCATGAAAATCGGCGACCGCATTAAAGTGACCTACACCGGTGTAATAAAAGGAAACGACACTTCGCGCGCTTTCATTACAAAGCTGGAGAATGCATAGCGGCTTTGAACAGAATAGGGGGCAGGCCTGCGGGCCTGCCTTTTTTTAATTCAGCCGTTCTCCCCACTGGGGCAGGAAGGCTCCAGTATCATCTGGCGGTAGGCAAAATTGCGGAAACCAAGGCTTTGGTACAGCCGGCGTGCTCCGGTATTTGTGTCTTCAGTTTCCAGCCGGAAGCGCGCTGCTTTTCCCCGGTATTTTTGAAAGATGCGGTGAAGCATGGCGTGACCGATGCCGCGGCTTTGAAAGCCGCGGCGAACATAAATTTCTTCCAGCCAGACGGTCATGCCTCCGCCTTCATTCGACCACGAAAAAGAAAGAAGCGCAAACCCGGCTGCATTGCCGTCTTCTATGGCAATGCAGCCATCTGCGGCTGTGCTGCCCGAAAGCAGCAGGCGGAAGGTCTTTGCAAAGTTCTCTTCCGGTACAGGATGCAGAACAGCATCTGAACTGTAAAATTCTTTTGACATGGCAAGGTATTCCTGCCGGTCACCCGGCTCGAAACTTCGAATAATCATTTCCCGTAGTATCTCCGATCCCAAAAACTGTTTTTGTGTTGATCTTTTGTATCGTCATCGTCCTGCGGCTTGTACTGCTTTTTTTCTTTGCGCTTCATGGCCTTTCCGTACACACATTGTGCGGCCAAAGCCATCGTCATTAAAACGGCGCATAGAATACCGCCTTTGCCCGTAACACCGCAGTAAATAGAAAGGCACACGGCCGCCAGGGTGAAACCCCACGCCAGGATAGCCAAAATTTTTTCATTGCTCACAAACAGCCCACCTCACCCAATAAGATGTTTCTGCTTCCATCTTATCCGGTTTGGCGGGCTGTTGTCAAGTTTTCATCAGTTTAGGAGCCTGCTTTTTCGAAAATACCTTTTTAAAAAGGATGGATTCCGCATTAAACGCGGCGAAGATAATCGAGAACCCCAGATTGTTCTCCATTTTTCAGGAAAACGCGGGGGACGCGCGTAGCAATGCCGCACACAATTTCGTAAGAAATCGTTCCCGCAAGTTCGGCAAGATGGTCAGCGGTAACGGTTTCACTGCCTTCTTTGCCGATGACCGTGACTGTGTCGCCAGCTTTTATGCCCGGAATGTCCGTCACGTCGAGCATAAGCTGATCCATGCAGACGCGGCCGATGATTTTAGCCCGTTTTCCGTGCACCAGCATTTCAGCGCCTTCGCCGAAGCGGCGCAGGTAGCCATCGGCATAGCCAATGGGCACGGTGGCTACAATGGTCGGCCTCTGGGAAGTAAACCGGCGGCCATAGCTTACACAGGTCTGCGGCGGAACTGTTTTTACAAGCGCTACGGTGCTTTTTACTGACATGACAGGAACCAAGCTCTTTTTGTGAAGGACGTCGCCCGAAGGCATCAGGCCATAAAGGATAATTCCGGGGCGAACCATATCAAGCTGCATCTCTGGAAAATCAAAGATGGCGGCGGAGTTTGCACAGTGACGTATGGCAAAGTGAATGCCGCGCTGCTCCAGCAGGCTGATAGCTGAGGTAAAGCACTGAAACTGGCGCTTTGTATATGCTTTTCCGCTTTCCCCTTCATCTGCAACAGAGAAGTGGGTGAAAATGCCTTCCGGGTTCAGTCCAGGCAGGCGGCATGCATGCTCCATAGCGTCAATGGAGGCACTGTCGCGTTCTGAATTCTGGTAGAAAAATCCAACACGCGTCATGCCGGTGTCAACCTGAATATGTGCGCGCACCGTAACGCCGGCTTTCAGAGCTTCCGCCGAAAGCTGTTCTGCGTACTCGGAGCCGACGACTGCCTGCGCAATGTTGTTTTCCGCAAGTTCTGCGGCGAGGCAGGGCGGCGTGTAGCCAAGGATAAGAATCGGCAGTTTTGCACCCGCGCGCCGCAGCTGTTCTGCTTCTTCCAGATTGGAAACGGCAAACCAGTCCGCGCCCAACTGCTCATAGAGCTGTGCCAGACGTTCAGCGCCATGGCCGTAGGCGTCCGCCTTTACAACACAGCAGATTTTAGTGCCGGGTTTTACCCCGGCACGGATTGCCCGGTAATTGCTTTCAACTGCGTCAAGGTCAATTTCGGCCCATGTTCGCTTCAGATAATCCATTTTTACGCCAGCCTTATTTAAAATATTTTACGCCGGATTCAAAAATCTTCTGGTCTTTCGCACCCGGTACATTTTTGTAAAGATTTTTTCCCTGCCGCTCAGAATGCCCCATTTTGCCAAGGATGCGGCCATCCGGGCTTGTGATGCCCTCAATGGCGCAGACAGAGCCGTTGGGGTTCCAAAGGATGTTGCCGCTCGGCGTGCCTTCCGGCGTGCAGTACTGTGTGGCAATCTGCCCGTTCTGCGCCAGCTTTTGCAGGACTTCGCTGTTTGCGACGAAGCGGCCCTCGCCGTGGGAAACCGGAACTGTAAAGACATCGCCTGCGTTTACACCGGAAAGCCACGGCGACTTTACGGAAGCAATGCGCGTGTAGACCATGCGGGAAACGTGGCGGCCAAGCGTGTTAAACGTCAGAGTCGGCGCGTTTTCGTCCGGCGGGGTAATGCGGCCAAACGGTACAAGCCCCAGTTTGATGAGCGCCTGGAAGCCGTTGCAGATGCCGAGCATCAGGCCGCCGCGCACGTCAAGAAGCTGTGTGACGGCTTCGGCAACGCGCGGGCTGCGGAACGCCGTGGCGATAAATTTGCCGGAGCCATCCGGTTCGTCGCCGCCGGAAAATCCGCCCGGAAGCATGATAATCTGCGCTTTAGAAATTGACTTTTCCATGCGCGCAATGGTTTCTTCAATGTCCGCCGGGCACAGGTTTTTCACAACAAGCACATCGGTTTCGGCACCGGCGCGCTCAAAGGCGCGGGCTGTGTCGTATTCGCAGTTCGTGCCGGGGAACACCGGGATAAAGACGCGCGGTTTTGCGGCCTTTATGGCTGGGGCCTTTGTGTTCCGCTCTGTGCAGAACGGAATTTCCGTCACCGGAACGCTTTCCGCCTTCGTAGGAAAGACCTTTTCCAAGGTGCTGTCCCATGCGGCGGCAAGCTCATCCAGGGACAGAACATTGTCCCCCAGCGTTACCTGTGGTTCGGCGGTTGTTTCGCCGAGCGGAATGTCAGCAAGCCCATCCAGGCTGCCGTTCAGTTCTGCAACGATTGCACCGGAGCAGGGCGAAAAGAGAAACTCATCGCGCAGGATAGACCGCTCAAACCGGAAACCAATTTTATTGCCAAAGCACATACGCGCCACAGCCGCGGCTACGCCGCCTTCGCGTACGGTGGAGGCGGATACGATGCGCCCGGATTTTATCATGCGATGGACTGCGGCATAGTATTGCTTCAGCGCGGGCCAGTTTGGCATAAGGGTTGCGGAATCTTCCGGAATCGGAAGCAGCACAACTTTTGCGCCGGGCTTTTGGAAGGCCGCTGAAATCGTCTGGCTGGCCTTCGTCATGGCAACGGCAAAACTCACGAGCGTGGGGGGGACGTCCAGCTTTTCAAATGTGCCGCTCATGCTGTCTTTCCCGCCGATGGCGGGGAGGCCCATGCCAATCTGCGCTGCAAAAGCGCCCAGCAGGGCTGCGGCAGGCTTGCCCCAGCGTTTCGGGTCATCCGTCATGCGCTCAAAATATTCCTGAAAAGTCAAACGGCTTTTCAGTGGGTCGGCGCCAACGGCGGCCAGCTTCGAAAGGCTTTCCACCACAGCATAGGCAGCGCCGTGGAACGGCGAAAAGCGCGAAATGCCGGGGATAAATCCATAGCCCATAGCAGTTGCGTCGTCGGTTTCGCCTTTCAGCACCGGAATCTTCGCCACCATGGCATCTTCCGGCGTAAGCTGATACTTCCCGGCAAACGGCATCAGCACGGTTCCTGCGCCGATGCTGGAATCGAATCGTTCTGCTAGGCCGCGCTGGCCGCAGACCTCAAGGCGGGAAAGATTTTTACGGAAAGCTTCTTTCAGCGGAAGACTTCTTAAGCATTCCGGCACTTGCTCCCGGTAGGTGTCTTTCGGGTC
>JBFLFY010000012.1:0-64395 GCA_041859875.1 Caproicibacter sp. | reverse complement strand
ATGGTACGAGTGTTCATAACGACAAACTCGGGAACTCGCATAAAATAAAGGTTTTCGGCATCAGGTAAACGAATGTTACATCTAATTTAAGGCGTTAAAGCGTCGCCCAAGTGAGACTATGGGCGGCGCTTTTTAAAATAGGTAATACCTAATATTCATAAAGCCGGGTATTTCATGTCATCAGGAACATGAGAAAATAATGGACCCTTTTTGAGTTAGTCTAAGTCTTTTCAAAAATCTATGTTTTCGATTTAGCAGGGTATATGTATCGCTCCACATACTCCCAAAAATCAGATGCCAATTTTGTACAGTTATTGTAAATTTCCGTTCCAGTATATGAAAAAATTTTAATCCCTGTAGTCATATTAATATCACGGATTCTTTCCTGCGTTTTTGTTACTTTGTCAGGATTGTTATAGTGATAGTCATATCCATCACACTCAATGCCGATAATAGGGACACCTTCTGTTCCATCCTTTTCTGGATCTCTACGATCCATTAAAGCAATGTCAAGAATATAATATTTTTCATTACATACTGGAACTTGTGGCATCATAAATGCTTTTTCCCATATGTATGGTGGCATAGAATTCTCCAGTGCAGAGTAGAGTAAAAATTCGATAGGACTTTGATGCATCCAACTAGTCACGATTGGTATCTTTAGACCAGATATAGTGTTAACCATACCGATTATTAAGGCCTTTTTACTGGTTTTGTCCTTTTGTATGTCTTGTTTGTAAAATTCAATTATCCAATCGAAGATATTTTCAATATTTTGTTCTGCATAGTAAATTTTCTCTATATCGATTTTGTGATATTGACATATTCGTGTAAAATTTTCGCATATATCCAATTTTGTATCTTCCAGTGACTTAATGCGCTCCTGACTGGTCATGGCAACCTCCTCATATTTATAATTAGTATTATAGGAATTATTAAATTCTATATTCATAATTATACCACATTATAAAAATAGCGAAAGCAGGCCAGCAAATTGCTAACCTGCTTTTGTCGCTATGAACACTCGAGGGTAATTCGCAATGGTCCGAGTGGCGAGACTTGAACTCACGGCCTCTTGACCCCCAGTCAAGCGCGCTACCAACTGCGCCACACCCGGAAACAACTTTATTAGTATACCACAACAACCATAAGACTGCAAGACACGCACACAAAAAAGGCCATGCAAAAAACTTGCACAGCCCTTTTTAGTTTTCCTGATTATTTTGAAGCCTTATCAAAAAACTTCTCATGTATGACCGACACAGCGTGGTCAGCATCCGAGCGGCTAATCAGCACCGAAATCTTTATTTCGCTTGTTGAAATCATCTGAATATTGATGTTTGCATCATAAAGCGCCTCAAACATCTTGGCTGCCGTACCGGGATGCGATTCCATGCCTGCACCCACAATAGAAACCTTTGCTACATCATCATCATAAACGACAGTGTTGGCGCCAATCTGCTGAGAAAGTGGGTCAAGTAAATTAGTCGCCTCTTGCAAATTACTGCGATTGACGGTAAAACTGATATCTTTTGTACCGTTGCGGCCAACAGACTGCAGAATAATGTCAACATTGATGCCCTTTGCAGCAAGTCTGGAAAAAATTTTAAATGCGAGGCCCGGTCTATCCGGCACCCCAATAATCGAAATCCGTGCAACTCCCTCGTCCTTTGCTACTCCGTTAATCAGCATACCTTCCACTTTTGCTGCCTCCTTAACAATTGTCCCCGGTTTATCTTCCATGCTGGAAAGTACCTCGAGTTCAATGCCATATTTTTTAGCCATCTCTACGGAACGGTTATTCAGAACCTGCGCACCAAGCGATGCAAGTTCCAGCATTTCGTCGTACGAGATAGTCCCCAACTTCCTCGCATTTTTTACTTTGCGCGGGTCAGCAGTAAATACACCTTCCACGTCCGTGTATATTTGGCAAAGATCCGCGTGCATAACAGCCGCAATGGCTACCGCGCTTGTGTCGGAGCCGCCGCGGCCAAGAGTGGTCATATCATCATAGCGGTTAATGCCCTGAAAACCTGTAACCACCACAATGTTCTTCTTGTCAAGTTCTTTCTGAATGCGATCCGGCTCTACGCGTTTAATGCGCGCACTTCCATAAGAAGAGTCCGTTAAAAAGCCGGCCTGCCACCCAAGGAGCGAAACTACCGGGTAACCAAGTTTTTCAATCGCCATTGCAAGCAATGAAGCCGACATTTGCTCTCCGGCTGTCAAAAGCATATCCATCTCACGCTTGGAAGCATTCTCATTGACTTCCTTAGCCTTGGCAATTAAATCATCCGTTGTGTCGCCTTGTGCGGAAACTACTACTACTACATTATTGCCTTTCGCATATGTCTTTGTTACCGTACTTGCCACATGGAACAGACGCTCGGCATTGGCAACCGAACTGCCGCCAAATTTCTGGACAATTAAGCTCATATTGTTCCATCCTCCATACCAATCTTATAATTCTTATGCAGTTGGGATCTGCAGAAAAACCGTTATTCTGTAAAAATCTGTGCTCCATCGGAATCTGTAGCAAGCGTTAAAATTCGCCAGCCATTAATATTTTTCTGCTTCAAGCGGACTTCCGCCTGAGAAGAAAATACTTTTGCATCATCCGCAGCCACCATGGATATAATCGTTGGCCCTGCGCCGCTGACGTAAGTTCCGAGGGAACCGAGTTCATAGCTCATGCGGAAAACATCTTCAAGGTGATCAATCAGACTCGCACGGTACGGCTGATGAATTCTGTCCTGCACAGCAACACGCAGATTTTCCAGTTTTCCGGAAAAGAGAGAAGCCGTCATCAGAGCGGAACGTGAAAGATTGTAAACCGCATCGCTGCGCGAATATTGCTGCGGCAACACCGAGCGCGCCTTTTCCGTTTTCAGCTCGAAAGGCGGAATAAACAATACAAAACGGATTTTCTCAGAAACTGGGACACTGATGTTGTAGACTCGGCCTGCCTCCATGGCGCATGCAGCAAGCCCGCCTTCCAGTGCTGGAGTGGTATTGTCCGGGTGGCCTTCAATCGCTGCGGCAAGGTCAATCAGCTCCTGCTGATTCAAAGGACTTCCAAGGAGGCGGTTCGCACCGCAGATGCCTGCAACGATGCAGGCTGAACTGCTGCCAAGGCCGCGTGCCATAGGAATATTGTTGAGCTGCACGATTTTTAAACCCGGAAGCTTATGGCCGCACTGCTCATAAAGACGTTTCGCAGCCCAGTAAATCAAATTCGTTTCATCACGCGGAATCTCAATCTTGTCTTTACTGGTAATATCAACTGTGTCGGACTCCTCCATCCACACTTGATTATACATATTGAGCGCTATGCCGAGAGCGTCAAAGCCGGATCCAAGATTTGCACTGGTTGCCGGCACCTGAATTCGTATCATTTTAACATCCCCAAAGATTTACATATCGCCAATGCGGATTGTGCTTAAAATCTTTATGCCGGATTCCGTAAGGCCGTCGAGTTTGCTGAGAATTTCCTGTTCCTTCATCACGGGAGTCACAAATGCAGCTTCGCCCGGCTTGGAATGCCTGCGGGAAAGGAAATCAAAACTGCCAAACACTTTCGTAACTTTTGCCCATGCTTTTTCTACATCCGGCGAACTGAAGCGCACGTACATGCCAATTTCGTTTTGCCGATAGTCTTCTACATAATCTGCGGAACCATCTTCCCAAAAAAGGTACTTACGCGCTTTAAAATGCTTGACGCAGTCGATAACATCGGCAACCACTGCGCTGGCTGTCGGAAACTTTCCGGCGCCCTTCCCGTAAAAGACAACATCACCCGTTGCATCGCCGCGGACCATGATGGCATTGAAAACATCATCAACATTGGCAAGCTGGCTTTCCCGCGGAAGAATCATAGGGCACACAATAATCTGCACCTTTTTATTCTTATCCCGCCTGACCATACCAATCAGCTTGATAACACCGCCCCAAGCGGCCGCATACCCAACATCTTCCGACGTAATTTTTGTAATGCCCTCTGTATGTACCTGCTCGGGGTAAACATGCCTTCCGTACGCAAGCGAAGCCAAAATGCAGATTTTTCGGCAAGTGTCGTACCCTTCAATATCCGCTTCCGGGTTACGCTCCGCATAGCCTTTTTTTTGAGCAAGTGCAAGCGCATCCTGAAAGTCCATTTTATCCTGAATCATTTTTGTCAGAATAAAATTCGTTGTACCATTTAGAATACCCGCAATTCCCACAACTTCATTTGCTGCAAGGCACTGACTGATTGGGCGGATAATCGGTATGCCGCCGCCTACGCTTGCTTCAAACAAAAAATTGAGATTGTTCTGCTGCGCAATTTTCAAAAGCTCGGCACCTTTTGCAGCAACAAGCTCTTTGTTGGAAGTTACCACGCTCTTCCCGCTTTCCAGGCAGCGCTTTACATAATCGTACGCTGGGTGGATTCCGCCCATCACTTCCACAACAATTCGTACTTCCGAATCATTCACAATTGTGTCAAATGAGCGGGTAAAACAATCTGAAACCGGCGAACCGGGGTAATCGTGACGAACAAGAATGTACTTTACATGGATTTGGCTCTTGGCTTTTCGGGCGATGCTGTCAGCATGTTTTGTGAGGACCTCAACGGTTCCGGAACCGACCGTGCCATAGCCCAATACTGCAATTTCAATCATTTAAAGTCCTCCTCTTCTGATTGCCCCTAGCAGTTTCACACTTTAACAGTTTAACACGAATTAGTCTGCGTTTCAATCGTAAAATCTGACAAAAAATGTTACGGGGTGTGCGGACCTTCTGTTCTGCCTCCCGATTTTGCTCCATTTCCGCTGCCAGAAGCTGCCGAAGAAGACGGTTTACTCTGCGGCTGAGGCTGGGAAACGCTTCCCGAATCTGATGACGTCAGTGCGGATGACCCCGTATTGGATGAAACATCAAAAGAGCTGGAATCATTTGGCCCCACCGAGCTGCTTCCGACTTCTGTACCGGGGGAAGTGGACCCGCTTTCTCCCCCACCGTCATTTCCAAAACTACTGGGCATATTGCTTTTGTCATACCATCCGATACTGGTGTTTGCGCTGGAACCCGGCGCGGCAAGCTTTCCATTGCTCATATAGAATGCCGCCGAAACAACATTCGGGTCAAAATTAAAAGTCTTGTCCGGTTTATTTTGAAGGTATCCCACCATAATAGTTTTCCAGATTTTTTTTGCAAACGCCGCCTGATATTCCTCGGTTTTTCTCGGTGTTGCATATCCCGTCCAAACACCGGCTACCGCATATGGCGTCCCACCGATAAACCAGCTGTCTACATTGCCATCCGTTGTACCGGTTTTGCCAAAGGTCTGCCAGCCACTGATGTTTGCCTGCTGACCGGTACCGTTTCGCATGACATTGTTCAGCAATTTGTTCATAATAGTTGCCGTTGAAGAGGAAACAGCCTGTGTTGGAACGGATGAGCGATTATCCATCCCGTTTATTACGTTGCCGTCATGGTCGGTAACGTAATAATAGGTGAAAGGTTTATAGTACTTCCCGCCATTCCCAAAGATCTGGTAAGCAGCCGTCATTTCACGCACTGTAACACCGTGTGTGAGGCCGCCGATCCCTGCGGCAAGATTATAATCGGAAGAATCGATTGTTGTAAAGCCGAGTTTCTGGCGCATAAATTCTATGCCGTATTTTGGCGTAATGGAGCGGAATACCTGTATGGCAGAGGCATTGTACGATTCCTGCAGTGCATAGGACACAGGAATTTCGCCATGGTAAGTGTGGTCCCAGTTGTTCGGACCTGGTTTTCCATCCCCCCAGTAATTTGCTATCGGTTCATCGTTCACCAAACTTGAATAATTGATCTTTCCCAAATTAATCGCCGGGCCATATACAGCAAGCGGCTTGATGGATGAGCCTGGCTGCCGTTCGGCCGCCGTTGCATAGTTAAACAGCCGGTTTTGCGTTTTCTTCCCGCGGGCACCCACAATGGCCATCACACGGCCGGAGTAGTCCATGGCGACATAGCCGCCCTGCAGGTTCGGGTAAGAAGACGGGAACGCGCCGCCGTCCACGAATGCACTTTCTGCGTTTTTCTGCAGGTCCTGATTCATAGCGGAATAAATCTTCAGCCCGCCATGGTAAATCATGTCCACTGCACGTTCCGCAGAACAGTTGTAGGCTTTCATGAGCCCTTCTTTTACATCTTCAAAAAGCGCGTCGGTGTACCAGTTCCAAACAGAGTCTTCATCAACAACCGCCGCCTTTTTTCTTGCGGCAAATTTCATATGCTCCGACTCGGTCATAGCGGCTTTGTACTGAGCATCCGTTATCCTTTTTTGGTCATGCATCGCCGTTAAAACAGTCTGCTGGCGTTTTTTATTTGCTTCCGGGTGAAGCAGCGGATTGTATGCCGTTGGATTTTGCGTAATGCCGGCTATGGCAGCGCACTGCGCAATGTCGCACCCTGAAATATCCTTGTCAAAATATGTGTTTGCAGCAGCCTCGACTCCATTGCATCCGCTGCCGAAATTCACAACGTTCAGGTAAGCTGTCAATATTTCTTCTTTTGAATATTTGCTTTCAAGATTTTTTGCCCGGAAGATTTCTTTTACTTTTCGTGTAAGGCTTACCTCGTCGTCACCGGTCAAATTCTTTATCAGCTGCTGAGTAATGGTAGAACCGCCATACCCACTGCCGCCTTTTACAATATGAAAAAGGCTTGCCGCAGCGCCAAGCGTCCTTTTCCAGTCAACACCGTCGTGTTCCCAGAAACGCTTGTCCTCAATCGAAACAATCGCGTCTTTCATGGACTGCGGGATTTTATCGTAGTCCTCCCAAATACGGTTTTCCTCACTGTAAAGGCTGGTATACTGCACCGGTTTTGCGCTGTTGTCGCCTGCTCCGTTTACATAAATAAACGTCGTATAATTCAGTTTCAGTTTCTGCAAATCCAAATTAACCGACGTATCTTTCAGGTTAAATACAAAAACTGCAAGGGAAACCGCCACAACAGATCCTGCTATGGCTAAAACGATAAAAATCGTCAGAATGCCCTTTAAAATCATATGGAAAACCGATTTTCCAGTAGAAATTCTGTCACCCGGAATGCCGGTCGAACCCGCATACCGGTTAATGTCTGTTTTTCTCATCAGGCACCGCCTTTCCTCCAGAAAATAAGAAAAATATACGCTGAATAATTTACCATAATTTGCACAAGCTAACGCCGAGGTGATTGCCGTGAAAAAAGGATTAATGGTAACACTGTGCTTCGCCGTACTGACAGTTTCAGCCATTTTTTTAATCAGCGGCGGAACAAGGCAGCAGGTCAAAACGCTCTCGGCTTCTTCTAGTAAGAGTATGTCAAGTTATTGTACCTCAAATACCGTGTCAAGTCAAGAAAGCAGCAGTTCAGCGGCTTCTGCCCAAGCGGCCGCCTGCTTTATTGTAAAGGAATACAATGGCCATATCGGCGTTTACCGCAGCGGCGAAAGTACGCCATTCCGTGAATATAACACCGATGTACAGATCCTTCCAAAAGGGCGTTTACCGCAGCGGCGAAAGCACACCTTTCCGTGAATACAACACCGACGTACAGATTCTTCCAAAAGCTGACCGCACAGCGCTGGAACATGGCAAAACCGTGCATACCATGGCTGAGGTAGAAAAGATTGTAGAAGACTACGACGGATAAAATCGGCCTGCACCCAGCATAGTTTTTGTTCTTAAAATAGAAAAATGAAGGACGCCGTGCGGACTTTTCCACACGGCGCTCCAGCATTGTTCAGCCTCTTATTTTGCAACAATATTAATCAGTTTGCTAGGAACATAAATCTCTTTGAAAATCTTCTTGCCGGTAATTTCGGCGGCAATTTTTTCATTCGCTTTTGCTGCTTCCAGCGCTTGTTCCTTTGTAATATCTGCTGGGACATTCAGACGTGCACGAACTTTTCCGTTAACCTGAACAGCAATTTCTATCACAGAATCTACACACTTCGCCTCGTCGTACTGTGGCCATGTCTGCTGACATACCAGACCACAGCCAAGCTTTTGTGCGGCCCAGACTTCTTCACAGACGTGCGGAGCAAAAAGGTTCAGAAGGAGTGTGAAAACGCGGAGCTCACCCCGTGTGATGCTGCCTACAGCAGTAATATCGTTAATCAGTGACATCAGCGCTGCAATCGCGGTGTTAAATTTCAGGTTTTCTACGTGTTCGCTGACCTTTTTAATTGCCTTGTTGAATGGGATTTCCAACTGCTCGCGAATATTATCACCATCGCAGAGGATGTTCTGCAAGCCCCAGTAACGTTCAATGAAGCGGCGGCAGCCCTTTATGCCGTGAGTGCTCCATGGTGCGGCTTTTTCGAAATCGCCGATAAACATTTCGTACAGCCGCAAGGTGTCAGCACCGTACTCATTGACAATATCGTCCGGATTGACAACGTTGCCGCGCGATTTACTCATTTTTTCGCCGTTTTCGCCGAGAATCATGCCGTGGCTTGTGCGCTTATGATACGGTTCCGGAGTTGGCACTTCGCCAATATCGTACAGGAATTTATGCCAGAAGCGGCTGTAAAGCAAATGCAGGGTTGTATGCTCCATACCGCCGTTGTACCAATCGACCGGTGACCAATACTTTAATGCTTCTTTGCTGGCAAAACATTCTTTGTTGTGAGGGTCCATGTAGCGGAGGAAATACCAGGAAGAACCCGCCCACTGCGGCATGGTGTCTGTTTCGCGCTTAGCTGGGCCGCCGCACTTCGGGCAGGTTGTGCTAACCCAGTCTGTCATTTTTGCAAGCGGAGATTCCCCGTTGTCTGTTGGTTCATAAGACTCTACATTCGGCAGGCGAAGCGGAAGTTCGCTTTCCGGAACCGGCACATAGCCGCATTTCGGGCAGCAGACAATCGGAATCGGTTCGCCCCAGTAGCGCTGGCGGGAAAATACCCAGTCACGCAGTTTAAAATTGACCTTGGCACGACCGATTTTCTTTTCCGTAAGAAATTCCGTAATCTTTTTCTTGGCCTGTTCCACGGTTAAGCCGTTCAGAATGCCGGAATTAACCAAAGTACCCGTTGCACAATCGGTAAAGGCCTCTTTCTGCACATCTTCGCCGCCCTTAACGACTTCAATGATTGGCAGATTGAATTTTTTCGCGAAATCCCAGTCACGGGTATCATGCGCAGGTACAGCCATAATTGCACCTGTACCGTAAGACATCAGTACATAGTCGGAAATAAAGATTGGGATTTCTTTTCCGTTTACCGGGTTAATGCCACAGACACCATCCAAGCAAACACCGGTTTTGTCTTTGGCTAGTTCCGTTCTTTCAAAGTCGGATTTTTTTGCAGCCTCTGCTTGGTAAGCCTTTACTTCATCCATATTCTTAATAGAGCCGGACCATTTTTCAAGGTAAGGATGCTCCGGTGAAAGAACCATGTAGGTAACGCCATAGAGTGTATCGGGGCGTGTTGTATAAACGGTAAGTATGTCGCCTGCCGTTGTGGAAAAGTCAATTTCAGCGCCTGTAGAACGCCCAATCCAGTTTTTCTGCTGTGACTTTACCCGTTCCGGGTAGTCAACAAGGTCAAGGTCATCAATCAAGCGCTGTGCATAGGCGGTAATTTTCAGCATCCACTGAGATTTTACCTTTCTTACGACTTCACTGCCGCAGCGCTCACATACACCATTTACGACCTCTTCGTTGGCCAGCACACATTTGCAGGATGTACACCAGTTGACTGCCATTTCCTTTTTATAGGCAAGCCCGTGCTTGAAAAGCTGAAGGAAAATCCACTGCGTCCATTTATAGTACTCCGGGTCTGTTGTATTGATTTCACGCGTCCAGTCAAAGGAGAGGCCAAGGGACTGCAGCTGCTGCTTAAAGTGTGCAACATTCTGCTTTGTAACAGTTGAGGGGTGAACATGATTTTTAATCGCATAGTTCTCACTCGGCAGGCCGAATGCATCCCAACCGATTGGGTATAGGACATTATAGCCCTGCATACGGCGTTTGCGCGCAATAATATCCATCGCCGTGTAGGAGCGTGGATGGCCAACGTGCAGCCCTTGCCCGGAAGGGTACGGGAACTCAATCAGCGCGTAGTACTTCGGCTTTGTAAAATCGTTGGAAGCATGGAACACACCTGTTTTTTCCCATTCATCCTGCCATTTCTTTTCAATTGCCTTCGGATCGTATTTCATTTCATTCGCCCCTATTTTATGGATATTTTCCACCGTATTAAGCGGCGGTATTACTTCATTAAGCCAGAAATATCAACCGTTTCGCCATCGCGCCATAACTTATCAAGGTCGTAATAGCTGCGTGACTCCGGTGTAAAAACATGAACGACTACGCTGCCGTAATCAATCAGGATCCAGGAGTTTGAGCGATAGCCTTCTGTGTGGTTTGGCGGTGTTCCGCCCTGTTTTAACTTAAATTCTACTTCATCCGCCAGGGCTTTCACATGGGTGCTGCTGCTGCCTGTAGCTATTACAAAATAATCAGCTAATGCCGAAACATCACGCACTTTGATGAGTTTAATGTCCTCGGCCTTTTTTCCATCCAAAGCCCGTATGGCGCTTTCGGCTAGTTCCAGAGAAGTCATGTACAAGAACCCTCCTGTTTCTAATTTATGTATTATTTCGGCAGTAAGAAAGTGCCGCCTGATTATACGCCTCAATGGTGTCGGGGTGAATCGCCTTTTTCTGGCCTGCCAAGTCGGAAATTGTAAAGGCAAGACCTTCTATCATGGCGTTTTCAAGGCTGACTTCCGCCGCACGGCGAAGGCCTTCTACGCCCGGGTAATCACGGTCATCCGAAACAAAATCCGCTATGAAAAGGATTTTTTCCAGCAGACTCATATTTCTGCGGCCCGTCGTATGGTATCGGACAGCATCCAAAATTTCCGGGTCATCTATATGAAGCTCATTTTTGATATAAGCCGCGCCCAGCATAGCATGCCACAGTTTCTGTGCAGAACGTTCCACGTCACTTAGCTTGATGCCGTACTGCTCCATCTTCTGAAGCTGCTGTTCCGGAGGAAGATCTTTCATAATGTCATGCAGGATTCCTGCCGTTTCAGCTTTCTGCACATCTGCGCCGTATCTTTCTGCAAATGCTTTTGCTTTCTGCGAAACACAAATAGAGTGGTAATACCTCTTTTCGCTGAGCAAAGGCTTTATAATGCTTTTATAGTCTTCAAGATTCATGACATTCACTCCAGATATAATTTTTTTGCGTAAATATACTTTTCAACCGCTTTAGGAACAAAGGCAGAAATGTTTCGTCCTGCCTTGACCGCTTCACGGACCATTGTTGACGAAATTGGGAGATAATGAATACTTTCGACCCGAGCCTTTACTCCTTTGCGCCTTAATTTTTCCGCATATGCATATAAAGCCGTGCTGCCTGCTTTGCTCCGCGGCGCGGCACATACAGTAGAAAGTGAAAAAATTGTTTCCGGATGGTACCACTGCTCCAATGTAACGAACATATCTTCCCCCGTAAGGAGAAAAAGCTCGGAGACCGGGTAAATCTGCTTCAGTTCACAGAGTGTTTCAGCCGTATAGCTTGGCCCACTGCGGCAGACTTCAATGCTGCTCACCTCAAAAAGCGGGTCATCACAAACCGCAAGCCTGCACATGGCAAGCCTGGCTTCTGCGGAAGCAAGATTGGGTGCCCGCTTATGCGGCGGGATATTGGTAGGAATAACCAGAACCTTGTCAACGTGCAGCAATTCAGCAAATCGTTTTGCTAAATGGATATGCCCATTGTGAATTGGGTTAAATGTCCCTCCAAACACAGCTATCTTTTCCATTGTGCCACCAGATTTCGGTATGGTTTTATCATATTACTTTTTTCGTGCTTTGTGAAGTATTATTTTCGGGTCCTTCTCATTCCTGCGGTAAAGTATAAATTTGGAACCGATAACCTGTACATTTTCCGAAGATGTTTCGGCAGCAATCTGCTCAGCAGCTTCTTTCGGCGAAACAGGTGAAGTTTCAAGTACTTTTCCCTTGATTAATTCGCGTGCCGTGAGGGCATCATCGGCCTGCTTTACAACATCCGAGTCTATGCCGTTCTTTCCTATAATCAAAATGGTTTCGAGCGGATTTGCAAGTGAACGCAGGTAAGCGCGCTGTTTACTGTTCAGCATGACTGATGCTCCTTATATTTTTTCAATTTTTCCGCGAAAAGGCGAAGCGCCTTTCCGCGGTGGCTGATTATATCTTTTTCTTCACCCGGAATTTCTGCAAAAGTTTTTTCACCCACCAGGAACACCGGGTCGTAGCCGAAGCCGTCTTTCCCCTGCGGCTTAAAAGCCACACTGCCAGGGCACTCACCCTCAGCGGTGATGCGGGTTCCATTCGGAAAAACACAGCAGATGGAACAGACAAATTTTGCCGAGCGTTTTTCCACCGGTACATTTTTCATCTCACAGAGTAATTTTTGAATTCTCTCTTCGTTGGAAGCACCTTCACCGGCATAACGTGCAGAATAAATTCCCGGCGCACCGCCAAGGGCATCTACAGCAAGGCCGGAGTCATCTGCTACAGCAGGCTTCCCTGTTACACGGCAGGCTGAGGAAGCTTTTAGAAAAGCATTTTCGGCAAAGGTCTTTCCGGTTTCGTCTACCTCCGGAAGTTCCGCCGTGCAGATTTTGACGGAAAGCGGTTCAAGGATTCGCTGAAACTCCCGAACTTTATTTTGGTTATGCGTTGCAAGAATCAATTCCATTTTTTACTCCTGTTTTGCAAAAAGTGCTTCTGCAAATTCATCGGCATTGAACGGCTGCAAATCGTCTACCTGCTCGCCTACGCCAATA
Source organism: Caproicibacter sp. (assembly GCA_041859875.1). GTDB lineage: Bacteria > Bacillota > Clostridia > Oscillospirales > Acutalibacteraceae > Thermocaproicibacter. Next base: position 51,599 of record JBFLFY010000012.1, on the reverse strand, counting down.
AATTTTACAGGCAGGCCCAGTTCTTCCCGGATAGCCAGTATGACACCGCCGCGCGGAGTGCCATCAAGTTTTGTAAGCACAATGCCGGTTATATCGGCGACGTTTTGAAACTCACGCGCCTGGTTCACCGCATTCTGCCCGGTCGTCGCATCCAGTACAAGCAGCACCTCGCGGTCACATTCCGGTGCTTCGCGCTCGATGACACGGTTTATTTTGGCCAGTTCTTCCATCAAATTCTTTTTGTTGTGCAGGCGGCCCGCCGTATCACAGATAACGACGTCGGCTGCGCGGGATTTTGCAGCAGCTATGGAGTCAAACACAACGGAAGCGGGGTCGCTTCCCTGCGGCTGGCTGACCATTTCTGCACCGGAACGCTGTGCCCAGACGCCAAGCTGTTCAACAGCTGCCGCACGAAATGTATCTGCCGCGCCAAGAATAACCTTTTTGCCCTGCTTTTCCAGCATGGCAGCAATTTTGCCGATTGTGGTCGTTTTGCCAACGCCATTCACGCCGATAACAAGGATAACGGAAGGTTTCGTATTGATTTTCAGTTCTTCGCCGCCGCGAAGCATATTGGCAATAATTGTTTTCAGCATTTCAGAAATTTTTGCCGGTTCAGTCACACCCTGCTCTTTTACTTCTTTGCGAAGTTCACCGCAGATATGCTCCGCCGTTGTAACACCGACGTCGCCCATAACGAGGAGTTCTTCCAATTCCTCAAAAAGGCCTTCATCTATTTTTGTAAAAGAGTTCAGCATGGAAGTAACGGAAGCGCTCATGCTTTCACGGGTTTTTCTCAGCCCTTCTTTGATTTTCGCAAACAGTCCCATTTTGGCTGCTCCTTTCCGGCTCAGGCTTTTATGCCGAGCTTTGCCTCCACCTGGCTGACAGGCATTTCAAGCAATTTAGAAACGCCCTCGTCCTGCATGGTAACACCGTAAAGGACATCGGCTTCTTCCATGCTGCCTCGCCGGTGGGTAATAACAATAAACTGCGTTTTGTCCGTCATATGACGCAGGTAGGCGGCAAAACGGGTGACATTTACATCATCAAGCGCCGCATCAATCTCATCCAGAATACAGAATGGCGGCGGATTGACTTTCATAATAGCAAAATAGAGTGCAATGGCAACAAGCGCCTTTTCACCACCGGAAAGTGCCTCCAGGTGTGATACAATTTTCCCAGGCGGCTGAACCGAAATTTCAATGCCGGAATTCAGCACATCCTTTGGGTCGGTAAGGGAAAGGCTTCCGTGACCGCCCCCAAACATATCGCGGAATGTCTGCGTAAAATTACGATTGATTAGCTCAAAACGAACGGTAAACAAGTCTTTCATCTGATGCGTCAAGTTTCCAATGAGATGGCTGAGTTCATCGCGCGACTGCTCCACATCGGAAATCTGGGTTTTCATAAACTCATACCGCTCGCTGACTTCTTTATATTCTTCCACGGCAGCAACGTTCACATTTCCAAGGTTTCGAATTTCATTTTTCACTGTAGTCAAGCGTATTTTTGCCCCGGCCGCATCCGTGATTTTCGCAGCAGTCTGCTCCTCAGCTTCGCGCCGGGTTAACTGATATTCTTCCCAAAGCTGCGAAACAATGCTGTCGTATTCTTTCTGCAGATTTGCCTTTCGTTCTTCCAAAAGGGCAAGGTCGTGACCGATTTTCTCTTTTTCTTCCGACTTTACGCGCTCCTGCGCACGAAGGCCTGTAGCCTGCTGCTCCAGCGCCATGCGGCGGTTGTTCAGTTCTTCAATCTGCCCGGACGAATTCTGCACATCCTGCCGCATTTTCTGCGCTTCTGCCTCGCATGCGGTAATCTTTTCCTTTAAATCTGCGGTGGACTTCTGCGTCTTCTCGATTTCGGCCTGCAAAGCCTTTATTTTCTCTTTGTGCCCACGGCCGCGCTCTTCCGCTTCCCGAATAGAGCTTTGAAGAGACTGCACATCTTTTTTGGCATCAAGACGTTCCAGTTCAATCTTCTGAATTGCTCCGGTAAGTTCATCGCATTTACGGCTCAGCTCTTCACGGCTGCCGCTGATTTCGGCGAGCTGTGCTTTCTTTGCTTCCATCTCTTTTTGCAGCGCCGCACTTTTTTGCACGGCAGATTCTTTTGCTTTGTGCTGCGCTTCCAGGCGCTCTTCCGCCGCAGATATTTCAGAAGCAATAGCAGTGGAATCTTTTCGAATTGACTCCCCTTCTGCCTGAACACGGCGATGCTCCGCATCGAGATGGACCCGCTCTTCCTGTGCAGAAGCAAGTTCGCCTTTCGCGCCGGAAAGCTCCGCTTCCGCGGCGGCGGCTTCTTCTGAAGCCGATTTATAGTTTGCAGCGGCTTTTTCTGATTTTTGCCGAAGTGTTTCCGCATCTTTACGGATCTTTTCAATTTCCGTCGCGCGGCTCAAAAGACCCGAATTCCGGGCAAGCGAACCGCCTGTAAAGGAACCGCCGGCATTGACGACCTGACCGTCGAGTGTAACAATCCGGAAACGGTAGCCGTACTTTCCGGCAATCGCTGCAGCACAGTCAAGGTCTTCTGCAATCACAATACGTCCGAGAAGGGAATGAACAATTTCACGGTAAGGCTCTTCATAAGTGCACAGTTCAGCAGCAATTCCAAGAAAGCCTCTGCAGGAAGAAAGACCCCTTTCCTGCAGCGTCCGTCCGTGAATGGTTGCAGCCGGAAGAAATGTAGCCCGCCCAGTGTTGGAACGCTTTAAAAAGGCAATGGCTCGTTTCGCGTCTTGTTCCGTACCCACAACAATGTTCTGCATGGCAGCGCCAAGGGCCGTTTCCATGGCAGTAGCATACTGCTCCGGAACTTTGATCAGGCGGGAAACCGGCCCGTGAATTCCTATAAGCTCACCGCGGCTGGAAGCTTTCATAATGGCTTTTACACTGTTTGAAAAGCCTTCGAGGTTATGTTCCAGATTCTCCAGCAGTTTGGCACGGCGAAGCTGCTCCTGCAGGTCAAGCTGCATGGTATCGCTCTGCTGCTTTGCGGCTTCACGCCGGCGCATCCGCGCTTCCAAACGCATTTGATAGCCGCTTACTGTGTTGGAAAGTGCCTGAATTTTATTGTCAGCTTCTTTTAGCTTTTCTATGTACTGCGTTTCCGCTTGCTGCGTTTCCTGCAGTTTTGTATCCTTTTCTTTCGCATTTGCCCGTATGGAAGAAAGGCGCAGCTCAATTTCACTAATTGTAGAAATCGCCGTCATTTCAGCCACTTTTGCTTCCGTTGCCTGTGCAGTCAATTCTGCAATCTCCCGCGAAAAGCTGTCGGCACGCCCGGATGTTTCGTCCATGCCGCTGCGCAGTTTTGCAAGCTGTTCCGTACAGCTGCTGAAAGCCTCATCTTTCGACTGGATGAAGGTCTGCTTTTCTTCTATCTGCTGCTTTTTCTGAGCAATATCATTCTCTAAATCCGTACCGAAAAGGCTGTTCTGCTCAATTTCACCGCGCACACGGGTAATGTTCTCTTCACTATGACGGATGTCGTTCTGCAGGACGGAAACTTCACCGTCTTTCTTTGCCGCATCCTCTTCCAGGGAAGAACAGCGGTTCCGAATTTCATCCACTTTTGCCGCGCAGGCATTGGAGTCCTGAAAAGTCTTTTCCAACTGATTTTCCATTTCCTGAACTGCCTCTTCTGCAGAATCGTGCTGATTTTTAGCAATTAGAATTTTGTCTTCCTGTTCGCGCAGTATCTGCCCGGACCGTTCAAGCACGTTCAGCCACAAGCCAATTTCAAGCTTTTTCTTTTCCGCCGAAAGGGTGAGAAATTTTTGGGCTTTTTCAGACTGTTCTTTAAGCGGGCCAACCCGATTTTCCAGTTCTGAAAGAATATCATGAAGACGAAGCAGATTATCCTCCGCCTGCGCCAACCGATGTTCTGCATCTTCTTTGCGGTAGCGAAAACGGGAAATGCCGGCGGCTTCTTCAAAAATTTCGCGCCGGTCTTCACTGCGTGCTGCAACAATGCTGTCAATTTTACCCTGGCCGATAATGGAATATCCATCGCGCCCAAGGCCGGTATCCATAAAAAGTTCATTAATGTCCTTCAGCCGGACTGCGGCATTGTTAATGCGGTACTCGCTTTCCCCGGAACGATAGTAACGGCGGGTAATGGCGACTTCATCTGCATCATAGGGAAGCTCGCGGCCCCTGTTGTCAGCTGTCAGCGTTACTTCCGCGAAGCCGAGCGGTTTCCTTTCGGGGGTTCCGCCAAAAATAACATCCTCCATTTTTGTGCAGCGAAGTGTGCGGACGGACTGCTCGCCAAGCACCCAGCGCACTGCGTCACAGATATTGCTTTTTCCGCTTCCGTTCGGCCCTACGACCGCAGTAATGCCATTGTGAAAAGTCAGTGTTGTTTTGTCCGGAAATGTTTTGAAGCCCTGAAGTCCCAGCAATTTGAGAAGCAAAACGACAGCCTCCGTTTCACAAAATTTTAATGCAGCCGCGTTCTACGGAAGCATCCGGCTTGATTTTTACAGTATAGCCGTGCGCGGCAAGCGCCCGCAGGTTGTCTTTTTTCTGCCCGGAAGCCTGCGAAATACACCCGGGATATACAAAAATGGTTACCTGGCCCGGCTCAGTTTTTCGTGCCTGCAACTCTTGAATCATCTTTTTCAGGAATCGGCGGCTTTCACACAGTTCACGAAAAGCCGGATGCCAAGGGCCTGCCAGCATATCCCGTTCCAATTCCGGCGAAGCATGCAGGCCCAGGCGAATCACCGGAATATGATAGGAATCAAAAAAGTCGAGCAGGCCGGCGCAAAGCTCAACAGCACTTTCCAGCGTCTGCGGAGCATATTCGCCGCGCAGATAAGCGTCGCCAAGTTCTGTTCCGCGAAGAGCGATTGTCGGGTAGATACGGACGCATTCCGGCTGCAGGGATGCAATTTTTGCAGCCGTTTTTCGCGCTCCGTCATCGCTGTCGCCCATCAGCCCCGTCATCATCTGAAGCCCAAGGGCAAATCCCGCATTACGAATCTGCCTTGAGGCCGAAATGACTTGCTCTGCCGTATGGCCGCGGCCATTTAAAGCGAGCACACGGTTGTCCATGCTCTGCGCGCCAAGTTCGACTGTTGTTACGCCATATTCTTTCAGAATAGCCAGAATTTCGGCATCAATAGCATCCGGGCGGGTAGAAATACGAATTCCGGCAAAGCTGCCGTTCTTAATATAAGGTTCCGCCGCCTGCAGAAGTTCCAGCATATAATTTCGTTCAATGGCAGTAAAACTGCCGCCGAAAAAAGCAATCTCCGCTCCTTTGGACTTTTTGCCGAGGCTGGCAAGAGCCGTCTCCGCCACACTGCGAACATCATCCGCCGTAGGCTGAACCTGTACGCCGGTTATACTGCGCTGGCTGCAAAAACTGCAGGCATGGCGGCATCCATTGTTCGGCACAAACAGTGCCACATTTGCGTGTCTCAATAGCCCATCAGTCCCAATGCTTCGCGGGCTGCCTGCTGCTCCGCTTCTTTTTTGCTGCGGCCGCCGCCTTTTCCGACTACATTGCCATCCAGATTGACTTCCACAGTAAAATGTTTGTCATGATCCGGTCCGCTTTCACCTGTCAGCACATACTCCAGGCGATCTTCCGGATTTTTCTGAACAATTTCCTGAAGTGCAGTTTTATAGTCTTTAAAAGTTTTCGGTTTCGAAGCTTTCAGCAGCGGGATTACAAAGCGCAGAATAAAACTCTGTGCTTCCTGCATACCGCCGTCAAGAAAAATTGCAGCAGTAATGGATTCAAAAACATCCGCCAGAATGGAAGAGCGTGTCCTGCCGCCCGAATTTTGCTCGCCGCGGCTTAAAAGGAGGTAGTCCCCAACTCCAATTTGCATGGAAAAGCCGCAGCAGGCTTTTTCGCAGACAAGAGCCGCACGCTTTTTCGTAAGGTCACCTTCCGGCAGCTTTGGGTAATTGCGGTAAAGGTAGTCCGCCACAACAAGCCCAAGTATGGAGTCGCCAAGAAATTCAAGGCGTTCATAGCTGCCGCCCGGCGCATGGCATTCATTCGCATAAGAAGAATGCGTCAGCGCCGTTTTAAGGTACTGCTGATTTTTAAAATGATATTGAAGTTTGTCTTCCAGTTCTTTCATCGATTTTCGCTCCAGCAATCAGATTATTCTTCAACCGTTAGGTTTCTGGCCTTCCTGTACTTCGCAGCCGACACGGCAATTTCTTCCGCTACATGGCCTTCCACATAATTTTTCGTAAGGCGGATGGCATTGTATAAGGTTCGCGCTTTTGCACTTCCGTGCGTTTTAAACACTGGTTTTAAACAGCCCAGAAGAGGTGCGCCGCCGTACTCATTATAGTCAAAATCACTTTTCAGCTGCTTTACGTCTTTCAACACAATAGCGGCGGCCAACTTGTTCAGCGGCCCGTGCATGAAAATCTGTTTGACCCGGCCCATGAGCATCTGTGCAACGCCTTCATACATTTTTAAAATAATGTTTCCGGTAAAGCCATCTGCAACAATGACGTCGCCAGCATCATCCGGGATATCGCGCGCTTCGATATTTCCGACAAAATTAATGCCGGAATCTTTTAACAAAGCAAACGCTTTATGCTGCAGTTCACCGCCCTTGTGGTCTTCCGTGCCAATATTGGCCAGCGCAACACGCGGGCTTTTAACGCCCATCACCTTTTCCATGTAGATGGAACCCATAATACCAAACTGCTGCAGCATCTCAGGGGTGCAGTCAACATTGGCGCCGCAGTCAATCAGCATGGAGCAGCCTTTATTACTCGGTAAAACAGGCGCAAATGCGACACGCCGGATTCCTTTGATATGCCGGACGATTAAGGCGCCGCCCACAACGAGCGCACCGCTGTTCCCGCCGGAAACAAAGGCATCGCCCTCGCCCGCTGCAAGCCTCCGAAGCCCTTCCGCCATAGAAGAATCACTTTTCGACTTCATGATTTCGCCGGCACTGTCCTGCATTGTGATGACACTTGGCGTATCGACAATTTCCATTCTCGCAAGGGAAATATTATTTTCTGCCGCAACGCGGCGTATCACTTGCTCCGGACCTGTGAGCATAATGTCAAGGTCAAGACCGCGCACAGCATCCGCGCAGCCTTTCAAAATTTCAAGCGGTGCGTTATCTCCGCCAAAAGCATCCACAATGATTTTCAATCGAGCTTTTCCCCTTCCCCAATAAGGCCTTTCACTTCTCCTGATGTATAAAATCCTGTAAATTTTCAAGCGACCGCTGGGCCAAAGCAGCATAACGTTCCCTTTTATCACGGATATGCGGTTCAAGCGGCGGCAGAATGCCAAAGTTTGCGCCCATCGGTTGAAACGAACCTTGACAGCCATTCGCCACATAACGGCTCAAGGCACCAATCATTGTCGTTTCAGGTAAAACTTTTGCTTCCTTACCGCCTATACGCCCTGCAGCGTTGATTCCTGCCATAATACCGGAAGCCGCCGATTCCATGTAACCCTCGACACCCGTCATCTGACCAGCGAAAAAGAGGTTTGGCCTTTTCTTCATGCTGAAATCTGCGGAAAGAACAAGCGGAGAATTCAAAAAAGTGTTGCGGTGCATGACTCCGTAGCGAAAGAAATCAGCATGTTCCAAACCTGGTATCATTCCAAAAACACGCTTCTGTTCCGCAAACTTCAAGTTTGTCTGAAAACCCACCAGATTATACATACTGCCAACTGCATCCTCGCGGCGCAGCTGAAGCACTGCCCAAGGCCGGTGCCCGGTACTCGGGTCACGCAGACCAACAGGTTTCATTGGACCAAAACGGAGCGTGTCCATTCCGCGCCCAGCCATAACCTCTACCGGCATACAGCCTTCATACACTTTGGGGTCTAGCACATCAAATCCATGAAGCGGTGCGCGTTCCGCACTGATTAGTTCATTGTAAAATGCTTCATACTCTTCACGGTTCATCGGGCAGTTCAGGTAGGCATCATCTTCACCGCGGTCGTAACGGGAAGCCGCAAAAATGCGTTTCATATTTAAGCTTTCCGCCGCTACAATCGGCGCAGCTGCATCGAAAAAACTCAGGCTCCCGCCACATAGGGCAGAAATCTTTTCAGCAAGCGCATCGGATGTCAGCGGGCCGGTAGCGATAATTGTAACGCCATCCTCCGGAATCTCAGTCACTTCTCCGCGGTGAATATGGACAAGCGGATGCTCTTCAATCTTCTTCGTAACCGCTTCCGAAAACGCATTCCGGTCAACAGCAAGCGCTCCGCCTGCCGCAACCCGGCATTCCAGCGCACACGGGACGAGCAGCGAGCCAAGGCGCCGCATTTCTTCTTTCAAAAGACCAGCTGCACTTGCCACACGGGCAGCCTTCAATGAATTTGAGCATACCAGTTCCGCAAAATTTTCGCTGCTGTGAGCCGGTGAAAAGCGCACAGGCTTCATCTCGTAAAGTTCTGTTTCAATTCCACGGTTTGCTGTCTGCCATGCCGCTTCGCAGCCAGCAAGGCCAGCGCCGATTACTCGAATGCTCATTCGTCCTCCGTCTTTTCGTATCCACAGTCAGGCGTGATGCAGTAATACTTTGGATGCTTACCCTTCTTTTTCAGCAAAGTTTTTCCGCAGCGCGGACACTTTTCCTTTGTCGGCTCATCCCATGAAACAAAATCGCATTTTGGGTAGTTGGAGCATCCATAAAAAATACGGCCTTTTTTTGTATGCTTAATAATAACTTTACCGTCACACTTTGGGCAGTCTGCGCCATTCATCTCCACATATTTTTTGACGTTTTTGCACTCCGGGTAACCCGGGCAGGCAAGGAACTTCCCGTACCGGCCGGTCTTAATCACCATGTGGCGGCCGCATTTTTCGCAGATAACGTCTGTTACATCTTCCTTAAGCTGAATCTTGACGCCCTGCATGGCGTCTTTCGCTTCTTTCAACGTCTTGCTGAAATCGCCGTAAAAGTCGCCGAGTTCCTGAACCCAGTCACTTTTTCCGTTCTGTACATTGTCAAGGTCGCTTTCAACCTGTGCGGTAAATTTAACGTTTACAATTTTCGGAAAACGTTCTTTCATGAGCTTTGTTACCGTTTCGCCAAGTTCGGTCGGCTTTAAAGCTTTCCCGTCGCGTACAACATATTCGCGCGCGGTTATGGTCGAAATGGTCACCGCATAAGTGGAAGGACGCCCAATTCCATTTTCTTCAAGCGTTTTAATCAGCGAGGCTTCGGTGTAACGCGGCGGCGGCTGAGTAAAGTGCTGGTTGCCCGCAAGTTCTTTCTGGTGCAGGGGCATATTCTTTTTCAGCTCCGGTAGCGAGCTGCCGTCTTTTGTTTCGTCATCCTTCGCTTCTTCATACAGTACCGTAAATCCGTCAAAAGTTACGGTATAGCCGGATGCTTTAAACGTATAATTTTTTGCCTGAATGGTTACCTGAACGGTACTCTGCAGGCAGTTTGCCATTTGGCTGGCAAAAAAGCGCTCCCAAATCAGCTTATAAAGTTTGTACTGGTCGGAAGACAGGCTGTCCTTGACTTTATCCGGGGAAAGGCTTGGTACAGCCGGCCGAATTGCTTCATGACCATCCTGTGCATTGGCACGGGATTTATAATGGCGCGGTTCTTCGGGCAGGTAGTTCTCACCCCAGCGCTCCTTAATATAATCTGCAGCGCTTTTTATTGCTTCTTCGGAAACGCGCAGGGAGTCAGTTCGCATATAAGTAATAAGGCCGGTAGCACCCATGCCTTCAATTTCGACGCCTTCATAAAGCTCCTGCGCGGCCTTCATGGTTCGGCGTGCCTGAAAACCAAGGCGGCGTGAAGCTTCCTGCTGCATCGTAGAAGTTGAGAACGGCGGAACCGGCGATTTTTTACGCGTGCCTTTCCGAACGTTGGTTATGACAAAATCCGCGTCTTTCAGATCCTCCAGAATTTTGTCCGACTGCTCTTTGTTTTCAATTTTTATCTTGCCGTTTTCATCGCCGTACAGAGAGGCGGTAAAAACCTTCCGTGAGCCCTTGGGCGAAAATTTTCCTTCAATCGTCCAGTACTCGTCCGGCTTAAACGCGCGGATTTCTTCTTCACGGTCTACAATAATACGAACGGCAACAGACTGAACACGTCCAGCCGAAAGGCCATGCCGAATTTTCTGTGAAAGGAACGGGCTGAGTTTATAGCCTACAAGACGGTCAAGAATACGGCGTGCCTGCTGTGCATTAACAAGGTTTTGGTCAATGGTGCGGGGATTTGCCATACCAGTATCAATACCGGTTTTTGTAATTTCATTGAAAGTAATACGGTTCTTATTTGCGGTATCAAGGCCGAGAAGATAGGCCAAGTGCCACGAAATAGCTTCGCCCTCACGGTCAGGGTCCGTTGCAAGCAAAACCGTGTCGCTTTTTTCCGCTTTTTTCTGCAGTTCCTGAACAAGTTTTTCCTTGCCCTTGATAATGTCGTATTTCGGTTTGAAATTGTTTTTTACGTCTACACTCAAACGATTGGCCGGAAGATCGCGCACGTGGCCCATGGAAGCAACCACGTCATACCCGGAGCCCAGGTATTTTTGTATTGTTTTGGCCTTCGCAGGTGATTCAACAATAACCAGTTTCGACACAAAACCACCTCACATTTTTCTATCTCATTTTGTCTGCCCGAAGGCAGTATTTTCGTTTCAGCGCGGCAGGCTGTACCGCCTGCCGGAGTAGGACATCACGGCGCCGGTCAGCTCCAGTTCTGTAACGGCAGCAAGCATCCGTGAAGCAGAAAGGCCGGCTTCCTTTTCCAACTCGGAAATATGGCGCGGAGATTTTGTCAGCGCCGCGTAAATTTTTTCTGCATCTTCCGAAAGTCCCTCCGGCATACCGCAGGGTGCCGCTTTCTCGGATGTCTTTGGCGGGATGCCGTTATCTTCTATAATAGCATCTGCTGCGCCGCCGTCAAGAAAAATCTTTTCCGGGAACTGCCCGGAATACTCCTCCAAAATTTCATCCGCACGGCTTACAGGCTTTGCGCCGCTCTTAATAAGGTTGTTCACTCCCTGCGAAACAGGGCTGAAAATATCGGCGGGAACTGCGAAAACATCGCGCCCCTGGTCCAGCGCAAAGTCTGCCGTAATCAAGGAACCGCTCCGTGCTGCGGCTTCCACCACAAGTGTTCCCACAGCAAGGCCGGAAATAATACGGTTGCGGATTGGGAAATTGGAACCGCGTGCCAGCGTACCTGGTGGATACTCGGAAATGAGCGCTCCGTTTTGTGAAATCACATCACGCAACGAGACATTTGCCATTAAATAATCCGTGTCAATTCCACAGCCAAGAACTGCAATCGTTTTTCCGCCGGCCTGCAGCGCGCCTTTATGGGAAGCTGTATCAATGCCAAGCGCTCCGCCGCTTACAACGACGACGCCCTTCTTTGCAAGCTCATAGGCAATACTGCGAGCCGCAGTTCTGCCCGAGGATGTTGCTTTCCGTGTGCCAACTATGGCAATCGGTAGATGCTTTGAAAAATCAGGCAAAGTGCCTTTCAAGTATAAAGCACACGGCGGGTTCGGGATTTGGCGAAGAAGCTCCGGATATTCTTTGCTTTCCGGCGTAAGGATGCGCTGGCCCGCTTTTTCCGTGAATCCTAACAGGTTTTCCGCCTGCTCCAACGGCCAAGAAGTCATATTTCGGATTTCTTTTTCGGTGAAATATCCTTCCAAAAGCCAAGCATGACGTCCAGACTCATAAAAGCTTTGCAGCGACGGATATGCGGAGAGAATTCTGTTCTGCTTTGAACTTCCCGCGCCAAGCGCGTGCTGCAGCCAAACCCAGTAGACCCTTGGGTCATATTCCATTACAAATTTTCGCCTCCCGCCGAGGAGCGCACCATTTCCCACATTAAAATAGCCGCGGAGGCAGCCGCATTCAAGGACTCTGCTCTTCCCAGCATTGGGATGGTAGTGCGTACGGAGCAAGCCTTAATGGCTTCTTCCGTAAGGCCGTTGCCCTCATTGCCAATCACCGCTGCACAAGGGCGGGAAAAGTCAATTTTGGTAACAGGCACTGCAGTGGAATCCGGGACTGCAGCGAGCGTTGCAAACCCAGAGCCATTCAATTTTCTAATAATGTCCGGTGCTTCCGCACAGTGGCAAAACGGTAAGCGGAAAACGGCACCCATGCTGGCACGCAGCACTTTAGGCGAAAAAACGTCGCAGCAAGTTCCGCTTAAAAAAACTTCTTCAATTCCAAGTGCTTCCGCCGTTCGGAAAACGGCACCCATATTGGCCGGATCCTGCATATTTTCAAGGACCAGCAGATGCTTTTTTCCGGGCTGCGGCGGAGCAGAAAGTTTTTCTTTCGGCATAGCACAGATGCAAAATATTCCCTGTGGTGTCTTGGTACCGGAAATATACTGTGCTGCAGATGCTGAAATAGTATACTCTTTCTGTGCCGCTTTTTTCACCGGTTCAAGATAAACAGGGTATTTCTTTTGTGCCTCTTCGGTGTAAAAGAGAACCAAGATATGAATGCCGCTTAACGATGCGTCAGCACAAAGCCGTGCGCCTTCTACGGCAAAGCGGTTTGTCTTCCGTCGGAAAGCAGCAGCGCCGGAAAGGCGAAGAAAATCCTGAAGCAGTTCATTTTTTCGGCTTGTTATCTCAGCAGGCATCGGTCAATGCCTCCTATATAATAAAAATATGCGCCCGGAACAGTTTACCGGGCGCACGTTCAGCTTTTTAAAGCGCTGCTTTTGCTTTTTCAACAAGGCTCTTGAATGCAGCCTCATCCGCAACAGCAATTTCAGCAAGCATCTTTCTGTTCAGAGTTACACCGGCTTTTTTCATGCCATTCATAAACGCGGAATAACTAATGTTATCTGCGCGGCAAGCGGCAGAAATACGGGTAATCCACAGGCGGCGAAAATCACGTTTTCTTGCCTTGCGGCCGACGAAAGCATAATTTCCAGACTTCATAACAGCCTGTTTGGCCATTTTGAAGTGTCTGCTCTTGGAACCAAAATATCCTTTTGCAAGTTTTAAGGTCTTTTTTCTTCTCTTGCGCGTCATCAGCGCACCCTTTACACGTGCCATTCTATTTACCTCCAATAAATGGTTGGTTTCAAAGCGGGAAACTTACCGGTTATTTATAAGGGATCAGTCTCTTAATCTGCGCTACATTCGTCTTGTCGGCGACTGTTGTCTTGCGCAGGTTGCGAGTGCGTTTTGTCGTTTTTCTGTTCAGCCTGTGAGTTTTGTAAGCATGTGCGCGGATAACTTTTCCGGACTTTGATAATTTAAAACGTTTTTTTGCACCGGTATGTGTTTTAATCTTAGGCATGGTTGCCCCTCCTTAGTAAATCTTACTTAACGGGTTTGGATGCAAGAAACATCAGCATATTGCGGCCTTCCATTTTGGATGGCTTTTCCACATTAGCCAAGTCGGCCAATGCTTCTGCAAAGCGCTTCATAATTTCGTGACCCTGCTCCGGGTGACCCATCTCACGTCCGCGGAAGCGGATAGAAACCTTAACTTTGTCTCCCTCTTTCAGAAAACGCTGCGCATGGCCGACTTTTGTGTTAAAGTCATGCGTGTCGATATTCAGCGAAAGACGAATTTCCTTAATGTCTACGATATGCTGGTTCTTTCTTGCTTCTTTTTCACGTTTTGCCTGTTCAAAACGGTACTTGCCGTAGTCAATAATTTTGCAGACCGGCGGAGTCGCCTGTGGAGCAATCTTAACCAGGTCAAGATTCATTTCTTCTGCTTTCTGCAGCGCCTGAGAAGACGACATAAGGCCAAGCTGAGCGCCGGTAGGCCCGATAACACGCACCTGCCTGTCACGAATCTGCTCATTAAGCTGAAGTTCCCTGCTGCTAATAGTGAAACACCTCCAAAACACGTTGTAGAAATTATAGAAAGAATAAAGCGCGTGGGCTACCCGCCTACGCGCCAATATACAATTTGAAACCTAATCAGATATTCAAAAAAATATTGACCCGTGCCGGACGGAACCCCACAGGTGTGAATAGCGGTATGCGCCGTATTCCTCTTTGTTTTACAAGTTAATATTATAAGCGCACTGCGCTTTTTTGTCAAGATTTTTTATCCATAGTCCACTTGAAACTTTTAGCATACTGTAAAAAGAGAAGGAGATGGAAATGCCATGAAGCTTCAAAATAACATCCCATACTACTGGTTCTTATTTCCGCCATGCGAAGGCTGCACGGTGCTAAGGCGCCGCTTCCGGCCCTTCCTTGTCATACGGCCTCATCTGCCCCATTTTCAAAAAATCAAAGTTGTTCCGGTAAAACGGCACTGATATTTTGCGTTTATCTTCCTGTTTACGGGGAAAACTATCCCTTGAAGCGAGGAGGAATTTGATGAATACAGAAGCAAAAGAAAATAAACAACTTGCGCCAAAAGAGAAAGAGAAAGACAATATAGACGACTATATCTATTCTTGTGCCGACAATGTTGTGTCCTCTACAGAATGCACCGGACTCATTCAAACACCGCCGACCAATGAGCAGGAAGCACAGGCCTACACCGATATTTATGCGATACCCGAGCCTTCACAGAACAAAAACTGCCAAAAATCGAAATCAGAAGAAAAAGGCTGAACGTTCCGGGGACCCAATCCTATGGGTTCCCGGACATTTTATTTTCGGAAATTCTTTTGGCAGGCATAAGTATTGCGCTCCCAAAATACACCGTCAGCATACCCCTGAATGGTTCGGTCGCGTTCGGCCTCTTCCAGCCGTTTCTGCGCCCAGGCACAGTATTGCTCGCTGCACTCAATGCCGGAAAAACACCGGTTCAGCTTTTTAGCTGTTACAGCTGTAGTTCCAGAGCCGAGAAACGGATCAAACACAAAATCATTTTCGTGTGAACTTGCCAGAATAATTTTTGCAATGAGCTTTTCCGGCTTTTGCGTAGGGTGTGCCGTATTTTCCGGCATAGACCAATACGGGATGGAAATATCGTCCCAAAAATTTGAAGGACACGTGTCACGGAAATTACCAGTGCTGGTTTCTTCCCAATCTTTCGGTTTTCCGTCCGTTCGGTACGGGGCAACCACTCTTTTCCGCATTTTCACAGCGTCAAGATTAAATGTATATTGAGAAGAGCAGGTAGCAAACCAGATGTCTTCCATACCATTTTTCCAGTTGCTTTTCGCGCCGCGGCCCTTCTCCCGCTGCCACGTAATCCGGTTTTGCAAATAAAAGTAGTGTTCGAGCACTGGGCCTACAACGAGGCTCGATTTCCAGTCACAGCAAACATAGATGGAGGCATTCGGCTTTAAAATAGGAAGGATTTTTTCTACCCACGCAGCAGTGTAATCTTGGTACTCTGCGTCGCTTTTCCGGTTGAATTTTCCATTTGCAAACTTTTTATTCAAATTATAAGGTGGGTCAACAATCAGAAGATCTACAAAACTGTGGGGCAGACACGGCAACACCTGAAAGGCATCGCCAAGGATCACTTTGTTCTGCAGTTCTGCCTGAGCAACCGGTCCATCGGGTCGAATACACTTCTCAAGGTATCGTTTCCCTTCTTCGGCAGAAAAATCCAATGTCTTATTTCTGAGTGATTTCATAAAATTCACCTCACTATAATCTAAAAATAGAAAAGGAAAAGCCCCAAGTTATTCTTGGAGCCAAAAATAAATCCTATTTTTTAACCGCAACCACCATTCCATCTCCAACGGGAAGCAATGTGCTTTCTAAATTCGGTGCAGCAGCAATCATACGGTTAAATTTGTGAATAGGCTCCACTTGGTCCTTCCATTTTGAGCCGAGTTCCATCGCTGGAAACAACGTATCGTCAGCAATTAGAATGCCGCCTGTTTTTAGAATCCGAATGCAGTCTTTCAGCAAGGCAGGATATAATCTGTTATCCACATCCTGAAAAACAAAATCAAAAGAATCATCAGAAAAGCTAGGAACAATTTGACGTGCGTCGCCAAGTTTAATTTGAATCACGTTTTGCACGCCGAAGCGCTCAAAGTTGAGTTTTGCTTGTTCCGCCGCAGTCTTATTAAACTCGATTGTCGTGATTTTCCCACCGTACTCCCGTGCCGTGAGTGCCATAGAAGCTGCGGAAAACCCAATGCTTGTTCCGATTTCAAGAATATTTTTTAGTTTTTTCATCTGCAATATTAATTTCAGAAAGCGCGCAGAATCATCCTCTATAACCGGCACAAAATCTTTCCAGCTTGTTTGGTTTACAAATTCTTCTCTTCGTAAGGTTCCCTTTCCACAGTACAAGTCTTCCATATACGCTTGGTATGTTTCCAACGTCCCTACATTTTGCATCATTTACATCTCTCCTTTAAAATAGACCGCATCTGGTGGAGAAATGCAAAAAACGCACTCTCCAACCATGGCAGGTCAGACAGTGCGTTGGCTTACGTGAACGCTTACGAAATAATTTATAAAGATTATAACGATAGTGTACATCATCTTATTTTTTATGTCAACCATCTTAAATGGCTATTTACAATGAATTTCTGGCTGTCACTTTCTCCCCTCTGAACGGAGAATGGCAGCCTGCTTCAAAGAGAAGCAGGCTGCCTTTTGGTGCCGGTGGTGGGGGTCGAACCCACACGGTATTGCTACCACAGGATTTTGAGTCCTGCACGTCTGCCAATTCCATCACACCGGCACAACGGATGTAATTATATAATAATCTCCGCTAAAAATCAAGCATTTCATACTGAACTTTCTAGAGTTCAGCACTCAATCGACTTAATCTTGGAGTTTTTCTGAAAAAGGCCGATGATTTTTGCAAGGTCAAACTGTGCAGGCAGTTTTACATAAAGCTCTACTTCAAACAGGCCGTCGCTCAGCTTCTCGGCTCTCAAATTAATTACTTCAATTTCGGCTTCCGCAAAACTTTTTTGTATGTACGCAAGCGTTTCATCATCCTGAATGAATTGAATTGTTATCTGTTCTGTCGTTGGGATATGAAGCCACTTAAGGTTTTTATGCAGGACAATCTGTATCAGCAAAACAATGAGCGTCGCCGCAATTCCAATGATGTAGAGCTTTGCACCAATCGCCATGCCAACGGCAGCTGTGGTCCAGACTCCCGCAGCCGTTGTAAGGCCATTGATGGCCTGCCCGCGCACAAAGATCATGCCTGCGCCAAGAAAGCCAATGCCGCTGACAATCTGTGCCGCAATACGGGAAGGGTCAAGCTCACAGCCGGGCGTCCCCAACACATCGGCAAAACCGTATTTTGAAACAATCATAAGCAGCGCAGCACCAACAGCAACAATCATATGAGTGCGGACGCCAGCTTCTTTCATCCTGCTTTTCCGCTCATACCCTATGATGAATCCACAGATTCCGGCAACAATAATCCGAAGCAGAAAATCAAACTGCGTAAAAATAAATTGGCTCAATTTTTTCTCCACCTTCCGAATTTTGGCAATTACTAAATAACTATTATTTTACCAGACTTGTCAAGGCCTCTCGAACCGCTGTTCCTAATTTCCAACATTTTTCGCTGCATAGCTCCTTTTTACATGCAAAAGATAATTGAAGATAATTATTCTGAGAGAATAATGTATTTTTTCAATCAGAATTATTGCGCTGGGACAGCAGTGTAGAATGTTAAGAATGCGCTGAATACTGAATTTTTTTTATAAATTACAAAATTGCGGAGGAAAAGATACGTGCCCGAACAAAGCAAAAAAAAGATAAGCGGTAAAGTCATTTTTAACTGTCTTACTGCCGCACTGTCGGTTGGCCTTCTTGCATACTTCTGCCTTTCCGACAACGGTCTGCTTACCCTTGCAAAGAGTTCGCATAATTTTCAGGGTGGATGGCTTGCAGCCGGTCTGGGATGCACTTTTACTGATTTATTTCTTGACATGATGCTGACTTTTCTTTTTACGAAAAGCGTCAGCGACACCTACACGGTAGGCCGTGCTTTCAAAGTTTGTATGGTTGGCCACCTTTACAGCGCCATCACGCCCTTCCAAAGCGGCGGGCAGCCAATGCAGATATATGTTATGAGTAAGCAGAAAATTGACCCCGGCGCTGCCACTTCCATGATGGTGCAGAAATTTTTTGTGTACCAAATGGGCATTACAATCTACAGCCTTTTTGCAATACTATACCAAACACTGTTTGCACATATTCCACTCAGTTCCGCCATGTGGGGGCTTGCAATGGTAGGCTTCGCCGTACAGGCAGGTGCTGCGGTGATGCTTCTTGTTTTCTCTTTTAACCAATCGCTTACACACTGGCTGCTCACACATGGGGAAAAACTGCTTGCCAAACTGCACATTGTTAAAAATCCGGAACAGACTGTTGCCAAATGGCAAGTCCAAATAGATGTTTTTCACCAGAGTAATCAGCAGCTTTACAAAAACAAAAAGCTTCTTCCTAAAGTTACCGTCCTCACATTTCTGCAGCTGACTGCCTTGTTTGCAGCTTCCTACTGCGTTTACCGGGCATTTGGATTTTGCAGCGCCTCCCTTGTCAGCATGATATTCTCACAGGCTTTTGTAACCATGGTTTCATCGCTGGTTCCTCTGCCGGGCGCAGCAGGAGCTTCGGAAGGCAGCTTTTATGTTTTCTTTGCTTCCTATTTTACACCGCAGACATTGAAATCTGCCATCCTCTTATGGCGTATTATTACCTATTACACTGTTATTCTAGTCAGCGCACCCTTTTCACACATTCGTGAAAAGATGTAGCAAACACCTCTGAGAGAAAAAAAGGCTCTGCACAATATACAGGGCCTTTTCTGCTTTAAATAGTATCTTCCGTAATTTCGCAGTTCAGATAAAAGGAATAGAGCAGGCACTGGGCTACTTTTTTCCCGGTACAGTTTTCCAGTTCTGCGCGGTAAAGCTGCAGCTGCTCCCGGTAGCGCTCCCACAACGCGCGTGCATCTTTTGTATGGTCTGTTTTGAAGTCAACCAGCACAAGGCCGCCGTTCTCTTCAAAGACGAGGTCAGCAGCACCCTGCAAAAAAATTTTTTCTTCGCTCATAGGCGGAGTCAAACCCGGGTGAACTCTTCCAGCCGGAACCTCGGCACTAAAGCGGAACTCCCGCTCGAAGTGCGGGGAAGCGGCAATTCTCTTCATCAGCGGCGAAGCAAAAAATGCTTCCGCCCGGAAAAGGTCAATCGCCTGCGCTTGTGCCGCTGTTAGGTACTTCTCCGCAACAAGGCGTCCCAGCTCCTCTTGCGGGTCGGCGGCAGCCTTTCGGTAATCGGCAAACTGCAAATAAGCGTGCAGAGCTGTACCGCATTCCGCAGGGGTAAGCCCCTTTTCGCTTAAAAACGCCGGGCGGGAAGATGCTGCATACTGCGCCGAAAAAGGCTTTGCAGCCAATTCAGAAACTGCGGCTTTTGCACATACGCCGCGAAGTGCAGCATACGGGTAAACATAGCTAAGGCTTTCGGCAATTTCAGCTTCGAGCGCTGGATCGGCTTTCACCTGAGGAATCTCTTCTGAATCTTCTTTTTCTGTTTCCTGCTGTGGCTGGACTAAGTTAATACTACACTTTTCTGCCGCCGGAACAGCAATTTCCTGTGAAGCTCCTGCTACACTGCGGAGGCATCCGCCATCAGGATGGCGAAGGGCGCAAAGAAGCAGCCAATCTGAAATACTCTTTGCGGAACAGACAATGTAGGGCGAAATTCGTTTCCCGGGAAGAATGTCTGCGGCAAGTGTGCTGAGGGTCTTTTCCGCATTTTTCAGCGAAACGACAGCTATCAGTTTTTCCTTTGCGCGGGTCATCGCAACATACAGCACACGCAGTTCTTCACTTTTGCCATCACGTTCCAGTTCCTGTGCAATCGCCTGACGCGGCATGGTATTGTACCGAATACCGCTTTTTTCTTTCAGCCTTGCGCCAAGGCCAAACTCCGGGTGCAGTAAGACCGACTCAGTTTCCTTATGAAACTGGTGGGAGCATCCGGCAAGGATACAGACCGGAAACTCAAGGCCTTTGGAGCGGTGTATGCTCATAACACGCACAACATTTGCAGATTCGGTCAGTGAAGCGGCTGCGGAAAGGTCGCCGCTGCTCGTTTTTACACGGTCAAGAAAACGAAGAAACCCGGTCAGGCCGTTGGAGCCGGAAGCTTCGTACTTTTTGGCATACTCCGGTAAAAGGCGCAGGTTGGCAAGACGAAGTTCGCCGTTTGGCATCGCCTGAACCAACTGAAACAGGCCGGTTTCTTCAAATGCCGTTCGAATCAGGCGGTCGGATGGCATGGCGGCAGCAAGCACACGGAAATGCTCTATCTGTTCCAAAAAAGACGCAGCCTTTTCGTTGCCATTCTTCGCCGCGGCAGAAACTGCCGGATAGAGCCTTCCCAAGCGTTTTGGTATGCGGATTTTCGCCATATCATCGACCGTAAAGCCGTACACGGGGCTCATCATAACGGAAAGAAGAGGAATGTCCTGCAGAGGATTGTCAATAATCTGAAGCAATGAAAGTGCTATACCGACTTCATACGCTTCAAAAAAGCCCCCTGCTGTGTCTGCCCACGCGGGTATGCCAAGAGCCGTAAGTTCCCGCACATACTCATGCGCCGGGCGATTTGCGCTGCGCAGCAGGATGCAGAAATCACGAAAAACTGCCGGGCGAAGCGTCCCATTTTCGGAAATGCGCGGCTTTCCGTCCATAATCTCAAAAATTCGTTCAGCAATCCGGCGGCTTTCGGCCTGGATGGCATTGCTCTCCTTATCGTCTTCAGCAGAAAGGTCAATCACATCCAGTTCCGCCGAAGGTTCTTCACACGGCGGGTAGGCTGCCTGCGGGACAAGCTCTTCTTCTTTTGTATAATCCAGTTCGCCTGCCTGCTTGCTCATCAGCTGCCGGAAAACGAAGTTAACAGCATCCGTAACACCGGCACGGCTGCGGAAATTACGGTCAAGAATTACACAGGCCGGGTACTCATCTTTTTTCCGGTCATAGAGGGGAAACGAAGCGCGTTTGCGCAGAAAAATCTGCGGCATGGCCTGGCGGAACCGGTAAATACTCTGCTTCACATCACCAACCATAAAAAGATTTTTCTCATCCTGCGAAACCGCACGAAAAATAAGATCCTGCGTTTCGTTGGTATCCTGGTATTCGTCTACCATGACTTCTACAAAAAGCGATGAAATTTCTTCCGCTTCGGGTGTACGTTCAAATCCAGTTTCCGTTTCTCGCACAAGAAGCTGCAGCGCCCAATGCTCATAGTCGCTGAAATCCGCAGAATGGCGCTCCTTCTTTTTCTCCTCCAATTTTTCAGAAAAGCGGAGCGTCACTTTGAAAAGCATATTGACAATCGGACAAAGGCGCGCAATATCTTCTCTACACTGCTTTTCCGGCGCGCAAAAAAGTTCCGCAATTTTCTCCACCGTTTTTTTCATGGCTTTCCTTGCAGCCTGCACCCGCTGCTTGATTGGGTCGTCACCGCGCAGTCTGCCAAGGGTGTGCCAGGAAGGGTTTTCGGCAAAAGCAAACGCTTTGTCCCATTCCCCGGCTCGGATGGCATCCCGCAGAAAATTCAGTCCCGAAAGGTCGGAGTGAAGGGCGTCACCATATGCTTCTGCAATTTTTTCATCTTCGCAAATGGCAGTAAGAGAATCCTGGGTAAGCAGAATGCAGTAATCTGCCGCATCGGCGGCAAATGACAGAATTGCCTTGCCCCAAACCGTTTGTGCCGCATTCGTGCAGTTTTTGTAGAGGTCGGCTTTTTCTGTAAGCCAGCGCTTCGGGAAAGGATGAGAGCGGACAAAATCATACAGACGCCCAACCGTTTCCGCTATGGCGGCATCATCGCGGCCAGTAGAAAACGCTTCCGCAAACGCATAATACTCCGGATCGCCTTTTTCATAAAATTCTTCCAGGGTTTCTTCCGCGGCTTCCGAACGGAGCACAGTCATTTCACTGTCCTCTGCAATTCGAATTTCCGGTGAAATGCCAAGGCGGTAAAAATTTTGCTTTACAAGGTCAGAACAAAAACTGTCGATGGTGCTGATATGTGCATGAGAAAGAAGCAGTTGCTGGCGCTGCAGGTGCGTGTTAAAAGGGTCTTTTTCAAGCATACGGGAAAGTTTCGCCGAAATGCGCCCGCGCATCTCAGCAGCGGCAGCTTTCGTAAACGTAACAACAAGAAGCCGGTCGGCATCCACCGGGTCCACAGTATCTGTAATCCGCTCAATGACGCGCTGCACCAGAACAGCTGTTTTTCCGGAACCGGCTGCGGCGGAAACAAGAAGTGTTCCACCTCGCGCGCAGATTGCATCCTGCTGGCCTTCCGTCCAGTTTCTGCTCATTCTTTCGTCTCCCCTTTTCCTTCCGCAATTTCTTTCATAGCGTCATCACGGTCCCAACTTTCCATGCTGCGAACAGGGTCGTCCTGCTCGCGGCCACAAACAGAACGGTAAGGACACCATGCACAGGCATCATAATCTTTTCCATTCAGCGGAAGTGCCGATACATTGCCCTTTTGCAGTTCTTCCGCCATAGCGGCGATTTGCTGTTTCAAGTACACCAAAATCTGCTTCAGTTCCAAAGGGGAAGCAATGTTATTTTTGGAATCCGGCACACCATTTTTTAATTTAACAGGAAGATATTTTCCCGCTGCTTCCTGGTCCATAGCCCGAATGACCGACGGATCATCTGAAACAAGGCCGTCCATACGAAGCTTGTTTTCTTCCGCCGTTTTCAGCGAAACTTCATTTTCGCTCCGTTCTGCGGAAACGGATGGTCGGACCGCCGGCATATACAGAACCGCAGCCGGTTCAAAACTGCCGTAGCGTTTTTCTCCGTTTTCACAGAGTGCCGCAAGGTAAATCAGCATCTGCATATTCATGCCGTAAACAAGATCGGAAAGGCTGAATTTCTTTTTCCCTGTTTTATAATCTACAATGCGAAGGTAGCGAACACCATTCTCATCCATAAGGTCTACCCGGTCAATTTTTCCGTCAATGCACACTTTCCCGCCATCCGGAAGCGGGATGGAAAGCGCACCGACCGAACGGCCAATCTCCAGCTCAAAATCCACAGGGTGAAAACCGCTCTGTGCTAATTCCTGTGCAATATGCAAAGCAACAATCTGTGCGGCATCCGCCGTGCGGGAAACAAGGTAAATGAAGCGCGGAGTTTTAGTTTCAAGCCCGCCAAAATTTTGCTGCACATACTCATCCAAAAAGCCAAGAATGACGCTGTGAAGCTCTTCCGGTGAAAGGCTTAAAATTTTAGCGCTGCCAAGCCCGCGGAAAAGATGCTCCAGCAAAAAGTGCATCAAACTGCCGTACTCCAGCGCATTCAGCTCCGCAGCACGGCGCTCCTGCACATTCAGGCCGTAGCGGCAGAAGTACTGAAACCGACACAGCTCAAATTTTTCAATCTGCGTTGCAGAAAGGCGCATATTTTCGCCAAAAAGGGAACGCGACGTTTCAGGATTTTCAAAGCTTACCGGCCGTTTTTCGGCGGCACGTTCCAAAAGTGCAAGCCTTCCTCCTGATTTTCGGCCGCGCAGCACCGCTTTCAGCGACTCGGAAAGCTCGTCATTTTCTTTCCATTTCCGCGCGGCAAGTTCCAAAGCCGGAATTTCTGCGCACGCAAACCAAAGCGGATTAAAGCTCTCTTCTCCAAGAATTTTAACATTCCGCAGCACGGCTTTCGCTTCATCCGGGATAGAGGATGCCGTGAGGGCTTTTCCGGCACTGTCTGCCGCAGGCCAGGAAAGGTACAGCCTTTCGGAAGGGGCACTCATAGCGGAATAAGCCAGGAAGCGCTCCTGCAGGGCTACGCCTTCCATTGTGTCATTGAGCGGAAGGCCAAGGCGTATCATCTCGCGGCGCTCGCTGTCGCTAAATACACCGTCCCCACCCGGTGCCATTGGAAATTCCCCCTGAACCGCACCGATTACAAAAACGACTTTTGGTTCCGCGGTGCGGGTACGGCTTGCATCACCTACTGTCACCTCATCCAGCCCTTGTGGAATACTTGCCATGCGGCTGGTGCATATCACCAGCCGCAGAAGCTCCGCATACCGTTCCCGGGTGATTTTCTTGCTGCCAATAACAAGCGCCGTCTGGTCCAGGACCTGCATCAAAAGGTCCCATACACGCAGTTCCCGCTCTGCCAGCGCAGGATTTCCTCCCTGCGAAAGGCAGTCGGCATAAGTACGGAGATTTTCCGCCGCCTTTACATCGCACAGAAGGCGGTATACGGCTGCTGCAGTTCCGGTTCCGTCAGTCTCCGCCGTATCGGCCGCAAAGCGCTCCAGCGGTTCCACAACGGCACGGCGGTTTTCATTCAGCTCGGCAAGCCGCTGTGCATCATCCTGCTTTGCACGGTCAGTAAAGCCTTCAGGACTGTCACACCACTCCTGCCGCCACTTCTTCCCGGAAAGGTTCCACACGAAAGTATAATTTTCCAAATCAGCAATCTGTGAGGAAGTAAGACCAGCTAGTCCTGTTTTCAAGTACTGGAAAACATCGTCTGAGCGAAAGCCGTACTGAACAATTCGGAAAGCAGTTAAAACGAGCCGCATCAGCGGTTCGGATT
Organism: Caproicibacter sp.; assembly: GCA_041859875.1. GTDB lineage: Bacteria > Bacillota > Clostridia > Oscillospirales > Acutalibacteraceae > Thermocaproicibacter. Next base: position 27,121 of record JBFLFY010000012.1, on the reverse strand, counting down.
CTACCGGCTGAGGGCAGTCCATAAAATGCGGAATCTCCCAGCGTTCCATAGCTTCATCTAAAATGCCATCATATGTATCGGTAGAACGTGCAATCACCGCAAAGTCGCGGTAACGGTAGCCCTTGTCTTTTACGAGATTTCGTATCATGGCACAGACAAAGGCCGACTCATCGTAGCGGCTTTTTGCTTCATAAACAACCACGCCGCTGCAGGATTCACCGTATGCTTCCCGCGCCGGGCGGTAAACACCTGCCTCCAAAGCAGTAAGCGCCGGATTTTGAAAACGCCGCCCAGCTTTCAGCTGAACAGGCACAGCCGCCTTTACGCCGTTTTCTGCGGCAATCCGCAGCAAGCGCTTCGCCGTTGCCCGGCCAATAGCAAAAAGCCCTGCGTCGGAACCCGCCAGACCGTCACCGCAAAGTGTTACATGGACTTCATCCGCCTGCCGTAAAATGGCTTCCAGGATGCCGTATTCCTGCACGGTAAAACTCTGAAAAGAATCGACCATAACGGTATAGCCGTGAAAAAAATCATGCTGCGCCAGAACGTTTTTCAGGCGCGTTAAATCATCCAGGGGATCAATATAACTCTGCGCAACAAGTGCATCGTAAGCGGAAAGAATCAGCGCAATTTCGCGCATCTTTTTCTGAAGGGTTCTCTGCGGAACATTCTGTGCGGTACCATCCAGCTTTTCCGGAGTAATCTCACACATCTTCAGCTCGGCAGAAATCTGCAGCAAAAGGTTCACAAGCTCTGTGCTTTCCGCATTTTTCTGAAAAGCCTCAAGCTGGTCATGCACTTGCTCAATGGCAAGGCTCATAAAGATGCTGCGGCCGCCGTCGTCAAGGCGGCGCCCGGCAAACCCGCCGCAGCGCCGCTGTGCCGCGTCAACAAGCCGGGTAAATGTGGTAACTTCAACACTGCGGGCATTTTTTGCACCAAGAAGGTGCAGCATGGCACGCTCATTTTCAAAAGACGACTGCTCCGGTACAATCAGCATCAAATGCTGCGCGCCGCTTTCCGCAAGCTCTTTCAGCGACTCGCGAACCAGATGTGTTTTGCCGCTGCCGGAACGGCCGAATATCAGCTGAAGCAAGACAACCCCTCCTATCCCCATTACTCAGTATTATACCATAAAGGAGGGTGAGCCGGAACGGCTTCGCCTAAAAAGGAAGTTTCTGCTGACTTAGCCAGCTGCGGAACTGCTCGTACATTTCGACCGACTTGAATTTGACAATATAATTGTCGTTTCCCTTTACAACGTGCATTTCGTCTTTGTCAAGGACATCCTCAAGTTTAGAGGGTGCTTCCGCCGCTGGAAGGCAAAGGGCCGGGAACAGAACGCACCACCAGTTATGCCCGTTTCCAGAGCCAATGGTAATGCGGAGAGCGTCATACATACCGGCAGGGATCGTAACATTGCCATACTCACGCGTATTGAAATACATATTGGTCATCTGTGCTTTCACAGGGTAGCGGTAACCACGGCGGTACACTTCATCCTGTGCCGTTTTCTGTATCTGCGGCAAACGCTTTGCAACCACCTATTACGCTTCCGCACGATTTTTCACACCGTTCAGCATTCCGGCACTCTCTTTCAGGATGCGGTCGCGCACCTGCAGCTTCAGCGTCTGGTCAGCCTGGGAATCCGAATTTGCAAGGATATGAAGGCGCAAAAGCTGGTCTGGTATTTTTTCGCACTCGGCAGTAAAGCCGGTAAAAGTAAACAGAATGGCAAGGATAAGCGCAAGGCAAACTGATTTTTCCCACGTTTTCATGATGATTCATCTCCAAAATTTGTTGCAGAAGAATCATTGGCAGAATATTCCTGCACTATACACTGCCGATAAAAAAACTCTCCGGCGTTAACCGGAGAGTAAAAAATCAATCGAGCTTTAACTGTTCATTGTGCTTCTGCTGAAATTCTTTTGCCGCGGCGACAAGGCCCTTGAAAAGCGGATGCGGGCGGTTTGGACGCGACTTGAATTCCGGGTGAAACTGAGAACCCATAAACCACGGGTGGCCGGGCAGTTCCATCATTTCAACAATATGGTCGTCCGGGGAACGGCCGCTGAAAACAACGCCCGCGGCTTCAAAACGTTCCCGGTAGTCGTTATTTACTTCGAAACGATGACGATGACGCTCAGAAATCAGCGGAGCACCTCCGTACAGCTTCGAGGCCGTGGAGTCCGGCATTAACTTGCATGGGTATTTGCCAAGACGCATTGTGCCGCCCAGCTGCTGAACGTCTTTCTGCTCCGGCATCAGGTCAATCACACAGTTTTTGCTCTGCGGGTCGAACTCTGCGGAATTTGCATCGGAAAGGTTCAGAATATTGCGGGCAATTTCAACAAGTGCAAGCTGCATACCAAGGCAAATTCCAAGGAACGGCACATCGTTTTCACGGGCATAACGAATTGCCGTAATCATCCCTTCAATTCCGCGCGGGCCAAAGCCGCCTGGCACCAAAATACCGTCTACGTCAGAAAGAACCTCATCAACGTTCTGGTCGTCAATGGTTTCGGAATCCACCCATTTAATGTTGACCTTGACTTTGTTTCCGATACCGCCGTGCGTAAGGGCTTCCGCTACACTGAGGTAAGCGTCGTGCAGTTCAACGTATTTGCCAACAAGGGCAATCGTAACGCTGTCGGTCAGCGACATAGCTGTGTCCACCATAGAAATCCACTCGGCGAGGTTCGGGCCATGCGTGTCAAGCCCGAAGCGCTTGCAGACAATATCATCAAGGCGTTCTTCATGTAAGGCAATCGGGACAGAATAAAGCAGCGGAAGGTCCAGGTTTTCAATCACACAGTTTTCCTCCACATTACAAAACAGCGCAATTTTTTTCTTAATATCTTCCCCGACTTCCCTCTCGGAACGGAGTACAATAACATCCGGCTGAATGCCGATGGAAAGAAGTTCCTTTACACTGTGCTGCGTCGGTTTTGACTTGTGCTCATGCGAACAGCTTAAGTACGGAACAAGCGTTACATGAATAAACAGGCAGTTCGAACGGCCAACTTCCGTTGCAAACTGACGGATGGCTTCCAGAAACGGCTGGCTTTCAATGTCGCCTACTGTGCCGCCAATCTCTATAATAGCAACATCAATGTTTTCTTTTCCGGCGTAAATACGTTCCTTGATTTCGTTGGTGATATGCGGAATAACCTGAACGGTTCCCCCGCCGTAATCGCCGTTACGCTCTTTCTGAATAACATTCCAATAAACCCGGCCGGAAGTAACATTGCTGTTCTGGGTCAGGTTTTCATCAATAAAACGCTCATAATGGCCAAGGTCAAGGTCGGTTTCTGCGCCGTCGTCGGTCACAAAGACTTCACCATGCTGGAACGGATTCATGGTTCCCGGATCTACATTCAGGTACGGGTCAAACTTCTGCATGGTAATACGAAGGCCGCGCGCTTTCAGCAGTCTTCCCAGGGAAGCTGCAGTGATTCCCTTGCCAAGCCCGGAAACGACACCGCCGGTAACGAAAACAAATTTTGCAGACATATTGTCCTCCATCCTCATTCTTACACTCCACATTCAAAAAAACACATACGAAATATTATACCGTTCCCCGTTTAGGCTTGTCAAGCAATGAATGGTTTTTTGTCAAATCTGCACGTTTTAAAACTCTAAGAGGGGGCAATTCTTTATTTTTTATATTTCTGAATTTCCGCTTTTAGAATCTTTACTGCGGTAATTGGTTTATCGCCGGAATCCACTTTTACGGCAGCAATTTTGTCAACCGTATCCATTCCGTCAAAGACTTGCCCAAAAACGGTATGGCCGGTCTGCTGAATGGTGTAGCAGCCATCCAAGTGGGGATTTCCACCGTTCTTCTCATAGAATTTCTTGTACTCATCCGTTACTTTGTCCATATTAAGCCAGTAAGTCCCGTACTGGGCAGCAAAATCTTCCGGCGTAAGCTTAGACTGTTTATAAAAAGAATATGCCTGCTCGAACTTGTTCCAGCCCTGAAACGAGGAAGGCCCCGCCTGGTCGATAAAAAACTGGCTTCCATTTGTATCTTTTCCCGAATTTGCCATGACAACAGCACCGCGGACATTCAGCAGGTTCGAGTTGAATTCGTCTTCAAACGCTTTCTTCCAAATGCTTTCACCGCCGCGCCCTGTCCCGGTTGGGTCGCCGGTCTGAACCATAAAATCTTTTATAACGCGATGAAAAATCAGGCCGTTGTAATAACCTTTTTTCACAAGCCCCTTAAAATTTTCCACCGCTTTCGGCGCCGCATTAGGAAACAGGCGGATTTTCACAGTTCCCATGCTGGTCGTCAGCACAGCGATTTCTTCTCCTTCAGCAGGCTGCTGAAGCTGGTAACCAATCTTTTCGGCAGAATCTTTTTTGGGAGCCGAAGCTGTACTGGCAGCGCTGCCTTTGCTGCAGCCTGAAAAGCCAACTGCCGCTGTAAACGCAAGGCAGACTGCAAGCAGGCGTTTCTGTATTTTCATCAAAAATCAAAACCCTTCTAAAATAATCTTAACCGTTCTATTTTATAATACAAGCAAAAGAGAATCAAGCAGAAATTTCCGCACCAATTATTTTTCGCATAAGAATGACCGCCGCCACCAACGCATATAGATAATCGAAAGCAAAAAGGAGGGAATGTAATGTTTGAATACTACCCGGAAGGATGGAACATGGACACTCCGGAAAACCGTGCAGCCATGCAAAACTTTTCTTCTCTGAACGATGCCTGCCGGGAAGGCAGAATTCTCGAAGGGCGTGCCATGGTCTGCGACAGTGCCCACAACCTTCTGGTGGATTTAGGATGTATGCAGGGTATGATTCCCCGCGAAGAGGGCGCAGTTGGAATCCGCGAAGGCACTGTGCGGGATATTGCAATCATTTCCCGGGTCAATCATCCGGTCTGCTTTCTTGTAACGGGTTTTGAAAAAGGGCCGGACGGAACCATGACCGCCATACTCTCGCGCCGGGCCGCACAGGAAAAGTGCAAAAAAGAACATATCTCTATGCTGACGCCGGGCGACATCATTGATGCGCGGGTAACGCATCTGGAAAGTTTTGGGGCATTTGCCGACGTTGGCTGCGGCATTATTGCACTGCTTCCGATTGACGCTATTTCCGTTTCGCGCATTGATCATCCGCGGGAGCGCTTTTCCGTTGGCATGGATATTAAGGCCGTTATTAAATCCATTGAAAACGGGCGCATTACCCTCAGCCACAAAGAGCTGCTTGGCACATGGGAGGAAAACGCAGCTCAGTTTTCCGCCGGTGAGACCGTTGCAGGCATTGTGCGCTCTGTAGAGCCATACGGAATCTTTGTAGAACTTGCGCCAAACCTTGCCGGCCTTGCAGAAGTAAAAGATGACGTCGTACCTGGGCAGCAGGCAAGCGTCTACATAAAAAGTATTCTTCCCGACCGCATGAAAGTGAAACTGGTGATTATAGATACCTTCGATTTTTCCTACCGGCCGGTTCCGCCAAAGTATTTCTTTACCGGAAAACACATCAGCCGATTTGCTTATTCTCCCGCTGAATGCGAAAAAAAAATCGTCTCGGTTTTTCCGGAAAGTGCAAGCTGAATTTCTGCTGCAGCCGCAGTATAAAGTTAACGGGCATACAGTTCCTGCAAAAGGAGCTGTATGCCCGTTTCTCAGTCCGGAATATCTTTTTTCAGCTTTTCAATCTGCCGGTCAAGCGAATCCCGAAAAAAGGTGTTGTAGCACATCTGGCCGTTTTCATCATGGAAACGCTGGGTACGGTAATACGGCGCTTTTTTCTGCTGAACCAGAAACTTCATGGCTTCCTTCTTTTTCCCACGCCGCACTAAAAGGTTTGAAACCTCAACGGCGCACAGAACGCGGTAAGGCTCCAAATCATATGCGTTCATATAGGCAGAAGCGGCCTTTTCAAGGTTTTCCTCTGCGGCATAAGCACTGCCAAGGTTGAGATACAAATTGGCTCGCTGCCGAACTCGAAGAGAAATGCAGATTCCTTCTTCCATAACTGTGCCGGAAGGCAATTCGCTCCAGCCAGGGGAAGCAAGGTAGGCCTCAATGGCCTGCACCGCCTTCTCGCTGTAAGCTGCCCCCAGCCAGCTGTAAGCCATTGCGCAGATATAAAGCTGCTGCGGTGTTTCCGGTTCACCGCAAAGCGCAAGAATGCTCAGGAGTGCCTGTCTGTCATCGGGCATCTGCTTTCTTCGCTGGGCAGCCTCCGCGTCTTTCTGCCTATCGTGGGGAAGCTCTTCCCCAATAAGGGAAAAGAGAGCTGCGGCTAGTTCCACATCAGTTTTTCCGCTCATCACGGGTATCTCCGTTTTCCCGCTCCGTAAAAATTTCGCGGACAAGTTTCGCACGGAGCGCACGCTTCTCATCCGGCAGAAGTTTTCTTCCTGCATTTTGCTCTAGGTTTGCGGGCTGAACCAGCATAGCCAGGCTGTCAATTTGGCAAATACCGATTTCTTTCAAGAATCCGGCAGCAATTCCGAACCGTATCATAGAAGCAAGGTTAAGAAATTCAGCATAGCTCATCAGCCGGGCACTGCGGAAAATGCCAAGAGAGCGGCCGACCGTATCCTGCACAGAAATGTCTTGGATTAAATTGTTGCGTGCCGCGCGTTCCTGTGCGATAATCTGCCCTGCAATTCCATTCAGGTTTGTAATTGCTTCCTGCTCGGAAAGGCCGAGAGTCATGCGGTTAGAAAGCCGGTAAACCGCGCCGCACGGGCCGGAATCCGTATTAACAACACTGCGCAGGGAAATTCCGAGTGGCTGCAGATTTGAGGCAATGCGGGCCGCCGCACCCGTATCATCCAAAGCCGGAAGATGCAGAAGGAGCGAAGCCACCATACCTGTTCCAAGCAGTGCAGGGTTGCAGGTCAGGTAGCCAAGACGTTTATTAAACGCAAAATGAAGGGATTTGTCAAAAATTGTGTCCAAACGGTCAGCAGCCGAATAAGCATCCTGCAGCGAAAGGCCACTCTGCCGAACTTGAAACAGAAAATGATCCTCCCCGTTTACCATAATGCACTTTGATTCATCGTCTGAAACAAGCAGCCCACGCCCACTGCGGTTTTCAATGAAGTCCGCCGTAACAGCACCGCGCTCCGCAAGTGCAATCACATCGCCAAGCTCCAGGGAATTCAAGCAGACAGCGTGAAATTTCCGGTATACCGAACTGTTTTCATCGGAAACAACATCACAGATTTTTTGAAAAACTTCTTTTTTCTTACTTTCGCCCAAACCCGCCGGAAATGGGATTCCGCAGAGGTTACGTGAAAGCCGAATGCAGGAGGAAAGAACCGCTTCATGCTGCGGCCCAGGAGTTTCATACCATCTACTCATTCTTTTTCCTCCCCGCCGCTTTCCGAACCGCGCACGGCGAGCTTGCCACCGGATGGCACCTGCTGCAAAGAAGCACCCGGCACTTTCCCGCGGTGCGTATCACTGCCGTGAATCTGCCGGATTACCGGCAGCAGGCGGTCGGCAAACGTAGTATAGCATTCGGCACATCCTACGCGCCCGCTTCGTACAATATCGCTGAAAGACATCCCGCAGCATTTGCAGCGAAGGACTTCTTCCTCCTCTTCTTCTTCACTGTCGAAAAACTCGCGCACAATATCGTCCATACGGTAGCCAAGGCCCGCAAAGAGGTTCCCGCACCCAAACTGCCTTGCACATTCGGTACACAGAGCATACTCGGTCAGTTTTCCCCCACAGACGATTTTTACATATGCGGAAGCAGGATTCCTTCCGCAGCACTGGCAAAGCATGATCATCCCTCCATACCGGCATCCCCGCCGTTCCAAATTTAACATTTATGCTGTTATTATAGCATGTTTTTGGTAAAACGTCAGCCCTGCAAAGGCTTCATAATAAAGCCGAAAGAATTTTGTAACACCATTTACGCTACAGCAATATTATGTACTGTAAATCGAAAGGAGGCAATCTCTTATGTGCAATAGTTTTGGGTGTGGAAATTCTTGCTCCTGCATTCTGATCCTTATCATTATCCTCTGCTGCTGCTGCGGCGGCGGCTGTGGTAGCTGCGGTGGCTGCGGCGGCTGCGGCGGCTGCGGCAATGACTGTGGCTGTGGCAATAACAATGGCTGCGGCTGCTAAAAGCACACAGGGACTGCGGCAATAGCTGCAGCCCCCCTCTTTGTCTTCATAATCAAACACAAAAGCACCCATCAGTTCGAGCTGATAGGTGCTTTTGCTTGTACGGTGTATTTTCATAAAGCATTAATCTTGTCCCAATTTATTTGCTCGAATTATTCATCGCCTGCTGAAGTGCCTGTGCAAGTTGATCCGGGCAGGAAGTTGGCTTCATGCCACAACGGATTCCCTTGCAGCGGTCAATGACTTCATCTGCTTTCATGCCTTTTACTAAGGCACTGATTCCCTTTGTGTTGCCATTGCAGCCACCGATAAATTTAACATCACGTACCTTGTCGCCGTCAAGATCAATAATGATTTCCCGTGAGCAGGTTCCTTTTGTTTTGTAATGATACTCCATATTCAGCATCCTCCTAACAAACAAATTTTTTAGCCATTAACAGGCTAAGCTGATTGTCTGGCGCCGTAAAAGTACCAACCGGGTGCGGGATTTTCGTATACAGCCCGTGAAAATCGGTTCCGCCCGTCATAAGCAGCCCGTTTTCACGGGCGAACTGTGAAAGGCGGCGGTCATCACCGGGGTGGTTGCGCGGATGCCAGACTTCCACGCCTTCCAGGCTGTGCGAAGCAGCAAGGCGGCCCAGCAGACCGTAGCTGTCGTACTCACCGGGATGGGCCAGCACAGCGATTCCTCCTGCCCGGTGAATCAGTTCTAGAACGTCGTGTACCTCTGGGTACGTGATGGGCTCGTACGCTTTTCCATTTATAGAAGAAAAGAGTTCGTTAAAAACAGGGCTGTAGATACCGGAGGAATACCCTGCTTCAACCAGCGCGCGCATAATGTGCTGCTTAAAAAGGGATGTACTGTTCTGCGCAAATTTCAGCGCAAGTTCGGCGGGAAACGGGTAAACGGCCATTGTTTTTTCCAGCATGGCTTCGCCCGCTTTCTGGCGCGCCTGCTGCGTTCTGCGGCAAAGCGGTTCAAGCAGTTCCGGTGACGTGCAGTGGTAACAGAGAATATGTGCCTTTCGCCCGGTTTCTGAGTCCACAGCAGAAAATTCTGCTCCCGGAACAACCGAAACACCGTACCGTTTTCCACAGGAAACCGCGTCTTCTACTCCGGCAAAAGTGTCGTGGTCGGTTACAGCGATTGCCGTAAGGCCACGTATTCTTGCCATCTGCACAAGCTCTTCCGCTGTAGAGGAACCATCGGAAGCCTGCGTGTGGCAATGCAGATCAGCAGCCATGTTTCACCAGCTTTCTTTTTTATTTTAACAGCTTTTCTGTTTTGAAAGAACGGGATGTAATGGTCCAGATAATGACATCCAGGATTAAAATGCAAACAGAAATGACGAGAAATGCAACAGCATTTAGAGTAAACAAGCCGGTAAACTCACCCAAGAACAGAAGAACCAACGGCAGAATAATGTAACCGGAAGTCTGCACCGACTCAATATAACTTTTACTCTTTGCTGAAATGAGCACCATAAACACCACGCCGAACACCGTAACACCAGGCGCAAAAAGCAAAATCAGCACCAGCCAGCTCCAGTTCAGGAAAAACGGCATCTTTAGCATGATGTCCCCCACTGAAATAACTATGGCAAACACAAGAAATGATAAGGCCGAAACCAATGCAGAAAGCAAAATGCAGCCAATGACTTTTGCCTTAAAAACCTTTTTGGGGTTCAAAGGCGTCAGCAAAAGTGTTTCAAGCGTACCGCGCTCCCGCTCCCCAACGAAACTGCTGGCCGCCGCCACGCTGGACGACATCAGCGGAATCATCAAAAAGAACATGGGAAAAAGCATATTGGTCATGATGTAAAACATGCCCTGCTTTGGGTCGAAATACCGAGCTTCCAGCGGAAGCATTTTCATCATCTTGTCTACCCCGTTCATCTGGCTGGCAGGAACGGTAGTAATGATAACAAGAAAAAGAATCGGTACAGCGAGGACAAGCACAAGCGGCACAGCCATCATGGTATTGCGCGCCATTTTAGAATCCCAGACTTCATGAAAGTCTTTGTGGATTAATGCTTTTTCTGCATAAGAAAGGTTTTTCATGAGACAGCCCCCTTTCCATTTGTCTGAACATAGCGAAAATAAACATCCTCAAGCGTTGGCCTCGCAATGTGTGCTTCATAAATTCTGTTGCCGCCGTCAATCAGCTGTTTCAAAAGGCGCGGCATATCGTCTTCATGCTGCAGGTCGGTGCGCCACCAGCCGTCTTTGCCGCGTTGCAGATTTTCAGGTGCATCGCCTTCTGCAAGGCGCAGTGCAGCCCGTATATGGATTTGAGCGTTTTGGCTGAGAGTTTCCAATGTTCCGCACGCAAGCAGATTCCCTTTTTCTATAATTCCATACCGTTCGCAGATGTCTTGTGCATAGCGCAGCTGATGCGTACACAGGAAGACCGTAACGCCTTCCTTCCTGGCAAGGCCGTCAATCAGCGTATTCACAGCCTGCGCAGACTCCGGGTCCAGCCCGCTCGTCGGTTCGTCCAGAAAAAGGACTTTCGGCCGGTTCACAAGGGCACGCGCAAGCGAAAGTCTCTGAGCCATACCGGTTGAGTAAGCACGCAGCTTTTTGTCACGCGCATCCCAAAGGTCCATGCGCTTCAGCAGTTCCTCCGCACGCGCTTTTGCCTCCGGAAGTTCCATCTCAGCCGTCTGCGCAAAGAAAACAAGATTTTCCATGCCGGTCATTTGTGTGTACATGCGGGCACTTTCTGTCATAACACCGCAGACACTGTGGACTTCGGAAGAATGAAGCGAAGAAGAAATCCCCAGAACCGAGCAGGAACCTTTGCTCGGCTTCAGCAGACCGGTAAGGAGCTTCACAGTCGTCGTCTTCCCCGCGCCATTCGGCCCGAGAAACCCAAATACTTCACCCTGTGGCACTTCGATTGATAAATCCTGCAGGGCGTAAACGGTCCCATCGTAGCTTTTTGCAAGTTGGTCCGTTAAGATAGCAGGTTCTGCCATTGCAATCACCTCCAGAGTATCTTATCACATTGGGGACGGATTTTCCAGAAGTACGACGCTTTTCTTACGTTTTTCTAAATCACAAAAAGGCAGGGAGCCTCACACGGAAGGTTCCCTGCCACAAAATGATTATTCCAGATTAAGTTTCTTACTAAGAAGCCAATTTGTAAAGAAATAAAAGGCGGCGCCAAAAACCAAAGTGAAAAGGATAGAAGCGCCAAGAAAACCTGCTGCGGTTTGAAGCATAGCCCAGTCTGTTAATGTCTTTGAGTGAAGAAAATAATCCATTTGCTGCCCACCAGTATAGATACCAAAAAGAATGGAACCTACGATTTGCTGAACAACACCGAAACCGATAAACGCGCCAAAGCCTGCGAGAAGCTTATGTTTGCTGCAGTAACTGCCCACTGTGATGGAAGCATAAATCTGCAGGGTGCTAACGAGGATACTCACCAGAATCAGGACAATGGCCTCAACGGCAACCAGCCATGCCATGCCGCCGTAATGCTGAAAATCTTTACCAATCGCAGTAAGAATTTCACGGGTTTCCTTCATCATATTTGAGCTGACGGCCAGAATGAAAACCGACAGAACCGCAACAACAATGCTTAAAACGTTCCACATCAGTGAAATAAGCATTTTGCAGTCAATGTGACTGTGGACTTTTACCGGAAGTGTAAAGGAAAGATACCCTTCATCGCCAAGCAGGTTTTTGTAAAAGCGCTGTATCATAACCACCAGAGTCATAACAAATGTTGCAGCAATTAAAATGACGTAAACCGCCATGGAAATACCGGTTGCAATAGAAAACATCCCATCCGATCGCTGAAAATTCAGCTGCATAAACAGTTTGTTGATTCCGGCAAAAACGATAATGAGGGCATACATGGGGAGAAAAATGCGCTGTGTCGCCTTCACTTCGTATTTCATCAATTTGCTCAGCATTTAAACACCTCCCGGAAAAGCTCGTCAACGCTCTTGTTTTCCTTTGCACGGATGTCATCGACGGAAGCCGTCATCACAATATTGCCCATATTAATAAAAATAACGCCGTCAAGGATTTTCTCTACATCTGTGATTAAGTGCGTAGAAATCAGCACCGTAGCATTTTCACTGTAATTACTGATAATGGTGTCAAGGATATAGTCGCGCGCGGCCGGGTCAACGCCGCCGATTGGCTCATCAAGGACATACAGTTCCGCCTCGCGGCTCATGACGAGAATCAGCTGAACTTTTTCCTTTGTGCCTTTCGACATCGTCTTAAGCCGGCTGTTCGGATTGATATGCAGCCGCTGCAGCATATCGTACGCTTTTACTTTATTGAAATTTTCGTAAAAGTCACCGAAGAAATCCAGCATATTCCGCACAGTCATCCAATCATTCAGGTATGTGCGTTCCGGCAGGTAGGAAACAATTTTCTTGGTTTCAACCCCCGGTTGCATTCCGTTAATCAGGATTTCACCGCCGGTTGGCGTAAGCAGGCCGTTTATGGTCTTTATCAGCGTGCTTTTGCCGCTTCCGTTAGGCCCTAACAAGCCAACAATCTGCCCTTTCGGAATGGTGAGATTGATGGCATTCAGTGCAACGCAGCCCGGAAAAATCTTTGTGAGGTTTCTGCACTCCACAATGCTATCCATTGCTTTCTTCCTCCTTCATCGTCTTTTCCAGCAGGGAAATTGTTTGCTGGCAGTTGTAGCCAAGCTGATTCATTTTTAGCAAAAATTCATGAATAACATTTACAGCAAACGCATTTTTAATCTGCATAATTCTCTCCGCATCCTCCGTTACAAATCTTCCGCTGGTACGCTGCGAATATAAAAGCCCATCGCTTTCCAGCTGGGCAAGCGCACGCTGCATAGTGTTTGGGTTAACAGCCGCATCCGCCGCCAAGTCGCGTACGGATGGAAGCTTGGAACCAGGCGGGTAAATTCCCGAAACAACCATAAGCTCTATCTGCTCTACGAGCTGGGCATAAATCGGGCGATCCGATTTTAGATCCCAAGACATATTCTCACCTCCACTGCTGTACTGCCTGATTCATACAATAATACAGATGCACAGCACTTGTCAACAGGTTTAGGTGCCATTAGCATAAATCTTTTCTGCGGAACAGTACTGCACCGCCTATAAAGAAAACAACGGTGGTGACAAGAGAGACGATAACTGGCTGCTGAAGCTGAGTGACCGGGCTTTGCATGATAGCATCCAGCGAATACTTCAAAAGATATTTGGTAGCACTTCCCAGTCGTAAAAGCAGCAGAAGATAACCTGTAAAGTAAAACAAGCCATAATAAAGGAAAATAGCAAAAGCGTTGCGGTTAAACACAGCTGCAAGAAAAGCCGACATGGAAATGCAGGCAAGGTACACAGAGCAAGCTGCACCTAAACGGGTAAAGAACATCTGGATAAATGCGGAGTTAAATGCCGCGTCTCTTTTCAGAACCAGCATAGTACCGCCCATATATACTGCAAGAAGCACTGCTGCAAGAATTACACTGAGCAGAATGCTGGAAATCCATTTTGAGATGAAAAGTACCGTACGGTCTGTGCCGAAAGACGCCGTGTTTTTCAGTGTGTGGGACTGGTACTCTTCCGAAAAAACAATCTGCGTTATCATTGGCAGGATGAATACAGGCATGGAAAGCATGGCGATTGCAAATTTGATAGATTCACTTGCACACGAGCTGCCTCCCATTGCGAAAATTGTGATAAGACACAGTCCCGCCAAGACTACTGTCAAAATGTAAAAGTACAGGCGGTGAAAGACTTTGTAAAAATCCGCATGAATCAGTTTAAGCATTCTCTTTTCCCCCAATCAGATTAACAAAGTACTGCTCAAGATTTATTCCGGAGCGATAAACCTGTGAAACCATAACGCCGCTTTCTACCAGACTTTTTACAAGCGGTGCCGGATCTTCCATCTTGTCTGCCACATGAATGGTATGCTCATCAACTGTTTCCAAGTTTTCAATCGCCAGTTTATTTTTCAGCACATCTGTGGCCTTTGCAGTGTCATCGACATCAATGCGGACATAATTACGGCACTTTTCTTTGAGGTCCGCTGCTGTAATATGCTGAATCATTTTGCCCTGATTGATGAATCCGTACGTTGTGGCGATTTGCGAAAGTTCGCCGAGAATATGGCTGGAAATGAGAATCGTTGTATGCTTTTCTTTGTTCAGCTTCAGGACAAGGTCACGGAACTCTTTAATTCCCATCGGGTCAAGGCCATTGATTGGCTCGTCGAGCACAAGGAGATCCGGGTCATCCATAACGGCAAGCGCAAGGCCAAGGCGCTGCTTCATGCCAAGCGAAAAATTCTTGAATTTTTTGTTCCCGGTATTTGCAAGGCCTACAAACTGAAGGGTCTTTTCAACGATACCTTTGTCTTTGTTTCCACGCTGAATGCGGTAATACTCGAGGTTATCTTTCGCGGTAAGGTATGGGAAAAAGCCTGGCGTTTCAATCATGGTGCCCATGTGAGCCCTTGCCATGCTGAGCTGCTGCGCGGAAGTTTGGCCAAAAAGTTCAAGTTCACCGCCTGTAACCGGCGTTAAGCCGCAGATTAGTTTCAGCAGGGTCGTCTTTCCTGCACCATTTCTTCCTACAAGCGCGTAAATATCGCCCTTGTTTACCTGAATGCTTAAGTCTGAAACAGCAGCAAATTTTCCGTAGAGTTTACTGATGTTTCTCGTCTGGATAACTGCTTCACTCATATTATTCGCCTCATTTGTATTAATGTATTGTTGTACTAAGTTTCTAATACAATAATACACCAATATTTTGAAAAGTCAATCCCTTTTTAAAAATAATTTTGCATAGAAAAAGGCAGCTCTGATTTTTTCAGAGCCGCCCTTAAAATAACCGGATAATGCCGGCCAGCAAGACATCTGGTTTTTCAATTTATTGATGCGGTACCTCAGAAGTCCCTTTTTCACGAAGGTAAGTGCTTTCAAGGTCGGAAAGGTGAAGCTTTACCGCAAGCGGATATTTTTCATATGCCTGGCTGATGGCGAAGCACCCGCCCTTTGCCGCATCGTCAAAACCGCCCATATGCCAACGAATAGCAATAGCCTCTGACGCTTTCAGGCGCATGAAACGCTCGATAAGGAACACCGATTTTTCCCCATGACCATAGGGGTAACTGTCTTCGATAGAGTAATAAGGGCGTTTCTCCCATTGACCGGTTTCCTCATTTTTGAAATTGCGGAAACTTTTTTTATAAAACTCCGACTTGCAAATATCATGCAGGAGCGCACAGATGGCAAAACTTTCTTCGCTGTCTGTTTCTGCATCAAAATGCTTTTCCCGCATTACATGGTAAACGCTGACGCTGTGCCGCACAAGGCCGCCAAGGCAGGCACAGTGAAACTTTGTGCTGGCAGGTGCTGTAAAGAAATCTGTTTTCTGCAGCCATGCAAGCAGTTCTGCGGAACCGGCACGCTTAATTTTTTCCTGATAAATTGCTTCGAATTCTTCCCGATACCCCATAGTTACCTCCTAAAAATCCGGGGCGCCAATATGGCCGCCCCGGACTCTATTTCTGCTATTATAGTGAAGCTGTTTTCTTCGGTGCGCCCAATCTGCGGAAACGGTCGTAACGTTTTTGAAGAAGTGTTTCCACGTCTTCATTCTGCTTTGCCTGCAGAGTTTCAAATAAATCTTTTTTCAGCATTTCATAAACTTGCGAAAAATCGCTGCGTTCCGGAATGACCCGTTCAATCGCGTGCAAAGCAAGTAAATCGTCTGCTGTCATTTTAAGACAGCTTGCCGCTTCCTTCACTTTTGAACTGTCTTTCCATAGAATGCTTGCGCAGCCTTCCGGTGAAATGACGGAATAATAAGCGTTTTCCAGCATCCAGACTTCATCGGAGACCGCAAGCCCAAGTGCTCCGCCGCTGCCGCCTTCCCCGATAAAAACGGAGATAATGGGTGTTTTCAGCGCGGACATCTCCATTAGGTTTTCGGCGATTGCCTGGCCTTCGCCGCGCTCTTCGGCAGCAATGCCGCAAAATGCACCGGCGGTATCTACAAAGCATACAACCGGCCTTTTGAACTTTTCCGCAAGTTTCATCTGACGAAGTGCCTTGCGGTACCCTTCCGGATGTGCAGAGCCAAAGTTACGGCTGACTTTTTCTTTTGTGGTGCCGCCTTTTTCGTGGGCAATGACCGTGACGGGCATCCCATTCAAGCGGGCAATGCCGGCAACAATCGCCTTATCGTCGCCGAAGCGGCGGTCACCGTGCATCTCCAAAAAGCCGTCAAAGATATTCTGTATATAGCAAAGACCTGTTGGCCTGCCTTTCGCCCTGGAAGCGGCCAGTCTTTCATATGCTTCCATCTCAGGCCCTCCTTTGATGCAGCGAAAGCAGCTGAGTCAAATACTCTTTTTGCTGTTTCCGTGGGACAATCTCATCAACAAAACCCTTTTCCAGCAAAAACTCGGATGACTGGAACCCCGGCGGCAGTTTCTGCCGCATGGTCTGCTCAATAACGCGCGGCCCGGCAAAACCAATCAGCGCACCTGGTTCAGCAAGAATAACATCCGCTTCCATAGCAAAACTGGCGGTTACACCGCCTGTTGTAGGGTCTGTAAGTACAGCTGTATAAAGATTGCCTGCATCACTGTGACGTTTAACTGCTGCACTTGTTTTGGCCATCTGCATAAGCGAAAGAATACCTTCCTGCATACGGGCGCCGCCGGAAACCGTAAAACCAACAACCGGCATATCATTTGCTGTAGCGTATTCAAAAAGGCGGGTAATCTTCTCGCCAACTACCGTACCCATGCTGCCCATCATAAAATATGGCTCCATGACAAACAAACAGCAGCTAAAGCTGCCAATGCGGGCTGTGCCGCAGACAACGGCTTCGTTCTCGCCGCTTTCCAAGCGCGCATGCCAAAGCTTTTTATCATAGTTCGGAAAATTAATGATATTTTTGGAGCGCATATCCTGATCCATTTCCTGAAAGGAATCTGCATCCGTAATCAGGCCAATGCGCTGGCGTGCATTCATGCGAAAGTGGTAGCCGCACTTCGGGCAGACGCGTGCGTTCTCATTCAAATCACCCGTCAAGAGGATTGATTTGCATTTGGAGCAGGAGATACACATTTGGTCCGGAATATCCGGCATAGAATTTTTGATATGGCTGTCATACCATTCCAATGGATTTTCCGGCTTTTGGAAAAGACTTTTCGGCAGTTTCACTGTTTTTCGACCTCCAGCTTATCCATAAGATCCGTGTGATAATTACCCGACCGGAATTCCGGATAAGCTAAAATCTTCCGGTGCATTTCCGTATTGGTATCCACACCTTCAATAACGAGTTCACATAAGGCAGCCTGCATTTTTCGGATGGCCTCTTCACGCGTCGGCGCATGAACAATCAGTTTGCCAATCAATGAATCATAGAACGGCGGAATCACATAGTCTTGAAAAAGCGCTGTGTCAAACCGAACCCAAGGTCCACCTGGAATGTGGAGCAGCTTGATTTTTCCACTGCACGGGCGAAAATTCAGCGACGGATTTTCCGCATTAATGCGGCATTCGATTGCACTGCCGTTCACGGAAACATCCTTCTGCTCGAAAGTAAGCGGAAGCCCAGCTGCTATGCGAATCTGCCACTTTACAATATCAATTCCCGTTACCATTTCGGTTACGGCATGCTCTACCTGCAACCGTGTATTCATTTCCATAAAATAGAAATTCTGCTTATCGTCTACCAAGAATTCAATGGTTCCTGCATTTTCGTAGCCAGCTGCCTTCGCAGCCTGCACGGCACAGGTATACATTTTTTTGCGCGTTTCAGCCGAAATAGCCGGTGAAGGGCTTTCTTCCAGCAGCTTCTGATGCTTCCGCTGCACAGAACATTCCCGCTCGCCCAGTACCACCGCGTGCCCTTGCTTGTCGCAGAGCAGCTGCATTTCAACGTGCTTTGCCGGGTAAAGATATTTTTCAAGATAAACTGCGCCGTCGCCAAAAGCCATACGGGCTTCTGCGGAAGCTGTACAAAATGCATTTGGAAACTCTTCCAGCGTCTTTACAAGGCGGATTCCGCACCCGCCGCCGCCGCTTCGTGCCTTAATCAGCAGGGGAAAACCGATGCGTTTCGCTTCTTTCAAAGCCCGGTCGACATTTTCTACCATCTTGCTGCCCGGAATTGTTGGAACACCGGCAGCCTGCATGGTCTGACGCGCCATATCTTTGTCGCCCATCTTCGCAATAACATCGGAAGAAGGGCCAATAAACGCAATGTTACACTTTTCGCACAGAGCCGCAAATTTTGTATTTTCGGAAAGGAGGCCATAGCCCGGATGAATGGCTCCTGCGCCCGTTACTTCGGCCGCCGTTATAATAGCGGCTATGTTCAAGTAGCTGTCTTTCAGCTGCGCCGGGCCAATGCAGACGCTTTCATCCGCAAGGCTTACATGCAGTGCATCTCGGTCTGCTTCCGAAAAGACTGCCACTGTGGCAATACCCATTTCTTTGCAGGCACGAATAATGCGAACGGCTATTTCGCCGCGATTCGCAATCAGAATTTTTGAAAACAAGGTTTTCACCCCTTTTCTTTCGGCATCAGCGCAAAAGAAAGCTCAGCGCTTACTGCGGGTTTTCCGTTCACAGTTCCCTTTCCTTTGGCAAAGTAAAAGGGTGGGCGGCTTCTTGTAATGCTGCAGTGAAACTCAATCGTATCGCCCGGCCGCACCTGATTTTTAAAGCGAACTTTATCCAGCCCGCCGAAAAGCGGAATACAGCCTTTCACTTTATCAGCTAAGAGCACACAGCAGGTCTGCGCCATCATCTCACACTGCATGACGCCAGGAACAATCGGCATACCCGGAAAATGTCCCTGCAGAAACCATTCGTCACCTTTTACTGTATACTTCCCTACTGCAAGGTTCTCTTCCGTCAATTCTGCCTCATCAATCAGAAGCATTGGCTCGCGGTGGGGAAGAATCTTCTTTAATTCATCTCTGTTCATACTCGAAACATCTACCGCCGTTTCCCCGCACATTTTCTAAAGCATCCCAGCCCGCGCGGAAAGGCCTGGCTGCATAAAGGAGTTCAGCGAAGTTTGAACAGCGTCTGGCCGTACTCGACGACCTCACCGTTTTCAACGCAAATCTCCGCTATTTCGCCTTCCTGATCTGCATTGATTTCATTCAGGAGCTTCATGGCTTCGATAATGCAGACAACGTCACCCTTTTTTACTTTGCTGCCAACTTTGACATAAGATTCACTTTCCGGCGAAGGGGAAGTATAAAAAACGCCTACCATTGGGCTTTTGATTTCTTTAAAATTTTCTGTACTTGCCGATTTTTCCGCTGCAGAAGCCGCAGCAGTGCCTGCAACTGCAGGCACTGGAGCACCTACCGGCAGAATTGTCGGAGTCACAGGCTGAACCAAGGGTTTCTTTTCCAACTTTATTTTAGCTCCGCCCTCTTCAACTTCGAGGCTCGTTAAATCGGATTCCTGCATAATCTGAGCGAGGGAACGGACTTCTTCCAATTTCATAGATAACGGCATCCTTTCACATAGTCCCCGCCCAAATGTGCGGGACTGTCGTCATTTTGCTCTGCAAAACACGAGGCAGGCATTGTGACCGCCAAAACCAAGATTTGTTGAAATTGCATAATCAAGCTCTGCTTTGCGTGCTTTATTTGGCACATAGTCGAGATCACATTCCGGGTCAGGTTCCTTATAACCGATTGTCGGGGGAACAATTTCATTTTTCAGTGCAAGGATGCAGGCAATGGCTTCCGCCGCACCTGTCGCACCAAGCATATGCCCCGTCATCGACTTAGTAGAACTAATCAGCGCCGTACGTGCCTGCTCGCCAAGTGCCTTTTTAAACGCGATGGTTTCGGTTTTATCGTTTAATTCCGTGCTGGTTCCATGCGCATTGATGTAAAGCTTGGCATCCGACGGAACACCAGCTTCTTTTACAGCCAGCCGAATAGCAGTTGTAATGCCTTCGCCTTCCGGCTGCGGCGCCGTCATATGGTACGCATCATTTGTATTGCCATAGCCGCAGATTTCGCCGTAAATATTGGCTCCACGGGAAACAGCGTGTTCATAATCTTCAAGGATAAGAATCGCACCACCCTCACCCATTACAAATCCACTGCGCCGTTTGTCAAACGGTATGGAAGCGTTCTGAGGGTCATTGGAAGTGCAAAGCGCCATGCAGTTGGTAAAACCTGCAATGGCAAGGCCTGTAATAGGAGCCTCCGAACCACCGGTAATCATTGCGTCTGCATAGCCGTTCTGTATGGCGCGGTAAGCCTCACCAATAGCATTGGTAGAAGTAGAACAAGCTGTCACTATGCACATGGAAGGCCCTTTTGCATTTTGCGCAACTGCAATATTACCGGCTGCAATATTGGAAATGAGTTTTGGAATAAAAAATGGTGAAACCCGTTTTGGCCCGATATTCTGCAGCTTTGTACATTCTTCCACAAATGTATTCATTCCGCCTATACCGGAACCCACATAAACGCCAAGACGCTCCGGCTCCACTTTTCCGGCAATTTTACTGTCATCCATCGCCTGCGCGGCAGCCGCCATAGCATACTGGCAGAAAAGATCCGTCTTGCGAAGCATGGACTTTTCAATAAAATCGGCAGGATGAAAATCTTTTACCTCCGCGGCAATCTTAACTTTATAATCGGTCGCGTCAAACTTCGTAATAAAATCGATGCCGTTTTTGCCGGAAATGAGTCCGTCCCAAAACGACGCGACATCATTTCCAACCGGGGTAACGGCTCCCATGCCCGTAACAACAACTCGTCTGCTCATAGGTATCCTCCCAACGGAAAAAAATAGGTCTGTTTAAATGCAGAGGCCGCCGTCAACACGAATGACTTCACCCGTGATGTATGACGCGCAGCTGTCTGCTAAAAATGAAACGGCTCCAGCAACATCTTCCGGCTTTCCCGCGCGCTTCATTGGAATCGCGCCGATTTCTGCGTCGCGGGCCTTTTCATTTACTTTTTTAGTCATGTCTGTATCAATAAAACCAGGGGCAACAGCGTTACAGGTAACACCGCGGCTGGCAAGTTCCTTGGCAACCGTCTTAGTCAGCCCAATCAGCCCGGCTTTTGCGGAAGCATAATTAGCCTGGCCAACGTTTCCGGTCAACCCGGCAACGGAACTGATATTGATAATCCTGCCACTGTGCTGATGCAAAAAATAGCGGCAGCAGTTCCGAACCATATTAAACGCGCCCTTGAGGTTGATGGCGATAACATCGTCAAAATCCTGCTCTTTCATAATGGCAATATTGGCGTCACGGGTAATTCCGGCGTCATTCACCAGAATATCGATTCTGCCAAAATCCTTCAGCACAGAATCGACCAGCGCCTTTGTAGCGTTAAAATCAGCCACATTGCAGACATACGTCTTGCACTGAACCGAATGTTTTTCCACGAGGGAACGCGCTTCATCCGCAGCCGCCGTATTACCTGCATAAACGATGGCAATATTAGCGCCTTTCTCTGCAAGCTTCAAAGCGATGGCACGGCCAATTCCGCGCGAACCTCCCGTAACAATAGCGACCTGACCTTTCAGCATCAGCTGTACGCCTCCTTAGCAAAGCGCGGAAACGGCCTTAGCCAGTGTGTCCGCATCTTCAACGTGATAGATTACTACATCCGAAAGAGTTTTGCGCACAAGGCCACTCAGGACTTTGCCCGGGCCTACCTCCAAGAACGTGTCAACACCCTGCGAATGCATCTCTTCCAAAATCTTTTTCCAGCGAACCGGGTTACTGACCTGCCTGATGATATTTTCGCGGATTCCATCTTCCTTTGCCCCGTAAAGAGCAGCAGTATAGTCGGAATAGACCGGAACTGCCGGAGCAGAAACCGGAACCGCAGAAATCACCTGCCGCAGATGTTCGCCTGCTTCCTTCATAAAAGGGGAATGGAATGCGCCGCTTACCGCAAGCGGCACCGCACGTCCGCCTAACGCAGTAACCTCTTTGCAGAGTGGTTCTAGTTCCGCTTTGTCACCCGCTACGCTTACCTGCCCCGGGCAGTTGTAATTGACCGGATAAACCTGCTGATGGTGTGAACAGATTTCTTCCACTTTTTCATCAGAAAGCTTCAGCACAGCAGCCATACCGCCGCCCGTCTTTTCTGCTGCATCGTTCATGTACTGACCACGTTTGCAGACAAAAGAAAAGCCGTCCTTTTGCTCAAAAACTCCGGAAAAAGTAAGCGCAGCAATCTCACCAAGGGAAAAGCCAGCCACCATATCCGGCTGAATACCAGCTTCCCGCAGCGCTTCCGCTGCTGCAAGGTCAACGCAGTAAACACATGGCTGTGTATTAACGGTAAGCGAAAGTTCCTCTTTGGGGGCTTCAAAGCACTGTACCGATGTATTGGGGCGAACAGCATCCGCCGCTGCAAAGACCTTTTTAGCCGCCGCAGATGTTTCGCAAAGCGATTTCCCCATGCCGGTGTACTGCGTACCCTGGCCGCTGAACAAAAATGCTATTTTACCCATTTTGCCGCACCGCCCAACAATTTTTCAGCCTCGCCAAACATCTCTTCAATCATTTCTTTCGCCGGCTGCTCTTTTTTCACCATTGCGGCAACTTCACCGGCAAGGAAGCAGCCATCCTTGGCATCGCCGCCGCGCGCGGCACGGCGGAGCGCACCTGCTCCAAATTTTTCAATCTCTTCGCGGGAAATATTTGAATCATATTCCTTTTTCGCAAATTCACGGGAAAAAGGCGTTCTCAGCGAACGGCAGGCATCGCCGAGCTTTTCGCCTGTGACAATAGTGTCAAGATCCGTCGCTTTCAGTATTTTGTCTTTGTAGACCTGACTGATGGTGCATTCTTTTGCAACCAGAAACCGGGTGCCAACCTGCACACCCTGTGCGCCAAGCATAAAGGATGCGGCAATGCCGCGTCCATCGCAAATACCGCCTGCGGCAAGCACCGGAATTTTTACGGCGTCACAAATCTGCGGTACAAGAGCCATGGTGTGCAGCTTGCCAATATGGCCGCCGCTTTCGGCGCCTTCTGCAACGACTGCGCAGGCTCCGCGTTTTTCTGCAAGCTTTGCAAAGCCGACGGAAGACACGACCGGAACAACCTTGATACCGGCTTCCAGCCATGCCGGCATATATTTGCCGGGGTTTCCCGCGCCCGTTGTCAAAATTGGAACATGTTCCTCAATAACGGTACGGGCAACTTCTTCAACAAACGGGCTCATCAGCATTACATTCACGCCGAACGGTTTGGAAGTAAGCTCGCGGCATTTACGGATTTCTGCACGGAGCTGTTCACCGTTCGAATTCATGCCGGCTATAATTCCAAGGCCACCGGCATTGGAAACACCCGCTGCCAGCGATGCATCCGCAACCCAGGCCATACCTCCCTGAAATATCGGATATTCAATCTGAAATAAATCACAGATCGGAGTTTTAATCACAGTGAATAATCCCCTTTCGGAAAAATTTGGTCAGCCCCAGCGAATAACGGATGCACCGGAAGTAAGCCCGCCGCCGAAAGCAACCATAGCAAGCAAATCGCCGGCATGGAACGTCCCCCTCTGGTTCAGCTCATCCAGCAGGATCGGAATGGCGGCCGAAGAGATATTGGCATAATGCTCAATGTCGGTGCAGTAACGGTCCTGCGGAATATCAAGGCGTTTCATCGCCGCATTGATAATGCGAAGATTCGCCTGATGCGGCAGAACCCAGGTAATATCATTCTGCTGTAAGCCTGCATCTTTAATCGCTGCTTCCAACTGCTTTGCCATTTCGCAAACCGCGAATTTATAGACACCGTGGCCGCTCCAGGTAAGCACCGAAGGCGGGCATGGCGTCTTATTAAACGGGGAATTCCCGCTGACATTCGGAATAAACATCATTTTGCTGTCGCCATAAGCGGCAACGCGGATAGAAAGAAGATTGTCCCCTTCTCCCAAGACAACTGCGCCTGCCCCATCGCCAAAGAGGCAGCAGGTTGTGCGGTCTTTCCAATCCAGCAGCTTCGACATATTTTCACAGGAAACAATGAGCAGCTTTTTCACACGTTTCCGTACAAAAAAGCCGTCGGCAACATCAAGTGCATAAAGAAAACCCGTGCAGGCGGCATTCATGTCAAATGCCGGGCAGGTAGCGCCAATGCGTTCCTGAATGCAGCAAGCCAGCGAAGGTGTAAAATAATCGCCGCGAATTGTCGTGCAGATAATGCCGTCAAGTTCCGAAGCATCCACACCCGCATTTTTCAGTGCAGCTTCACCGGCGGCTGTAGCAACATCCGTAATGGTTTCCGTCGTGCAGACATAACGGCTTTTGATACCGGTTCTGGAATAAATCCATTCATCGGAAGTGTCGATGAATTTTTTCAGGTCATCGTTTGTTTGAGAGCAAGCAGGGTGCGCGCTCCCTGTACCTATAATTTTAAAACTCATTCAGTCCTCCGTCTTATCGGTTCGCCTAAAAATTCAGCAGCCGAAGAAAGTATACAATACTATCTAATTATTGTACTCAATTTTCGGCTGCAGTATTTTCCTTATTAGAATTTATTGTGTCCTGCCGCATAAATTAGTGAATTTTTTCACAAGTATTTTCCTCGTTTCTCAAAGCCGAAAAGCTTAAAGCTTTTTTTCACCAGCAGGAAGATCATTGGGATCAATTTCTTTTGCGGCCATTTCACGGAGTTTGTACTTCTGAATTTTTCCGCTTGCCGTAACCGGGAATCCGTCCATAAATTTCACATATTTCGGAATTTTATGGCGTGCAAGATTTGCCTTTACATAGTCGCGTACCTCATCTTCGGTGAGGCTGGCACCTTTCTTCAGAATGATGCAGGCCATAATCTGCTCGCCATATTCTTCGCTTGGAACGCCAATGACCTGTACGTCGCTGATGGCTGGGTGCGTATAAAGGAATTCTTCAATTTCCTTCGGGTAAATATTTTCACCGCCGCGGATAATCATGTCTTTGATTCTTCCGGTAATGCGGTAATAGCCATTTTCATCAACGGCTGCAATGTCGCCGGAATGAAGCCAGCCGTCTTTGTCTACGGCCTCCTTCGTTTCTTCCGGCATTTTGTAATAGCCTTTCATGGTATTATAGCCGCGTGAGCAGAATTCGCCCGGAACATTAACCGGCTGAATCTTCCCGGTTTCCGGATCAATTATCTTGCCTTCTACATGCGGCATCAGCTTGCCAACCGTTTTTACGCGGGCTTCAAGCGGATCATTGGTCGTCGTCATCGTGCAGGCTGGGGATGCTTCCGTTTCGCCGTATGTGATCGTGATTTCACGCATACCCATTTCGTCAATCACCTTGCGCATAACCTTTTCCGGGCAGGGCGAACCGGCCATAATTCCGGTGCGCAGTTTGTTAAAATGGTATTTTTTAAAATCTTCATGCTCCAGCATCGCAATAAACATGGTCGGAACACCATGAACCGCCGTGCAGCCTTCCTCATCAATCGCCTTCATCACAACGGTTGGGCGGAAAAATTCAACCGGCACCATGAAGAAGAGTGTGTCAGGCATGCCATGACTGCCAGCACCAATCCAAAGCAGTGAAAAAGCGGCACTGTAATGCAAAGCTTGTCCTGCTCTGTAAACTTCATGCAGTCGCCAATGCTTTTGCCGTTGTTGATAATATTGAAATGCGTGAGCATAACGCCTTTTGGGAACCCCGTGGTACCGGACGTATACTGCATATTAATAACATCCTGCGGGTCAAGAGAATCCTCAATTTTGCGGTATTCTGCATCGTCAATCGATTCGCCAAGGCGGTAAAGTTCGTTAAATGGAAGCGTACCAGGCACTTTCTGCTCGCCAACGAACACCACTGTTTTTAAATATGGAAAATTCGGTTCATTCAGCTCACCCGGCTTGCTGTCTTTCAAAGTTGGGCAAAGGGTATGAATCGTTTCAAGGTAGTCGTTGCTTTTGAAGCCGCCAACCATGACAAGCACTTTCGTGTCGGATTGCTGCAGCAGATACTCCATTTCAAATTTTTTATAGTTGGTGTTTACCGTGACAAGCACCGCGCCAATTTTTGCTGTTGCAAACAGCGTAATAAGCCATTCCGGCACATTGGAAGCCCAAATGGCAACATGATCGCCCTTTTTTACGCCCATAGCAAGAAAGCCCTTGGCTGCCTTGTCACACTCGTCGCGGAATTCACTCCAAGTTCTGCGGTAAGGCCTGTCATTGTATTTTACGGCCTCGCGACCCGGGTACTTTGCTGCAACAGAATCCAGCATTTTACCTACCGTACAGTTAATCATTTCATTCATGGTTGTTTTAATTTCCCCCTATGTTAAGTAGTATTTATATTTCCATACACAGATTCGAAATAGTCATCAATAAAATGCAGTATCTTGTACCGCATAACATAGTTTTAATAATCACGTATCGTATTACTGCATAATGTTAATTATAGCACAGGCTTTTTAGGATGGCAGTAAATCTTTGCCGCTCTTTTAACTTTTAGCCATATGTACAGCTTTCTACTTCATATTTTATTTTTTTTAGTTTATTATGCATGAATTTCATAACTAATTTTAATAAGTAGCATAAAAAAGTATATTAAGTTTGGCATTTTCTTTGTATTTCTCATTTTATGTTTATAGTTAAGTCTTTTCCTCCTAAAAGAGGATTATTTTTGTAATATCCTACAATATTGTAGTTTTCACAAATGTTTCGCAAAAATCATATTGAATTTTATGAAAAGTCATTGTAAAATAATATATAGAAAATCAAAGTGGTTAAGCAGATTTCTTTTCACAAATATTCTTATCTAATTTTGATTACGCCTTTGTCCTCATAACAGATGGACTTCACCATTTTTTCACAAACGGAAAACGCCTGCAGCTTTTTGCTGTGTAGTGGTATAGTAAATTTGTAACGCTCCTGCCTAATGGATTATAATATTCATTAGAAAAGGAGTACGCCATGCAAACAATTACTGAGGAAACCAAGAAGAAAGTTGTAAAGCTGCATATTCAGGACGGTCGCACAATTGCTAGCCTTGCTGCCGAATA
>JBFLFY010000011.1:0-67673 GCA_041859875.1 Caproicibacter sp. | reverse complement strand
GGGCTGCCTGTACCGGCAGGACTGCTGCTGGGACTATTGGTCGGCGCGGCGATCGGGCTCATCAACGGTGTCATCATTGCTAAAGTAAAGATTCCGGCATTTATCGTAACACTGGCCGGTATGCTGATCTTCCGCGGTATTACGCTGTATGTCCTGCAGGGCATGACAATCACTCCATTCCCGAAAGATTTCCTCACCATTAGTTCCGGGTTCCTTGCGAGAACGGGGAACGGCCCTCTCGATATGACATCGCTTATTATAGGCGCGATTGCCATAGCGGTTTACCTGTTCCTTTCCTTTGCAAGCTTGAACAAAAAGAAGAAAAAGGGCTATTTGTGCCCATCTGCCGGAAGCTTTTTAGCAAAAACGATTGTTTCGGTTGCTGCGATTGCACTGTTTGCCATTTGGCTTGCTCTTTACAACGGCATTCCGGTTCTGCTTCTGATTATGATTGCCCTTATTGTCCTCTATTCGTTCTTTACAGAAAGAACTGTTCCAGGCAGACAGCTTTATGCAATGGGCGGCAATGAAAAAGCAGCTGTCCTTTCCGGTGTTAATACGAAAAAAGCGCTGTTCCTCACATTCGTCAACATGGGTGTGCTGGCAGCTTTGGGCGGCATTGTCTTCACTTCCCGTCTTCAGGCGGCAACCCCAGCGGCAGGCACGGGCTTCGAAATGGACGCCATCGCTTCCTGCTACATTGGCGGCGCGGCTGTTATGGGCGGCAGCGGCACGATTGTAGGTGCTGTTGTAGGTGCTTTGGTTATGGGCGTCATTAACAACGGGCTTTCCATTATGGGTGTTGGCAGTGATATTACCCAGACCATTAAAGGTATTGTTCTGCTGGCAGCCGTTGTCTTCGATATTCTTTCAAAGAAACGTTCTGCAAAGGCATAAGTACAAGAGCAAAGATTTTCGTTTAGGAGATGGATTACGTGCAGACAGAAAGAAAGATTCATTCGCTGCAGGAGCCGGCGTTTCGGAAATACGGCAGGGTTGTGCAGGGCTTTGACACCGAGGGGCTGGTTCGCGGCCTGCGGGAAACACCTATCCCGAAGGAAGGGACAATTTATGTCCCCTCCGACGCCGCGCTGGAAAAGCTTCCGGTTTTTCAGGCGCTGAGCGAGTGGGAGTTCGGCGGCCTTCCGATTCAGATTGGGTACTGCAACGGCAGGAACAAAAAGCTGAATGCTTTGGAGTACCACCGCAGTTCGGAAATTAACATTTCCAGTGATGATATGATTCTGCTGCTGGGTTCCCTCCAGGAGGTGGACCCGAAAAATGATACCTATGATACCGCTTTGACGGAAGGCTTTTTGATTCCGGCAGGGACAATGGTAGAAATTTATGCTACAACACTGCATTTCGCACCTTGCAGCATCGGCACAAAGGAGTTTCACACAGCAATCATCCTTCCAAGGGGGACTAATGAGAAGCTGAAGGCCGACCCTAAAAAGAAAGGGGAAGCAAAACTGCTTGCTGCTGTGAACAAATGGCTCATCGCGCACCCGGAGTCCGGAATGGACCCGGCAACAACGTTCTTTGGGCTGCAAGGCGAAAATATAACACTTGAATGAGGTGAAAACCATGCGCAGATGCGTTCTGGGAATCGACATAGGTACGTCGGGCTGCAAAATTATTGCAGTTGACGAAGAGGGAAAGATTATCAATTCCGTAAGGGAAGACTATCCGTGCTATACCCCGCGGGAAGGCTGGTCGGAACAAGACCCCGAAGACTGGTGGAACGGCGTAAAATGCGGTCTGAAAGAAATCCAAAAATTCCTTCCCAATAGGAAAATCAGCGCCATCAGCTTTTCGGGCCAGATGCACGGCATGGTAGCGCTGAATCAAGACGGTAAGGCAGTGCGCCGTGCCATTCTGTGGAATGACCAGCGGACGGAAAAACAGTGCGCGGAAATTACCGAAGCCGCCGGCGGGCTGGACTCTTTGCTGAAGATAACAAATAACCAGATGCTGACGGGTTACACGGCTGGAAAAATCCTTTGGATGAAAGAAAATGAGCCGGAGAATTACGCCAAAACCAAAGTGATTATCAACCCGAAAGACTACATCCGTTACCGCCTTACGGGGGAAATTAAGACGGACGTTTCCGATGCTTCCGGCACGGGGCTGTTCAATGTAAAAAAACGGTGCTGGGCAAAGGATTTCATGCAGAAAATCGGCATAGACCCCGGCTTTTTCCCAGAAGTATTGGAATCTCCCGATGAGGCTGGAACCATCACGAAAGAAGCCGCAGAAGCAACCGGCATTCCAGCCGGAACGGTTCTGTCGGCCGGCGGCGGCGACGCCGTCATTTCTACGGTTGGCCTTGGCCTTGTAAAGTCGGGGCGCATCGGCATTACGCTTGGCACTTCCGGGGTTGCGGCAATGGGGCTGAAAGACTGCATCCCAAACCCAGGCGGGCTGCTGCAGGTTTTCTGCGGCAATACCGCGGGTACTTACAGCGCAATGGGCGTTACGCTTGCGGCAGCTGGGGCATACCAGTGGTTCCGCAACGCGCTGGGCGACGCGGAAACCATGCGCGCAAAAGAAAAAGGCTGCAGTGCTTTCCGGCTTCTGGATGATGAAGCCGCTGCGGTAAACCCGTGTTCAGGCGGGCTGATTTTCCTTCCGTACCTCATGGGGGAAAGAGCGCCCCTGAACGACCCGAATGCGAAAGGCGCATTTCTTGGCATTACGGGCAGCCATACCAAAGGCCACTTTGCGCGTGCTGTGATGGAGGGTGTCGCTTTTTCGCTGCGCCAGGTTTACGAGCTGATACAAAGTGTCAACCCGGGCGTTCCTTCCGATGAAATTGTTCTTGCGGGCGGCGGCGCCTGCAGCCCGGTGTGGCGGCAGATTTTTGCCGACACATTCGGTCTTCCGGTTCACACGGTTTACGGAAGCGCGGAGGGCGGAGCGTTCGGCGCGGCGCTGGTTGCCGGCGTTACGGCTGGCTTCTGGCCGTCTTTGGAGGACACGGTAGAGAAAATCCGCCCGGAATCACGGACGGAGCCAAAAGCGGAGAATGTGCCGCTTTACGAGGCTCAGTACCAGAAATATGTTAAATTCTACGACGCTTTGAAATGGAGTTTCTAAAATTTTCGAACCGATTTCAAGAAAGGACTTAAAATATGAAAAACATCCCGGACATAAAGCTTGGCATTATTTCCGTCAGCCGCGACTGTTTTGTAATTTCCCTGTCTGAAAAGCGGCGGAAAGCAATCGCGGATTCCTGCAAAAAGAAGAATCTTCCGGTTTATGAAGTGAAAAAAACAGTAGAAAATGAATCCGATATGCTCGAGGCAGTCAAGGAAGCAAAAGACGCAAAGTGCAACGCACTGCTTGTATTCCTTGGTAATTTCGGCCCGGAAACACCGGAAACACAGATTGCACAGTACTTCGACGGCCCGGTGATGTATGCCGCTGCGGCGGAGGAACACGGGAACAACCTGATAAACGGCCGCGGCGACGCATTCTGCGGAATGCTGAACTGCTCTTATAACCTTGGCCTGCGCCATATTCCGGCCTATATTCCGGAGTACCCCGTAGGCACGGCGGAAGATATTACCGGCATGGTGGAAGATTTTCTGCCGATTGCCCGTGCGGTCATCGGACTCAAGAACCTGAAAATCATCACGTTCGGCCCGCGCCCGCAGGACTTTTTCGCCTGCAACGCGCCGATTCAGCCCCTTTATGACCTGGGGGTTGAAGTTCAGGAAAATTCGGAGCTTGACCTGCTGGTTTCCTACAAAGCGCACGCGGGGGACGCGCGCATTCCGGAAGTTGTACACAGCATGGAAACAGAGCTGGGCAAAGAAGGGAACACCTTCCCGGACCTTTTGCCCCGTATGGCGCAGTTTGAGCTGACCCTGCTCGACTGGGCGGAGCAAAATAAAGGCTCCCGCAAATATGTGGCTTTTGCCGACAAATGCTGGCCGGCTTTCCCGCAGCAGTTCGGGTTTGAGCCGTGCTATGTGAACAGCCGCCTCACGGGGCGCGGAATCCCGGTCGCCTGTGAAGTCGACATTTACGGTGCCCTGAGCGAATACATCGGCGAGTGTGTTACGGAAGACGCCGTAACGCTGCTGGATATGAACAACAGTGTGCCGAAAGACCTTTATGAAGAAGAAATCGGGCCAAAGTCGGGTTACCGCCAGAAAGATACCTTTATGGGCTTCCACTGCGGCAACACACCGTTCTGCAAACTGAAAAAGGGCGCGGTAAAATATCAGCTGATTCAGAACAGAATTCTGGAAAACGGCGGCACGCCGGACTTTACCCGCGGCACGCTGGAGGGCGACATTGCGCCAAGCGACATTACGCTTTTCCGGCTGCAGAGCACAGCGGATGCCCACCTGCAGGCATACGTCGCACAGGGCGAAATCCTTCCTGCGGCGACGCACTCCTTCGGTGGAATCGGGGTCATTGCAGTTCCGGAAATGGACCGCTTTTACCGCCATGTGCTTGTGGCAAAGCAATTCCCACACCACGGCGCCGTTGCGTTCCGCCATGTAGGAAAAGCACTCTTCTCCCTTTTCCATTACCTTAATATTGAACATACGTTTTACAATCAGCCGAAGAACCTCCCTTATGCGGATGAAAATCCGTTTGATTCGGCTGACTGAGGGCTGAGTTTAGCAGCCTGCGAGTAAAATCTGCTGCAAGATGGAAGTCTTGCAGCAGAATTTTTTGCCTTGAACGCTATGGTAAATTATATTATAATATACTGTAAAAAGACGAAAAATTCAGAAACAGCGCGGGGAAAGAAGTCTGTGCTGAATAGGCAATGAAAAGTGGGAATAAAATGACGGTTTTTAAAAAGCTAAATCAGTCCAAAGTCCTGTTCTGGTGCCTGTGCATCGGAATTTTCGGGATACTGCTTGCCTGCAATTTTTTAACCGGGATGTGCGTGGATGACTACGGCTACAGTTTCAGCTACAGCACCGGTGCGAGAATCACCAGCGTTTTGGACATCTTTCCTTCCATCGGCGAACATTACAAAGTGATGAACGGAAGATCCATCACTCATTTTTTTGTGCAGCTTTTTCTGTTCCTGCCGCATCCGATTTTTAAATTTGTAAATGCCGGGATGTTCCTGCTGCAAATTCTGCTGATTTATTCCATCTGCAAAGAGCCTAATACCCGGAACAACCTTGTTTTTGCTACTATTTTCGGCCTTGTATGGGTTTTTGAGCCTGTGTTCGGGCAGGTCAACCTTTGGCAGGATGGTTCCTGCAATTACCTCTGGAGCATCATTTTCGGCCTGGCATTCTTAATTCCGCTGATTCAGTGCTTTCTGCACCGGGAAACGTGCGGGAAACTGTGGCAGAAGATTCTTTATGTAGTGCTTGGTTTCGCAGCCGGCGGATATTTGGAAAACCTTTCTGCTACCGTGATTTTTATGGCCTTTGTACTGCTTCTGCTGATTCGTTTTTACCACAAAGAGAAAGTGCCGCTTCACTTTATTTTGGCGCTGGCTGCTGCTGCCGTGGCCTTTGTGCTTATGGTTACCGCGCCGGGCGAAACGAAAAATAAAATTGCAAAAAGCGGATGGTCCTTTTTCCGGAAAAACTTTATGGCTGCGCTGAACATGTACCAGTCATTTTGGCTGCTGGCGCTTGTATTTCTTGTGCTCTTTGTCTTTGCTGTTTTCCTTAAAACAAACAAGGAAAAGCTGATTGTTTCGGCCCTTTTTGCTTTCGGTTCCCTCTGCGCAAACTTCATTTTTATTGTTGCAAGCTATTACCCGGGGCGTGCCGCATCCTGCAGTATGCTGCTTTTAGTTGCCGTAGATGCAATTTTAATGGCGGAGTTGTTTTCAACAAAGTTCTGTGCCGCAGTGACAAGTTTTGCGCTTGTAATGCTGATGGTCACGTTCTATGACGGCTGCCTTGGGATGAATGACATCTACAAAACGCACCTTGCAATGAATGCGAATATTGCTACTGTGCAGCAGTGCAAGGCGGAAGGAAAACTGGATGTCACAGTGCCTATGGTGAACCCTTCCACAAAATACAGCGCCATAAATTACCTCAAATACCTGGACAAAAAAGATGCCACATCATGGCCGAATGCTTCCGTTGCAAAATATTACGGAATCCACTCCATCCTTGGGAAATAAAGCCCCTGTGGGTTTACAGTGCTGTGTGCGGTACTATTCTTGTGTAAAAGAGGCTTGCCATGCAGATTTCATTCGTGATTCCCTGCTATAACGAAGAAGAAAACATCCGCCCGATGTTCGAGGCGGTCAAAAAGGCCTTTGCCGGCTTATCGTATGAAATGGTGTTTGTCGATGACGGAAGCAAAGATAAAACCTTAAAAGTGCTGAAAGAGCTGACCGGGCAAAAAGACGCGGCGGTTCAGGTTCTTTCTTTCTCCCGGAATTTTGGGAAAGACGCCGCTATTTATGCAGGGCTGAAAGCAGCCAGAGGGGATTTTGTAACGCTGATTGACGCAGACCTGCAGCAGGACCCGGCCGTTGCGCGGGAAATGCTGCGTATTCTGGAAACCGACCCAGAATGCGATGAGGTCTGCGCGTTTCAGGCTCAGCGCAAAGAAGGCTTTGTCCTGCGCGTTTTTAAGCATTTGTTTTATAAGATTATCAACAAAAGCGCTGAGGTGGAGTTCGTGGATGGCGCAAGTGATTTTCGCACCTTCCGCCGGAATGCGGTAGAGGCGCTGCTGCAGATGACAGAATACCACCGCTTTTCCAAGGGCCTGTTTTCCTGGATTGGCTTTTCTACCAAATACATTCCCTACGAAGCCAAAGAGCGCAACGCGGGCACAACAAAATGGAGTTTTCACAAACTGTTCCGGTATGCGATGGAGGGGCTGATTTCGTTTACCACTCTGCCGCTGAAAGCGGTGCGCAATTCCGGCCTCATTATTGCCGCGCTGGCATTTCTTTATGCCTTTGTCGTACTCATTCAGAAACTGGCGTTCGGCATATCCGTTTCCGGCTACGCAACCATTGTGATTTTAATTTTGCTGCTGGGCGGCCTAAACCTGCTTGCGCTGGGTGTCATCGGTGAATACCTTTCCCGCATTTATATGCAGGTGAAAAACAGGCCGGTCTATATTATAAAAAATGTTTGGACGAATGAAGAAGCGAAACAGGACACGGAAAACCAGCAGATATAAATCGGACGGGCAAATGCGCCTGACTGAAAATGTTCCCGGGTATCTCTTTTATGGGATGCTTCCGGGAATATTTTTTTACCTTCCGCCGGATTTCCTTTTCAGTTGGGTTCTATCTTTCCTTCGCTCTGCCATAGACTTTGAGAAGGGCATCGGGAGGCAAAAGCAGCAAAGCATCCTGCACTGGAAAATTAAGAAAAAATTTGACAAAATAATTAACTGAATGGTATAATATGGCTATGCTGCTGCAGAGTGGTTAAATATCCTTACTGGTTCCAGCGCTTTTAAAAGTACCGTGCTCAAGATGCAATGTTCCGGCTGTTTTTGCAGAGAGCGCAGCGGCGGTGGTTTCCTTATACCTAGTTTTTGCTGCCCAAAATACCGGCGGTGCGCTTGTGCGAAAAGCAAGGGCGGTATGCCGGTGTTTAGATAAAATAAAAGGAGAGGGTACTTTCATGTTTTGTCAGAACTGCGGCACACAAAATGATGATGCGGCGGTCTTTTGCTGCAACTGTGGCGCGCGGCTGGAAAAGGATGCTCAGCAGCCGAAATCCACAGCGCCTGTTCAGCAAGCGGCGCCGGTTCAGTCAGAGGCGCCGGCCCAGCAAGCAGCGCCAGTTCAGCCTGTGAAAAAGGCGCCGAAGCGGAAAATGAAGCCTGCTGTCAAAGGAGCAATCATTGCGTGCGCCGTTGTAGTTTGTGCTGCTGTGGCGTTCATCGCAGTGGGGTCGCACATCAGTTCGCCGGAATACGCTGCAAACCAGTATATGGATGCCATGAAGGCAGGAAATTGGGACAAAATGTATTCCAGTTTGAACGTGAGTGACAGCGATTTTGTGAACCACGACCAGTTTGTAAAAGCGTGCAGCAAGAATGATAAGTACAAAAACATCAAGTCATACACCGTTTCCAAACCCAAAAAGGCAATTGAAACCTTAGGCTTCGGCGCGGCGGGCCTTGTAGCCAAAGCGGACAGCGCAACACAAAAATCCTTTTTCGCGGAGTATGAGCCGAAAAGCGATGCTCCTCAATTCTTTGTGCTTACGATGGTGCGCCAGCCGCAGAAGCAGCTGCTGTTTTTCGACACATGGAAAGTTTCCACAGAGGACTTCATCGTACCGACAATGGAAGTTACTGTACCGGAAGGAACCACAGCAGAATTTGACTCTAAGAAAATTGACGCCAAATATGAAGACAAAGCGGACTCCAGTGACGGTATCATTACCTATAAACTGAACAACGTGCTGAAAGGGAACCACAGTATTACCTGTACGGCTCCGTACCTGAAAGACGAAACCAATCAGGTGGATGTGGAAACGCCGGACCAAAATGTCATATTTTCTAGCACGGATCTTTCCATCAAGGATGAAACTTTAAAACAGGTAGGCTCCCAGGCGGAAAAATTCATGCAGGACTTTTTTAATGCTGAGTCTGCGCACAAGGATTTCAGTGCCATACAGGGCAGCGTAACGACCGACCAGGAAGGCCGGGAAAGTGTGCAGGACGACTATGAAAGAAATAAAGAGGCTTTTTCCAACGGAAAAGAAGAAGGCTTTATAAAGATTTCTACAGGCAATTTTAAATCGACCGAAGAGGGAACCTGGGATAGCAAAACCCCGCACATCAATGTACATATGAATTATACTTATTCCTGCACTGCCGCCATTCAGGACTTTACGACGAACAAATTAGTCAATCGTGCTTCTTCGCATCCGGCAGAAGGAACGGTAGGCTTCGTTTTTACGAATGGCAAATGGGCTGTTGATTCTTTTGAACCTGGGTATTTGTCTTTGTACGAAAACTAACTGAAAAGAATTGATTGAGGAGGAATCTTGTTATGGCGAAGTTCTGCATTTACTGTGGGAAACCGCTGCAGGATGGGGAATCCTGCACTTGCCCGGGCGCACAGGCTGCACAGCAAGCAGCCGCGGCGCAGGTTCCGGCTACGGCGCCTGCTGCACCGCAGTACGCTGCTGCGGCACAAACCGTACCACAGGCGGCGCAAGTACCAAATCCGGCACAGAACACGGCTCCGGGGCATTATGCGCAGCAGCCGAAATCCACTTCCGAGGCAGCAAACTATTTTAAGCATCTTTGGGACTGCATCCTTAGTATTTATCGCCGCCCAACGGAAACACTTCCGGCATTTTCCGCTTCCGGCGACCAGAAGACAGCGCTTGGCCTTTTGATTATACAGGCGCTTTCAGCCGCACTGTTCCTGCTAACGATCACTTCAAGGGTTTCGGATGCGTTTTTTTCCGCTTTTGGATTTCTCGGCGGCATGATGCGCGACAATATTTCCCTTCCGCTTCCGGGAATGTTCCTTTTAACCCTGATTTTCTCCGCGGCCTCAACGTTTGTGCTGGCAGCCCTTCTTCTACTTCTTACCAGAGGCATCCTGAAGCAGCAGATTGCTTTTGGGCCGATGCTGTGCGCGGCTTCGGCTGGCCGCATGACGGCGGCGCCGTTCCTGCTGCTGGGATGCCTGCTGGTGTTTGCAAACCTGCATGTTGCCATGTGGGTCGTTCTGATTGGATTAATTCTGAGCGTCCTGTTTACATTGGAAGCGTGGTCGGGCACGGTTGTTGCCGTACAGGACGAATCGAAAAAACTATATACGTTTTTCTTTGGCTTGGTGCTGATGACAATCGTTACCATGATTTTTTCGAGTATTGTCTTTTCCATCCTGATTGGGCTGAGCGTTTCCAGTAGTTTGGGATGACTTCCCCGGACGCAAGGGCGTTTATCAGCATAGCAAAAACCGCCGCAACCCTAAAAAGGGTACGGCGGTTTTTTTGCAGCTAAATGCTGCGGCAGCCAAATGCTGCGCGGCGCTCTTCATGGTTAAAGCTAGAACAAATGTTATTTTTGAGATTCAGTAAAGTTCTCGCTAGGCCTCTTTCAAGAGGCCGTCCGTATCCCCGTCCATAAGAGAATCCCAGCCGTTTGGCTCACTGTAAGGCTGTGTGCGGATGCCGAGGGGCACCGGGGGGATGAAATGGAGCCAATACGAGGCCAGCCTGTTCATCCCCCCGGGACGTACTTTGCATCCTTTCGGACGGAACCGAAAGGATGGGCCTGCACGGCCTGAGTGCAAACAAAACCTTAGATGAATTTATATTATGGAAAAGAAGCTGGATTTAAAATTGCCTTTTAAAATTTCGGCGGTTTCTTTGCAGCCAAATGCTGCGGCAGCCGGATGCTGCGCGACGCTTCATGGTTAAAGCTAGAACAAATGTTATTTTTGAGATTCAGTAAAGTTCTCGCTAGGCCTCTTTCAAGAGGCCGCAAAAGGCTAGCGGGAAATAACAGGCATTTCGCCAGGCTCGTGGGAAACGCCGTTGAAATAAATATCATACCAAACGAGGAAGCAGAAAACCGTCCAAATTTTGCGGCTGTTGTCGCACTTGCTGCGGTAATGTGCGTCCAGCAGCTTCAGCAGAAAATCGGTGTTGAAGAATTCTTCTGCTGTTTTTGAGGTAAAGGCCTGCTTCACAATATTGTAGTACTTTTCTTCCCGCAGCCAAACGCGAATCGGCACCGGGAAACCAAGCTTTTTCTTCTGCGCGGTTGTTTCGGGCAGATGGCGCATAGCCGCCTTGCGCATAGCATACTTGGTGTTTTGGCTGTTCACACGCAGGCGCAGCGGCAGGTGGGAAGCAACATCAAAGACCTTGCGGTCCAGGAACGGAACGCGCAGCTCCAGCGAATTCGCCATGCTCATACGGTCGGCTTTCAGCAAGATGTCGCCGGCGAGCCAAACGTTCATGTCAAGATACTGCATCTTGGTCACGTCATCTGCACCCTGTACGCGGTCATAAACAGGCTTTGTGACCAGCTGCGGTACGGTAGCTGGAATGTCACTTTTCAGCAGACGGCGTTTTTCTTTCATGGTGAACATACTGCAGTTGCCGATAAACCGCTCTTCTATCGTTTTGGAGCCGCGGATAAGGAAGCTTTTGCCGCGGAATGAGAACGGCAGCTTTTCCACAAACGCCGCAAGTGCTTTGCGCAAGCCCCTCGGCAGACGCTGGTAGGCAGCAAGGTCATCCGGCTCATGATAAATGTTGTACCCGCCGAACAGCTCGTCCGCGCCTTCACCGGAAAGCACGACCTTCACATACTTGCTTGCAATTTTTGAAACAAAATACAGCGCAATGCAGGAAGCATCCGCAACGGGCTGATCCATGTGGTACTGTACCTTGCGGATGTTTCCCCAGTATTCATCCGGAGAAACCACATGACTGTGATGCTCCACACCGATTTTTGCCGAAAGATCTTTTGCATAGCCGATTTCGTTGTAGCGCTCATCTTCGCCGAACCCGACGGTAAAGGTCTTCTGGCCTTTAAAGTAGCTTGCCACATAGCTGGAATCTACGCCGCTTGAAAGGAAGCAGCCGACTTCTACGTCGCTGATACGGTGCGCCGAAACGGAGTCCTCAAAGACGTTTTCAATCTCGGAAACCGCCTCATCTTCGGTTATGGAGCTGTCCGGCTGGAACTTTGGCTCCCAGTAGCGGTGCGTTTCCACTTTGCCGTCGCGGTACCACAGGTAGTGCGCGGGCGGCAGGCAGTAAACTCCTTCAAAGAATGTTTCCGGCGGAACCGGGTATTCAAACGAAATGTAGTTGTTCAGAGCATTTTTATTCAGCTTTTTCTGAAAGCCCGGGAAGTCGAGGATGCTTTTAATTTCGGAAGCATAGACGAAGTGCCCGTCCACACTGGTGTAGTGCAGCGGCTTAATGCCAAAGAAATCGCGCGCGAGAAAAAGGCTCTTGTCTTTTTTGTTCCAGATGGCAAACGCGAACATTCCGCGCAGCTTGTTCAGAAGCTCCGGACCCCATTCTTCAAACCCATGCACGAGCACTTCGGTGTCCGTCTGGGTGTAGAATTTGTGGCCGGCCGCAAGCAGTATTTCACGCAGCTGCTTGTAGTTGTAAATTTCGCCGTTGAACATCAGGACAAGTGACTTATCTTCGTTATAAATTGGCTGGCTGCCTGTGTTCAGGTCAATAATGCTCAGGCGGCGAAAGCCCATCGCAATTTCGTCATCCGTATAAATGCCGCACGAATCCGGCCCGCGGTGGGTGATTCGGTCCGTCATGGTTTTTATGACCGCGTCGCGGTCAACAAGTTCTCCTGTAAATCCGACTAATCCGCACATGATTGAAATCCTTTCCTCTTACTTTGCACTTTCACGGTATTCATTCAGAATATCCTGTGCCGTTACGGCATCTACCGGGAAAAAGCTGTTGCTTTCCGGTATATTCTGCCCCTTTACAATTTCAAGGGATTTGCGGTAGGCGTCCATGCTGGTTCTGCGCAGGACGGGCTCTTTTTCGCCTTCCGGGAAAAAGGCAAAACCAATGCGGTTTTCACTTTCATCAGCAAAGCTGAAGTAGCCCCGCACGGCTTTTTTGCCGCGCTTTTCTTCCAGCACGCCTGCTAAGGCATATTTTACAAGCTCCACGGCACGGTCGTCAAGGCCTGCCTCAAAGATCAAAATTTTTTCTTTTAATTCCGCAGGCGAGGAAACAACGCGTTTCGTTACCGGTGCAAGCTGTGGAAATTTCTGGCCCACATCCACCGGCTGAAACTCTTTCTCACTGCCGTTCGGTACCAGGTACACCATAAATTTCCGTTCCCGGTCATGGTACAGGCAAGGGTAAACAAACTGCGCCGAGTAGCCGCATTCCGGGCATTTCCAGTCAAATATGGTTTCGTCCAGGATGCGTGCGCGAAGCCCGGGGTTTTCCTGCGCACAGATACCAGGCCACATCTGCGTTCGAAGGGCGGCACCGCATTTCGGGCAGCCGACGTCTTTACTCATTTGAGTCGACATTTCCCATTCTTCTCCCTAATATTTTTAGTATAGCTTTAAAACCCAAGATTATCTGTTAATTATATCACAACGGCATAAAAAAAGGAATAGACGAAATACTACTGTTATTTGCTTTGGGAATGAGATATAATAGTTGCAAAAGGAAAAGAGAACCGCGTCCGCGGCAGGAGGGTAACACAATGAACTTTTGGGAAAACGCAGCAGACTCCGTAACGAAAGCGGTCGATTTCATAGTGGACAAAAACCGCAAAACGGCCATGATGAACCGGCTGAAAATCGTGATTCGGAATGAAAAGGAAAAGCAGGCGGCTGCTTATATCCAGCTGGGAAAATATTATTATCGCAGCCTGCGTGATGCAGAAAACGGCGACACCGAGCCGTTCTGCTGTACGGTAGACAGAACGGGAGAGCGCCTGAAACGCGCATATGAAAAACTTGACGAGCTGGCTGTGCCGACGGAAGCAGAGCCAAAACCAAGCTGTTGCTGCGGCGATGCGGAGTGCTGCGGCGAAGAATACGACGATGACGAATATTCCGACGAGCCGGACGAAACCGCCGCCGAAGAGCAGGAAAACGATATTCCGGAAGAGGCGTTCCGCCAGGAAGCCGCCGATGACGATGAAGATTACCTTCACCCCTTTACGGTGGTTCCGAATGACGACACCTTGAAAGAAGAAAATCCCGCTGAAACTGGAGAAGGCGCAGCCGAGCCGGAAGAGAAAGCCGGGGAAGACAAAAAACCGGAAGAAAACACTGCAGAAAATAACGAAGTTCCGAACCCGACAGAAGAACCAACGAATTTTTAACGGAAAAGAAAATAACAACAGGGCACGCTGCAGCGTTATGGCTTTGCAGCGTGCCCTGTTTTGGCTTTCGGGGGGATTACAGTCTGTCTTCAGCGCTGCCGAATCGTCTGCTTACAGGCATAGGCCCAGCATGCGGCAAAAAAACAGCCCTGCGCAAAAGCGCAGGGCTGCCTGATTTTCTGTTGCTTCTTTTACTTTTTCTGCTTTTGGATGAAGTTCCAGCTGTCGCGGCACATATCATCCAGGGTATACTTGGCTACCCAGCCCAGTTCCTTTTTAGCGCGGGAGCAGTCTGCATAGCAGGTGGCAATATCGCCCGCGCGGCGCGGCTCTATTTTGTACGGAACTTTTTTCCCGCTTACGCGCTCGAACGCATGAACAACGTCGAGAACGGAACTGCCTTTGCCTGTACCGAGGTTAATGGCGCGGGCACCGTCGAGCTGGTCGATTTTTTCCAGTGCTTTCACATGGCCGGCGGCCAGGTCACACACATGGATGTAGTCGCGCACCCCGGTTCCGTCGGGGGTGGGGTAGTCGTTGCCGAAAACGTGCAGCTCCGGCAGTTCGCCGACGGCAACCTTCATAATATAAGGCATCAGATTGTTCGGAATGCCGTTCGGGTTTTCACCAATCAGCCCGCTTGGATGTGCGCCGATAGGGTTAAAGTAGCGCAGCAGGGCGACTTTCCAGCTCTTGTCGGCATGGCAGAGGTCGGTGAGGATGCGCTCAATAAATTCTTTTGTTGCACCGTACGGGTTCGTCGTGGAAATTGGCATATCCTCGGTGAACGGGGCGGTGTTGTGCATTCCGTAAACCGTTGCGGAAGAACTCTGCACAAAGCGGCGCACACCGTATTCCCGCATCAGGCGCAGCAGGTTGAGGGTGCCGGTCAGGTTGTTGTGGTAATATTCCAAGGGCTTCTCCACCGATTCGCCCACGGCCTTGAGGCCCGCGTAGTGGATCACCGCGTCAATCTTATTTTCCTTAAAAATCTTTTCAAAGCCGTCATAGTCCAGCATGTCGCATTCGTATGCCGGGAACTTTTTGCCGGTGATGGTTTCAATTTTGCCGATTACGTCGGGCGAAGAATTGCTGTAATTATCCATTACCACAACGCCGTAGCCGCAGTTCAGCAGTTCCACACAGGTGTGCGAGCCGATATATCCGGCTCCTCCGGTAATGAGTACGTTCAAAAGTCATTTCTCCTTTCGTTTGAGAAAGCGTCTGCGGGCGGCGCGAAGTTTCTGCTTTTTCGGCTTGTCCTTCGGGCTGCCGCGGTTCGGGATGCTTCCCTGTTTGCTCATAATACTCCTTTGCGGGGCAGGTTTCAAGTTCCCGTTCCCGGTATATTATGCGCCGGTTGGGAAAACATAAGTCAGAAAGAAAATTAAAGTCCCGCAGGGCAGGCGCCTCCTGCGGCTGATGGGAGGAATTCAATGTGAGCAGCCCGAACGGATTTGCCGGAGCAAAGCTGCCGTCTGACCAGCTGAAAATGAATGTGGGGTATATCCGGAATCTCTTTACCGATGATGACACGCTGCAGTTTCGCTACCTTTCAAACCCTTTTGACGACCGGTTCCATTTCTGCCTGATTTTTGCCGACGGCATGATTAACAACAAGCTGATGAACGACGATATTGTCAGCCCGCTGCTGCACTACAAATTTCCGGAGAAAATCGACGACCTGATGGAACAGATCCTTCAGCACGTCATGCTTTCAAACAGCGTACAGAAAACGGCAGACATCGAAGAGATTGTACAGGCGATTGTTTACGGCGACACGGTACTCCTTGCCGAAGGATGTACCGACACGCTGATTTTAAACACGAAGGGCTGGACGGTCCGCGCCATCTCGGAGCCGGAAAGCGAGCGGGTCATACGGGGGCCGCGGGAAGGGTTCAACGAATCTCTGCTGATTAACATTTCCATGCTGCGGCGGAAACTCCGTACACCGGACTTAAAACTGCGCTACATGACGTTTGGCAGAAGGTCCCGCACCAAGGCCTGCATCTGCTACCTGGACAGCTTGGTAAACAAAAAAGTCCTGGCAAAGCTGGAAGAACAACTGAGCCAGATTGACATTGACGGCACGCTGGACTCCAACTACATTGCGGAACTTCTCCGCCCAAAACCATTTGGCCTGCTGGAAACGACCGGGAATACGGAACGCCCCGACGTAGTGGCTGCAAGGCTGCTGGAGGGCCGCATTGCCCTGATTGTGGACGGGACGCCTACGGTCCTGACCGTTCCGCACCTGTTCGTTGAATATATGCAGAGTGACGAAGATTATTATTTGAATTTTACATTCGCATCAATCGGAAGAATCTTACGCTCTTTGGCATTTTTCTTGACCATAAGTATGCCGGCACTTTACATTTCCCTCGTTACGTTCCACCAGGAGATGCTTCCCACGTCGCTTTTGCTGAGCATAGCCCAGTCGCGTCAAAACGTGCCTTTCCCCACGGCACTCGAAATGACAGTAATGCTGATTATTTTTGAGATGCTTCGGGAAACAGGCGCCCGTATGCCCGGTATTATGGGGCAGGCGCTCAGTATTGTGGGGGCCTTGGTCATCGGCCAAGCTGCGGTGGAAGCCAAACTGGTAAGCGCCCCCATTATCATTCTTGTTTCCCTTACAGCAATTACCGGCCTGATGGTTCCGCGCCTCAAGGGCTTTTCCATTATTCAGCGCTTTTTTTTATTAGGATTTTCCTGCATTATGGGGCTTTATGGCTACCTGCTTGGCCTGCTGGCAATTTTGGCGCAG
Organism: Caproicibacter sp.; assembly: GCA_041859875.1. Classification (GTDB taxonomy): domain Bacteria; phylum Bacillota; class Clostridia; order Oscillospirales; family Acutalibacteraceae; genus Thermocaproicibacter. Next base: position 51,118 of record JBFLFY010000011.1, on the reverse strand, counting down.
CTGTTTTCGACGGAGTCGTTCGGTGTGCCGATTATGCCGAATGTTTATGATGACAAGTTAAAGGATTATAAAGATATTTACTGTCGTATCAACTGGCAAAAAATGATTCAGCGGCCGGGAGTCCTGACTTCAGATCGCACCCGGCAGGCAGCGAAAGGAAACCCGAAATGAAGGCATGGAAAAAACTGATTTTGCTGCTTGAAGTGGCTCTTACCGGGCTCCTTTTTACCGGCTGCTTTAATTACCGCGAAATTGAAACAAGCACTATTGTAGCCGGGGCTGCCCTTGACAAAGGGAAGGATGGCCACAAATACCACATGACTTTTGAAGCCCTGAGCCTGTCTGGTGGAAAAGACCAGACGACGAAATCCGTGCTGCTCGAGTCGGATGGCGATACCATTTTTGACTGTCTACGCCGTGCGGTTGGTGTAACGGATAAAAAGCTGTATTTCGGTGACTGCAAAGTCGTCATTATCAGCAAAGACCTTGCGCGTGAAGGAATTCGCCCGGTGCTTGATTTCTCCATACGAGACCATGAACCGCGCATTACACAGCGGATGGTCGTTTCCGACGAAGAAACGGCGGCGGATCTTCTGAAGGTGAAGCTGGGTACAGAACAGCCTGTGGCGTTTCATCTTGCCTCAGAGCTGCAGGAAAACCAGATTGTGCAGGGGCACATCCTGTCTTACTCGTTATACCAGATTTACAACCAGGTATCTTCCCAAAGCAAAGCGATTACCCTGCACGCTGTGCGTGTCGTTCCCATGCAGGACCACTCGTCGCTGGAAACAGAAACAAACGCTATTTTTCAGAAGGATAAAATGGTAGGGTATCTGCCTAAGAAGGAATCCCTTTATTATGTCATACTGAAAAACGAGATTCAGAGCGGAGTTTTGCTCACAGGCATTCAGCCCGGCGCAAAAAATATTGCCCTTGAAATAAAAAAAGGAAGCTCGGAAATAAAGCCGGAAGTCAGCGGAAACAATGTGACAATGAAAATTCAGGTTCAGCTGGGCGTGAACATTGGGGAAGAAAACGACAGCAGCAAAAAATTTACGGTAGGAAACGGGGAATTCCGAATGACGGAGGAGGCCGCGTCCAAAACGGTCAAAAAGGGCGTGGAGGATGTGATTCTGGATTTGCAGAAAAATTACGGGGCCGATGTTTTTGGGTTTGCAGATGCCATTTATAAGCAGAAACCGAATGATTGGAAAAGAATTTCAAAGAGCTGGAGCAGCATTTTCCCAAATGTAAAATGTGAAGTCACAGCCGATGTAAAGATCTATTCCTCCGGAACCATTGTGCCAAAAGGCGGTGAATAGCCTTGTACCTTGCTTGTTTTCTTGCTTTCTATATCACCCTCGTTTTTACCGACCTTATCCCGTTGATACGGGCCAAAAAGAAAAAATACCTGTGGTTCTGCATCCCGGTTTATGCGGTTACGCTGGCCGCAAATATTATCATTGGCATGAGTTTCCGCTTTACAAGCATTACGGCAATTCTGGAAAGATTCATGTCGGGATTTATAAAATGAGGAAATTGCTTCATGAAGAATCAAATTACGGCGAAACAGTTGGAAGCCACGATTGCTCTTTTTCTTACTGGCAGCACACTGGTTATTGGGTCAAGTTCCAAAGCCGGGAGGGACACCTGGTTCTGCATCATTCTGGCTTTCTTGCTGGGAATTCCTCTTATGTGGGTGCATTCGCAGATCCTGGAGCTTTACCCCGGCAGAAACTATTTTAAAAACATTGAAAAAGCCTGCGGAAAAGTATGCGGCAAAGTGGTCTGTGTACTCCTTTTACCGTATACTTTTCTGCTGGGGGCGCTGGTCAAAAAAGTTTTCTGCCAGTTCCTTCAGACAATTAACATGACGGAAACGCCGTTTATTTTTATCCTGCTCTCCATTGTTATTGTAGAATTCTATATGTCCAAAAAGCGCATTTATGTGGTCGCGCGTGTTTGTAAATTCGTGCTTCCGTTTGTGCTGGTTGCCATTGGCCTTACAGGGGCTCTTGCGTACCAAAATATGGATTTTTCAAACCTGCAGCCGGTTTTGCAGTCGGATTTTAGACCAATGCTGGCCACCACCTTTATGCTGCTGATGCTTCCTTTTGGGGAAACAATCGTGTGTGCTCCTATTTTTGAAGCACTGGACCCCAAAGAAAAAGTTTTTCCCGTTTTTTTCAAAGGAATGCTCATCGGCTTTGCCATCATCCTTTTTACCAGCCTGCGGAACTATCTGATTCTGGGGGATTCCGAAAGCCTTTTTCTTTATGCTTCCTATGAGGCGGTGGGCGTCATTGCCATCGGTGACTTCTTTACCCGTGCTGCAGTTTTAATCGGGTTCAATATGCTTTTAGCAGGATTTTTTAAAGTCTGCATTACTTTTTATACCTGCTGCAGGGAAGTCGAAGAGATTTTTAATTTTGAGGACTATGTGCCGCTTTTTGCGCCCTGCGGGCTCATCCTTGTTACAATTATAATGGTGGTGAGCTCCAACACGGAAGAGATGTTAAACTGGCTGAACTACCACGCGGTATTTGTCCTGCCTTTTGAGGTTGTCATCCCGGTTGCCGTCCTGATGATTGCGAAGCTGAAAAAACGGGTCAAAGCGAAGAAAGTGCCAAAAGCAAAAGTACAGAAAAAAACTTGCGCCGTGCAGGCACCTGCGGAAGACGTGCCGCCGGACCAGGCGTGAAAACTAGCGGAAGGCGGAATGTTCACAGATTTTCTTTATTTTTTCTCTTTGCCATGATATAATAACTTTGTATGACAGAATTATTAGGACACAGAAAGAAACATCCGCGTGCGCGGTGATTTTTTGAGGTGAAGACGATGAAATCTATTATGTCTGCTCTGTTCGGCAACTACAGCAGGCGCGAGCTGAAGCGAATTCGCCCGCTCTGCAATGCCGTGCTTGACCGGGAAGACCAGTATAAGGCCATGTCTGATGAAGAGCTGAAAGCACAGACCCCGGCGCTGAAGGAGCGGCTGACAAACGGCGAAACGCTTGACGATATTCTGCCCGATGCGTTTGCTGTGTGTCGTGAAGCCTCCGACCGTGTGCTTGGGATGCGCCATTTCCCCGTGCAGATCCTTGGCGGCATTGTCCTGCACCAGGGCCGCATTGCCGAGATGAAGACCGGCGAAGGAAAAACGCTTGTTGCTACGCTTCCGGCGTACCTGAATGCCCTTTCGGGGAACGGTGTGCATATTGTAACCGTCAATGATTACCTTGCCCGCCGCGACTCTGAGTGGATGGGGAAAATCTACCGTTATCTGGGCCTTTCTGTGGGTTTGATTGTTCACGACCTTGACAACGATGCGCGCAAAAAAGCCTATGATGCCGATATTACATACGGCACGAACAACGAGTTTGGGTTTGACTACCTGCGCGACAACATGGTTATCTATAAAAAGGACAAGGTTCAGCGCAGCCACAGCTACGCCATCGTCGATGAAGTCGACTCTATCCTGATTGATGAGGCACGCACTCCGCTGATTATTTCCGGCCAGGGCGAAAACTCTACCGAAATGTATAATATTGCAGACAGCTTCGCCAAAAAGCTGAAATGCGTCAAAGTTGCCGAACTGGACAGCAAGGAAGACAACGACGCGCTTTATGCGGACGCCGACTATGTGGTGGACGAAAAAGCAAAAACTGCAACCCTTACGCAGACCGGCGTGAAGAAAGCCGAAGCGTTTTTTAAAGTCGACAACCTGACCGACGCCGAAAACCTGCCGATTCAGCATTATATTGACCAGGCCATTAAGGCGCGCGGCGTTATGCGCAAGGACATTGACTATGTGGTAAAAGACGGCGAAGTCATTATTGTGGATGAGTTCACCGGGCGTTTGATGTACGGCCGCCGCTACAATGAGGGCCTGCACCAGGCGATTGAAGCCAAAGAGGGCGTAAAGGTTGCGCATGAAAGCAAGACCCTTGCAACCATCACGTTCCAGAACTACTTCCGTATGTACAAAAAACTTTCCGGTATGACCGGTACGGCGATGACGGAAGAAGCCGAGTTCCGTGAAATCTATAAGCTTGACATTATTGAAGTCCCCACGAACAAACCTATGATCCGTGAGGATTTACCGGATGTAATTTATAAAACGGAGAAGGCGAAGTTCCGCGCCGTTATCGACGATGTGATTGAGCACCACAAAACCGGCCAGCCGGTGCTGGTAGGCACCATCTCCATTGAAAAATCGGAGCAGCTCAGCGCCATGCTGAGAAAGAAAGGCATCAAGCACGAGGTACTGAACGCCAAGTACCACGAAAAAGAAGCGCAGATTGTCGCGCAGGCAGGCCGCAAAGACGCCGTTACCATTGCAACGAATATGGCAGGCCGCGGCACCGATATTGTTCTGGGCGGCAACCCGGAGTACATGGCGAAAGCCGACCTGAAGAAGCAAGGCGTTCCGGACGAGCTGATTGCCGAGGCGGACGCGCATTCGGAAACGGCAGACGCCGATGTTTTGAAGGCGCGTGCGGCATTCCAGAAACTTGCCCAGAAATACAAGGAACAGACGGAGGCCGAGGCGGAAGAAGTCAAAAAGGCCGGAGGCCTGTATATCATCGGCACCGAGCGGCATGAATCCCGCCGGATTGACAACCAGCTGCGCGGCCGTTCCGGTCGCCAGGGCGACCCCGGAATGAGCCGCTTTTACATTTCTTTGGAAGACGACCTGATGCGCCTTTTCGGCGGTGACCGCATTAATACGCTGATGGAGCGCCTGAACGTCGATGAAGACACACCCATTGAAAATAAAATGCTGACCAACACCATTGAAAGCGCCCAAAAGAAAATTGAGGGCCGCAACTTCGGCATTCGTAAGAGTGTGCTGCAGTTCGACGACGTGATGAACCGCCAGCGTGAGATTATTTACAGCCAGCGTGACCAGGTACTGAACGGTGAAAACCTGAAAGACCAGATTCTGAAGATGATAGACCAGGCTATTGAGGCGCAGGTGAAAAAATATCTGCCGGAAGATGCGGAACGCGAAACCTGGAACCTGAACGGTCTGCGCGACCGCTACATGGGCTGGCTCCTCGGCCCGAACGACCTGATTTACACCGATGAGGAAATGGTGCGTCTGGAGCCTGCCGACGCACAGCACGATCTGACCGAAAGGGCACATGAAGTTTACGCGAAGCGTGAAGAGCAGTTTGGCTCCAACATCATGCGGGAACTGGAGCGTGTCATTCTGCTGAAGAACGTTGACACCGAGTGGATGGATCATATTGACGCGATGGATGAGCTGCAGAAGGGCATCCGCCTGCGTGCATATGGCCAGAAAGACCCGGTCGTCGAGTACCGTGTGGAGGGCTTTGATATGTTCGACGAGATGGTTGCAACCATCCGTGAAAACACCGCCCGCATGATGCTGACCGTACAGCTTCAGCGTGCCGAAGAACCGAAGCGCGAGCAGGTTGCGAAAGTAACGGGCGAGGCTGGCAGCGATGATTCCGACCAGTCGAAACACACGCCAATCCGCAAGAAGAAAAAGCCGGGACGCAACGATCCATGCCCATGCGGAAGCGGCAAGAAGTACAAGAACTGCTGTGGCAGATACGAAAGCTGACAAGCCTTTTCTTCTAAGAAAAGGTTTGGCGAAAAGAACCAGCGCTTTGCCCGTGAACCGCTTCGGCTTTGCACAAACCCAGTCCAGGCGGTAATCATGGAATAATCGAGCCTTATTTTCCCTGCCGGGCAAAGCAAGACCTCCTATTGTAGAAGTAAAACTACGATAGGAGGCCCTTTTTTGTTATTCTCTGTTTACGGAATGTCTTTTGCCGATTTCAGCAGCTGGTCGTAAAGGGCGGTGTCCAGTTTCCCGGAATCTGCATTGTAAAAGTAGTCTTTGTAATCAATGATGGAATTGCTCATCACTGTAATGTCTTCAATGCTTTTTCCATCTTTGCCGTACCACCTCAGACGGTAGCTCCAGCCAGCAGTATCAACTTTTCTGTCTTTCTTAAAGACTGGCTGATTCATGTTGTCGGTCACTTTTTTAATCGTCGCCGCGTCGGTTATGTCAACCGCTTTTCCTGTTTTTCCGCTTTGCAGGTTCAGCTTTGCCGCATCCGAAATGGAAAAGTGCATGGTGCTGGAACACCCGGAAAGCAGGCCAGCTACCAGAAGAAAGACGGAAAAGAAAACCAGACACCGAAAAGACTGTTTTTTCAAAATGACATCGCCTCCTATTCAATCGATTAATAGACTTTATCCTTAATTGTCCGGCGGAAATTCCGTTGCCGATTTCAGCAGTTGGTCGTACAGGGCGGTGTCCAGTTTCCCGGAATCCGCATTGTAATAGTAGCCGCCGTACTTAATGAGATTAGCGTCCTGCACCGTAATGTCCATAGTGCTGCCCATAATGCTCTTCCCATCTTTATCGAACCACCGCAAGCGATACCCCCAGCCCATAACATCATCTTCTTTATTTCCTTTACGGAAAGTAACCTGATTCATGTTGTCGGTCACTTTTTTAATCGTCGCGGCGTCGGTTATATTGACCGCTTTTCCGGTTTGGCCGCTTTGGAGGTTGAGCCTTGCAGCGCTTTTAATGGAAAAATGCGTGGTTTGGGAGCAGCCGGAGAGCAGAACAACCGCCAGCACAGCGGCCAAAATGATTTTTACTGGTGAGAAATGTCTCATACAGAAGCCCTCTTTCCATGTATTCAATATAATTCCAATTCCATAATAGCAAAAAAAGCGGGTACTGTCAATCAATTTATGGACAGAATTTCAGTACTTGAAATTTTGCGATTTAAAGTGTAAAATAGAAGCAATCTTCAAGAAACAGGGGAAATGATATGATAATAGTAATGAAGCGCACCTGCACGCAGCAGGATATTGATAAAGTCATAGAGGAGCTGAAGGCCCGCGGCCTCGGCGCAAACCTTTCCAAAGGCGCCCAGGCAACGATTATCGGCGTGCTGGGTGACAAGTCGAAGTTGGACGGCGCAAACCTTGAGCTGATGGACGGCGTTGAAAAATGCGTGCCCATCATGCACAGCTACAAGCTTGCAAGCCGTGAGATGGTGCCGGAAGGCCGCACGGTAAACGTGGGCGGCGAAGTGATTGGCGGCAAAAAACTGTGCATGATAGCCGGGCCGTGCGCCGTGGAAAATGAAGAACAGATTATGAAAGCTGCGGCGGGCGTGAAGGCTGCCGGGGCGAAATTCCTGCGCGGTGGCGCGTACAAGCCCCGCACTTCCCCGTACTCGTTCCAAGGTATGGAGGAAGAGGGCCTGAAGCTGCTGCGCAAAGCGGCTGACGCTTACGGCCTGAAAGCTGTGACGGAAATTACCGACCATGACCTCATCCCGGTTGCCATGCCATACTGCGATATGTTCCAGATTGGCGCGCGTAATATGCAGAACTTCCGCCTTCTAAAAGAAGTGGGGCGCACCAAGATGCCGGTGCTGCTGAAGCGCGGCATTGCAAACACCATAGAAGAGTGGCTGGACGCGGCAGAGTACATTATGAGCGAGGGCAACTGCAATGTTGTCCTCTGTGAGCGTGGGATTCGCACATTTGAAACGGCAACGCGCAATACGCTGGATGTTTCCGCGGTGGCGGTCGTGCGGGAATGCAGCTGCCTTCCTATTATTATTGACCCGTCGCACGCAGCGGGGAAAGCTTCTTACATAGAGTCGCTTTCCCTAGCGGGAATCGCGGCGGGCGCCGACGGGCTGATTATTGAAGTGCATCCGGACCCGAAGCACGCCATGAGTGACGCTGCGCAGCAGCTGACCCCGCAGGCATACGCCAAGCTTTTCGGCAAGGTGCGCAAAGTTGCGCAGGCCGTCGACCGTGAACTCTGACAGGCTTTTTTCTGTGATAAGCAAAACATTAAATGGGCAGCGCGCTTTTCAAGCCGCTGCCCTTACATTATATATAGGAAAAAGCTGCGCTTTTGGATGCAGTTTTTGAAAAGGCCCGGTTCCCGGAAATCCATCTTTCACGGCAGTGAAGTTTTCCTCAAAAGATTAGCCTTATTTTGGAAAATCCTAAATTGTAAACTTAAATAACATTTAAAGTTTACAATAACAACCGAACCCGTTACAATAGAGGAAAGGAGAGAAAAATATGAAAAAATTACCATCCACACCAGTGAAAATACTGGTCCTTTGCGCACTTTTTGCCGCTTTGACGGCTGTAACAGCACAGATTTCCGTCCCGATTGGCCCTGTGCCGATCTGTCTTGCCACCTTTTCGGTCTATCTTGCGGGAGCAATTCTCGGTGCGGCCGGCGGCGCATTGAGCCAGCTCGTCTATTTATTGCTTGGCGCAGTGAGTATTCCGGTTTTTGCCGGGTTCAGCGGCGGAGCCGCCGTGCTTGCGGGCCCAACGGGCGGGTACCTTGTAGGTTACATTATATGTGCATGGCTTGTGGGCCTGTTCGCTGACCGGTTTGGGAAGAAGACACTTCCGCTTGTGTTCGGAATGCTTCTTGGAACGGCGGCCTGCTATTTTCTCGGCACCGCGTGGTTTATGTTCAGCACCCACCGCGGCCTTACGGAGTCGCTCATGCTGTGCGTCGTTCCTTTCCTGATTGGCGACACGGCAAAAATCGCCGTGGCATCGGTACTTGCGCCCCGGCTTTCCCATGCGCTCAGCCGTGTCGGTGCAGAAGCGGATGCGGCATGAGCCGCGTGATTTTGCGGCCGCACCATGCACTGTGCCTGCACTATTTTATTGGAAAAGGGTATGGCAGTGGATTTGTGGAAAACATGTTCCACATAAAACGCCTTCTTTGTGAAAAACCGGACACCGAGGTAGTTTTTCACCATGGAACCGACGAAATCTGCGCCGCCTGCCCGAACCGGTCGAATGGGCTGTGCAGTACGGAAGAGAAGGTCGAACGGTATGACCGGGAATGTGCCGAAGCCTGCGGATTTGCTGAGGGAAAGGCACTTTTGTGGCGCGACTGCGCAAAGCTTGTTCAAGAAAAAATTATAAAAGCACCCGGCGGCCGGGAGCAAACCTGTTTCGACTGTTTGTGGAAAACTCTTTGTCAACAACTAGATGTTGAAAAGTCGGTCGAAAGTGTTAAAAACTCGGTGAATATTACTCGCGGGAAAAGGAACTGTCGCTGAAAAAGCTTCTCCCAGATGCTCTTTTGCCCTAATTGTAAACTTAAATAAAATATTTAGTTTACAATAAATTGTGAATTCCGATTTCCAGCCGCAAAAATAATTTTTGAAATGACGAGTGAGAAAACGCGAGGAAATACGATGAAAACACGAGAAAAATCGAGATACCTGGAAGTAAATCAAAAAATCTGGGATTGACCTCTTGACACTTTGCTGACGCCGTGGTAGAATCATAAACGTTGCAAAGAGCTTAAAAATCAGGAGGGAAATTTATGTCTACCTATATGCCGAAAGCAGGCGACATTGAGCGCAAATGGTATATAATCGACGCAGCCGGGAAACCGCTGGGCCGCGTTGCTGCTCAAGCCGCTGTTCTTCTGCGCGGAAAGCACAAGGTCATTTTTGCACCTCATGCTGACTGCGGCGACAATGTCGTTATTGTCAACTGCAAAGATGCCGTTCTTACCGGCAAAAAGCTGGAAAAGAAGATTTGGTATCATCCTACGCTTTACATTGGCCATATGAAGAAAGTCAACTACAAGACTCTTATGGCTGAAAAACCGTGCAAGGCCATGGAACTGGCTGTAAAAGGCATGGTTCCAAACACGACGATTGGACGTGCTGCTATGACAAGGCTTCACCTTTTCGAAGGCGCCGAGCATACCCATGCCGCCCAGAAGCCGCAAACCTGGGAACTGTAAGGGAGGAGCTACACGATGTACGAAAAAGCGTCATATTTTTATGGAACTGGCAGAAGAAAGAGCAGTGTTGCGCGCGTAAGAGTATACCAAGGCTCCGGCAAGGTTACGATTAACGACCGCAATATCAATGACTACTTTGGCCTCGATACTTTAAAGGCGATTGTCCGCCAGCCGCTTGAGCTGACTGGAACAAACGACAAGTTCGACGTTGTCTGCCGTGTGGCAGGCGGCGGCGTTACCGGCCAGGCCGGTGCAATCCGTCACGGCATTGCCCGCGCCCTGCTGCAGTACGATTCCGAAAATCTTCGTCCTATCCTCAAAAAGGCGGGCCTGCTGACCCGTGACCCGAGAATGAAGGAACGTAAGAAGTACGGCTTGAAAGCTGCTCGCCGCGCACCGCAGTTCAGCAAGCGCTGATTTTCGAATCTTTCATTTTTACTGCTGCTTTATGCAGCAAAAGCCCGGTATACGAAATGTATGCCGGGCTTTTTCCATCCCCCGGGTTTAAGATCCCCTAGAAAGGAAATTGGCTGTTTTCCGCGAAAAAAACAACGGTAAAATGGTAAGAAATTCATTGGTGCATTGCCGCCTCTGCCCATTTGCCGCCTTTCTTGCGAAGGAAGGAAAGTAAAAAAGCCAAAAATTTATGTTTGAAGAATTCCAGAAATGAAAGCCAACCCTGTTACAAACCGCCTTCTCCAAAAAAGATTTCGACAAAAACGACGCTGAAATATTCATAAATAGAAAATAATGGGAAGCCGCATGGAGTCCCGCCGGAGAGATGCTTTGTGAATGAGATGTGAACGAATATAGTTCCTAATAGTAATTAAAACAGCTTTGAAATACTTGTAACAAGATTGTAACCACCTGTTTTCTTACAAATTGCACAGAAAAGTGGGTCTTGAAAAAGACGGCAACCAGTAAAAACCTCCCATAGGGGCCTATAATGAGTCTTATAAAGAATAAATAAAGCCAGAGCTATGTACAATATGCACAAAATCGTTTCCATAAACAGTTTGACAGTCGGCGTTTCGTCGAATATAATAGCACTCAACGATAAGCTTCACAGAAATATGGTTTCCGGCGAGTGGGGATTTTTCCCGGGAACGAGCCGTCAAACTCAACGAAAAGGGTGAATCTTTTGCGTAATCTCGCTTATTTTAGCCTGAAAAAGACAATTCATAATTTTTTTGACCGCACGTTCTTCGTGCGCCGCTTCGCTTCCAGAGCAGCGGTAAGGATTTCCGGCAATGCGGCGAAGCTTTTTAGGGATGTGGCTGTGTGGGCCAAAGCTCTTGAAAAAGAAGAGCGCCGCCAGTTTGTGCGGCAGGCCGTGGCACTTTTTGTCATGCTTGGCATTACGGTCGGCTCGGTGGTAACCGCCATGGCTGCTGCCATGTATGCTTCCGTTTCAGTAGACGGCGGGGAAAAGAAGATTGTTGGCATTGAGTCGGAAGATATGCGGAAAAGCACTTCCAAGATTCTGGATGCCGCAGGGGTTTCCGTTTCGGCGGATGACCGGATTCTTCGCACGGATTATACCGAGAAGCAAAACGACCGGGCAGACGTTGTCCTTACCGTCCTCAAAGCAGAACATGTTTCCGTTGCGGTTGACGGCAAGGTCCAAAAGGTGACGGCTCATTACGGTGACAATGTTTCCGATGCGCTGACTCTTGCGGATGTAACGCTGGGTGACAATGACACGGTTTCGGCACCGCTGAGTGCTCCTGTAAAAGACGGCATGAAAGTTACCATACGCCGCCGTTACCATGTGTGTATCACTGCGGACGGGAAGACGGGCAGTCTTCTGGTCTGGGAAGGCACCGTTTCCGACGCTCTGCGGCAGGCGGGTATTGCGCTTGGCGCGCAGGATTTCCCAATCCCCGGCCCCGACAAGGCAGTTACGGAAGGCATGAAGATCGGCGTCAGCCGTGTTTCGTACCGGGATGTGGCTTCCACACAGGCCCTTGCGTACACGACCCAGACAAAAAGGGACAGTTCCATGATGGCCGGCACTCAGGAAGTGCAGACCGCAGGCCAGAATGGCTGCAAAAATATCGTAACACGCCAGAAAATTCTAAACGGAAAAGTTGTGCAGTCATCGGTCATTAAGACGACGGTCACAAAACAGCCGGTCAGCAAAGTCGTTGTCATCGGCACCAAAGCCCCGGACAGCAACAGTGCGGTTGTTTGCTCGGATGGCACACTGCTTGACAGTAACGGCAGCACCGTTTCGTACCGCAAAATGATTTGCGGGCGCTGCACCGCATACTGCACCGGCCAGTGGACGGCTTCCGGTATGCACGCTCAGTATGGGCGTGTGGCAGTGAACCCCAACATCATTCCTTACGGCACACGGCTTTATATCTGCTCGCCGGATGGCCGCACGGTTTACGGCTATGCGGTTGCGGCAGATACAGGCGGGGCGGCAATGAACGGGGATATTGTAGCCGACCTCTTCTATTCCAGCTACGGCGCATGCGCTGATTTCGGCGCCCGCCCCATGAACGTTTATATTTTGAACTGACGCAAAAATAGAATTTTAGGGGGAGCCTGTGCGGCTCCTCCTTTTTTGTCTGCTTGACAGTGCCGCCTGCGGCGCGGTATGATGGAACCGCGGAAATGAGGGAAGCACGATGAATTATTTTTATGCGCTGATTTGGTTTTTTGTAGGCCTTTTCCTGATTGCCCGAATGGCGCGTGAAAACCGGATGTTTTACCTCATCGGCGGCTTTTTTCTTTACCTTTCCGTTTGGTGGACGGTGGGCGCTGCGACCGGGATGAACCTTTTCATAGGCGTTCCGGGCGTGATCTTCCGCGTAGCCGCAGTGGCAGTGCTGGCCGGAAGCTGTGTGATGATGGCCTTTCGGCTGCGGAAATACCGCCGCGAGTACCATGGAAAACAAAGCGGGAAGTAGGCGCGCAATCGCCGCGCCAGCATAGAATGGTTGTGCGGGGCAAATATATTTCATCCGCTTTATGATAGATGGCCGCCGGGGGATTTTTCTCCGGCGGCTGGCTTTTTGCAGCCAAATTCTGCAAGATGAAAAGCGTTTCTTTTTTGCCTGGCTTTCTTCGTGGGTGCCGTAGGCAGCAAAAGGCACTTTGTGCCCGCTGCCCCCGAACCGCTTCGGCTTGGCATAATTCCAGTTCAGCCATTATTTCGGACAGGCTGCCGGAGAAAAGAAAAAAGTCTACTTTTTCTTGAAGTTCTGTAAAGTTCCCGCAAGGACCATTTGAAGAGGCCGCAGCAGTTGAAATTGGGCGGAAGTTGGGTTACAATAAGTTGCGGAGGAGTGAAGATTTATGATAACGGCACCATCGATTCTTGCATCAGATTTTTCCCAGCTCAGCAATGAGATTATACGCATCGATATAGCAGGCGCAGACTGGATTCACCTTGACGTGATGGACGGGCATTTTGTCCCGAACTTCACCTTCGGCCCGCCGGTCATTGCGGCGATCCGGCGCTACACAGACAAACCTTTTGACGTCCACCTTATGATGGACAATCCGCTGCGCTACCTGCCGGATTTCCGGAAAGCCGGAGCGGACATCATCACATTCCATCTTGAAGCTGTTGACGACCCTGCCGAAGCGATTGAAAAAATTATCGCAAGCGGGGCAAAGCCTGCCGCAGCTATTAAGCCCGGCACTCCGGCGGAAGCCCTGTTCCCGTACCTCGACAAGCTGTATATGGCGCTTGTTATGACGGTGGAGCCCGGCTTTGGCGGCCAGAAATTCATGCGCGACATGATGCCGAAAATCCGCACCATCAAAGAAAAAGCGCCCAGCGTGCTGGTGGAAGTGGATGGCGGCATTAATTCGGAAACTGCCCGCATAGCCGCACAGGCCGGTGCAGACATCTGCGTCGCCGGCACGGCAATTTTCGGTACGGAAGATCCGGCAAAAGCCATTCGCGACCTGAAAGACGCGGACAGCGCGCTTTAGCGGAAAGAGGGGGAACGGCGATGCTCCAACACGGCGTAAAACTGGAACAGGAGAAAACCGCCCTGCTGAAAAACGGCATCCGCCGCCTTCCTACCCCGCAAGGCAGAAAACCCCACGCCAATTTTTCACCCGCGGGGAAAGATGCGGAGCCTTCAAAAATTCTTCGCTCTGCCCGGCAGGCGGGTATTGTGGACGAGCTAAGCGGTAAGCCCCTTGCCCAGGTTCTGGCACTGTTTACAGAGCAGAAAACAGATTTCCTTGTTGCCTGCGGCTTTGATGACGATTTCATTGCCTGCGCAGAACAGGCAGTACTGCGCGAAGAACCGGAAAAAGTGGCCGACGGCCTGCGGCTGGCGGCAAAAGCCTGCGGCGTGGATGAGTACCGCGTGGCGGCGGAATCCGGCAGCGATGCCAAGCGCTTTTCGCAGAAATTGACCGGAATTCCGGTGTTCGCAGTCGGAAAGCGTTACCCGGCGGCCTGCTTGCTGACGCAGAAGCTTGGCAGGAGCGGGAAGAAAGCTGCGCTTTTGGGCGTTCAGGCCTGCACGGCACTTTCAGATGCCGTCTGCAGCGGGGTTCCGCAGGAAGAAACGGTTTTTACCGTGGCGGGGGATGCTGTGGACGAGCCCGGCAATTACCGCGTTACCATCGGCACCTCGGCGGAAACGGTGCTGAAAGCCGCAAAAATGGATGACTCTGCGCAGGTTGCCGCAGTTGGTTCTGTAATAGCGGGGCGAACGGTGCGCGGCCTTTCTTTTCCTATAACGGCGACGGCACGCTGCCTTTTTGTGCAGCGCAAAGCCCCAAAGCATCCGGTGTATCCCTGTGTGAAATGCGGGCGCTGTGCGCGTGCCTGCCCAGTGGGAATCATTCCGTGGCTGGTTCACCGCGAGCTGGAAAGCAGCCGCCCAGACCCCCTGCTCTTTTTTCATGTGGAGGCCTGCATCGGCTGCAATGCCTGCGGCCTTGTATGCCCATCCGGAATTGAACTCGCAGCTGAAGTACGGCGTGCTGCCGCAGGAAAGAAAGGCAGTGTTGGAGCATGAAGCTGAAAGATGGAATACCGCCTTTTGTGCGGGAAGGCCCATCGGTTGCCGCGATGCTTGGCACCGTTACAGCCGCGCTCTGCTCCCTGCTGATTATTCCGGTTATCCGGTACGGGGTGCGCCCCATTACTATGGCAGGTGCGGCGGTGCTGACCTGCCTGCTGTGCGAATCCGCCGGAAATCTTATCCGTGGAAAAGGGTTTGGCGTGAGTGACCTTTCCCCGGTCGTTACGGGGCTTACCGCAGCCATGCTGCTGCCGCTGAATGCGCCGCTCTGGCTTCCGTGTGCGGTAGGGGCTTTTGCCATACTGGCCGCAAAAGTTCCGTTCGGCTCTTTTGGAAGGAATCCTTTTAATCCGGCGGCAGCCGGTACGGCATTTGCGGTTCTTTGCTGGCCAAGCCTTCTGAACCTGTACTTTGACCCGGCGAAACCGTATGTGCTGCCCCCGTTCGCCGACTGTACGTTTCAGGCGGGCGAGCCTGCGGCTGCAGTGCTGAAAGGCGGCCTTATGCCGGACATTTACCCTATGAATATCCTTTTGGGCGAAGATGCCGGCCCTCTGGGAACCGGCCTTGGTCTGGTGATTGGCGCGTGCGCGCTGCTGCTGTTTCTGAGCCGCGCGGCTCACTGGGAAGCGACCGTGTCGTTCCTTGCGGTGGCGGCGCTGCTGGCGGCATTTTTCCCGCGCATTGTGTGCGGGCCGATTACCTCCACAAAATATGAATTGCTTTCCGGCTCGCTTCTATTCTGCGCGGTCTTTATGATTTCAGACCCGGTTACTTCGCCGCACACACCGGTCGGCCGGGCTGTTTATGGAGCACTGGCGGGCGTGGTGCTTATGGCGTTCCGGCGCCGCGGCGTCAGCGGGCAGAGTGCCTGCTTTGCAGTGCTGGCGGCAAATGCCATGGCTCCGGTTATTGATGCGGCCGAAGGCCGGCTTCGCGGTTGGGAGGGCATGGCAAATGGAACCGAGTAGAAGGCAGCTGATTACCCGCAGCATGGGAACAATTTTTTGGAACGGCGTCCTGTTCCGCAACCCCATTGTAGTGGGAGCGCTGGGCTTTTACCCGGTCGTTGCGGCTGGTTTCGGGCTGAAAAATGCCGCTGCGCTTTCTATCCTGTTTTTGCTGACGGCCATTCCGTCGCAGCTGCTGATGTGCTTTTTGGGCCTTCTTCTTCCGGAATGGGTCAGGCCAGCCGCCGCATTGGCGGCAACCGGTATTTTTTATGTTCCTGCAGCGCTTCTGCTGCAGCAGATGATGCCCGGCTACCCTCAAATCCTTGGTATGGCGGCTCCGCTGATGGCCTGCAACTCGGTGCTGTATGCCCGTGCGGCGGAATATGCGCCGGAACACGTCTTCCCGGCAGTGCTGGCCGATTCATTTGGCTGTTCCGTTGGATTTACCGCGGTAGTATGCGTGGCTGCGGCAGTGCGGGAACTTTGGATGACGGGCGGCGTTTGGGACCGCGGCCTTGCCGGGAACGGTGTAGGCACGGGCTTTGATTTTCCATTTGCCGGTTTTCTGCTGCTGGGTTTTCTGGCTGCCGTGGTGAAGCAGATCAATCTGCAGCGTGAAAAGAGAGCAGTAAAGGAGGGGTAAGCGTGTTCGTAAGAATGGCGGCAAGCGCGGTTTTGGCGCTGACGGCGGAAAACGTGATTTTTGCGGGCGGTGCCGGCCTCAGCCGTGTGCTGCGCACTGCAAAACATCCCTCCTGTGCCGGGGTAGGCGCGCTTTTTGTTACGGGCTTTTCGCTTGCATCCGGTTTTGTCGGGTACCTGTTTTCGCCATACTTCGCCGGGCCGCGGCAGGTGGTTTACCCGGCGGTGCTTACCGTGGCGGCAGCGTTTTTCTATTTAGCGGCGGCGGCGCTGCTGCGTTTTTTCGCAAAAAAAATTTATGAAAAGTACGGGTGGATGCTGGCTCAGTCGGCGGCTAATACCGTTGTGCTGGCGATTCCTTTCATTCAGCAGGCGTTTCAGTTCGGCATTTCACAGACGGTGGGGTATGCTCTTGGCACAGGCGCCGCGTATTTTTTCGCGGTGCTGATTCTGGAACAGGCAATGAAAACCTGCGCTAACCCGGATATGCCGAAAGCCTTTTCCGGTCTGCCAGGCGTACTGATTTATGTAGGAATACTCTCTATGGTCTTTGCCGGTTTTTCCGGAAAAGTCTTTTAGCCTTTTGAGGGAGGGACTCTATGCGCGAAGTTTTTTTCTGCCATATGGCGGACAATGATGCACTGCAGTTTGCAGCCGTTGTTCCCCGCTACCAGGGAAAGTGGGTTTACTGCAAACAGGAGGATCGGAACACATACGAAATTCCGGGCGGCAGCCGCAGGGATGCCGAAAATATTGAAGCGACCGCCCGCCGTGTGCTTTCCGAAAAAACGGGTGCGGCGTGTTTCCGCATGATGCCCGTTAGTGTTTACGGCGTGCGGAAAGAGGACGGCTCCGAGGCTTTTGGGATGCTGTATTTTGCCGAGGTGCAGGAGTTCTTTCCGCTTCCGGCTTCGGAAACGAAGCGTGCCGAGCTTTTCGGCGGCATACCGGGCGAGCTTACTTTCCCGGATATTGAACCCGTACTGCAGCACCGTGTAGAAGACTTTCTGAAAGAGACATTCCCGGCTGGGCCAGGCCCGGCAGTCCCATAAAACTTATTTTAAATAAAAAAAGACCCGGAGCGCATTTCGCTGTGCTCCGGGTTTCTTTCTGTCTGTCAGGGAACTCTTAATATTTTATCTTTTTCAGAAAATCTTCCGCGACGCTCTTCTTTGAGGCAACGGTTTTGCAGAGGATAGCTGTCTTGTCCATTCGTACGGCAATGTAGCTGAAGTCGCCGTTCTGTACAGAATATTTGTTGTAAGCGTCACTGTCCACCACCGTTTTACCGGCCGTGCCGAGCTGTGCTTTCTGCGCGGTGTACCAGGTCTGCGAAGCGCTGGCATCGGCAAACTCATAAAAGTTAATCTGTACGTCGGTACCGTCTTTTGTGGCGGTAAGAGATTTTTGCGCGCCAGATCCATCTGACGAATTAGCGGTAACGGTAAACCCGGAAGATTTTGCCTGACTCTGGAACTCATTAGCCGAAATAACAGTGCGGGCCGAGCATCCTACAAAAAGGAACAAAAACAAACCAATAATTCCCATGGTGCAAAAATGCCTTATTTTGCTCATATAAATACCTCCACAGTGAAAATTTGTTATAAAATCATCCGATGTTATGCTTTGCCAAGCAAAATCACAAAGAATCATTTTCTAATTATACATTTGTTCTTTTTGGTTGGCAAGTATACACAGACTTTTCCTGCTCATAATAGTATCGAAATCCAAACAACAGCGTTTAGGAGGCAAGGCAAAATGAAAGCAACAGGCATTGTACGAAGGATTGACGACCTTGGGCGCATTGTAATTCCAAAAGAAATCCGCAGGACTTTACGCATACGCGAAGGCGATGCCCTTGAAATCTTTACAGATGCGCAGGGCGGCGTGATTTTCAGAAAATACTCCCCGGTAGGCGAGCTTTCCTCATTTGCCGCGCAGTACGCCGAAGTGCTGAACCGAACGGCGGGCCTCTCTACTATTATCTGTGACCGTGACCACGTAGTGGCGGCTGCAGGCGTTTCACGCAAAGAGTTCCTTGAGCGCCGCGTGACGCCGGAACTGGAAGAAAGCGTGCAGACACGCCGTACCTACACCGCCGGTTCAGGCGAAACCATTCTTCCCATTGAAGGCATTGACCGTCAGGCGGAACTCATCTGTCCCATCCTGGCTTCAAGCGACGTTGCCGGCTCAATCGTCGTCCTTCAGCCGGAGGGCGGCAAAGCAGAAACCCCAGCGCAGGCCGATACCATGCTGGTGCAGGTGGCTGCTTCGTTCTTGGGAAAACAGATGGAAGAATGACCGTGCTTTCACTTGCAATTTCAGTGGAAGTGTGGTAAAATTGATCCAGAATAATAAAGTGAGGATGAAAGAGTGGGGCGACCCGCTCTTTTGTTTGTATTATGAGGTGAAAGGTTTGGCTGAAGCGAAAAAAGGCGGCGTTGCCGAAAGGGTTCGGGCATTCGTCTTGCCCTATGCGGAAAAACTTGGGCTTACAGTGTGGGATGTGCGCTATGTGCGTGAAGGCGGGGCCTGGTACCTGCGGGTTTTTATTGACAAACCCGGTGGGGTTGGAATAGAGGACTGCGAAAAAATGAGCCGCGCCATTGACGCTCCGCTCGATGAGCTGGACCCGGTGCCGGACTCTTACTGCCTGGAGGTTTCTTCGCCGGGCGTAGACCGTGAGCTCACCCGCCCCGAACATTTTGAGCAGTACGCCGGTTCGCCGGTTACCGTTCGCCTGATTCGTCCGCTTGCGGATGGCCGCCGTGTGTTGGAAGGCAAGCTCGGCAGGCTTTCGGGCAGCACGTTTCTGCTGCAGCCGGAAGAGGGCGAACCCTTTTCTGTTTCACGGAAAGACGCCGCCTCGGTGCGGCTTCGGGAAGACGATTTATTTGGAGGAGATTAGAAAATCATGAGCAAGAGCAAAAAGACTACCAAAACCGCCGAAGACAACACCAGCAGCGAGATTTTCGGCGCCTTGGCCATGCTGGACAAAGAGCGCGGCATTTCTGCCGACTTTATGCTGGACCGCATAAAAAAGGCGATTGTCACAGCCTGCAAGAGCAGTTACGGCAACGAGGACTGCGTGGTGAACGCCGACCAGGCCAAGGGAATTTTTCAGGTCTTTCTGAACAAGACCGTTGTAGAGGACATCACCGAACCGGGCAAAGAGATTACGCTTGAAAAAGCACGCGCAATCAGCCCGACCGCTGCCGTGGGCGAAACCGTAGCCGTTCCGCTTAACACGAAAGATTTCGGCCGTATTGCCGCAATGACGGCAAGAAACATAATCCGGCAGGGCGTGCGCGAAGGCGAGCGCAGCCATATGCTTCAGGAATTTGAAAGCAAGCACCAGGAGATTGTTTCCGCTGCCGTTGACCAGATTGATCCGCGCAGCGGGGCTGCAACACTCATCATCGGCAGAGCTGAAACCATACTGCCAAAGTCCGAGCAGGTGCCGGGCGAGGTGCTTCATGTGGGCGACCACATCAAAGTCTATGTTGCGGATGTAAAAGAAACGGAAAAAGGCCCGCGCGCCATGGTCAGCCGGATTCACCCGGACCTTGTGCGCCGCCTGTTTGAAGAAGAGGTTCCGGAAATCTACGACGGCACAGTCGAAATCAAGGCCGTTTTGCGTGAGGCCGGTTCCCGCACCAAAGTTGCCGTTGTAAGCCATAACCCGGATGTCGACGCCGTCGGTTCCTGCATTGGCGCAAAAGGAATGCGTGTGAACCATATCGTTGACGAGCTCAACGGCGAAAAAATTGATATTGTCGACTACAGCGACGACCCGTACAAATTCATTGCCGCGGCACTTTCCCCGGCCAGCGTGCTGGAGGTTGTGCCCGCAGAGGACGGTTCACACGCCTGCCGTGTAAGCGTGCCGGATGACCAGCTTTCGCTCGCCATTGGCAACAAGGGTCAAAACGCCCGCCTGGCTGCCCGTCTTACGGGTTGGAAGATAGATATTAAGTCACAGAGCAGCTTCAGCAGCAGTGAAGAAACACAGCCGGCAGAACAGAAACCGCAGGAGTAAAGGACATCGGCTTTCGGGAACAGGGGGAATCACGGCATGATTCATAAAAGAAAAATACCGCTGCGTATGTGCGCAGGGTGCGGCGAGATGAAACCGAAGCAGGAGCTCGTTCGGGTCGTGAAATCACCCGACGGAGAGGTTTCGCTGGATCTGACCGGTCGTAAGCCGGGCCGCGGCGCCTATGTGTGCCGCAGTGCGGAGTGCCTGAAAGCCGCGCGGAAAGCCCGCCGGTTTGAAAAAGCTTTCTCGTGCAGAATCCCGGACGAAGTTTATGACCGTATGGAGGAGGAGCTGCTTGGAAACAAATAAACGGCTGATGAACCTGCTGGGCATTGCCCGGAGGGCCGGGAAACTGGAACTCGGCGGTGAAGCAGTGAAACAGGCGGTGCGGGCGCACCATGTAAAACTGGTGTACTTAAGCCGCGACCTTTCCCAGCGGACGGCGCGCGCAGTAAAAGAGGAAGCGTCGGCAGCCGGTGTAAAGGTGGCGGAGCTCCCCGGAGGCATGGATGCGGCGCAGGCCGCGCTTGGAAGGCGAACGGGAGTTATCGCGGTGGAAGATGCAGGGTTTGCAGAAGCACTGCTCAAGCTGAGTGAGGAAAACGAGGAGGAACCAATACATGATGATTAAATACAGAGTACACGATGTGGCAAGCGACCTAAACGTTCCAAATAAGGACGTTATTGATACGTTGGAAAAATACACAGGCGAAACCAAAAAACACATGACAGCCCTGACGGAAGACGAGCTGGATCTTGTTTTCGAAGATTTTACGCAGAAGAATTCGACAAAGAGCTTGGATACTTATTTTGCCCAGGCCGAAAAGCGCAAAGCAGTTGTAGAAAGCGAAAAGCCGGATGTTGCTATAGAACCGGAAAAGCCTGCCCAAAGACCCGCAAAGGCGGCAGCAAAACAGGCGCCGCAGGCCGCCCCAGCCGCCGCGCAGAAAGCACCGGTTCCCCAAAAGAACCGGAACAGCGCCCCAGCACACCCGGCAGCACGCCCGGCAAAATTTGCACAGGCCGCTCCCGCTGCGCAGCACAAAAAGCCGCAGCATCCGCAGCAGCCGGCTAAGAAGCATCCGCAGCAGCAGACGGTGCGTATGGAAACCACCGGCTCTGTTGTGCGCCCGGCAGGAAGAATTGTGGATACACACGCTTCCAATGTGGAACTTGACCGCTACAACGAAAAATATGACCGCCTCGCTTCCGAAAAGGTTCGCTCTACCGACACTACCGTAAAGAAGCAGAAGCTTACGCAGCGCAGCGCACGTTACCGCGGCCGCCCGCGCAACGCGCGCAGAGAAACAGAGTCGGAGCGTTTGCGCCGTATTGCGCTGGAGCGCAAAAATAAGCCGATTACCATACAGATACCGGAGCAGATTACCGTTGGTGAACTGGCTCTGCGCCTGAAGGCAACGGCAGCAGAAGTCATCAAGAAACTGATGGACCTCGGCGTGTTTGCCACGGTAAACGATGTCGTTGATTTTGACACGGCTTCCCTTGCCGCGATGGAATTCCACGCAAAGGTGGAAAAAGAAGTTGTCGTCACCATTGAAGATCAGATTATTGACGACAGCGAAGACAAAGACGATAACCTTGTTCCGCGCGCACCGGTTGTTGTTGTCATGGGCCATGTTGACCACGGCAAGACTTCTCTGCTGGACGCGATTCGCCACACGAACGTCACTTCTACCGAAGCGGGCGGCATTACGCAGGCGATCGGCGCTTACCAGGTTAAGGTCGGTGGACGTGATGTAACATTTCTCGACACGCCGGGCCACGAGGCTTTCACCACCATGCGTGCCAGAGGTGCGCAGGTCACGGATATTGCCATACTGGTTGTCGCCGCAGATGACGGCATTATGCCGCAGACCATCGAGGCAATCCACCATGCAAAAGCGGCCAAGGTTTCTATTATCGTAGCTATTAATAAAATGGATAAACCGGGCGCAAACCCGCAGATGGTTATGGAGCAGCTTACAAAGTACGAACTGGTTCCGGAAGAGTGGGGCGGGGAAACACCGTGCGTAAAGGTTTCCGCCGTGACCAAGGAAGGCATTAAAGAGCTGCTGGAAACCGTCCTTCTTGTAGCGGATATGAAAGAACTGAAAGCGAACCCGGACCGCGCCGCAAAGGGCACCGTCATTGAAGCGAGGATTGACAAGGGCCGCGGCCCGATTGCCACTGTGCTGGTGCAGAACGGCACCCTCCATATCGGCGACATTATCGTGGCGGGTACGACGGTAGGCCGTGTGCGCGCTATGGCAAATGAAAACGGCAAGAAGATTAAGACTGCGGGGCCGAGTGTTCCGGCGGAAATCACCGGGCTGAACGAGGTGCCGATGGGCGGCGATATTTTCAACGCCGTAACGGATGAACGCCTTGCCCGTGAACTGGTGGAACAGCGCCGCAACGAGCAGAAGGAAGAAAAGTTCAACGCCCGCACCAAGGTTACGCTTGACAACCTCTTTGAACAGATGCAGGAAGGCGATATGAAGGAACTTCACCTTATCGTCAAGGCAGATGTTCAGGGTTCAACCGAGGCCGTGTGCCAGTCCCTTGAAAAACTGAGCAATGACGAAGTGCGTGTGGATATTATTCACAGCGGCGTCGGCGCGATCAGCGAATCCGACGTGATGCTGGCTGCGGCTTCCAATGCCGTCATTGTCGGCTTTAATGTCCGCCCGGACAACGTAGCCGAAGAAAACGCGAAACGCGACAGTGTTGATATTCGCCTGTACCGTGTAATTTACGACTGCATCAACGAAATCGGCGCGGCCCTCAAAGGCATGCTTGCACCGAAGTACCGTGAAGCCAGCCTGGGCAAGGCCGAAGTCCGGCAGGTATACCGCATCAGCAGCATAGGAACCATAGCCGGTGCGCACGTCACCACAGGTAAAATGACCCGCACTGCAAAAATCCGCGTTGTGCGCGACGGCATTGTGGTCGCCGACGACAGCGTGGCTTCCCTCAAGCGCTTTAAGGATGACGCCAAGGAAGTGGCGGAAGGCTACGACTGCGGCATCGGCCTCGAGAAGTTTAACGACATCAAAGAGGGCGACGTTTTCGAAGCCTATACCATGGAAGAATATCAAGAGTAAAAGCTTTTTCCCGGCCTTTTCGCAGCAGAAAGGGCCGGCTGAAAAAACTAACACTTTTCCCAAACTGGAAATTCTGCAAGAACAAGGTTAAAATACAGCCGTTGGCGAAAAATAAAACCAAAGTGCAGAAAGTTTCCTTTTTGGCGATTCAGCAAAGTTTTCGCTTCGGCCTTTTCAAAAGGCCAGCCATAGATAGGCAGCGAAGGGCATTTTGTGCTTTGCTAAGGCCTTTTTCAGAAGGCTGGAAAGGGAGAGAAAAAGATGCCAAGTCATAAGCTGGGCCGCGTAACGGAAGACATCATGCGCGAGCTCACCGCAATTTTCAGAGAACTTAAAGATCCCCGTGTGCAGGGGCTTATCAGCATTGTGCGTGTGGAAGTGACAAACGACCTTTCTTACTGCACGGTGTATATCAGTCACATGGAAGGCATGGAAAAAGCAAAGGAAGCCTTAAAAGGCCTTAGGTCCGCTTCCGGCTTCATCCGGCATGAGCTTAGCTCACGCCTTTCGCTGCGCAAAGTGCCGCAGCTTATTTTCCGTGCCACCGACTCGATTGAATACGGCGCAAACATTTCGCGCATCCTGAATGACCTGAAGGAGGAAACGCATGACAAGCCTTGAGGAAGCGGTTCCCATCCTGCTTGGCGCGCAGCGTGTCGTCATCCTGTGCCACCAATTTCCGGACGGCGACACACTCGGCGCGGGGAGTGCCCTGTGCCGTGCTTTGCGGAAGCTTGGCAGGCGCGCGCAGGTGAGGTGTTCCGATGCCATAGGGCCGAAGTATGCTTTCCTCTTTGAGGGCCTTCCCGAAGATTCCTTTGAACCCGACCTTGTCGTTTCTGTGGACATAGCGGACAAAAGCCTTTTGGGCGAACCGCTTCTTTCCCAGTACGGCGGAAAGGTCGGCCTTTCTATAGACCATCACCGCTCCAGCACTCCTTTTGCCGCGGAAAGCTACACTGACCCGGGCGCGGCCGCAACCTGCGAAATTATTTACAGCCTGCTGAAACTTCTTGGCGTAAAAGCGGACAAGGCTGTGGCAAACGCGCTTTATACCGGCGTTACTACCGACACAGGCTGTTTTAAGTACACCAACACCACGCCGCAGACTCACCGCATTGCGGCAGAGCTGATGGAGGCGGGTGCCGATTCCGTGGAAATTGACCGCGCCATGTTCGACACAAAAAGCCGTGCAAGGATGGACCTTGAGCGCCGCGTGCTGGACAATATCCGTTATGCGGATGACGGAAAAATTGCGTTGATTTTTCTCACAAAAAAAATGATTGCCGAATCCGGCGCCATAGAAGACGACCTTGATGGCATCGCAACCATTCCGCGCTCCATAGAAGGTGTGCACGTCGGGATTACGCTGCGCGAAAAGGAAAACGGCGACTACAAAGTTTCCCTGCGCGCGCGTCCCCCGGCGGATGCGGCTAAAATCTGCGCACAGTTCGGCGGCGGAGGCCATAGGGGAGCCGCAGGATGCACCTTGCACCTGCCGGCGGAACAAGCCAGTCAGGCAATGCTTGCTGCGGCGGAAAGGTACTTGGAATCTTGAGCATGAACGGCGTTATAATTGTAGACAAACCTGCCGGTTTTACTTCCTTTGACGTGGTTGCCGTTATGCGCGGCATCTGCCGGGAAAGAAAAATTGGCCATACCGGTACACTGGACCCGATGGCGACGGGCGTTCTGCCTTTGCTGCTTGGGTGCGCGACGCGCGCCCTGCCGTTTTTGGAAGATACGGAAAAAGAGTATGAAGCTGGGTTCCGGCTTGGCTTTGCAACCGATACGCAGGACACTACCGGCCGCGTGACGGCCAGAAGCAGTGGGAAAGCGACGCGTGCGCAGCTGGAGAATGCCCTGCCACAGTTCCGCGGCGAGATTTTGCAGATGCCGCCGATGTATTCGGCTGTAAGCGTCAACGGGAAGCGCCTGTATGACCTTGCCCGAAAGGGAATCGAAGTGGAGCGCAAAAAGCGCCCCGTCACCGTTTATAAGATGGAACTTGCGGAATTTGACGAAACAGAGCAGACCGGCCGCTTGACTGTGGCTTGCTCCAAAGGTACATACATCCGTACGCTGTGCGCCGATTTGGGCGAAGCCCTTGGCACTTATGGCGTGATGTCTTCCCTGCGGCGCACCCGGGCGGCAGGTTTTACGCTGGCCGACGCCGTTATGCCGGAACAGGCGAAAGAGCTTGCCGCACAAGGGCGCCTTGGGGAAATTCTGCGCCCGGTGGAGTCCCTTTTTGCGAGGGAGCCGGAAGTCCGCATTTCCGCCGCACAGGCGGTGCGCTTTTCAAACGGCGGCGCACTTGACCGGAGCCGCACGCCCCTATGCGGGAAAGACCTGCCGCAGGGTGGGCGTTTCCGCGTGCTTTCGCCGGAAGGAACCTTCCTCGGCTTGGGGGAGATTTCGGGCGAGGAACTGCGCGTGCTGCGCATTTTCCCCACCGGTGCGCACGGCGCGGAAAAGAAAAACCTCAATGCCCGCTGATTTTCGGTTTTTCCGGAAAAAACGGGGCATATTTTTTTAATGGAGAAGCGACCCAATGGAAATTTACAAAACTCTCGAACCTTCACAGGGAAGAAGCGCCGTTGCCCTTGGCAGCTTTGACGGTTTGCATCTTGGCCACCAAAAGGTGATTTCGCTGGCGCTTGCGGGCGCGAAGCAGGGGCTTTTGCCCACACTGCTGACTTTTGCGGAAAACCCCAAAGCGCTTGCGGGCTCTTCTTTCGGCGGGCTCCTGCTTTCACAGGAGGAAAAGATTCGCCTGCTGGAACAGATGGGCGTGCAGCAGCTTTACCTGCTTGATTTTCAAACCATCAAAGACCTTTCGCCCGAAGATTTCGTCGCCCATGTGCTGGGAGGGGTGTGCCGTGCAGGCAAGGTCTGCTGTGGCTTCAACTTTACGTTTGGGCGCGGCGGAAAAGCTGGCAGCACCGATTTACAGCGCCTGTGCGCCGCGCAGGGAATGGAAACGGCGGTAGCCCAGGCCGTTGTAAAAGAGGGTGCTCCCGTCAGCTCCACACGCATCCGCGGGCTGATTGCGGAAGGGCGCACAGAAGAAGCCGCCCGGCTGCTCGGCAGGCCGTTCGGGTATGAGTCGCCCGTCCTGCCGGGACGCAAACTTGGCCGCCGCCTCGGGACCCCGACTCTGAACCAGGCGGTGCCGGAAGATTTTGTCCTGCCGAAACTTGGTGTTTACGCCTCGGCTGTTTCAATAGGCGGCAAGACTTTCTGTGGCGTGACCAACGTCGGTGTAAAACCCACGGTTGGTTCCAGCGCAGTGCTTGCCGAAACGTGGATGCCGGACTACAGCGGCCCGGAAATTTATGGATGCACCGTGCGTGTGGGCTTGCTGAAATTTCTGCGCCCGGAGCGAAAATTCCCCGGTCTTTTGGAGCTTCAGGCCGAAATACGACGCAACGGCGCGCAGGCTGAGAAATATTTCCATGCAAATTTTCCGCAGTACGGAAAAATGTGAGTATTGAAATATTTACAAACCCGCCGCCTTGTGATATACTAACGTCGTTATACCCCTTACGCGGATTTGGGGAACGCCCCGTTCCGGGGATTTCACCAGCCCATTTCTGCGTCTGCGGGAATTTAGAAAAGGTGGAAAAAATATGCTTAAAGAAGAAAAAACAGCGATTATCAATGAATATGCGCGCCATGAAGGCGACACCGGCTCTCCGGAAGTCCAGATTGCCGTCCTTTCGAACCGCATTAACGCTCTGACCGAGCACCTGAAGGCCCACAAGAAGGACCATCACTCCCGCCGCGGCCTTTATAAGATGATTGGTGCACGCCGCAGCCTGCTGAACTATCTGCAGAAGAACGACATTGAGCGTTACCGTTCTATCATTGAAAAGCTGGGCATCCGCAAGTAAAAGCAAAGCAAAGGAACTCCGGGCTGTGCCGGCGGAGAATTTTTTCCGCCGCCTGCCGCGGGGCTTTTTGCACTACAGAGGAAACACAAAGTTTTCCGCACCCCGGTTTTATTTTGTGGAAAAGCAGGGTACGCGGAGCTTAGCAGTGAAACGAATGCCCTTTTGGAAAGAAAAGGCATTGGTCTAATTGCTAAATCTGCCGCATCCTGCACATCATCCAGAATACGGAGGAAAAAAGCAATGTTCGAAAACTACAAAGTGTACAAGACCGATTTTGCGGGGCGCCCGCTTACGGTCGAAACCGGCAAGATGGCACAGCTTGCAAACGGAGAATGCATGGTGCGTTACGGTGACACCGTCGTTCACGTTACGGCAACCGCTTCCGCAAAGCCGCGTGACGGTGTGGATTTCTTCCCGCTTTCCGTCGACTATGAAGAAAAACTTTACGCCGTGGGCAAAATCCCGGGCTCCTACATTAAGCGTGAAGGCCGCCCGAGCGACAAGGCAATCCTGACCTCGCGCATGATTGACCGCCCAATCCGCCCGCTCTTCCCGAAAGATATGCGCAATGACGTTTCCGTCGTCTGCACCGTGATGAGCGTTGATCACGACTGCCCGCCGGATATTGCCGCCATGGTCGGTACATCCATTGCAATCAGCATTTCCGACATTCCGTGGAACGGCCCGATTTCCGGCGTTTCCGTCGGTTATGTTGACGGCGAGTTCATCATTAACCCGAACAGCGAACAGCGCAAAAAATCGAAGATGGCTGTAACCGTGGCTTCCACCGATTCCCGCATCGCCATGATTGAGGCGGGCGCCGACGAGATTCCGGATGATATTATGTACAACGCCATTATGGCCGGCCATAAGGCGAACCAGAGCATTGTAGAGTTCATTAAGGGCATCCAGAAGGAAATCGGCAAACCGAAGTTCTCTTACCCGAGCAATGAGCCGGATGAGGACATGATGAACATCATCAAGGAATTTTCCATTGAGGACATCCGCGCCGCACTGGACACCGACGACAAAAAAGTCCGCGACGCACGCCTTGCCCCGATTTACGACCGTGTTCACGAAAAGTTCGATGAAGTTTACCCGGACCAGGCTGCCAAAATTGACGAATGCCTGTATAAAACGCAGAAATACGTTGTGCGCCGCTGGCTGCTGGACGAGCAGAAGCGTGTAGACGGCAGAAAGATGGACGAGATGCGCCCGCTTGCCGCAGAAGTTGGCATTTTGCCGCGTGTACACGGTTCCGGTATGTTCACGCGCGGCCAGACGCAGGTCCTTACTACTGCGACCCTTGGTTCACTGGACGACGAGCAGACGTTCGACGGGATTGATGAGCAGGAAAACAAACATTATATCCACCAGTATAATATGCCTTCGTATTCCACAGGCGAAACGAAGCCGAGCCGCGGCCCGGGCCGCCGTGAAATCGGCCACGGCGCTCTTGCCGAGCGCGCTTTGGTGCCGGTGCGTCCGCCGCTTGACGAGTTCCCGTACACCATGCGCCGTGTTTCCGAAGTGCTTTCTTCCAACGGCTCCACTTCGCAGGCTTCCATCTGCGGTTCCACATTGGCACTGATGGATGCCGGTGTGCCGATTAAAGCGCCGGTTGCAGGTATTTCCTGCGGCTTGATTACAGAGGGCGAACGCTGGATGACGATGGTCGACATTCAGGGCCTGGAAGACTTCTTCGGCGACATGGACTTTAAGGTCGCCGGTACGCACGCAGGCATTACGGCAATCCAGATGGATCTGAAAATCAACGGCCTTACGCCTGAGATGATTAAGGAAGCCCTTTACAAAACGCATAAGGCCCGCGATTATATCATTGATGAAATTATTCTGAAGGCCATTCCGGAACCGCGCAAGGAGCTTTCGCCCTATGCGCCGAAGATGCTTTCCATGACGATTCCGACCGAAAAAATCCGTGAAGTGATTGGCACCGGCGGCAAGGTTATCCAGAAAATCTGCGCCGAATGCGGCGTAAAGGTTGATGTGGAGGAAGACGGCCACGTCTTCGTTTCCGGCATCAATATGGAAAACTGCAAACGTGCCCTCGGCATTGTGGACACCATTGTAAACGACCCGGAGCCGGGCGCTATTTACAAAGGCAAGGTTACCCGCCTGATGGACTTCGGCGCATTTGTCGAAATTGCCCCGGGCAAGGAAGGCCTTGTGCCTATTTCGCAGCTTGACGTCAAGCGCGTTGAAAAAGTAAGCGACGTTGTGAACGTCGGCGATGAAGTGATGGTCAAGGTGCTGAACATTGACGACAGGGGCCGCTTGAACCTCTCCCGCCGCGAAGCACTGATTGAAGTGGACGGCCTTGTTCCGGAGAACGATATTTCACAGGAACAGCGCCCGCCGCACCGCACGTTTGACCACCGCCCAGGCGGAAACCGCGGCGGCTACAGCAGACCGTACAACGGCAACAGCCATTCCAACACTCATTCATAAGAACTCTTTTGAAAAAGAATAGATAAGGGAAGCAGAGAAAGGCGTTTTGCCTTTCTCTGCTTCCCTTTTTGCAGTTTTCAGAAATGCTGGTTCGCATCCCGAAATTCTGCCAGCAGCCGCCGCATAATTTCTTCCTGTGAAGAAGTGAGGCCGTTGATTGGAAGCATCCGACGGCTTTCAAGTCCCAGAAGATAGTCAGTAGATACGCCATAAAAAGAGGCAAGTCTGGTTAAAACAGCCAGAGATGGTGTTTTTACATTATTCTCGTATCCGCTGATAGAGGCTTTCGAAACGCCAAGCCGTGCAGCCGCTTGGGACTGCGTTAGATTTTTTCTTTCCCGCAGGTCTTTTAAGCGGTAACCAAAGTCAAAAATCATCATAAAGAATCATCTCCTAAAATGAGTGTACTTGATAAGGGTATACTCACGGGAAACATTAAAGTGTATGATACGCACTAACAGTTGACAATCCTGGACAAATGATTTATCTTTTAAATGAATAAGAAAATGAAAGAAGGGGGCGGCAGGATGTCAGCAGGAAAATTACTAGACGATTTAGCAGAAAAAGAAGATTGTTTCATCTCATCATTAAAAGCTCCTTTCGAAAAGCAAAAGATCATTCATATTTTCCAAACAATTCCGCCGGAACAGTATAGCCTGCAGGAGTGGGAGTACAGTATTTCCTACCTCACGGGGTGCCCGGTTCATTTTTTTAACTACAGTGAACTGCAGGGCTTCTTAAAAGCGGAAGAAAGCGGGCAGGACTTTCTTTTCCTCAATGATTCGGAAACAAGCGGCCGCAAAAAGAAATAAAGCAAGTCGAGAAGCTTCCGCAGAACGCGGGAGCTTTTTCCTTTTCGGCTCGGCAAATTTATGCTATACTTAAACCATATCTGAATAGTACGAGAATGGGGAAAAGGCGGGAATGCAAATGTCGTCTGTCACACAGGCAAAAAGAATCGTCGTAAAAGTGGGAACCTCTACGCTTACCTATGAAAACGGTAAGATGAATCTGCGCCGCATTGAGCGCCTCTGCAAGGTGCTGAGCGACTTGCAGAATTCCGGGAGGGAGATTGTCATCGTTACATCCGGCGCTATTGGCGTGGGTGTTGGCAAGCTTGGCCTTCAGAGCCGCCCACAGGAAACCGGAAAGCGGCAGGCTGTGGCTGCTGTGGGGCAGTGTGAGCTGATGTTCATGTACGACAAGTTTTTTAGCGAGTACAACCTTACCGTAGCCCAGGTGCTGCTTACGGGTGATGTGCTGGCAAACAGCCACAGCCGCAAAAACACCGAGAATACCTTTATGGAATTGCTGAAGATGGGAATTATACCCGTAGTAAACGAAAACGACACGGTTGCCGTGGATGAACTGGAAGGTGTGCGCATTGGTGACAACGATACGCTTTCCGCCATTGTAGCCAAACTGGTGGAGGCAGACCTGCTTGTTATCCTGACGGATATTGACGGCCTGTACGACAAGAATCCGGCGGTAGATTCCACCGCGAAGCGCATTCCGTCTGTGCCGAAAGTAACAGATGAGATTTTGGCGCTTGCGGGCGGCAGCGGCTCCAACCGCGGTACGGGCGGTATGAGCACCAAAGTCCGCGCGGCGGCTGCGGCAAACGAAGCGGGCATTACCTGCTGTGTGATGAGCGGCGCCGTCCCTGAAAATCTTTACAGCCTTTTTGACGGCGTGCAGATTGGGACAGTATTCGGCATGGAAAAGGGTTAAAATAAAATGGAAAATACGTCGGCTTTCAAATGCCGCGGGAGGGAACAGAGCATGACGGAACTTGAAAAGATGGGAGCGCGGGCAAAGGCTGCTTCGCGCGTACTGGCTTCAGCCGGTTCCCGGAAAGACGCGGCTTTGCTGGCCGCAGCGGATGAGCTGGAACGCGACAGCGGCAAAATTCTTGCGGCAAACGCCGAAGACCTCGCAGAAGCGAAGGCGGGAGGCATGAGCGCCGCTTTGCTGGACAGGCTTGCCCTGAGTGTACAGCGTGTCAAGAGCATGGCTGACGGCCTGCGCAGTGTTGCCGCACAGAAAGACCCTGTGGGGGAGGTCGTTTCGGGCTTCACCCGTCCGAACGGCCTGCACATTGAAAAGGTGCGCGTGCCGTTCGGTGTGATTGGCATTATCTATGAGGCGCGGCCGAATGTGACAGCTGACGCGGCTGCCGTTTGCCTGAAAGCGGGCAGTGCCGTACTTCTGCGCGGCGGCAAAGAGGCGCTGCACACCAACAGCGCGGTGGAGCAGGCCCTGCGCGCGGCTTTTGAAAAAGCCGGTCTGCCTGCCGACTGTGTGCAGCTGGTACGCGACACAACGCATGAGTCCTCGCGTGAAATGATGATGCTTACTGATTACATCGACGTGCTGATTCCCCGCGGCGGTAAGAACCTTATCTGCTCCGTTACGGAAAACGCCCGTGTGCCGGTCATTAAGACTGGGTGGGGCAACTGCCACATTTATGTGGATGCTTCGGCGGATGTGAACATGGCGGCGGACATTGTCTTTAACGCGAAAACTTCGCGTCCTTCGGTCTGCAACGCGGCAGAGTCACTGCTGGTGCATCGGGATATTGCAGAAGCGGCGCTTCCTGTCATCAAGGCGCGCCTGGATGAGAAAAACGTGGAACTGCGCGGCTGTGAACGCACACGTGCTATCCTTGGTGAAGGCGTCGTTCCGGCTACGGATGAAGATTATGGTACAGAGTACCTCGATTATATTATGTCGGTCAAAGTTGTAGACAGCTTGGATGAAGCAATTTCTCACATAGCAAAATATTCCAGCGGCCACAGCGAAGCAATTGTGACGCAGAATTACGAAAACGCACGCCGCTTTACTTCGGAAGTGGATTCCGCCGTGGTGTATGTGAACGCTTCCACCCGCTTTACGGATGGCGGCGAGTTTGGGCTTGGCGCGGAAATCGGCATTTCAACGCAGAAGCTTCATGCGCGCGGCCCGATGGGCGCGGGCGAACTGACGACGACAAAATATATTGTAACCGGAAACGGGCAAATTAGGTAAAGGCGGCCGGTACGCATGAGCACAGAAGATGAGAAAAAACTGGAAAAACAAAAACCGGCAGAGTATTCTGCCGATTACCGTGGAGCTCATCCCCAAAAGCCAAAGGCAAAGCGAAAGCCGCATCCTGCTGCTTCTCCCAAAAAGCTAAAGAATCCCGCTCCGAAAACGCCGAAGCCGAAAGAAGAAACACGAAAAAACGGCAAACCGGAACAGAAAGAGATTCTTCCGGAGGAAGAAAAGGCGGGCGACGAGCTTCTGACCAAGTGGGATGACGGCACACCGGAAGCAGCCCTGCAGAAGAGGCCCGCGCACAGACGCTCCGGAAAATACCGCTACGGCATTTTTGTGGGAACGGTGGTGCTGCTTCTTGCTCTGACGGGCGTTGTATTTCTTGCCGTTGCCTTGGGGCAGCAGATTCATAGGGCGGCAACGGATGATACAAAACTGCGGCAGTATGACAAAATGCTTTCCATTGCAGTGGCGCAGGACCCGCAGCCGTTTGCATCGCCAGATAAGGCCGACCCGGATTTTGTGCTGAATGCTTCACTTTGGAAAGCAATTTCGGAGAACAGCGCAAACTATACGCATTATGACGACATTGGCCGCACAGTGATTCCCCTCGGCGATGTGGCGGACGCCTGCGGCGAGCTGTTTGGTCCGAAGTGTCAGCTGCACCCGAAAAGCCCGGCAACGGAAACATTTTTTACCTATGATTCCGCAAAGGCACAGTTTCACGTTGCCTTGTATTCGCTGGAAAACACATATGTGCCTTACACCGAAAGCGCAAAAGAAGAGGGCGACAGCGTCGTCCTCCATGTAGGATATATTCCGCCGACCGATCCATCGCGCGCTGCGTCTTCCGGCGCTTCTTCCTCCGGAAAACCGAAGCCCTCCAAGTATATGGATTATGTCATCAAGACCGGGGCGGGCAAAAAAGAGTACATTTACGCCGTGCGCAAAGGGTAGCAGCCCTTTGTGAGAGGTTCCCCAAAATTGTGCTTATGTCAGCAGGTACATCAGCGCAAAAAGCAGAGAATTGTCTGATTTTTCTTCCATTAGAATCAGCAGGAGAAGAAGAATCAGCGTGCGTTCGGGGTCCTTGGTCAAAAAGTCGAGTGTGTCAGTTTCGGAATGTTCTCTGTGTGGGGGCGCAGGCGGGCATTGCGGCGGCGGTGCAGACGGCTTGGGCGCAGGTGGTGGCACGGGAGGTTCCTCCGGCGGCTCCGGGGGCGGCGGTGCATTGTGAGGAATCCGCGCGCGCGCCTGCATTTCCCGTGCACGGTGGATTGCTTCTTGCCGAAGCTGATTCATTTCTGCCCCCTGGGGTGCCGGACTCCCTGCCATATTGTTTCTCCTCTTTTCGGAAAGCCTCCGGTTTCAGTTTTACCCGTCAACGGAAAACAGGCCGTTCAGAACGCCGCTTCCTTTCAGGTAGGGAAGCGCGCGTGCAAGCTGCAGAAGCCGCAGCGCTTCGTCGAGCTTTTTGCACCGCTTTTCGCTTAAAAATGGGCGCAGCGCCCGCAGCAGCCGGGTCGAATCATTTTCCTGCCGGGCGTGCGAAAGCAAGGGTGCCAGGCGCATAACGGTTCGCATCAGTTCGGCGTCAGCGCCGGGCACGGCGGGTTCCTGCCGGACATGCTCCGGCTCCTCTTCCGGCGGATGGGAGGTTTCCTGTTCGCTTTCGCCGCCGGAGCTGCCCAGCATGGCGGCCAGGTTTCGGATTTTTTCCATGCTGCCCGGGTCGCCGAGAATATCCTTCAGGCGGGACGAAACGTCATCCATGGCGGTTTTTCCCTCCCAGTTCTTTCATCAGTTTTTGCGCTTCCGGCGAATTCAATATTTTGTCACACGCTGTTTTGTCGGAAAGGATGGAGTTAAGCTTCTGTTTGTCGCTGGGGCTCAAGTGCTGCATCAGGCTTTCCAAAAGTTTCTGGTTTTCCTGCGTGCTGTTGTTCATTGTATACCACCCCGTTCTTTCCATGATATGCCGCACGGCGAAAAGATATACCGGCCGTGGCGGCAGGGAGGTTTTAATTTGCGCATTCTCGTAGTATCTGATACACACCGTGACCGCGCTTCACTTTTTCGCGCGATTATGAGCCAGCCTACAGCCGATGTCGTTATTCATTTGGGCGACGGTGCCGACGAGGCCGAAGAGGCAAAACGGGATTACCCCGAAAAGATGTTCCTGCTGGTACGCGGAAACAACGACTGGGGCGCTGCTTTGCCCAGCGAGGGGCTGGCAACTTTTTTAGGGAAGCATATATTTTATACACATGGCCATCTTTATAATGTAAAATACGGGATGTACGACGCCATTTCCGCCGCGCGCTCACACAAGGCGGATGTGCTGCTGTACGGCCACACGCATGAGCCGCAGACGGAGTACCAGAATGGGCTGTACATTATGAACCCGGGCAGCCTGCACGGAAGCTGCGGAACTTACGGAATCCTGGACATTACCCCTGCGGGAATTGTGACGAACATTGTTGCGGGGAATTGACAGCTCCGGCGGAAAATGATAGTCTTTAAGAAGCATACTGAAAGAAAAAAACGGCGCTTGCCGTATAAAAAATCTTTGCTTACAAAAGAGGTTTGATTCACTTATGACGGAATATGAAAAATGGCGCAGCAGGAAGCTGGATGACAAAGACCTTACGGAAGAACTGAACAGCATAGAGGGCAAGCCCGACGAGATAAACGACCGTTTTTACCGGAACCTTGCATTTGGAACCGGCGGCCTGCGCGGTGTGATTGGCGCGGGAACCAACCGCATGAACGTCTACACGGTGCGGAAAGCGACGCAGGGCCTTGCAGATTACCTGAACAAGCACAGCAAAACGCCTTCTGCTGCCATTGCGTACGACAGCCGTATTAAGTCCGACCTGTTTGCAAAGCAGGCGGCCGCCGTACTCGCCGCCAATGGCATCCGGGTGCACATTTACCCGTGGCTTTCGCCTACGCCAACCCTTTCCTGGGCTGTGCGTTACCTGAAATGCGACGCCGGCATCTGCGTAACGGCAAGCCACAACCCGGCAAAGTACAACGGCTACAAAGTCTATGGTTCCGACGGATGCCAAATCACCCTGAAGATGGCCGACGACGTCCTTGCGGAAATTAATAAACTTGACATTTTCGAAGACGTAAAATGCATGGATTTCGGCAAGGCTATGCAGTCCGGCATGGTCGACTATATCAAGGATGAAGTGATCGACAAATTCCTCGGCGAAGTGATGAAGCAGCGTGTTTTCACAAAACCCTGTACTGGGCTGAAAGTTGTGTACACACCGCTGAACGGCACCGGCCGCGTCTGCGTAACGCGGATTCTTGACAAAATCGGCGTAAAGGATGTTACCGTTGTTCCGGAGCAGGAGTTCCCAGATGGAAACTTCACCACCTGCCCGTTCCCGAACCCGGAAATCCGCGAAGCACTGCAGAAAGGCCTGGAACTTTGCGAAAAAGTGCAGCCTGACCTTTTGCTCGCAACCGACCCGGACTGTGACCGCTGCGGCATCGCCGTACACCAGAACGGGAAGTACCAGCTGATGACAGGCAATGAAGTCGGCGTGCTTCTGCTTGACTTTATCGCCCGTGCCCGCAAAGAACAGGGGACAATGCCGAAAGACCCCGTTGCCGTTACAACCATCGTGAGCACCGACATGGCAACCCCGGTTGCTGCCGCTTATGGCATTGAACTGCGCCGCGTCCTCACGGGTTTCAAGTATATCGGCGACCAGATTGCCGACCTTGAGGCGCAGAATGGGGCCGGCCGTTACCTGCTTGGTTTTGAAGAAAGCTACGGCTACCTTTCCGGCGGCTATGTGCGCGACAAAGATGCTGTGGACGCAAGTATGCTTATCTGCCAGATGGCTTACTATTACCGCGAAAAAGGTATGACGCTTGTTGACGCGATGGAAACCCTCTACAAAAAGTACGGCTATTATGAAAATGCCCTGGCGAATTTTGGCTTTGAGGGCGAAGACGGCATGATTAAAATGACGGGCATTATGGACAGCCTGCGCAAGAATCCGCCGGCGGAAATTGCAGGTTCTAAAGTTGTGGGCCGCAGCGACTACCAGACTTCCGAGTGTTACGACGGTGAAAAGGTTTCGCCTATTACCTTGCCGAAATCCAATGTGCTGGAGTACCGCCTTGCAAACGGCGGCAAAGCCATCGTCCGTCCAAGCGGCACAGAACCGAAAATTAAAGTTTACCTTTCCGCAAAAGGCGCCGACAAGGCGGCTTCCACTGCAGAAATCGAAAAGCTGAAGTTGGCTGCGCCTGTTTTGCTCGGAATTCAAAAATGAGATTTACCAATTTTTGTTGACAAAGTTGGGGCAATTTACTATACTATTTATTAGATATACAGGAAACACAGTCCGCTTACGGGTCATGGGAACGGACAGTGTATTTGCAAACCGTCCTCCGAAGGCAAATCTGTATAGCAAGGAAGCTAAGGGTTCTGCGGAATCCTTAGTTTTCTTTTGCTATGACGCGGAAAATTAACTGGCCCGGCGTTCGCGGCTGGGTCTGTAAAAGCCCTCTGCCGGCACCCGAAGCGAATGAGTGCTTTGCAGAGGGCTAAGTTTTATCATGTACAATAGAAGAAAGTAACCTTGGAAATGCTGACACTGACAGAAACTCAGACAATAAAAAAACAGCCACCCTATTGGGTGACTGCTTTCTAATGTTGGCATCACTTATTGTCCCGGGCCGTTACCAGCCAAGTATCTTCAGCGCAGATGAGCTTAACTTCCGTGTTCGAAATGGGAACGGGTGTACCCTCACCGCAATCAACACCAACTTGTTTATCATTCTTGACGACTTTTTTATCATACCACGCCTGTCCGCAGAATGCAAGAAATTTTTTAAAAAAATACGAAAAGGGCAGTGACTTATGGCAAGAATACGGGAAAAGAGCCGGTTTGCTGAAAAACCATGTGTTTTTTCTTGACAAAGCGCAGCATGGAATGTTATATTGTATTAAATTCATAGTACAAATGAAAGAAAGGTCGGGTTCGTATGGATTTTTCCCCTTTTGGTATCCTGCTGCGCAGATTTTATATGGATTCGTATATGGGTTCCATGGTTTGCTGGGTTATTGCTTATGCCGCTTTCCTTGGCCTGTGCGGCATTGCCATGCGTGTACTGTTTGCACTGGCAGTCTACAATGATGCTGTCGCAAAAGAGAATCATGAAGCGACAATGTGGGCGCTGCTGGTTGGCTTTTTAGGCTTGATTCCGGGGATTATCTACCTGTGCGTGCGCAGTTCCCCGCAGCGCAAAGTCTGCTGCCCAAGGTGCGGCCTTTGGCACAATGCGTACGAAACCGTCTGCCCGCGGTGCGGCACGCCAAACCCGGCGCCTGCCATCCCGCAGCAGAACCCATACCTGCTGCAAAATGAGCAAAAAGCCAAAAAACTGCTGATAGGCGGTATCATCTGTTTTGTGGTTTTAATCCTGGTGGCTGTTTTCGGCGGAATTGCCATTGGCCTGAGTGCGGCGACATACTACTGATGCCTGCCCCAAAACAATAAGAAAAGCACTGCTGCACTGAATGAGGAGTCAAACAAAAGGAATAAGGAGTATATTGTATTATGCTGGGAGTTAATCATCTGACAAAGCGGTACGGAAAGTTAGTTGCAAACGACGACCTGAACTTTTCTGTAGATAACGGAGAAATTGCCGTTCTGTGCGGACCGAACGGCGCTGGAAAATCAACAGCCATTAAGTGCATTGCAGGGTTGCTGCGCTTTCAGGGCGACATCCTGTTCGACGGCCAGCCGAACAAGAGTGTGGAAGCCAAGCGCAGCTTCGGCTATATCCCGGAAATTCCTGCACCGATTGAAAACCTTACGGTCAGCGAACATATGGAGTTTATTGCCCGCGCTTACAAAGTGGAAAACTGGCAGCCCCGCGCGGAAGCGCTTCTTACGCGCATGGAACTGGACGACAAGCAGCAGAAGCTTGGAAAAGAGCTTTCAAAAGGAATGCAGCAGAAGCTGAGCATTTGCTGTGCCCTGCTGCCTTCGCCTCATACTGTACTGCTCGATGAACCGCTTGTGGGCCTTGACCCGCACGCCATAAAAGAACTGAAGCAGATGCTTGGGGAACTGCGTGATGCTGGGTGTTCTGTCCTTTTAAGCACGCATATGCTTGACAGCGTACAGGAATTCTGGGATAAAGTGCTGATTATGATGAATGGAAAAATTGCTGCGGTGCGCACCCGGCAAGAGGTAACCGAGAGCGGTGAAAACCTGGAACAGCTTTTCTTCTCCATCACAGAAGGCCCAAAGGAGGAGCAGGCATGAACGCTCTGGCGTACTTAGTCCGGAAGCAGTTC
Source organism: Caproicibacter sp. (assembly GCA_041859875.1). Taxonomy (GTDB): domain Bacteria; phylum Bacillota; class Clostridia; order Oscillospirales; family Acutalibacteraceae; genus Thermocaproicibacter. The sequence goes on along the minus strand of JBFLFY010000011.1, from coordinate 11,829 downwards.
ATCAATTTCTTCCGTGACCTGTTCCACCACCCGGCAAGGCTGGTAGGGTATATTATAAGCGCGGCGTTTGTTTTAATGGCGCTTATTATGCCAAGTGTAGATCCTTCAAAAAATGCCGGGCATACGGATATTCGCATCCTGCACGGCGCCATTTACGGCCTTATGCTTTTCCTTGGAATACCGAGCCTGATTTCGTCGCTCAAATCCGGCACAACCATGTTTAAAATGTCGGACGTGAATTTCCTTTTTGTTTCCCCTATTTCGCCAAAGAAAATTCTGAATTACGGCCTGCTGAAGCAGATGGTGACAACACTGCTGGGCTTTGTTTTTCTGCTGTGCTACAGCGGCACGGTGATGCAGAATTTTAAAATTACAGCCGCAGGGATGCTGATTTTCCTTGCCTATTTTGTCGCCATGCTTTTCCTGGTGCAGGTGCTGTCGCTTTTGATTTACAGTTATACAAACGGGAATGTGCAGCGGCAAAGCATGGTGCGCACCGTTCTGTACGCTTTTTTTGCGCTGATGGCGCTTGCCGTTATTTATCTTATCCAGAAAAACGGAGGCGGCGTTAACGGCTTGCTGGCGGCTGCTGCTTCACGGGAAATGGAATATTTCCCAATCTTTGGCTGGGCGAAGGGCGCAGCATTTGCCATGGTGGTGGGGAACATTACGCTGGGGCTGATTTACACGGCCCTGCTTGCGGTAATGTTTTTCATCTGCCTGGTTCTTTTTGAGCACAGCGATACGGATTACTATGAAGATGTGCTGGAAAAGACGGAAACCATGTTTGAAGCCAAGCAGGCCATGAAGGAAAGGCGCACCATGCAGACGAAGAAAAAAGTCCGCGTGGGCCGTACCGGCCTTGGAAAAGGCTGGGGCGCCAATGCACTCTTTTACAAGCATCTGTGTGAGGCACGGCGGCGCAGCAGGCTGGTGTTCATCAGCCTTTCCACGGTGCTGATTGCGCTTGGCAACGTTGTCCTTGGCATTTTGATTGCCACGGCTTCGAAGGGCGATTCGGATGCCCCTACGCCCGACCAGATGATGCTGATGCTGATGGCAGCCGACGTATATGTCCTTTTCCTGATGAGTGCGGCGGGCGACTGGTCGCGTGAAATCCAGAAACCGTACATCTACCTCATACCGGAAGAGTCATTCCCAAAACTGATTTGGGCCAGCATGACGAGTATCATGAAGGCCGTTGTGGACGGCGCGTTCTTTGCTGTGGCGGCGTGCATTGCCGTTAAGGCGCAGCCGCTGACCGGGCTGATTTTCTTCCTTGGCTATGTAAGCGTTTCCCTGCTGTTCCTTGCGGGCAACATCCTTTCACAGCGGACGATGGGAAGCATGAGCAACCGCGGGTTTGTGGCCGTGCTTTATATGCTGCTGCTGATTTTGCTGTTGCTGCCGGGCGTTGTTGGGGGCGTAATTCTCTATTTTACGGTTCTTCAGAACGTACCGGGAATTCCGACTTTGTTCCTGGCAGGACTGCCGTTTGTAGTATGGAATGTTTTGGTTTCGACCGTTATTATTTACTGCTGCCGCAATTTGCTTTCGAACGCCGAAATTTCAAAGTAATTTACTCAGAATATCAAACCGATTTTGCCGCGGCCTGCATGGAAGATTGCAGGGCCGCGGCAAAATTTATTTCGGCAATGTATAGGAATGGTTCCGTTCGGCGAAAATAAGCCCGAGGTGAGAAAACCGTGGAGTATTTATGGGCTTTTTTAATCGGCGGAGCCATCTGCGCTGTTGGGCAGATACTGATGGATTTCACAAAGCTTACGCCGGCGCGGATTCTTGTTACTTTCGTTACGCTTGGCGTTTTGCTGGGCGCCATAGGCGTTTACGGTCCGCTTGCCGATTTTGCCGGGGAAGGCGCGGCTGTACCGCTGACAGGCTTCGGCTATCTTATGGCGAAAGGCACGCTGGAAGCAGTGCGGCAAAAGGGCCTTTTGGGCGCTTTTACCGGCGGGCTTTCGGCTGGGGCGGCCGGTATCGCGGCGGCGGTGTTTTTTGGTTACCTTGCCGCGCTCTTTTCAAAATCGGGAGATAAGAGCTAACCGCTTTTTCCAGCAGGCGAAAAAAGGATACCGATACGCTTCGATTGCCTGGATGTTTTTCCGCTTGATGAACGGCAGCATCGTGTACACCCTGCTGTGGCAGGCGGCAAAATTTTTCTGGCGCAAAAGCAGGGCATGGCGCAGGCGCTGGAAAGCAAAGCAGGCAGGCGCTGAATGACCAGCACCTGCCTGCTTTTGTTTTTTTGTTAGTTATTGAATAGAACAATCCAAATAGTGGTCAAGGTCTTCTTCGTCCTTTTTCTTTTTCTCCAGAAACAGCACGACGGCTACCGCGATTGAAATGAGTGCGGCGACGGCGGAAAGCACAGCGACCCATACAGAAAATTTTCCGGAATTTTTCAAATCGGACACCTCCATTTTCAGGAAGCCCGTCTTTTTCGGCTTCCGATTACCTTAATGATAATCATTTCCAAGTAAAATGTCAACGCTGCAATGCCTGGGGGAAACTTAAAAAAATAAACCCCGCACTACGGCGGGGTTTCGCGCAGCTTAACCTGCAGCGTTTAGTTTGCGAACCAGCGCGGACTTCTTGTGAGCCGCGTTATTTTTGTGCAGGAGGCCTGCTGCTGCAGCCTGGTCAATTCTCTTGACAGCGGCTTTAACAGCCTCAGCCTTCTTTGCGTCGCCTGCGTCAATCGCAGCGACGGCTTTTTTGATATCCGTTTTCAATTCCGTATTGGCGGCCTTGTTGATATTCATCTTAACAGCGGTAACCTTTACGCGCTTCTTCGCCGATTTGATGTTAGGCATAGTTCCACCTCCTTCGGCAGTCTTATACTATATGATAGCATCTGTACACGGAAAAAGCAAGAAAAATCTAACGGGCACAGCCCGCGGGAAGGAAGAATCATATGGATTTTCGCACAGACTTGGCGCTGGAAAAAACGGAACCGGCGCGGCAGTCGCAGCGCACAGTGGATGACTGCACAGTAACGCAGATTGAACAAGACGGAAAAACCTATATTACGCTGGAAGTCAAGTCGATTTCCGACCATATTGACGCTGACGATTCCCTTTTAAAGCTGATTGAGGAAGAGCTAACGCCGCTGCTTCCGAAAGATGGGGCAGTACTGGCGGCAGGCCTTGGCAACCGTGCGGTTACACCGGATGCCTTGGGCCCGCTGACAGCCGACCATATTTTGGCTACGCGCCACATAAAGGGTGAAATTGCGCGCGTCACGGGGCTGGAGGGCCTGCGCCCGGTTTCCGTTGTAAGCCCCGGTGTGCTTGGCTGCACAGGCATGGAGGCCTTTGAGGTGCTGCGCGCCATTGCCGCGGAAACGAAGCCTGCCGCCGTGGTTACGGTGGATGCGCTTGCGGCACGCAGCCCGTCACGTCTTGGCTGTACGGTGCAGATTAGCTCCGGCGGTGTTTCGCCCGGCTCCGGTGTGGGAAACAGCCGTCCCCGCATTGATGAAAGCACCCTTGGGGTGCCGGTCGTAAGCATGGGCATCCCTACTGTGGTGGATGCCGCAACTTTTGCACGCGACCTTGCCGGCGATGGTGCCGACCCGAAAACTTCTGCACCTATGATGGTTACGCCGCGTGAAATTGACCTGATTATCAGCCGGGGTTCGCGCCTGCTTGCAATGGGTCTGAACCGCGCCCTGAACCCTTCGCTTTCCGTTGAGGATTTTGAACAGCTGACTTAAGCAGCTTTTTCTTAGAAGAAAAAGCTGCGCAAAAAGAACCAACACTTTTTTCTCGTGCTTTGCCGGAGAAAGAGGGATGCAGCATTTCATGAAGCCCTTGCGTTTGAGTAAGATTTTATGCAGAAGAAGAAGCTGCACAAAAAGAACCGACGCTGTTTTCCTTGGACTTTATTAAGAAATACAGCTTTTTGGTAAGCCCTTGTGTTTGGGTAAGCTTTGTGCGGAAGAAAAAGCTGCGCAAAAAATCGACGCTCTTTTCCGGTACTTTGCCGAAGAAAGAGCAATATAGGCTTTGCTTCTAAGCTACGGGCGGTAAGCATAAAGATAAAAGACGGGGCAAGACCTGTACAACCATGCGACGGGGGACGAAAAATGAAACGATGGGCACAGAGTGCGGCTGCCGTGGCTTCTGCACTGCTGACGGGCGTGGGGGTACTCTGCGTGGCGGTGCGTGTGCCGGCGGGAACGGGGCAGAAAGCGGCGGCGGCGGCGGCGGGGTTTATCTTACCGGCCGGGAATATCAATGGCTTTAAAAGCATCGAAGAAGAAGACGACACCGTCTCTTCCGGCCCGGCACGCTCCTCTTCCACGGCGGAAGTTACGCTTCCGTCTTCCTCAAGCGGAGCAGCCAGTACCAGTTCACTGCCTCCAGCTCCTTCCGGAAAGCTTCCCACTGCTTCCATCGCGCCTAAAACAATCGGCAAAGTGCTGGAACTGAGCATCGGCAACAGCGGCACGCAGGTAGGAAGTATGTGGATTAAAAACTCTACCGACCGCCATAAATCCATCAACTTTTTGCAGGAGCTTCAAAAGCCTCCCGCCGTGCAGATACAGAAAGGCACCACGGCGCCGCAGGTGCTGATTTACCATACGCATACTACGGAGTCTTACGATAACTCGGAGCGCTCAACCGACCGCAGCCGAAGCGTCTGCGCCGTCGGTGACTGTATTGCGCAGCAGCTGCAGGCAGCCGGTATCGGCGTACTTCACGACACTACTTACCACGACTACCCGGCTTACGACGGCTCTTACGACCGCTCAAAAGCGACTATGCAGAAGGATTTGAAAAAATATCCGAGCATCCGCGTTACGCTGGATATTCACCGTGACGCCATGCACCGCGACGACGGCACATGCCTGAAATCCACGGTGCTCGTCGGCGGGAAAAAGGCGGCGCAGATGATGGTGCTTGCCGGATGCGACGACGACGGAACCCTTGGCTTCCCAAACTGGGAGTGTAACCTGCGGCTTGCGCTGCGCCTGCAGAATGCGCTGAGCACGGACTACCCGGGCCTTGCGCGTCCGCTCGACTTTTGCGCGCGCCGTTACAACGAAGACATGACAAAAGGTTCCCTGCTGATTGAAATCGGTACAGATGCCAATACTCTGGATGAATCAAAATATACCGGCAGCCTTTTAGGCCAGGCGCTGGCGCAGGTACTGGGCAGTTCCTGAACTGCCCGGAAAAGGAAGTGCAATGAACGGATGAAAAACAAGCGGAACCACCGTGCTTTCTTTACTTCGTTCTTCTGTACGCTGCTGCTTCTGTTCCTGCTGTGGGGGCTGGCGGTTGTGGACTTTCAGTGCCGAAGGATTGGGTTTGGCGACAATAAGACTTTCCTTTATGAAATGACGGGCAAAAATCCGGACTTTACCTTGCATTGGAAGCTGAATATTGATATAATTACTCTGAAAGAAAACGAAATTACACAATCCGGCGGTTTGCTGCCGCTTTCTGCCGGATTTACGGCTGATATGCCGAGATAGCAGTATGAGAATGGATTGGTATGAATTTTACCAGGTCAGGCCGGCTATCTAACGGAGGATTATGATGAACAAACGGAAAAAACTGCTGTGCACCTTTTTTGTGGCTCTTTTTCTGTTTCTTTTTTTACCCAGCAGACCGATTGATGCTTTTGCGGAAGGAACTGCACCAGTCCCAACTTCTTCGTCTAAAGATCCTTCGGCTTCTTCCAAATCGGGTAGTTCTTCTGCTGCCGCTTCTTCAAAACCATCTTCTTCAAAACCGACCGCTGCTTCTTCAAAGCCGGCCCCTCCTCCATCTCCTAAGCCGGCGTCTTCCGCACCGGCCAGCTCCTACCAAAGCCGCAGGACGGTCACTACAGTTACGGATGACTTTTCTCCCAGCAGCGTGGCAAGCTCTTCTTCTGCCGCTTCGTCGGAGTCCAGCGTAATTTCTTTGCCGGGAGTCGACAGCGTTTCTGAAGCGGACCCTTTGGCGTCTGTAGCGGACAATTCCTATTCGCACCAGCTGAACAAAATCGGCATCCTGGCATGGGTGTGCATTGGCCTTGGCATCTTGGTTATCCTGATTGTGATTCTGAGCAATCGGCGTCCGCCGCACAGGCCGGGCCGCAGCCGTTACCACCGTACCAAGAAGAAAAACGGAAAGCGCCTTTTAAACGATAAATATTACCGCGGCCTCAAACGCTACTGACTGGAAACCTGTAAAGCTTTTATTGCTTTTCTTGAAGGAGCATTTATGGGAACTGCAGGAATGTTCGGCTTCAGCACGGAGAATATCTTTGCGAAGGGCAGAAAAACGACGGGGAAGGTCACTTCTGTGAAAACAGGGTGGTGGCTCACAGTAAACAAAACCCCGCTTCGTGTGAATAATGCGGAAAGCGCCCATCCGCATGTAGTTTCATTCTGCTACTGCGTACAGGGCAAAAAATATTTCGGCAGGCGGTATCTTGGTGCAGCGGAGGTAAGCCCGGAGGTAAACGATAATCTAACTGTTTATTATGACCCGGACAACCCGCACAAATATGCCGTACAGCTGTAATTCCAAGGCTCGCAAAACTGCCGCAGAAAACCTGAAGAAGGACTGCGGCTTTTTTCTTAAGCAGGCGAAGGCAGAAAGCCTGCAAAAATTTTTACAGTTCAGTTTGTTTTAAGCTTCATTTGAAAGGGCCTTTTTCAAAAGGCCGAAAGCAGGTGTTTATTTTTGGAGATACCCCGTGAAAACATACGTAATTTCTGTATTATTGCACATATCGACCACGGCAAGAGTACGCTGGCAGACCGGATTCTGGAACTGACCGATTCCGTCCCTCAGCGCGAGATGGAAGACCAGATTCTTGACGATATGGATTTGGAGCGGGAGCGCGGCATTACCATTAAGGCGCATGCCGTAACGCTTCTTTACCATGCCAAAGATGGACAAGACTATATTTTTAACCTGATTGACACGCCCGGCCATGTTGATTTTAACTATGAGGTTTCGCGTTCCCTTGCCGCCTGCGAAGGGGCCATCCTGGTTGTGGACGCCACGCAGGGCATAGAGGCGCAGACTTTAGCCAACACCTACCTGGCTGTTGATGCTGGGCTGGAGATTTTGCCCGTCATCAACAAAATCGACCTGCCGAGCGCCCAGCCGGAAAAAGTCCGGAAAGAGATTGAAGACGTGATTGGCATACCGGCTGACGAAGCGCCGTGTATTTCCGCCAAAATAGGCACAAACGTCGACCAGGTTATGGAACAGATTGTAAAGAATGTTCCGCCGCCGAAGGGCGACGAAAACGCACCGCTGAAGGCGCTGATTTTTGATTCCTACTACGACTCTTACAAAGGTGCTGTCGCGCACGTCCGTGTGTTCGACGGAACCCTGAAGCCGGGCGATATGATTCGCATGATGTCTGCGGGCGGCGAATTTTCCGTTGTAGACTGCGGCTTTATGCGCGCAAAAGACTTTATGCCGACCGAAAGCCTGAAAGCCGGCGAAGTCGGCGTGTTTTCTGCTTCCATTAAAGCGGTGCGCGAAGCGCGTGTAGGCGACACGGTTACCCTTGCGGACAATCCGGCGAAAGAGCCGCTCCCCGGTTACCGCCCGGCACAGCCAATGGTTTTCTGCGGTGTTTACCCTGCAGACGGCGCAAAATACCCCGACCTGCGCGACGCGCTGGAAAAACTGCAGCTGAACGATGCCGCCTTGAGCTACGAACCGGAAACGTCGGCAGCTTTGGGCTTTGGCTTCCGCTGCGGCTTCCTCGGCCTGCTGCACATGGAAGTGGTGCAGGAACGCCTGGAGCGCGAGTATGACCTCGACCTTATTACCACCGCGCCAAGCGTTGTGTACCATCTGCAGATGACCGACGGTTCCATGCTGGAAATCGACAACCCGACGAACTACCCTGACCCCTCTAAAATTGCGGAGGCCGACGAGCCGATTGCCGACGCGCATATCTACTCGCCGAAAGATTACGTTGGCACCATTATGGATCTTTGCCAGGACAGGCGCGGCATTTTCATCACAATGGACTATATTGATGCCGACCGTGTGGATATTCACTATGAGCTTCCGCTCAACGAGATTATTTACGACTTCTTCGACGCGCTCAAGAGCCGCACGCGCGGCTATGCCTCTTTCGACTACCAGCTTACCGGCTACCGGAAGAGCAGCCTTGTGAAGCTGGATATTATGCTGAACGGCGAAACAGTGGATGCGCTTTCCTTTATTATTCACTCCGACAAAGCTTACCCCCGCGCCCGCAAAATGGTGGAGAAACTGAAAGAAAAGATTCCCCGCCAGCTTTTCGAAATCCCGATTCAGGCCTGTGTGGGCGGGCGCATTATTGCGCGCGAAACGGTCAAGGCCCTGCGCAAGGATGTCCTTGCCAAATGCTACGGCGGCGACATCTCGCGGAAAAAGAAGCTGCTGGAAAAGCAGAAAGAGGGCAAAAAGCGGATGCGCAAGCTCGGCAGCGTAGAAGTCCCGCAGGAAGCTTTCATGAGTGTGCTGAAGCTCGATGAGTAAGGCCTGTATGGAAGAAAAAACGGCCGCGCCTATTGGCATGTATATTCATGTCCCTTTTTGCAGCAGCAAATGCCCGTACTGTGACTTTTTCTCCATGTGTGCCACAGAAAGCACGATGGATGAATATACAAAATGTATTATAAGTAAAATATATTCCGAATCGGAGCGCATCGGCCGCAAAGCGGACACGCTCTATTTTGGAGGGGGAACACCAAGCCTGCTGGGTGGGGAACGCATTGCGCAGATTACGGAAGCAGCACGGAAGGCGTTCGGTCTGGAAAACGCGGAAATTACCGTGGAAGCGAACCCCGGCGGCGGCCTCTCCGCATTTTTCCGTGAAATTGCCGCGGCGGGCGTGAACCGTGTTTCCTTTGGCCTGCAGTCCGCAGAGGAAGAGGAACTTCGCCTGCTGGGGCGGAAGCATACGGCGGAAGACGCAGCCCGTGCGGTGGAAGATGCGCGCAGGGCGGGAATTGAGAATATTTCGCTCGACCTGATGCTGGCAGTGCAGGGACAGACGGAAAAAAGCCTGCTGCACTCCATCAATTTCTGCACCCGACTTGATGTTCCGCACCTTTCGGCCTATCTGCTTACATTGGAACCGCGTACGGTCTACTGGAAAAACCGCGCGGAGCTTCATCTGCCAAGTGAGGACGAAACCGCCGCGCTGTATCTTTTTGCCTGCGGCGAACTGGAAAAGCGCGGCTTCAGGCAGTATGAAATCTCCAATTTTGCGAAGCCGGGCCGGGAAAGCCGGCACAACCTAAAATACTGGAATGGAGAAGAGTACCTTGGCCTTGGCCCTTCGGCACATTCCTATCTGAGCGGGAAACGCTTTCACTGGGAACGCAGCCTGCAGGGCTTTCTGCGCGGCGACGAACCAGTGCAGGACGGTGCGGGCGGCGATTTTGATGAATTTGCCATGCTGCGCCTGCGCCTTGCCGAGGGCTTAACGGATGAAGCCTGCTGTGAGCGCTTCGGCTTCCCGGTTCCGGCAAGGCTGAAAAAGGCTGCTCAGCTGTACGAACCGCGTGGGCTGACGGTCTGCACTGAAAACGGCTTCCATTTTACGCCGCATGGCTTTTTACTTTCCGATTACTTAACGGGAGAAATCCTTTTTGCGAAATAGCCCGGTGCTTCCCACTGCATACGGGCCATAGGTTAATAATTAGTTTACAAATAAGATATTGACAACAGGGCAAAGTAATGATACTCTTATAAATAGAGTTAGCACTCGAAAGCTAAGAGTGCTAATCCGAAAAAGGATAGAAGGGAAACAGGTTGGAGCTGAGTGAACGCCAAAGAAAAATCCTTGCGGCGGTCGTGGAGTCTTACATTGCCGTTGGCGAGCCGGTTGGCTCAAAAACGCTCTGCGACAGCCTCGACTTCCGTGTTTCCTCCGCTACCGTGCGCAACGAAATGAGCGAGCTGAGCCGCATGGGGCTTTTAGTACAGCCCCATACGTCGGCGGGGCGTGTGCCTTCACAGAAAGGCTACCGTGTTTACATCGATTCCCTGATGAAGCGCCGTCCAATTTCGCGCACGGAGCGCCAGTACCTCGACAGCATGATTCTTCCCGCGGCGTATGACCCCGAAAAGCTGCTGGATGGTGTCGCCAAAGTGCTTGCCTCCATGACAAAGTACGCGGCGGTTTCCACTACGCCGAGCGGTGAAGGCGGTGTTATCCGTGCGGTGCAGCTGGTGCAGACTAGCCGCCGCACAGCAATGGTCATACTAATGACTTCCGCAGGCACTATGAAAAGCCGCGTGTTCCACTGCGACTTCGACTTAACGCCGGAGATTCTGCGGGTGTTTTTCCGCCTGCTGAATGAAAAGCTGGCGGGGGTTCCCGTTACGGCTGTTACACCGGCGTATATGCAGACCCTGGCGGCTTCGCTGGGCGACATGGCCATGATGATGAGTTCCACGCTGATGGCGGTTGCCGATACGGCGCGCGAATCCATTCACTCGGAAGTGTGCCTGAACGGGGAAGTAAACCTGCTGTGTTACCCAGAGTTTGGGCAGGAAGAAATTCGGCGCATTATCGATTTCCTTTCCTGCCCGGCGGAACTGGTCAGTCTCCTTTCCAGGCGCGGAAGCGCGCTGCAGGTTTTTATCGGGCGGGAAAGCGGACGGCCGGAACTGGTGGATTCCAGCGTGATAGTTTCACGGTATGCGGTTGGCGGAAAAGACGCGGGCGCGATTGCCGTGGTTGGCCCGATGCGCATGGATTATAGCAAAATCATTTCAAATATGGAGTACCTTTCCGACTCCGTCGGCCGGATGCTGACGGAGCTGATGGATTTAGAATAAGAAAGGGGGATTTCCCTTGAAGCAAGAAAAAGAGAAAACCGGCAGAAAAGAAAAGAACCCCAAACAGCAGCCATCCCAGGCGGAAGCTGCATCTGCAGCAAAAACCGAAGCAAATGCTGAAGGAAAAACCGAAGCCGGAGAGAAAGCCGCCAACCCGGAAGCAAAGGTGCAGGCCGAAGCAAAGGAATCTTCCGAGAAAATGAGCAAAGAACTGGAAGAAACAAAAAAGAAGCTGAAAGAAACCACAGATGCCCTCGCACAGCAAAAAGACGCGTTTCTGCGCACAGCCGCCGAGTACGATAACTTCCGCAAACGCACCGAGCGCGAAAAACAGGCGCTTTACGCCGACGCTACGGCGGATGCCGTAAAAGAAATACTGAGCGTGGCAGATAACCTGGAGCGTGCGCTGGAGCAGAAAGACTGCTCCGCCGATGACCTGCGCAAAGGTGTTGAGATGACGCAGAAACAGATGCAGGCAGCGCTGAAAAAGCTGAATGTGGCGGAGATGGGCAAGGAAGGCGAGCCTTTTGACCCAACCCTGCACAGTGCCGTTTCCCACATCGATGACAAGTCTCTTGGCGAAAACGTCATTGCGAAAGTCTTCCAAAAAGGCTACACCATAGACGGTAAAGTCGTACGGCACGCCATGGTGCAGGTCGCAAACTAAAACCCCACAAACTGGCGGCAACCCGTTTTGCGGGTCCGTTTTCATACATTATCTTTAAAAATAAACTTCGAGAATTATTGGAGGCAGTAAATATGTCAAAGACAATCGGTATTGACCTTGGTACAACAAACTCCTGTGTAGCGGTTATTGAAGGCGGCAAGCCTGTTGTTATTCCGAACTCGGAAGGCGCACGCACAACGCCGTCTGTTGTTGCATTTTCCAAGACCGGCGAGCGCATGGTCGGCCAGGTCGCAAAGCGGCAGGCCATCACGAACCCGGACCGCACGATTTCTTCCATCAAGCGCAGGATGGGCTCCGACTATAAAGTGACCATCG
>JBFLFY010000010.1:0-70048 GCA_041859875.1 Caproicibacter sp. | reverse complement strand
ACTGGATTAATGAGAATCTGAAAGCAATAATTGAAAATCAGAATTTTCTATGTTTGCAGGTAATGGAACTCGAGAAAAAACTGCAGGAGCAAGAGGACAAGAAATAATACATATCCCCGCTGGCCGATTGGCTGGTGGGGACTTATTTTTTTGCCTACTTTTTGCCTACTTAAAAAGTTCTTTATGGCTCATATTCATTCCGAACGGTTCTTATCCAAAACATGAGAAAACCCGCAAGAATACTGGACTTTCAGTACTCATGCGGGCTTTAATTCTGGCGGAGAAAGAGAGATTTGAACTCTCGCGCCGCTTTCGCGACCTACTCCCTTAGCAGGGGAGCCCCTTCACCACTTGGGTATTTCTCCATAGTTGGTGAATAAAAAACTTTTAATATTTTAAATGGCGGAGAGGAAGAGATTCGAACTCTTGGTCCCTTGCGGGATCACCAGTTTTCAAGACTGGCTCCATAAACCACTCGGACACCTCTCCAACAATGCATACAAAAGCAAAACTACACACATACTTTGCAAGTGCGATATTCATAATATCATACTTTGCATAGGGATGTCAATGATAAAGAGCAAAAAAATATCATTTCTACTCTTTTCGTAGCTGAATATGGAAAAAGAGTTCCGCTTTCCGGAACTCTTTCCACTTTAGGTTCGCACCCGCAAAAAAGCCCGGTCGAAAAGTGTGCATAACAGCATGACCGGTATGGTGGCTGCATACCACAGAATTGAAAACGGTAGGCAGACCTGCCCCATAATATTCATTGGCATTTTTGAATAGTCCCACACATTCATTTTAAGCATCAGATTTACAACAACGCCAGTGCCAAACTCCACAGCCGTGATAATACTGGAGCCGGCAAAACATTTGACTGAAAGCGGTTTTCCACACAGTTTGTGGTTGCATACACGGTCAATCAGGCAGAAACAGGTCCCGCCTGCAAGCGCCATGGAAAAGTCCGTTCTTCCTCTGCACAAAATTTCACAAAGCGGGTAAAGTGTACCGCCTGTAAGAAATAAGGAAAGATTCTTTTTCAACCTTTTTCACCTCCCGTAAACAATTCCAGTATTCGCGGGGGGATGTGCAAATATTCACGGTTCGGGAAGCGCAAAGAAAAGCATTTTTGCCTGAAAGCGCGGATTCTTTTCCCGTTTGTGATATAATATTTGGCAGAGGAAGAAGGCTTTAAAATGGGATTTGGAAAAAATATATTAAAGTATCAGAATGACATCGTAAAAGACCTTGCACAGATGGTGAAGATTCCCTCCGTCTGCGCAACTGCGGAAGAGGGAAAGCCATTCGGCGCAGAGTCGGCGCGCGCACTGAATGAAATCCTTGCGATTGCAAAAAATATGGGCTTTGAAACAAAAAATGTCGGTAATTATGCCGGTCACGCGGAATACGGCACCGGCGACGAATATGCCGCTGCTATTGCACACGTTGATGTAGTACCGGCCGGGGATGGCTGGAACACCGACCCATTTACGCTGACAAAGAAGGGAAACCTGTATTACGGCCGCGGCACAGCAGATGATAAAGGTGCTGCCGTAACGGCGCTCTATTGCCTGAAAGCATTAAAAGACGCGGGTGTAACCGGAAAACGAAAAATCCGCGTCATTTTTGGTGCAGGCGAAGAAATTGCCAGCGACGATTTGAAAATGTATTTTAGCAAAGAGCCTTTCCCTGCCATGGCCTTTACACCGGACAGCAATTATGGTATCTGCAACCGTGAAAAGGGAATTCTGCGTGTAAAAATCAGCGCGACGGGACACGACTCTGCGGCAGTGCGCAGCTTTACGGCCGGAACAGTTGTCAACGCGGTTCCGGGCAAGGCGGAAGCCGTTGTTGCAGAGGCTCCCGGCAGGATGGAAAAAATGCAGGCCGCTGCAAAAGCAGCAAAAGGTGAATTCCAATTTGAAAAGGCGGCAGATGGGATTCAGATTATTTCCATCGGCAAGGCCTGTCATGCAGCACAGCCGCAGGAAGGCGTAAATGCAGCGGAACTTCTTTCGGCTTTGTTGGGAAAAGCGCTTTCCGCCGAAGAACTGGGCAGCTTCCTTGCATTTCTCAACCGGTTTATTGGAACGGAAACAAGCGGTGCATCTATGGGTGTACAGATGAGTGACGAGCCTTCCGGCCCGCTTACACTGAACCTTGGCCTTGTGCGTGTAACGCCGTCTTCGGCTGACATGACGCTGGATATTCGCTACCCGGTGACCTGCAAGGGCGGCGTAATTGTGGATACAATCCAAAAAAATGCGGTGAAAGCCGGTCTTCAGGCGGAAAAGGTTTTGGAAAATGAACCGCTCTATTTCCCGGCAGACCATCCGCTTGTTCATCTCCTGCAGGATGCCTACAAAGAAGTCAAGGGCGTTCCGGCAGAACTGTACGCTACGGGCGGCGGTACTTATGCGCGTGAAATTCCAGGCAGGGCCGTTGCTTTTGGCCCATTCTTTGCAGATGAACCCGACCGTGGGCTTCACAATGCGAACGAGAGCATCAGTATGGACTTCTTTATGAAGCATGCGCAGATTTGCCTGGAAGCCATGTACCGCATGATGACCGTTTAAGGGAGGGGAGAAGCGATGCCGCAGTACCGCACCATTACCTTTGATGAAATCCTGAAAAACGAGGAAATCCACGCCTACATTGAAAACGGAAATCACAATCTTGGTGAAATAGGATTTACGGAGCATGGCTTTCCGCACGCCAAGCGCTCCGCAAACTATGCGGGCAATATTCTGCGCAGTCTTGGCTATGATGAGCGCACGTGCGAGCTGGCACAGATTGCAGGCTATATGCATGACATCGGCAACGTTGTAAACCGCGCTAACCATGCGCAGAGCGGCGCTTTAATGGCATTCGATATTCTGAACCGCCTTGGCATGCCGCCGGAAGAAGTTGCACAGGTTACGGCGGCAATCGGGAACCACGATGAGGGCACGGCAAATGCTGTAAGCCCTATCGCGGCCGCTCTGATTCTGGCCGACAAAGGCGACGTGCGGCGTACCCGTGTACGCGACAGAAAAAGTGTGGCTGCCGACATTCACGACCGCGTTAATTATGCGGTGGAACGGGCATCCACAAAAATTGACACGGAGCGGAAAACCGCAACGCTGGATATTACCATTGACACCAGCATCTGCCCCGTGATGGAATATTTTGAAATTTTCATTTCCCGCATGATACTGTGCCGCCAGGCAGCACAGTTCCTCGGGCTTCAGTTCGAGCTGATTATTAACGAAACACGCTTGTTGTAAGGTCAGTTCATCGCGACGGACTGCATGAACATTTCACGGTAACGCTCTTCAAACAAGTCCTTACTGTAGGAAACGACGTTATCCTTGCTGAGCGGATCGCAGAAATACGCTTTTGTGCTGTCATAGCCAATCAGCACCATACAATGCTCTTTTTGAATCCACTGGAATGACTGATTGGTGTCGCTTAGGAACCAGCTGTCGCTCAAAACCGGTTCCTGCATCCCTATGGTAACCCACACAATAACGGGCGTGCCATTGTCAATATTTTCGTAGAGTGATTCTATCGGTGCGCCGGAGATGTCAGCCGCCATATGGTTGCCCTTTTTATTTCCGAGCTGAGAAAGGTAACTGTTTATCGTCTTTACAATCACTGGCGCATAGCAGCCATAGCGGTCGGTGTCTGGCTTCCCGACAAAGGTTGTCCACGGGTTTGGCCCGTATTTTACGCCGCCTTTTGTAGTAAAAGTGTTATTTTGCGGAAGGTACTTCAGCAGGTCGCATTTTGAAACTGGGAAGCCGGTATAGTTTAGAATAATGCTTGCTGCAGTGACTTCGCAGCCAGCTGCAAGCTCAGGAGTCTGCTGGATGTTCTGCACCGTGAGCAGTTTTCCGCCCGGAATGGTTTTAATTTGTTTAACCGGCTCTGCAGCGGAAGAAGCATTACTGCCGCCGGAAATGGAAGAGTTGCCCGAAGAAGCCGCTTTTGAAGAAGCCGTTGTTTTGGCTGGTGATACTTTGGAAGAGGTGCTTCCTGGTCTTTCTGCACAGGCGGTAAAGAAAACAGTGAGCAGCAGGCAGCAAAAAAACAGAGTTGCCATACGCCGGGTGCTGCGTTTCTTTATTTTATTTTTTTCTGTCTTTTGAATCACAGATGCAAACCGGCTTTCCAGAGTGAATTTTAAGGTCTCTACAATTTTATCATAAAGTTATGAAAAATCTACAGTAAAAATCGGATGATTAGATTCTTTGGGCATTTGACAATTTATCATCCAATTTGTGGAATAAACAGAACGAAAGAGCAATACAGACGGAACCCAGCAGTTCTTCGGAAAGTGAGGGCCGAATTTTGAAGCAAAAATTCAGTGTTACGGGAATGACCTGCGCGGCCTGTTCCGCAGCAGTGGAGCGGAGTGTGAAAAAAGTCGATAGCGTACAGTCCGCCAACGTAAGCTTACTGACCAACAGCATGATGGTAGAGTACGACGGCTCTGAACAAGAAAGAACCAATATCCTTAAGGCTGTTGAAGAAGCAGGCTACCATGCTTCCGTACCCGGCGCGGCGGAGGCTGCAGATAAGCCGAGACCGGCGGAAGTGCAGAAAAAAGAAATGAAAACGCGGCTTGTGGTTTCCTTCGCCTTTTGGATTCCTCTGATGTACCTTGCCATGTTTCACATGATGAAAGAATGGTTTGGGCTGCCGATACCGCTGTTTCTGCACAATACCTTTTCCGGAGTGGAAAACGGTGTAGTCTACGCTTTTGCGCAGTTCCTTCTGCTCCTGCCAATTCTGTATGTGAACCGCAGTTACTATACGGTTGGTTTCCGCACATTGGCAAAGCGTGCGCCAAACATGGACTCGCTGATTGCCGTTGGTTCTTCCGCCGCCGTGGTTTATGGCGTCTATGCCATTTTCCGCATTGGCTGGGCGCTTGGTCACGGCAACACGGATGTAGCCGGGCATTTCCTTTCCGACCTTTATTTCGAGTCTGCAGGCACAATTTTAACTTTGATTACGCTCGGTAAATACCTGGAAGCGCGTGCCAGTGGGAAAACTTCGGAAGCCATTTCGAAGCTGATGGATTTAGCGCCGAAGACGGCTGTTGTGGAACGTGGCGGGCGGGAGGTGGAAATACCGGCGGAGCAAGTTGCTGTAGGCGACCTCGTTCTGGTGCGTCCGGGCCAGCGCATTCCGGTCGACGGAACCGTCGTGGAGGGAACTTCTGCAGTAGACCAGTCGGCTGTAACCGGCGAAAGCATTCCGGTGGAAAAAAAGCCGGGGGATTCTGTGACGGCTGCGACGATTAACCAGTCCGGGTTCCTAAAATTCCGCGCTGAAAAAGTTGGCGGCGACACAACTTTAGCACAGATTATCCGTCTTGTGGAAGAAGCCGGCTCCTCCAAAGCACCGATTGCAAAGCTGGCCGACCGCGTGAGCGGTATTTTTGTGCCGGTCGTGATTTCAATTGCCGTGCTGGCCGCCATTGTGTGGCTCTGCCTTGGAAAATCGGGTGAGTTTGCACTTTCGTCGGCAATTTCAGTGCTTGTGATTTCCTGCCCCTGCGCGCTGGGGCTTGCGACACCGGTCGCTATTATGGTTGGCACGGGCCGGGGCGCATCCGAAGGAATCCTGATAAAGTCCGGCGAAGCGCTTGAAACAGCACAAACAGTAAAAACCGTTGTGCTGGACAAGACCGGGACCATAACGGAAGGAAAGCCGCGTGTTACCGACATCCTTCCGGCACAGGGTGTAAGCACGGAAAGGCTGCTGCGCACAGCCGCTGCGCTGGAAAAGCCCTCTGAACATCCGCTTGCGGCTGCTGTTGAGGAAGAAGCCGTGCGCGAAGGTATTGCGCCGGATGCGGTGGAAAATTTCCGGGCAGTTCCGGGGCGCGGCATTTCCGCATTGGTTGGCGGCCGAAACTGTGCTGCCGGCAACTTGGCATTTCTGCGTGAATGCGGGGTAAAACCGGGCGCGTTCCTGCAAAAGGCTGAAACGCTTGCCGAGGAGGGCAGAACACCGCTTTTCTTTGCGGAAGACGGAGAGCTGCTTGGCATCATAGCGGCGGCGGATGTCGTAAAGCCGACAAGCCGGGAAGCAATACGCCAGATGAAATCCATAGGGATTGACGTTGTAATGCTGACAGGCGACAATAAAAAGACAGCGGAAGCAATACGCAGGCAGCTTGACATTGACCGTGCTGTTGCCGAAGTGCTTCCGCAGGATAAAGAGCGTGAGGTCCGCCGAATTCAGGAAAGCGGGAATCATGTTGCGATGGTCGGCGACGGCATCAACGACGCGCCCGCACTGGCTCGTGCCGATGTTGGCATAGCGATTGGCGCGGGGACGGACGTAGCCATAGAGTCGGCGGACATTGTCCTGATGAAGAGCGACCTGCTTGACGCGGTGACAGCCGTCCGCCTGAGCCGCGCTACAATACGCAATATTAAGGAAAATCTTTTTTGGGCATTCTTTTACAATGCCCTGGGCATTCCGCTTGCAGCCGGAGTATTCTATCCGTTCCTCGGCTGGCAGCTGAGCCCAATGATTGCAGCGGCGGCCATGAGTTTCAGCTCGGTGTTTGTTGTGCTGAATGCCTTACGGCTGCGGTTCTTTCATGCAAACCACGCGCAGGTTCCTGCGGTATTACCGAAATCCATTCAAGATGAGAAAGGAAAGAAAACAATGAAAAAAATCATTCGAATTGACGGCATGATGTGTGCCCACTGCCAGGCTCATGTGGAAAAAGCGCTGAACGCATTAGACGGAGTAAACGCAAAAGTCGATTTGCAGGCGAAAACGGCGGAAGTTACGCTTACGGCGGATGTGAGCGATGAAACTCTGAAAAAGGCTGTCACCGACGCAGGCTACGAGCCTGTTTCTATCAGCACGAAGGAATAAAATAGGAGCAAAATGGCGGAGCCGCTGCGACAGCGGTTCCGCCATTTTTATATTCTGCTGTTCTTAATTTGTTCGGCAATTTTACGACAGTTCGAACTGGCCGGTATACAGCTGATAATAGCGCCCTTTTTGCGCAACCAGCTCCTCATGGCTGCCGCGTTCCAGAATTTCGCCGCCCTCCAGGACGAGAATTGCATTTGCGTTTCGCACGGTGGAGAGCCGGTGCGCAATGACGAACACGGTGCGGCCCTTCATCAGACGATCCATGCCTTTTTCAATTTGGCGCTCGGTGCGCGTGTCGACGGAACTAGTTGCCTCATCGAGGATAAGGACCGGCGGGTCGGCAGCCGCGGCGCGGGCAATGGCAAGAAGCTGCCGCTGGCCTTGGCTCAGGTTGTCGCCGTCGCCGCTCAGCACGGTGTCGTAACCGTTCGGCAGGCGGCGGATAAATGAATCTGCGCCCGCAAGTTTTGCTGCGGCGACGATGTGTTCACGGTCGATATTGTCACCGGAGAACCCGATGTTTTCCGCGATGGTTCCGGTGAACAGGTGAGTGTCCTGCAAAACAACACCCAGCGAATGGCGAAGGTCATCTTTCCTGATGCTGCGCACGTCAATACCGTCATAAGTAATGGTTCCCGAGGTCACTTCATAAAACCGGTTGATTAGACTTGCTATGGTTGTTTTGCCCGCGCCCGTCGAACCGACGAAAGCAATTTTTTGTCCCGGCTTCGCATACAGGCTGATTCCCTTCAGCACCGGATGCCCCGGCACATATCCGAACACCACATCGCAGAACCGTACGTCGCCGCGCAGCGGAATAAGCTCTACTGAACCGTCCGCTTTTGTTTTCCGCCAGGCCCACTGTTCAGTGTGACGGTCCGTTTCGCGGAGGGAACCATCCGGCATAACTTCAGCCTGAACGAGTGTCACACTGCCTCTGTCTTCTTCTTCCGGCGTGGACAGGACCTCATCAATGCGTTCTGCGCCTGAAAGCGAAGCAAGTATGAAATTGAGCTGCTGGGAAAACTGGTTGATTGGCATGGCAACCTGCCGCACATAAACAAGGTAGGAGGCCAGCGTGCCAAGGCCAATCTGCCCTGAAATAGCAAAGAAAGCGCCAATGCACGCGGAAACCGCATAACCGAAGTAAGACAGGCTCACAACGACAGGAATCAGCAGACTGGAAAACGTAACAGCACCCGTTGCGGCTTTTTGCAAACGACGGTTCCTTACGGTGAATTCCGCAAAATTTTCTTCCTCATGGTTAAAAACCTGCACAACTTTCTGCCCGGCAACGCTCTCTTCGACAAAACTGTCAAGGCTGCCGAGAAATTCCTGCTGCCGGTCGTAGTATGCCTTGCTCTTTTTACTGCTGTAACGGAGAAACAGGAACATGCAGAAGAAGGTGAGCAGCACAACGGCGGAAAGCCATACGTTCAAAATAATCATCACGACAAAGGTGCCGACTGTTACGGCAAAGCTTTGTACTACCATGGCAAAACTGTTGTTCAGTGCGTCGGAGATGGTGTCAATGTCGTTTGTAAAGCGGCTCATCAATTCGCCGTGCGTCTGTGCATCGAAATAACTGAGCGGCAGTCTCTGCACTTTTTGGAACAAATCGTTGCGGATTTCCTTAACAACTTTCTGTGCCAGCACGACCATTATCTGTGTGTAGCCGTACGTTGCCGCAACACCCACAAAATAAAGCAGCGCCATGAGCAGCACCATACGAATCAGCCCCGGAATGTTGCCCGGTAAAATATAATTGTCAATGACCGGCTTCAGCAGATAAGTGCCGTAGACGGAAGCAAGCGCGCTGACAACGGCAAGGACTGACACAAGCATAAATGAAAAGGCATGCTTTTTTATGTAGTGCCACAAAAGGCCAAACGCCCTGCGCAGATTTTTCGGCCTTGCGCGCGAAAAAGTTTTTGGCATTACGCAGTCTCTCCTTTCTGCTGAAACTGCCAGATTTCCCGGTAGACTTCATTTCCGGCAAGAAGTTCGCTGTGGCTGCCCACGGCGATGACTTTGCCATCCTCAAGCAGAATAATCTGGTCGGCCTCTTCTACCGAACCAAGCCGCTGAGTGATGAGAATGCGGGTTGTCTGCGGCAGGTTTTCCGCAAGCCGTTCGCGGATTCTGCGCTCTGTGGCGGTGTCGACTGCACTGGTCGAATCGTCTAGAATTAAAATTTTCGGCCGCTTAAGCAGCGCACGGGCGATGCAGAGCCTTTGCTTCTGCCCACCGGAAACGTTTACGCCGCCTTGACCAAGTACGGTTTCATAGCCGTTCGGCAGACGGCCGAGAAATTCGTCCGCGCATGCAATGCGGCAGGCCCAGTCCAGTTCCTCCTGCGTGGCGTGCGCGTTGCCCCAGAGAAGGTTTTCCCGAATCGTACCGGAAAACAGAGTGTTGTTCTGCAGCACCATTCCCACGCTGTCGCGAAGGTGCCGCAGACCGTATTCACGCACATCCAGCCCATCTACTTTGACGCAGCCGTCACTTACATCGTAAAGGCGGGGAATCAGCTGTACCAGTGACGTCTTAGCGGCGCCTGTGCCGCCGAGCACGCCAATCATTTGCCCTGCGTCAATTTTTAAGTTGACGTTGGAAAGCACGTCTTCTTTTGCATTTTTGCTGTATTTAAACGAGACGTTGCTGAATTCGACGCTGCCGCTGCGGATGAGATGCGACGAATCTCCGCTGTCGATAATTTCCGGTTTCTCATCCAGCACCTCGAAAACTCTGCTGATGGAAGTCATGGAACGGCTGAGCATTAGGAACACATTCGAAATCATCATCAGTGAATTCAAAATCTGGAGTACATAACTTAGAAAGCCTGTCAGCTGGCCAACCTTCATGGTGCCTGTATGAATGAAGTTGCCGCCGAACCAGAGAATGCAGAGAATAGTAGTGTACATGATAAGTTGGAAATACGGCATATTCAGCATGGCAGTATGAAATGCGTGTTCCGAAGCGTCGCAGTAACCGCCGTTCCCTTCGGCGAAAAGAGCAGACTGGCTTTCTCCCCGCACATAGGATTTTACCGTGCGTATCGCTGTCAGGTTTTCCTGTACAATGGAGTTGACGCGGTCCAGCATTTTCTGCATCCGTGCGTAAGAAGCGCCCAGAGTCCGCATAATCAGGTACAGCCCCGCGGCAAGGATCGGGATGGCAATTAGAAAAACAACGGACAGTTTTGGGTTCAGCAGAATGGACATTACAAGTCCTGTCACCATCATGACAGGCCCGCGAACCATCGGTCGGATGCCGTTGCAGATTGAGTTCTGCAGAATGGTAATGTCACTTGTCAGGCGTGTGATAAGCGACGGCGTGCTGAAATGATCCAAATTGGAAAAAGAATATTCCTGAACCCTTTTGTATTCCTGCTGCCGCAGTTCTGCCCCGAAGCCCTGCCCGGCCCGCGCCCCAAGGCGTGCATAGATGGAGCCAAGCAAAAGTGCAACCAGCGCGCAGGCAACCATTAGAGCACCGCGCTGCAGGATGTAGCTTTGATCCTTATGTACGACGCCCACGTCTATGATGTCCGCCATAATGAGCGGAATAACAATTTCAAACACACATTCCGCCATGACGCAGGCGATACTGCCGAAAAGTGCTTTCCTGTAGGGTTTGAAATAAGTAAAAAGTCGCTTTACCACAATTTTTCCTCCATTAGTTCAAAGGCTTTCCTGTTAAATTTTGATACATGCGGCACAGGAACTCCAGAAATTTTTGCCCTTCCTCTTCCGAAAAGCCCTGTAAAGATTGTTCTTCCACCGTGTGGCAGAACGTTTCCCACTGGGTAAAGGCGGTGCGTCCCTCTTCTGTAATTCGGACCGATTCTGCTCTCCGGCGTTCCTCCGGTGCAGAACGTATCACAAGGCCGTTTTGCTCCATATTGACCAGCAGGCGCGACACAGTGGCAGGCTCAATGTCCAAAGCCTCTGCAATCTCTTTCTGCATACAGTTGTTGTGGGATGATAAGAACCTCAAAACTTTTGGCTGCCCAGGGGAAAGGCCGATTCGTACCATACCGGGGCGCAAACTGTTTTTCTGAGCATTGTATGCCATATAAACTGCATGATGAAAACGAGCAGACATAATTTCCTCCATAAAATTAAATTGCAATGCTAACAATTAGCATGCTAACTAAAGCAGTCTAACTTTATCACTTATCCGTTAAATTGTCAATACGCTGCTGGAATTTTTACGCCGTTAGCTTATCCTCAATTTGGTCTTGCTCGCTTTTTGCACGTTCTCGGTGCGGCAGAGAATATGTTTACTCTGCAAGAGCCCAACATGATGTGAATGCTAATTGTGTCGAGCGTTATGATAGCATACGACCGATTTGCAGCGGAATAAACAGTCAGATTATAAGAGAAATCCGCCGGGTTTGCCAAACAAAAGGCGAACCCGGCGAGTTTAATTTTATGTCATAATTTACACTAAACTGATTAATAGGAAGCAGACAGAAAGCGCATGGCTTTCATTGAAAAAGGAGGAAGTATTCGTTCAGACCTGAAGTGCCTGCATGGCAGCCATTAAAGGCGGAATCAGCTGCATTTTGCGGCTTACAACGCCGGGCAGAATCGCCATGCCGTCTTTTGGCTTTACGCCAAAAGCTTCACTTATAATTTTCTCTGCACTGCGTCCGCAGTACATCAGTTCGGTTGACTCATGCTGAACGTCGGTAAACATATAAAAAACAAGCGGCAGACCTTCGTTCCCAGCGGCTTCCGGAAGGTAAGGACCAACCAAGGCTTCCGCTGCGGTGCGGCTTTTTTCGGTCATATAGATGCCTTGCCCCACACCAAAACGGGCGTTGCCGCGGCTGAAGACTTTGAAATCCGAAAGGAAAACCTCTTCCGCGGTTTTTCCTGTCAAGTCGCCGCCGGCTTCAAACATCCGTTCGGCATAAGAAGGAATGTCTACCTCGGCTGTTTCCGCCAGCTTTTTTGCTGTTTCTTTGTCCTGCGGTGTAGAAGTTGGGGAACGGAACATCAGCGTGTCGGAAAGAATCGCTGAAAGCAGCAGCCCAGCGATGTCTTTTGGAACCTTCACACCGTTTTCCTGAAACATTTGGAATATGATGGTGGCTGTGCAGCCAACCGGAACATTCCGAAAATAAACTGGGCCGCGTGTTTCCAGTGTGCCAATGCGATGGTGGTCGATGATTTCCAGGATGTCCGCCTGGTCAAGGCCATCCACTGCCTGCGTCCGCTCGTTGTGGTCTACCAGAATAATCTGTTTGCGGTGCAGATTCAAAAGGTTCCGGCGCGAAACAACGCCGCAGTACTTTCCTTCTTCATTGAGAACGGGGAAGTAACGATGACGCACACTGGCCATTACTTTGCGGGCATCCTCAATGGGGGTGTTCAGGCTGAACTGCAGCAGCCCTTCCGAACACATAAAGTGGCGTACCGGCGCGGCTTGGCTGATGAGCCGCGCTGCGGCATAAGAATCGTACGGTGTTGTAATAATGCAGCAGCCCTTTTCTTCGGCACGGGTCACAATCGTGCGCGGAACCGTAGAACTGCAGCAGATGACAATGCATCCCGCACCGCATTCAATGGCACAAATCTGTGTTTCATACCGGTTGGAAACAAGCACGGTGTCGCCGGGGCATACGTGCTCTTCTATGGCTTCCGCACTTTCTGTACCTACCTGAATGCGTCCTTCTTCAATTACGGCGTCGGGATTTCCGACAATCATTTTCCCGTTCAGGGTGGAAAGGACGTTTTTGTAGCTGGTGTGTGCGACTGAAAGCACGTCGGTGTCAAGCAGGTCCATGTTGGCCATGGCGATGTCCTTGACCGTAATGAGCCCCAGTAGTCTGCAGCTTACATCTGTAATGCAGAGCGTATCAATCTCAGCGTCGCGCATATGTTCCCATGCGGCGCGCAGGCTCGTTTCGCCGTCAATCCCAGGCGAAACCCGTATGTCAATGTCTTTTATCTGTGGGCTTACGTCCGTGCAAAGGCGCGGTGGCTTCACTTTAAAATACTGCAGCACAAATTCCGTTTCGCGGTTCAAATGCCCGGCGCGGCGCGGCTCATAGATGGGTTTGCCCATGTGATTTTTCAGGTATGCGTAGGCAATGGCCGAGCAGATGGAGTCAGTGTCCGGATTTCTATGGCCAATAATATTGACTTTTCTTGGCAGTGAAGTTTTTGGCATGATGAATTCCCTTCTTCCCATCTTTCAGTTGAAGCTATTATACCATACATAACAGGGTTAATTTTACACAAATAAAAAGGCGCAGCAAAATTTTGTTTAAATAATACGAACATTTCACACAAAAGTAAATATATGCTATAAAAAAGCTGCCGCAAAAATACGGCAGCTAAAAGCAGTTTATTGAAAAGAATAATCAGAGCCGGGTTCATAGGTGAGAAGCACAATATCTGGCTTTTCGGTGTTAATGAAGTTACGGATACTTCCTGTAAAATTCCCCTGGTCGCGCCGAAAGTCAATCAAATCTGTTTCCCGTGAAGTAAGCGAAAGGTATGGTACCAAAGCAAGTGAGAAGGAATCGCCCAGCACCAGAATTTTCTGCCCGTTTGGATTCTTTTTGTTCGTGACTTTTGTCAGAGGCTGGTTTCCATAAAGCTGCGATTCATAGCAGGAAAGATTGTAGTAATCCTTCGACTTCAGCGTTTCCTGGTTGTAAATGACATCCTCAAATTTCCCGGTTTTGCAAATATTCATGTTTGGAACTTCCAACTGCAGCTGTGTGGAAAATTTCGGAAGCATCAGGGTAAAATCTTCTGGCTGTGCGCAGCCAAGGGAAACCCTGCGCCCGGCGGAACCAAGGAACCAGTCTTTGTAGACCTGCTTCTGGTAGTCTGCCGCATTCGTTTTGGCAGCGTCCAATTTACAGCCATAGCTGTCATTCAGTTTCCGTGTAATTTCGCCGGCAGCCCACAAACCGGTTTCTACCTTCCAATGGTGGTCAGTGCGGTAGAACATACCGTAGTGGTTCAGGCTTTCCGCATGAATCTGATCTCTCAGGTCAAAAGACGGGATGCTGAGTTTTTGCAGCTCAGCCAGAAGTGCGTCATAGTTCTCGTTTGTGCAGTCTTCTGCTCCATTCGGCATTTCAGGGTCATATTTACAAGTTTTGTCTGGGCACTGCACATATAAAAATGGAATATTTTTTCCAGAACAGAACTGCGAAAGGCCGGCAATATTGTCTGCCGTGCGTTTTGTGCTGGAAGCCGAAAGCGGATCTTTGGTAAATGCCCAATAACCGTTATTCAGCTGAAAAACTTCTTGGTTTGGGTAAATCATTTTTCCGCATTTTAAGTTTACAAAGCCATTCAGCTCAACGAGCGGCCGAAAAGCAAAAAGCTGGTAAATGCAGTTGGTTTCCAGAACGTTTTCTTCTTTTTGAATGGAACTCGATCTATTCCGCAGTTTTTGCACAAAACTGTGCAGAAAGGAATTTTTCTGGGCAGGAACTGCCGGTGCGGGTGCGGCCTTTGAAACTTCGGCAAAAGGATACTCCTGTGCCCAGTTTATGGTGGGCTTATAGCTGACGGCCCTTTGATTAACGGTTGCATTCCACTTCCACACAAGGACATTCATCATGTTGAAGCTAAGAATCACAAGAACGAAAACGGTAACAACTTTTTTGCAGTTGAATTTTTTCAGCATATTGGCGCCTCGTTAAAAGTTAAAGTAGATAAACGGATTGTACGAACTCGTAACCATGCAGGAAACAGTAAAGATGAAAAGGACGCAGGTAATGGCAGCATAGGCAACTTTTCCGCCTGAAGTTGGCAGAAGCCGCTTCCGCAGTGCGGGAGCAATCGGGCAGCTTGCCAGGATGCCAATGAGGAAACAAGGCCAGTAATCCCGCAGCAGGCCAAGAGCCGTGCCGCCTGCCAACTGTGAAACGCCTGCACCAAACATGGCAGCGATATACGTTCCGGCTGCGCCGATGGAAGGCGAACGGAACAGAACCCAGCAGAGAACGACGACCAGCATCGTATAAATGCGCCCGAAAACCGGAGTTCCGGTTTTTGCCTTCAGTACATATTTTTCAAAGACCTGAACAACAAAGTAGGCAAGCCCCCAGCACATAAAGGTCCAATTTGCTCCGTGCCAGAACCCTGTTAGGAACCAAACCACGCCAAGATTGAAAATGTGGCGCGCCGCGCTTTTTACCCAGCTGCCGCCGAGCGGAAAATAAACATAGTCGCGGAACCAGGTGGAAAGTGAAATATGCCAGCGATGCCAGAATTCCGTAACGCTTTTTGCAATATACGGGTAATTAAAGTTTTCAAGGTAATGGAAGCC
This sequence comes from Caproicibacter sp., assembly GCA_041859875.1. Taxonomy (GTDB): domain Bacteria; phylum Bacillota; class Clostridia; order Oscillospirales; family Acutalibacteraceae; genus Thermocaproicibacter. The sequence goes on along the minus strand of JBFLFY010000010.1, from coordinate 54,850 downwards.
GAACATCCGGCCAAGCCCTATGGCCATGTCGGAATACCCGGAAAAGTCAAAGTAAATCTGGAAGGTGTAAGCTATAGCACCCACCCATGCGAGCAGGACCGACTGCCCCGGTTGGCTGAAAGCCTTGTCCGCTGCCTGCGCAATGCTGTTTGCAATTACGACTTTTTTTGCAAGCCCATAGACAAAGCGGCACATCCCTTCGCAGAAGTCATCCATGTTTTCGTGCCGGTTGTGGATTTCATCAGCGACTGTTTCATAGCGTACAATCGGCCCGGCAAGCACCTGCGGAAAGCAGGCAATGTAAAGCCCAACGTCCAGAATATTTGTGGCGGCCTTTGCCTTGCCGCGTTTTACGTCAACAATATAGGAGATTGCCTCAAAGGTGTAGAATGAGATGCCGATCGGCAGGGCAACTTTCGGGAATGGGAGGCTCATACCCGTGAGCCACCGGAGATTAGCTATGGTAAAATTCAGGTATTTAAACACAAAAAGGAAAAACAGGTTGCAGAGGATGGCGATGACTTCAATCTGCTTCTTTTTGTGCTCGCCGCTTTCCGGTTTGGCCAGCATTCTTCCGAAAAACCAGTTCATGAAAATGGAAAAGCACAGGATGACCCACCAGATTGGCTCGCCCCAGGCATAGAAAAACAGGCTTGCGAGCAGCAGGATGACATTTTTGTAGGTCCTGCTTTTTACAAACGGGTTGAAATAAAGTATCAGAACAATCGGGAAGAACAAAAAGAGAAAAGTATTTGATGAAAAGACCAATTTCCCCATCCTTTACTTATATTTTTCAAGTCACAGCAAATAGATTTATTATAATTGTACCGGTACAATATTTCAAGTATTGCAAGGTATGTTTTTTGAAAATTAGAACTATTTTTTGAAAAATGCCCCGCTTTTTTCAAAAAAGCGGGGCAAACAACCATAAATATTTTATTTACATGGTCAGTCGTCTTTCAGACCCATTTTTTCACTGCGGAAAATCCGTGCATCCATCAGTTTGAAGTCGGGCGAAAGAATCGGTTTCTGCGGCATATGAGCAAAAACGTCTTTTTCAAGGTCAATGCCAGGCGCCGCTTCACAAAGCATAATGCCGTCTTTTGTCAGGCGGAACACAGCGCGTTCGGTAATATACAGAACAGGCAGGTTGTTGCTAACGGCAGTTTTGGCACTGAAGGTGACCTGCTGCAGCTGCTTTGTGAACTTGTCGACTTTGCCTTCCTGCAGGATATGCAGCTCACCGTTGCCGATTTCCGTTTTCAGCCCGCCCGCAGTGAAGGTACCGCAGAAATAAACTTGCTTCGTGTTCTGCGTAATATCGATAAATCCGCCGCAGCCCGGCATCAGTTTACCGAATTTGGAAACATTTACGTTGCCTTCCATATCGCCTTCTGCAAACCCGACGAATGCCTGGTCCAGGCCGCCGCCGTCGTAAAAGTCGAACATAGAGGGCATGGTGACCATGCAGGATGGGTTCAGGCTGACGCCGAAGTCCAGGCCGCTCTGCGGGCTCCCGCCGAAGATGCCGTCTTCTACCGTCAGGGTGAATTTCTTTGTGATGCCTTCTTCTGCGGCAACCGCAGAAATATATTCCGGAATCCCCACGCCGAGGTTTACAATGCTGTCTCTCTGCAGCTCCATGGCTGCCCGGCGGCCAATCACTTTTTTGTTGTTCAGTTCAGCCGGTTTGAATCCCGCAAGGCCCATGTAGTGCTCGCCGGAGAAGCCGGGGTTGTACTGGGAGCCGAAGTTCTGCATACAGTACTTCATGTCACTTGCCACAATCACATAGTCGACCAGTGCGCTCGGTATTTCAACCATGCGCGGATGCAGGGAACCGCTTTTTACAACGTTCTGTACCTGCACAAAGACTTTGCCGCCGGAATTTTTGCAGGCTGTGGCCAGTGCAAGGGATTCCGCGCGCACGCCTTCCCGTTCGAAGGAAATGTTGCCGCTTTCGTCCGCGTAAGTGCCGGCAATCAGCGCACAGTTTATGGGGATGGATTTGTAGAACAGATAATCTTCTCCGTTCAGCTTTACGAGCTGGACATAATCTTCGCATGGCATTGTTTTTTCGTTCATTTTGCCGCCTGCCTCACGCGGGTCAACAAATGTGCCAATGCCAACCTTCGTAAGGACGCCGGGCTGGTGCGCAGCCGTTTCACACAGCAGGTGAGCCATTACACCCTGCGGAAAGTCATAGGCTTCAATCTCGTTGTTTACTACCATTTCTCCAATTTTGCGGGCCATACCATAGTGCCCGCCGATGGTGCGGCGCAAAAGGCCTTTGTGTGCAAGGTGGAGCAATCCTTTGGACTTATTGTCACCTTGTGCGGCACAGAAGAAGAGAGTCAGGTTTTGGGGGCTGTCAGTTTCCTGAAATCGGTTTTCCAACTCCTGAACAATTTCCTCCGGAAAAGCAGTGCCCATGAAACCGTTTGTCCCAACGGTGGCGTTACTCGGAATAAGATCCGCTGCTTCCCTTGCAGTTATGAATTTTACGGCCATAGTAAAACCTCCTATTTTTATAATACAGAAATATAGAATAATTTCAGAATCCAAAAAGCGAAAGGTGAGTGCTGTGTTTCCCATTGCCGAGGCGAGAACTTTGTTAATAATATATCAATGATTCCAATTATAGCAGAATCGGCGAATTGTTACAAGAGATTTGAATGTTAAGAAGCATTTATAACAAAAAAATATGACACATTTGCGGATAAGGCTTCCTTTTTTACTTGTTTACCTTGACACTTGCCTGTAGGAAAAATATAATAAAAATATTGAATCGCATTTTCCGACATTTTGTGACGTTCTGCTAGAATCGTTCTAGCGCGACTATGCTGCTTTTGCTATGAGATCAAAATTAATTTACAGTATCTGGAAAATTAAATGTGAATATTCCGGCAGTAAAATGCCACATGGAAACGGAGAGGTTATTTTTGAAAAGATTTGGAGCCCTTCTTCTAACACTGGCAATTGCTGTTTCTGCTGCAGCCTGCCCTTTACCCACACAGGCCGCCGTACCGATTCGCGGCATAGATGTTTCAAAGTATCAGGGCAATATCAACTGGACTGACGTAAAGAATTCCGGCGTCCAATTCGCTATGATCCGCGACGGCTTCGGCGGCGATCCGGGCTGCTGGGATGACCAGACGGATTCCTGCTTTGTACAAAATTACAGAGGTGCTGTAAACAGCGGCATTAAAGTTGGTGTTTACCATTTCAGCTATGCTACCAACACAACGATGGCTTCCCAGGAAGCGGACGAGTGCCTGCATATTTTAAATGGCCGTCATCTGGATTATCCGGTGGCTTACGACATTGAAGACACGGATGGCTATTATCCCTCTACTCTTTCCAGTGAGACGCTTGGCGAAATTGTCGACACTTTCTGCACGAAAATTGAAAATGCCGGTTATAAAGTTATGGTTTATGCCAATAAGGACTTCTTTCAAAACCACTTGACGAGCCCGCTGGTGTATAAGCACAACTGGTGGGTTGCACAGTACATAAACGCCTCTGCACCGGATTTTAATAATTATTCCATGTGGCAGTACGCAAGCGACGGTTCGGTTCCCGGTATCACAGGGTACTGCGACATGGATTACAGCTATGTTGATTTTTCTGCGGGCGGTGAAGATACCCAACCCATGGATCCAATGACTTTCAACTGCGACACGTCATCTTATTCATTCGGAGACCGCATATCTTATATTTACAAAATTACGACGCCGGATATAGACCCCCCGGCAGCATCTTCTTCCAATCCTTCCGCAGTTACCGTTTCCGGCCCACGGCCTACACGGGGCGGTTATTTATTTACCATTACAAATGTTGGAAAAGGGGATGCCACTATTACCACAACGGCGAGCGACGGACGCTCGGTCGCCTTTACGACGATTGGCACTGGCGCGGCTTATGCGCTGAAATGTGACACGCCATCCTATAATTTTGGCTCGCACAGCACCTATTATTACAAAGTTACTACGGAAAATCCCACGACTCCAAGTGCCATGTCTTCCAATCCTTCCGCAGTTTCGGTGTCATTTTACAAAAAAGTTTCAGACGGCTATATGTACTGCATTAAGAACATGGGGACAGGCACAGCGACCATAACGACAACGGGGTCTGACGGGAGCGAGGCTTCTTTTGTAGCCACCGGCGCGGCTTATGCACTGAAATGCGACACACCGTCCTACAACTTTGGTTCACACAGCACCTACTATTATAAAATTATCACGGAAAATCCCACGACTCCAAGTGCCCAGTCTTCCAATTCTTCTGCAGTTTCAGTGTCATTTTACAAAAAAGTTTCAGACGGCTATATGTACTGCATTAAGAACATTGGGACAGGCACAGCGACCATAACGACAACGGGGTCTGACGGAAACACGGCTTCTTTTGTAGCCACCGGTACGGCGGGTACTCTGAAATGCGACACACCGTCCTATACTTTTGGCGCGCGCAGCGATTACTACTATAAGATTACGACCGCCGACGCCGAAGCGCCCACGGTGGAGTCATCCAACCCGTCTGCGGTTACGGCCAGCTATGACGAGCAGCTTTCCGACGGGTATTTATTCCGGATTCATAACGTCGGTGCAGGTACAGCCACGATTACAACGACTTCCGCAAGCGGCAGCTCGGTTTCTTTCCAGGCAACCGGCCATGACGTTACTTTCTTAAAATCAGACACCCCTTATTACTTCACAATGAAGTCCGGTGCACAGTACCAGTTTAAGCTGACCGGAGTTCCTGGAAATCCTTATCGGTTTGCCTGTGCGGGAGATTCGGTTATCCGTACGGTTGCCGTTAGTTATTCAGATGGAAGTTATTACCTGAGAATAAAAGCCGTAGGCAGTGGAAACGCTGGGGTCTATGCTGCCAGCGGCAGCACGTCGCAGCGCTTTGGAATTGTCACAGTCTGCTGAGGGTTTTATGGCAGGCAGAAATCTGTTGTAAATGGTTCCGCTGAGTATTATAATGAGAAAAGGTTCAGCGGCCTGCCGAATGAAATACTTCTGAGCGGGAAAGTTAAAGCTAGAAATACAGAATTTAACAGTGGAGGAAACGACATATGACGCAGATTACAAAAGATATGCTGATTGGTGATATTATCGACGCAGACCCCGATGCGGCTCCTTTCTTGATTGCAATGGGAATGCATTGCCTGGGCTGCCCGGCTTCCCGCGGTGAAACGCTGGAACAGGCATGTGAAGTTCATGGCGTAGATGTAGACGAGATGGTACAGAAAATGAACGAACAGCTCTCTTCCGGAAAGTAAAAGCGGAAGAAACATCAGCCGCCCGGCTCCTGCTGGGCGGCTCTTCCGTTTGGAGAATTCTATGACTTTATTTTCACTGGAGCCGCGGCTTGCGCTGTGCGCTTCCATGGTGCGGCCGGGCACACGGCTTGCCGACATCGGAACCGACCATGCCTACCTTCCGGTCTGGCTGGCCCGGAAGGGCCTTATTTCAGGTGCGGTCGCTTCGGATGTGCGGCCCGGGCCGCTGGCGCGGGCCGAAAAGAATATCAAAAAATATGGCGTTGGAACCATAGTCGAGGCGCGCCTTTCCGATGGCCTTGATGCTGTGCTGCCCTGCGAAGCAGACGATATTGTGGCCGCCGGCATGGGCGGCCTGCTGATAGCGGAAATCGTCTGCCGTGCAGAGTGGCTGAAAAATGGGGAGAAGCGTTTGATTCTACAGCCAATGACGCGCGAAGACGATTTGCGGCGCAGCCTTGCAGAGCAAGGCTTTACAGTTTGCAAAGAGCAGGCGGTGCAGGAAGAAAATCATCTTTATACGGCTATGCTGTGTATGTATGACCCGGTGCATTGCGACCAGGGTGAGCTTTTTCCGTACATTGGCGGCCTTACGCCTGAAACGCCGGAGAACCGGGCTTATCTGCGCCGTGAAGCCGAGCGTCTGAGGAAAAAGGCAAACGGCCTTCGTCTGGAAGGACGCCGTGGGGATTCTGAGCGCCTTTTTCAAATTCGGGAGCAGATTTTAGCCTTGTTTCCGCAGAAACCGGAGGAATAAAACATGACTACGGTTGGGGAGATTTATCAATACATTGACCGCTTTGCACCTTTCAGCACCGCAATGGACTTTGACAACTGCGGCCTGCAAACGGGTGAAGCGAAAACGGAAGTGCACACGGCACTTCTTTCACTTGACATTACACCGGATACGGTGCGGGAAGCTTCGCGAAAAAACGCCCAGCTGGTTGTAAGTCATCATCCCGTGATTTTTCATCCGCTGCAGGCGCTCCGCACAGGGACGGCTCCTTATTTGCTGGCGCAGTATGGCATTGCGGCCATCTGTGCCCACACGAACTTGGACCTTGCGCCGGGCGGTGTGAATACCTGCCTTGCTGCGAGGCTTAGGCTGCAAAAAGTATGCACTCTTACTGTGGATACTCCTTCCGGGCGCGCCGCTGCTCTTTACGGAAAAACCGAGCATCCGTATTCACCGTTTGAATTTGCGGAATTTGTTAAGGAATCGCTTGGGTGCGACGGTCTGTTTTACGCAGACGGCGGCCGCCAAATTACATCGGTTGGTCTTTGCAGCGGGGCAGGCGCCGAGTACGCCGAGAATGCTGCAAAATTTGGATGCCAGGCGTTTGTGACTGGCGAAGCAAAGCATCATGAACTGATCGGTGCTGAAAACCTTGGCATTACGCTTGTTGCCGCTGGCCATTATTATACGGAAGACGTTGTAATCGGCCCGCTTGGTGAGCGCCTGCAAAAGGCGTTCCCGGAGGTGCGCTTTTTGCGGTCGGAAAAATCACACTGTCCTGCAAAGTATCTGTAAAGCGGGGTTTAGCCTGCTTTTTTGGAGGAAATTGAATGGCTCTTGACGGAGCGTTTTTGCATCACCTAAAAAAAGAAATTGAAGAAAATGCGATTGGCGCAAAGCTTGACAAAATCTATCAGCCGAACCGTGACGAATTGGTTCTGCTGTTTCGTGCAGCTTCGGGAAATCGGAAACTGCTAATGTCGGCCCGCGCCAACAGTGCGCGCATTAATTTTACAGAGGATATTCCTGAGAACCCGAAGGAACCGCCTATGTTTTGTATGCTGCTGCGCAAACGCCTTGCGGGCGGCCGCCTTACTACCGTTCGGCAGCCCGGGCTGGAACGCCTGCTGTGCCTCGACTTTTCGGCGGTGAATGAACTGGGCGACAGTGTTACGCTGACCCTTGTTATGGAAGTCATGGGCCGCTACAGTAATATTATTTTCGTTGGAGAAGACGGCAAAATTATTGATTCTCTGCGGCGTGTGGACGCTTCCATGTCGTCGGAGAGGCTTGTGCTGCCCGGTGCTGCTTATCGGCTTCCGCCGCCGCAGGACAAACTCTGCCTGCTGACCGCAGGCCGTGAACAAATTGTGGAACGTATTTGCTCCGCACCGGGGGGCGTTTCCCTTTCCAAAGCAATTCTTTCGGCACTGCAAGGCGTTTCCCCGGTGGTCTGCCGCGAACTGGAATACCACGCCTGCCGCGGAACCGACCGGAAAATAGCGGAACTGGATTCTGAGAAAAAGGAGCGCCTTGCTTTCTTTACGGGCAGATTAGCCGAAACGGTAAAGAATGTTTCCGGTGTGCCCTATATGGCTGTTGCTCCCGGCGGGAAGCCGGTTGACTTTTCTTTTTTGCCAATGGAGCAATACGGCACAGGCGCTGTTGTAAGTAAGAAAAACAGTTTTTCTGAGCTGCTGGAAGCTTTTTACGGGGAACGCGACCGCCTCGAACGGATGCACGTCCGTTCCCAGGGCCTCCTTCATCTTCTTACAACTGTGTCTGACCGGCTGAGCCGCAAAATTAACGCCCAGCAGGCTGAATTGGAGCGCTGCGAAAAGCGCGGTGAACTCCGCATTTGCGGCGATCTTTTAAGTGCAAACCTCTACCGGCTGCAAAAGGGGCAGTCCTCTGTAGAACTGCAGAACTTTTATGAAGAATCACAGCCGACGGTGAAGATTAAACTTGACCCGGCGCGAACGCCTTCGCAGAATGCGCAAAAATACTATAAAGCGTACCGCAAGGCCAAGACGGCGGAAGAAATGCTTACCGTGCAGATTCACGGGGCAGAGCAGGAGCTTGCTTACCTTGATACAGTTTTTGAAGAATTGAGCCGTGCCGCAAATGAGCGGGACCTTTCTGAAATCCGTGCGGAGCTTACCGAGCAGGGGTATCTGCGCCCGCAGAAGGGGTTCCATAAACGGAAAAACCAGGTGCCCGGCGCAATGCAGTTTTGCTCCAGTGACGGGTTTCGCATCTTTGTGGGGCGCAATAACCGCGAAAACGATTATCTCACGCTGAAACAAGCAAAAAAAAATGACCTGTGGTTTCATACGAAAAATATTCCTGGCTCTCATGTCATTCTGGTGCTTGAAGGCCGCGGCCCGACGCCGCAGGCCATTGCGGAAGCGGCCATGCTGGCTGCCTGCTTTAGCCGCGGGCGCGGTTCTTCCAATGTTGCAGTCGACTATACGGAAGTGCGCCATGTAAGCAAACCGCAAGGCGCAAAACCGGGTATGGTGATTTATAAAAGCAATAAAACGGTTTTCGCGGTTCCGGACCGTAACGCGGCGGAAGAATTGCGCGCTGCAAAATAATTTGCAGAAGCGTGAATTTGTGCTATAATTTCTCTAATCGGTTTGTCCTGTTTTTGGGGAGTGTATTGAATGTTAGCCGACTGGCTTAATAAGAGAGACGTATTCCGCAATACGCTGTTGTTTGGGACTGCAGGCATCTTAATGCTTGCAGCCAACATTATGGCAGTGCTGGGCGGCCTTTTTTATGAAAATGCCGCCTGCGCAATGTTCGCTGCAAATATTGTGCTCAATGTTGCCGTCGTTTTTGATTTGTGCAAGCATATCCGGCGCGATTTTCCTTTGCTTATTTTTACTGTTTCCTATGATTTGCTTTTGCTGGGGCGCGTTTACGTCGCTTTTTTCACCGATTTTCAAAAAATTCTTTACGATTTACAGGCAGACAATTTTCAGAACCTTTTCTGGGCACTGGAAATTGTGACGCTTGCGTACCTTTTTGTTTATGCGGCATACCACCTTTCTGCGCCGCTTTTTTTAAAAAAGGAGAAGGCGGTCCGCACGAAGGGTACGGGTGCAGTGCGCCGCGGGCCGCTGACGCCCATTATCCGCCAGATTAGCGAACTCATTCTGTTCGTAAGCTCCATCGCGTTTTTCTTCGTTATGTTCCAAACAGTTTTGAACGTTTGGAACTACGGTTATTTAGGTTCCTTTACCCATAGGGCAGACAGCAATATCCCATCTGCCATCAGCCGGCTTTCTTCCTTCTTTCCGCTGTCGTTTGCGGTTTTTCTGGCTACTATGCCAAGCCGGAAGCAGATGAAAATTCCGCTGATTCTTTATGCGGTTTATATGCTGTCATCCCTTTTCACCGGGCGGAGAAATACATTTGTCTGCGAAGCGCTCATGCTGCTGATTTATTTTGTTCTTCGCGACAGCCTGCTTCCAAAAGAAAAGCGCTTACTGAAAAAGAAAGTGATTTTTTGGATTCTTGCCTGCGGCGTAATAGCCATGTACCTGCTGCAGACGATGGCGGAGGTTCGTGCCGGTAATTCCGGTCAAAAAAGGGGTTTCTTCGACTCTATCGTAAATTTCGTTTATTCGCAGGGCGCTAGTTTCCGCGTTGTGATGCAAACCGTTAATTGCTGGGATTTGTTTGACCACCATACGTCTTACCAGTTCCTTTTTTATCCGTTTGAGCAGTTCGCTCATAACAACGTTGTTATCAGTACGATTTTTGGCCTGAAACCAATTGTGGAAACACAAAGCATGCAGTTTGTGCTTTCTACGCATAACTTTGCTCATGTGCTTACTTTTATGGTAGACCCGGACCGCTATCTTTCCGGCGGCGGCTTTGGGACCTCTTTTGTTGCGGAAGCTTATGTGGCTTATGGCATAGGCGGTGTAGCGGTTATCAGCGCCATGATTGGTGTGGTCTTCCGCTTCTTTTCTTCTCTGTTGACGCGTTCCTGGCCGGTGATTGCGCTTTCTTTGCTTGCAGTCAAAGATTTTGTTTTTATTCCGCGGAATTTTGCGCTTTCCTGGGTTACCAATGTTTTCAGCGTCACTTACCTTTGCTATCTTATCGGTATCTACCTTGTAGCGCTGCTTTTGGCCAACCTGTATTCCCACATCCGCGTGGTGCCGCTTCAGCTGGAGGAAGCGGAAGAGGCTTTGGAGGCAAAAACATGAAAACCCTTTTGCTTTTAACACACGCATATCCGTATGATGCAGGGGAGGATTTCCTTTCGGCAGAGCTGGAGCAGGCATTTGGCTTTGACCGTGTCATTGTTTGCCCCTGCAGCCTTGAACAGAATTCCGTCCAGACGAAAAGCCTGGCGCCCGAAGTTCAATGTATTCCCGTCCGCAGAAAGCCTCTTGGCCGTGCAGCGTATTTACTGCAGCTGTTTCGGCCGTGTGTGATGGGTGAAATTTTTCGCCTGCTGTTTTCCGGCCGCTTCCAGGCGGCGCGCGTGCATGAACTGCTGTATTTTATGAAAAATGCAACAGAAATTTATCACGGGCTGAAACAGAATCTTTTGGCAGTGCAGGAAGACAGCGTCACCATTTACAGTTACTGGTTGTATGATGCTGCGGCGGCCGGGGTAATGCTGGCTGCAGACCTTCGGAAAAAGGGTGTGGCAGTCCGTCAGATTACCCGTGCGCATGGCTTTGACATCCATAGCGAGCGTTCCAAGCATGGCTATCTGCCAATGCGTACTTGGCTTTTCCGCCATATTGACCGCATTTTTCCGTGTTCGGATGACGGCGCGGCAGTGCTGAAAAAAGAAGCGGGTAAAGAAGCGGGTAAAATTACGCGTGCCTACCTTGGCACACGCAGCTGCAGTATTGGAAAGCCGGAACGCCTTCCGCTGCACATTGTTTCCTGCTCGTACATGGTTCCGGTCAAAAGGCTGAACTTGATTGCCGAAGCGCTGCAGCAGGCCGATTTTCCTATTGCGTGGACGCATATTGGTTCCGGGCCGCTGCGGCAGGAACTGCTTGCCGCTGCGGAAAAGATGCCGCCGAATGTTACCGTAGAGTTTGCCGGGCAGAAAAAGAATGACGACGTGCTTGAATACTACAAAAATACCCCGGTTTCCGCTTTTGTGAATGTCAGCTCCAGCGAAGGGATTCCCGTTACGATTATGGAGGCCTTTTCCTTTGGTATTCCAGTGATTGCGACGGACGTGGGCGGCACACATGAGATTGTGGCGGATGGTCAAAATGGCTTTTTGCTTCCGAAGGATTTTAAGCCGCAGCAGCTGCTGAGCCTCCTGCGCAGAATCTGCAAGATGGAAGAGGAAGACTACCGGATGCTTTGCAGCAGCGCACGCGCTGCTTGGGAGCAAAATTTTAACGCGGCGGAAAATTACCGCAGGTTTTATTCCGAGCTGATTTCTTAAATAATGGAGCGGATTATGAAGTTTTTATATGCAAGCAGCGTCAGCAGAAGCAGGCAGTACTCCGGAATACTCAAGAAAGTCGTCGGCCAGACTAGGGGCGTAGCCCGCCTAGGGTGGGAAGCGTTTTACACCTGCGTTGAAAGCAGCAGCGTCGCTTTGTACAGCGAAGCGGACCTGCCCGTGCAGCAGAAGCCTTTTGAGTCGGGAATGCGTTGGCGAAAGCAGCAGCAGGCCATAACCGACCGCATCTGCGACTTAGCTCAAAAGGGCGCTTACGATGCGGTCTACATCAAAGGCCTTCTGGCAAACCCGTACGCATACCGCATCGCGGCTGCCGCGAAAGCGGGGAACCCCTCCTGCAAAGTAATTTTTGAAGTGGCAACTTATCCATACTGGAGCACTTACCGGCGCTTGCTGCATAGCGCATGGAAACAGCGGAACCTTCGTTCTTTTGCAGGATACCTGTTTGAGGTTTTGCAGCATTGTACAGCAGCGCCTAAGATGAAGCGGCAAGTAGATGCCTTGGCCGTTTTTGGCTCGCCGGTAAAAAAATTATGGGGCATCCCCTGCGCAATGCTGGAAAACGGCATTGAAATTGATGAAACCGTCTTGGCAAAGAAAAAGACCGACCCACAGAAAATCCATATTTTAGGTGTTGTTGGGACAACAATCTCGCACGGCTATTCCCGGTTCGTTGAGGGAATGGCCCAATACACCGGCAGCAAAAAAAACAGCATTTATTTTGACATTGTCGGCAGGAACGAAACGCTTCCTGCCCTGGAAAAGCGTGCGGAGGAACTTCATGTTGCCGGCAATGTCCGTTTTCTTGGGTACAAAAGCGCGAATGAACTGCAGAAAATTTATGGTTCTTATGACGCCGCGGTTTCCGTGCTTGGCGGCTACAGGCTGAAACTGTACGCCATGTCGCCGCTCAAGTCGCGTGAATACTGTGCGGCGGGAATTCCATTTGTTTATGCTTATGAGGATACACTTCCGGCAGACGCGCCGTTTACGCTTAAAATACCAAACGACGCTTCCCCGGTTAAGATAGAGGATGTTGTAAAATTTGTGGAAAATTGCCGTAGTGACCCGGGCCTTCCGGCAAAGGAACGGCAGTTTGCCAAAGATCATTACGACTGGAAAATTATTATGAAGCGCGTGCTTGATTTTGCGGGCGCTGCAAATCAGGGAAATTAATAGGAGGTTCTCCAATGGAACTGTTTATCAGCTTTTCAGAAATCATGCACTTTTTTAAGCGAAACCGTGTGAAGTTTCTTCTTGTGGTTCTTGCCTTTGGTATCGTCTGCGGTCTTCTGCCGCTGAAATTTCTGCACTTTTCCTATTCAGCCAACACAACGCTGACCCTTTCTTGCGAAATACCGCAAAATGCGGATGCCGATTACCGTCAGCAGTATTCCGGCATACTTGGCATTCGAGTGTCCACGGCGGTTGCGCAGGCCGGTTCCAATGATTTGGTCGAAAAGACTGCGGAGCGCCTTCATCTTGACAAGGGCAGCATCAGCAAGATTTCCGGCGAACAGATGAACGGCGCACCGGTTATCAAGTTAACGGTGCAGACGGCAGATGGAGGCCATGCGGCTCAAATTTCAGACACAGCCGCACAGATACTTGGGGAAGAAATTACGCAGCAGTTCTCCTCGCCGAAACTGACGGCTGTCATTACGGATAAGGCACAGCCGGTGCAGGCCAGCTCTAAAAAATCCTCTATGGTGAAAGCAGGGATACTGGGACTGATCCTTGGCTTCATCATCTATGTCTGCTATGGTCTGATTTGTGTGCTGAGCGACCGTTCTGTGCGTAACGCCCGCTTTGCGGAAGAAAACATGAAGACGAAACTCCTCGGTGAGGTCCCACATGACAAGCGCGGCACAGAATATGAGGATGCCTTCCGTAAACTGCGCGCAGTTACGCTTCACCAATGTGGGACCGCAAAATGCTTTGTGGTTGCCAGCGCAGGAAAAGACAGCGGAGGCGCAGAAACGGCGGCTGGCTTTGCTGCAGCTTTGGCAGGCGCCGGTAAAAAAGTCCTTGCCGTGGATGCAGACCTGCGCGAACCTGCACTTGCGGAAAAGTTTAAAGTCCAGCCGGCAAAAACGCTTAGCGACGTTTTGAGCGGCTCCACATCCCTCTCCGAAGCGGTTGCCGAAGTTCCGGACTATGAAGGGCTGAACCTTGTTGCAGCAGGCAAGACGGAGAAGGGCAACCCAGCCGATTTGCTTGCAAAGAGCTTTGCAAAGCTGAAAACCGAGGCTGAAGAACGGTTCGACTATATTATTGTTTCGGCTCCGTCGGAAAGCGAGTACCCGGATCTTGAGAGTATCGCCGCAGCTGCACAGGCTGTAGTGCTTACAGCCCAGTACGGCACTACTTCCTATAAAGTCCTGCATGACTCCCTGCGCAGCGTCGCGGAAGCTGGCGGAGCAGTAGCGGGCTTTGTTATTACAGATGTCTGAAACAGATGCATATCAGCGAAAATCAAAGGGTTTCTGCCTGAGCTGGCAGGAACCCTTTTTCTGCTGTGTACTTGTTCAAAACGCATAGACAGATGAAATCACAGCATACTAAACTGCAGGTGATGGAGTAATGGCAATCTCTTTTATTCGTACAATTCTGCTGTATGCCGTTGTGATAGCAGCCGTGCGCCTCATGGGCAAACGGCAAATCAGCGAAATGCAGACGAGCGAACTTGTAGTTACGCTGCTGATTTCAAACCTGGCTGCCATACCAATGCAGGACAGCGGCCAGCCTCTTCTCAGCGGCCTTATCCCGATTGCGGTGCTGGTTATCGGCGAAATGGCGGTGTCCTGCGCTATGCTGAAGTTTCCCCATTTCCGCCGGGCTATCTGCGGAAGGCCTATTATTGTGATCTATGATGGAAAAGTTCAGCAGAGCGAGATGGCGCGCCTGCGTATGACGACGGAAGATCTCTTTGAGCAGCTGCGCCAGAAAGATGTTTTCAGCATTGAAGATATTGCCTATGCTATTGTGGAAACAAACGGAAAAATCAGTGTCATTAAAAAACCGGAAAAAGCGCAGCCAACCGCGGAGGCCCTGAATGTTGTTCAGCCGGATAAGGGCCTTGAAGCGGTTGTAGTAAGCGATGGCAAAATCTCAGATTTGTCTTTGGCGCTCTGCCGCCAGAATCGAAAATGGGTGTCTGACGTGCTGGAGAATCAGAGCATAGAGCTTTCGGAAGTCTTCTTGATGACGGCCAACGCTGCCGGCGATTTCTTCATTGTTCGAAAGGATGGAGCAGCATGAAGCGAATATGGGCGGCTGTCATTTTAGCGGTTATCAGTCTGACCATTTGCATCATTGGGCTGCGCCACACACAGGATGTGACAGCACAGATGGCACAGACGGTTACAATGGCAAAGAAAGCGGAAGAAAGCGGTGACTCGGCGGCTGCGTATGCGCTGAGCCTGAAAGCTTCGCAGGATTGGAAGAATGCGCACCAGGCGCTGTGTACTTATATGATACACAGCCAACTGGAGGAAATAGACCAGACACTGGCCCTTTTGCCGGCTCTCTGCAAGGAGGGCGCCGACGATTCTTTCCTTTCGGAATGTGACCGTGGCCTTGTGCAGATTTCCTATTTGAACGAATCGGAAATTCCAAACTTACAAAATATTTTATAAGCAAACACAGAAGAAGGGGCTGCTGGAAAACAGTCCCTTCTTCACGTCTGCCGGTGCTATTTGTGCGTCAATGATGCAGTGCGTCAATTCTCTCCGCAAAACGGGCATAATTTTTCTCTGCATTAAAGTTCTCTTCCCAGATTTTGCGGGAAGCAGTTCGCAGGGAATTCCGCTCTTCTGCTGTCATGCGGCAAATCTGCTCAATCTTTTGCGCCAGAGCTTCCACAGTGAAATCGGGCTTCAAAAGGAAGCCGTTTTCACCATCCCGCACAATTTCCGACGTGCCGCCTACATTCGTAGCAAGTGCAGGAATTCCGAAGGAGCAGGCCTCCATAATGCTGACGGGAAGGCCTTCCGAACTGCTTGTATTAACAAATAAATCAACAGGAGTGCTGCGGTAAAGCTCCATCAGACGGTCATTTTTTACTTCACCGGGCAGCTTAGCGTCCAAAAAGGCAAGGTTTTCCTTTGCATAGCTTTTCAGCGCTTCCAGGCCGTCGCCTCCGCCGCAGTGAGTCCATTTCAGCTGCAGGCCGCTGCCGGAAAGTTTGCCCAGCGCCTGTGCCAAAAGCTCGACACGCTTCACAGGCGAAATGTGGCAGCAGCTTACGATGTGGAACGCTCCCTCTGAACTGGAAGGGCCGGTGCCAAAATCTTTTGTCCCAAGGTAGGCTGTGTGAATTTTTGCGGCATACTCCGGGCAGGCCTTTTTTAGGCAAACGCTTCCATCCTCCGAGCATGGAAAAACGCCGTCAAGGCCTTTCAGCAGGTAATTCCGCAGGGGCAGGTAGCCGAAGCGGCTGTGTTCGGGGTAAAGGTCATAACGGTGGGCTCGGCTGAAGGCAAGGCATTTTTCCGCCTTGCACGAGGCTTTCAGTTTCAGCGCGGCAAGCGCTGTGTCGTAAAGCCAGTAGCTGTAGAATGTCACACCGCCGCATTCGTTAAGCCCGGCATCTTTCAGCAGAGCGGCTGCTTTTTGCGCGACCACAGCCCCTTTAGCGGCAAAATAGCAGAGGAAGGCCCGGCGTTTCGGCGAATGCCCAACGGCAAGGCTTTCCTGCAGGCTTTTGTATTCCTGGGGCAGGCTGAAAAAATACCGGGCGGCAAGCGGCTTCAGTTCCTGCATAACTGCTGATGCGCGGATAGGGCACACAACAGTGTTTTCCGGTACATTTCGGGTTTGCAACGCGTGTTCCGCGACCGAGGTAGGCAGAAGAAATATTTTTTCAAATTCCCGCGAAAGTGCTGGAAGCTCGTTCGCGATAAATTCTTCCCCTGTGTCAAATGGGAAGGTTTTTGTCAAAAATACAAGGCAGTTTTTCATCCAGAATCACTCCATTTTTTCAATGCTACAAGCATAGCATACCCTATTCCGAATTTCAACGGCGCCTACCGGGAAAAACCACGCGGAAAGGAACGGCAAATTCGAACAAAAGCCTTGTTCCGTAACTGAAAAAATGGTATAATCCATTTTGTAAAGAAGCACGAAACCTTGTCACTCAGAATAGAACTGGCTGTTGCAAAGTGTTGTGGGGGGTGGGGTTATGAGATTCCTTTATGTTGGAATCGACCCTGTGGATTTCAGTTCGGAGCTGTTTCGGCAGGACGTTGTTTATAAAGTTGGCGGCGTGCGTCAAATGGGAAATCAGGCGGACTATATCTGCCGTGACGGAACCAGCATTGTCAGCTGCATTGGCAACGAAAAAAGGCAGGTTGGTTTTTTAAACAAAAAAAATTCCACTCACAATTTTTGCTCTTATGTACTAAATTTTTTACATCATGAAGATGCCTATGACTTTCTCTACCTTAAAAGCAGGCTTTTGCACTCTGATCTTGCAAAGATTGCGATGGCCGTGAAAAACCAGAAATTTGGGGCTAAAGTCATTTATGAGCCGACTGTTTACCCTTTTGAGGAAATGTATCATCATGAGATGCAGCAAAAAGGTCAGCGCAAAAGCCTGCTCACCAATTTGAACCTTTATGGAAAACTGCTGCGGCAGCGGGCCAATAAAATTGGCATTACAAGCTGGGTGGATTCAGCCGTTTCCTTCGAACTGCCGATACACAGCATTTATGGGGTCCCGGCTGTTTCTGTCAGCCGCGGAACTTGCGTGAGTAAATTCCATGTGCGTTCCGGCAGCGAAAGTCTGGAGGACCCCATTACCATATTGGCCGTTGTGGAAGACCCGCTCCTCTGTGGTTTTGAAAGGCTCTTCCATGGACTTGACCAGTACTGCCGGAACAATACTCACCGTGAACCGATTGCATTGGATGTTGCTGGCCGCGAGGAAGACCTTAAGCCTCTCCGCGCTGAAGCAGAACAAACCTGCGCGTCACAGTGCATTCATTTTATTGAACTGAAAAATATGGAGCAGATGAACAGCCTGTGTTGTACGCACACGGTTGCTGCTTCCAATTTGGGTCTCTATAAAAGCGGCACAATTTATCATTCCCCTTATCTTACCAAGCTTTTCTGTGCCGCGGGAATCCCATTTATTTATGCTTATGAAGACGTTGGCCTCGGCAGGGAAGTTCCATTTGCCATGAAACTTCCGAATTTTGACGCGCCTGTTAATATGGAGCTTGTAAGCGGATTCGCATGGCGCTGCCGCTTTAATGCCGGGCTTGTTCAGCAGGAGCGCCGCTTTGCGGAAGAGCATTTTGACTGGCGCATTATTATGAAGAGGATTCTTCTGTTTACAGTTACCGGAAAATTGGAGGTTTGATTTTGCCGCAGATAAGCGTGATAGTACCGGTCTACAACGTAGAAAAATACTTGGACGACTGTGTAAAGAGTATTCTGGCGCAGAGTTTTACGGATTTTGAGCTTTTACTTGTAAATGATGCTTCAACCGACGGCTCCCTTAAAGCCGCAAGAAGCTATGAATTTGACCGTCGTGTGAGGGTGCTCGACAAACCCCACGGCGGCCTTGGCGATACCCGAAACTACGGTGTGGAGCATGCTACGGGGAAATACCTGCTTTTCATTGACTCCGACGACTGGGTAGACGAGGATATGTTCCGTGACCTGTATTCGCTTGCGGAATCTTACCGTGCCGACCTTGTCGTTTTTAATTATGTGCGTGAGAATATGGAGCGCATGGAACACCGTGAGTGCAGTCTGCCGGTTAATTACCCGGAGTACGGCGAGGCCATCCGTGAAAAAATGCTGTCTGAAATGATTGGACCCGACCAGCAGGACGGGCCTTGGCGCAAAGTGGAAATGCTGGGATGTTCCACGCGCCGCATGTACCTGCGCAGCTGGTTTACGGCAAACCATATCCGCTTTGGCAACGAGCAGAAAATCATGCTGGAGGATCTGCCGGTTGCTATTATGGCGCACTGCGTCTGCCAGCGGCTCCTTGTAGTGGGCGGGGCATATTACCATTACCGCTATAACCCAAATTCGCTTAGCACACGCTACCGCCCGCATAAGATGGAGATGCTCACGGAGTGTTTTAAAACGGTCGAAAAGACTCTCACAAACCATGGCCTGCAGGAAAAGTACGGCGAGCGCCACCTTGCCTGGTTTCTGCGTAATGCGGCACATTCGGCGCTTGTGAACTGTTTCAGCCCTATGAACCCGCAAAAGTTTGCCGGCCGTTATCGTGAGGTGCACGGTATTTTGAAGAACCCGGTTTTGCGCCGGGCAGTGAAGTCTGATTACTTAAAACGCGCTTCCCGTGCAGACAGAATTGTTTTTCATGTTCTGCGCCTGCACTTCACGCCGTTTGTGTACCTGTTTTACCGCGCGTATTCCCGTATCCTTATGAAAAACGAGCAGAAAAAATAAATTGCAGCAATTCGTTAGGAGCAAGTCATGCCGAAAAAAAAGAAAATTTTATTTATCAACTATAGCCTGCACAGCGGTGGAATCGAAAAAAGCCTTGTTACGATTCTTTCCCTGTTCAATTATGAAAAATACGATGTAGATTTGCAGCTTTTTGCAAACGAAGGGCTTTTTCTGGAACGTGTGCCAAAGCAGGTACATCTGCTGAAGCCGCTTTTTCCGGCTGAGTACCGCCTTAATATCCGGCAGGCATTTCCCGCGCTGCTGCGCGGCGGGCATCCAGTCCTAGCCCTGTGCCGCCTAATGGTTTCACTTGCGGGCCGCCGTGGGACAATGGGAGAGCGGCTCGGAAAAATGTGGAAATGGGAAGGCCGTGCTGTCCGCCCTGAACCAGGCGAGTACGATGCTGCCGTTGCGTTTATGGAAGGCCAGCCAATTTACTATAATATTACAAAAGTAAAAAGCCGGGTCAAAATCGGCTTTATTCACGGCGATTATGAAGCGATGGGCCTTTGCAGTGACATCGACCGTCCGTATGTGGACAGGCTTGACGCCCTCTGCACAGTTTCGGAAGGATGCCTTGATTCCTTAAAACGTGTTTTCCCGGAAATTGCCGGGAAATGCCATGTGGTTTACAACATTATTTCGGAAAAGTTCATGCGCTCCATGGCAGAGCAGGGCAAAGGCTTTTCGGATGATTACAGCGGCCTGCGCGTGCTTTCCATTGCCCGGATTTCCGAGCAGAAAGGGCTTGACATCGCTTTGCCCGCGGTGGCGGCTCTAAAGAAGAAAGGCATCGGGTTTCGTTGGTACATTATCGGCATGGGGCCGGAAGAAGGAAAGCTGAAAGCCATGGCAAAAGAGCTGGATGTAGAAGACCGCGTCTTTTTCCTTGGCGAGCGTCCGAACCCGTACCCGTACCTTAAGCAGTGTGACGTTTACCTGCAGCCGAGCCGTTTCGAAGGCAAGTCGATTGCCATTGATGAGGCAATGGTTATGACGCGGCCAATCTTGGTGACTGCATTTTCCACGGCGGCCGACCAGATTCAAACCGGAAAGAACGGCCTGATTGTCCCCATGAATCCGCAAGGCGTTGAGCAGGGGCTGGAGGATTTGCTGCTTCATGCAGAGCACCGGAAGGCTTTTACGGAGGCACTCTCCCAAGAAACGTATTCCAATGAAGGGGAACTGCAAAAACTGTATGCACTGATTAGCGGAGAATAATTGATGAAACAGCCGGATAAAACCGGCTGCTTCTGCCATATTTACATTTTATTTCTAAAAAAATTACAAAATCAACGAAAGGCCGCTCTTGGCGGCAGGGTATTCTTTCAGATGAAGGTTTTGCAGGAAAAACCAAAGCAGCAGAAGCTGTGGACGCGCAACTTTACGCTTATAACGGTCGGCAGCGTCATTTCCATGCTTGGCAATTCGCTTTCAGGGTTCGCCATGAGTCTGCTGGTGCTGGACTACACCGGTTCGACTTTTTATTTTGCGCTCTACATGGCGGTTTATATGCTCCCGAGGATTGTGATGCCGGTCCTTTCCGGGCCGTTCCTTGACCGCACTTCCCGCAGGCGGGCAATTTATATGCTGGATTTTATTTCGTCGGGGCTGTATGCGCTGTTTGCAGTCATTTTACATACCGGCTGGTTTAACTTTGGAGCCTTTCTTGTGGCCTGTTTCCTGATTGGAACGCTTGACAGTGTTTATCAGGTTGCCTATGAGAGTTTCTATCCGCTGCTGATCAGTGAAGGAAATTATTCCAAAGCTTACTCGGTTTCCAGCACGCTCGAAACGATGACGATGGTGATGCTGCCGGTTTCCGCCATCGTCTACCGGTGGGTTGGCATTGTTCCGCTCTTTATTTTTGACGCGGTGACGTTTTTGGCTGCCGCCGTTTTGGAAACACAGATTCATGTTGATGAAACACAGATTCAGAAATGCGGGGCGGAGGACGAAAATCCGGGAAGGGCCGCGCTGAGCATCGGGATCCATCGATTCCGTGAAGACCTGCACGAAGGAATGAAATATCTGCTCCACGAAAATGGCCTTTTTGCTATTGCAATTTACTTTGCGTTCAGCACGTTCGGCAGCGGGGTAGATTCCGCGATTACCCTGCCGTATTTCAAAGCAAACTTCAAAGAGGGAGTTTATGTTTATTTCCTCGTTTGGGGCATGGCAGTCCTGGGGCGCATCATTGGCGGTGGCGTACATTATAAAATAAAGCTGCCTGCAAAAGCAAAGTACCGCATTGCGCTTACCGTCTACATTGTCATTTCCGTACTTGACGGAAGTTACCTGTATTGCCCAATTCCCGCCATGATGGCAATGTGTTTTGTAACTGGCATGCTGGGTATCACATCGTACAATATCCGCATTTCCGCCACACAAGGCTATGTGCCGGATAACAAAAAGGGCCGTTTTAACGGCATCTTTGATATGCTCTGCACCGTTGGGATGCTGGTCGGTGAGCTGGTTTCCGGCGCGCTTGCGACAATCCTGCCAAACCGTGTGGTACTTTCCGTCTGTATGGGGATTGTTCTGCTGGCGGCTGTCATAGTCATTGGTGGGCACAGGAAAGAAGTTTCCGCTATTTATAACACACAGGTGTAAATAGTCGAAACAGGAACCCTAACCGCTAGCTTGACAGATGCCGCTTTTGAATTTATCATAAAGGGCAATGAAACCCGGCTGCCTGGCCGGAAAAAATAGGGAGAAAAACATGAAGAAAAAAGTCCTTGTGGGCATGAGCGGCGGAGTTGACAGTTCCGTTGCGGCCTGCCTTTTAATGGAGCAGGGGTATGACGTCGCGGGCGTTACCCTCCATCTTTACAATAATGAAGACATCGGCGAAGAACATACGCGCACCTGCTGTTCACTGGCCGATGTGGAAGACGCGCGCAGTGTCTGCGAACGCCTTGGCATAGAACATTATGTTTTCAACTTTGGGGAAGAGTTTCAAAAAGAGGTCATTGGGCGGTTTACGCGTGGGTACGAAACCGGCGGGACGCCCAACCCGTGCATCGAGTGCAACCGATATATTAAGTTTGGGCTGATGCTTCGGCGTGCCCGGCTGCTCGGGTTCGACTTCATTGCCACCGGCCATTATGCCCGCACAGGATGCAACGAAAAAAGCGGCCGTGCCCTGCTGCAAAAAGCGAAAGATTCTTCCAAAGACCAGACTTATGTTCTGTATCCGCTGGAACAGGACGTGCTTTCGCATACGCTGTTCCCACTTGGCGGCCTCTGCAAAGATGAAGTCCGAAAAATCGCGGCGGAGCATGGCTTTGTAAATGCCCATAAACCGGACAGTGAAGACATCTGCTTCGTGCCGGATGGCAACTATGCCGGTTTTCTTGAAAATGTAATGGGCCTGAAATCGAAGCCCGGAAATTTCGTCGATTCAAAAGGCAGAGTCCTTGGTACGCACAAGGGCCTGATTCATTACACCGTTGGCCAGAGGAAAGGCCTTGGCCTCAGCTTTGAATCGCCGAAATATGTGCTGAGAAAAGACTGTGCCTCCAACACGGTAGTGCTTGGCAGTAACGAAGATTTGTTCAGCACCCGTTTTATGGTGGGGAGGTTAAACCTGATTTCCGTGGAAAAGCTGAAAGGTCCAACGAAAGCCGACGTAAAGGTGCGCTACAGCCAGTCTACGGCCCCGGCGGTGATTACTCCGCTGGCAGACGGAAAAGCCGAAGTCCGTTTTTCTGAGCCTCAGCGTGCAGTAACGCCCGGGCAGGCGGCTGTTTTTTATCAGGAAGAAAATGTGCTTGGCGGAGGAACAATCTTGGCGGAAGAACCGCAGAAATCATGAAAGAGGTTTTCGGGAAAATGTCCGATTTTATTTATGCCGACCATGCGGCTACAGCGCCGCTTTCCCCTTGTGCCCTGAAGGCTATGATGCCTTACCTTACGGAAGAATACGGCAACGCTTCTTCACTCTACGCTGCGGGGCGCAGGGCAAAACGCACCCTTGACCACGCGCGGGCAACTGTTGCCGCGGCGCTTGGCGCGCAGCCAGGAGAAATCTATTTTACTTCCGGCGGAACCGAGTCCGACAACTGGGTGATTCGTTCGGTTGAGCATTACGGCGGCGGACGGAAAAAAATCATCGCATCTGCTGTGGAACATCACGCTGTGCTGAATTCTTTAGAAGCCATGCAGGAACGCGGCTATGAGGGAAAGCTCCTTCGTGTAGATTCCCATTGCCGGGTCTTGCCGGATGAACTTCGCCGTGCCGTGGATGAAAATACTGCCCTCGTGAGTGTTATGGCCGCAAACAATGAAGTGGGTACCGTGATGCCTTTGAAAGGACTTGCACAGGCGGCACATGAGGCTGGCGCTGTTTTTCACACCGATGCCGTTCAGGCGGTGGGGCATATTCCACTTGATGTTTCCCGCATGGGGGTTGACCTGATGTCTTTTTCCGCACATAAATTCGGCGGCCCGAAAGGCGTTGGCGGGCTTTATGTGCGTGCTGGGCTGCAAATTGGCCCAGGCCTCTACGGCGGCGGACAGGAACGCGGCCTCCGCTCGGGAACGGAGAATGTGGCTGGTGCCGTTGGGATGGCGGCTGCGCTGGAAGATTCCTGCGGGAAAATGCGGGAAAACACGGCGAGGATTTCCGCTCTGCGTGACCGGCTGGTACGCGGTGTGCTGAACCTTCCGGGCACGCATTTGACCGGTGATACGGAAAATCGTCTGCCGGGGAACGCTTCCTTTCTCTTTGATGGCGTGGAGGGGGAAGAACTTGTTTATCTGCTTGACCAGGAGGGCATCTGTGCGTCGGCGGGCTCTGCCTGCTCCGCCGGTGCGCTGGAGCCTTCCCACGTTCTGCTGGCGATGGGCATTCCCAAAGAGCAGGCGCGCGGTTCGCTGCGCCTGACGCTTGGAACCGAGAATACGGAAGAAGAAGTGGACAGAATCGTCGCGTCGCTTTCGAAAATCCTCGTAAAAATCCGTACTTTCGGCAGTTCACAGCCGCAGTAACGGCAGAGGAGGGGATTTTCCTGTGGCAAAGTCGAAAAATCAGAAGCTGAAAATCCTGTACCTTATCAAGATGCTTCTGTGCGAAACCGATGAAGACCACGTCCTCACCGTTCCACAGATGGTGGAAGGGCTGGAAAAGCAGAAAATCCACGCGGAACGGAAAAGTATTTACGATGATATTGATGCTCTGCGTGATTTTGGCTTCGATATTGTTTACCGCAAAGCAGCACCTAGCGGCTATTTTATTGCAAACCGCGAGTTCCAGCTGCCGGAGCTGAAACTTCTGGCCGACGCTGTCGCGTCTTCCCGCTTTTTAACCGAGCGCAAGTCTGCACAGCTGATTCATAAAATTGAAGGCCTTTCCAGCAAGGCTCAGGCCGTGCAGCTCCAGCGGCAGATTATTGTGTGCGGCCGCGCCAAAACGGCGAACGAGCAGATTTATTATAACATCGACAAAATCAATCAGGCCATTACACAAAAGCGGCCCATTGGTTTTCAGTATTTTGAGTACCGTGTGAACTGGAACGCCTCTTCCGGCTGGGAAAAAGCTTACCGCCGCGAAGGAAGCCAGCACGTCGCTTTTCCGTATGCTTTAGGCTGGGACAGTGAAAACTATTACATGACGGCCTATTATGAGCACTATAACGGCATTTCCAATTTCCGTGTGGATAAAATGGAACGGATTGAAATGCTTCCGGAAAATGCGGTTCCCAAGGAGAAGCTTCCGCCATTCGATGCAGCATCTTATTCCAAAAAAGTTTTCGGTATGTTCAGCGGGGATGAAATGCAGGTTACGCTGCGCTGTGATGATTCCCTGATTGGCGTTGTGCTGGACCACTTTGGCAAGGATGCGGAAATCCGGAAGGCAGACGGCGGAGGCTTTTTGCTAACGGCAGATATGATTGCGGGGCCACCGCTTTACGGTCGGCTGCTCGGCTTTGGCGGCCTTGTAAAGGTCCTGGAGCCGCAGGGTCTTGTGCGGAAGCTGCGCAGTATTGCAAAGGAAAATCTTGCCCAGTATGCGGCGGCAGAGAAGGCGCCTGCTGAGGCAGGGTAGGGAAAGCATTGCAGAAACGGAGGAAAAACAAAATGAAAATAAGTGACACAGTTTTGACGCATGGGGGAAAATTTCACGCTGACGACGTATTTGCCACAGCCCTCCTGAAAATTTTGAAACCGGATGTCAAAGTTCAGCGCGTTTTTGAGGTTCCGGAAGACTTTACCGGGTTGGCATTTGATATTGGGCGCGGCCGGTTTGACCACCATCAGGAAAATTCCGAGGTTCGCCCAGACGGTGTGCCATATGCGGCGTTTGGCCTGCTTTGGCGCGAAGTTGGGCAAGAAGTGCTGCAGGCTGGGTGCAAGCCCGAAGAAGCGGAAAAAGAGGCCGTGCGGTTTGATGAGCACTTCATCCAGCCCTTGGACGAAGACGACAACACCGGCTGTGGAAATCAGCTTGCGGGCGTTATCGCAGCATTTAACCCCGCATGGGATTCCGACCGTACGCCGGATGAATGTTTTGCGGAAGCGGTCGATTTTGCCGGAACAGTCCTGCGCAAAAAAATTGAGGGCATTTTCAGTGTGCAGCGTGCGCGTGCGCTGGTGGAAGAAGCCCTTTCAAAAGCAGAAGATAAAATTACAATATTGCCGCGCTTTGCTCCGTGGAAAGCGGTGCTGGTGCCGTCGGATGCCGTATTCGTTGTGTATCCGTCGCAGCGCGGGGGCTTTAACGCGCAGGTTATCCCGGCGGATTTCGATTCTGATGAAGTGAAATGCAACTTCCCACAGGAATGGGCTGGCAAGGAAAACGAAGAGCTGCAGCACATTTCCGGTATCCCAACCCTGCATTTCTGCCACAAAGGCAGGTTCCTCGTTTCCGCAGTAACGCAGGAAGATGCGGTGCAGGCTTGCAAATCTGCCATGCGCGAAGCTGAGGCAGAGAAAAAGAAGGCAGAAAGCAACGGTTCCCAGCCAGCATAAAAAAATTCCTGAGTGCAGATTCTAAAATTCTGTGCTCAGGAAAATTTTTTTGCCTGTAATTATGAATTGAGGTTTTCTTTGTTGCTTTTTATTCGCGTGACAGCGGCAATTACAACAGCGGCAAAAGCGCAGGAAGCGGCAACTATCGCTGTCGAAACGGAATTGTCGGTATGTAAATATCTCATGATAAACGAATTCATAATAATTTCAACAGCTACCCCGTAAAGCAAAAGGAGCAGCGAAATAAAGTACCCAATTCGAATTTTCCACCGAGTCAGGGGAAGCAGAAGCCACAGGCTGCAAAGCGAAATGCCCACAATAGGGAAAACGAACGGAACAATCATTTCCGGGGACGGGCAGAGGGCCTGAACCAAAAGCAAAAAAGGGACAGAGGATAAGGTAAGAGCCGCCAGAGATACCACGCAGCGATGCTTCTTTAGCCGCAGCAGCGGCGTAACCGTCAGCCAAGCGACAACTTCCGCACCCATCACATAGAGCGACCAGTCCAGTGTACGGCGGGAAACATAATTGCAAAGGGCGCAGATTCCGGCGGCAAGCAGAAGGGCAAGAGAGAAAAGATAAAACGCAGCCGCTTTCACATTCCTGCTTTTCTGGGCGCGGGTCTGCTGTGCATACTCCACCGCACTGCGGACGATGGGTTCCGCCGCAGCACTTTGAGTCTGCATTGCTTCCTGCGTGTGTTCGCCCTGAAGAAGTTCACTGGTTGTAACGCCAAGTACATCTGCAAGACGCGGCAAAATTGTAATTTCAGGGTAGCCGACGCCTCTTTCCCATTTGGAAACTGCTTTGTCGGTTACATTCAGTTTTTCTGCAAGATCTTTTTACGTCATGTTCTTCTCTTTACGCAGTTCAGAAATAAAGATTCCAATCTTCTTATTGTCCATTTTATAACCATCCTTTTGCTGCAAGACGATAGCAATTTTAAATAGGAACCGGAATGGTTTTTATCATTGCTACCAGACCTGAAAGCTTTCTTAAATTATGCAGGGATATTCCCGCCGCGCTTTTGCAGGAATAAAAAGCACTCTGCTTGAAAAGCTTTTTTCAAACTTCTTTTTCAGTATAGCATTTTCCTGCTGTTTTACAACCGACGCTTCGGAGAATTGTGCTTGGAGGGCGGGGAAACGATGCGGCGAGTGAAACGGGGCTGCCGCCAATGAGGCTGAGGTTGCCGATTCCCGTTTTTTTTGGTATGATTAGGGAAACACTATAGCAAATCTGATTTTGCCTGCACCGCAGCAGGACTTTATCTTTTTGCAGCGTGATTGGATATGCTATAGATGATGGATACAGGGGTGACAGTTTTGCGTATTACAGTAATCGGCTGCGGCCGGTGGGGGAGCTTTCTCGCATGGTACCTGAATTCTCTCGGCCATGAGGTGACGCTTTATGGGCGCGAGAATTCGGCACATCTGCGGCAGTTCCGAGAAACCCGCACAAACGGCCTTGTTACGCTGAATGAAAAAATTGTGCTTACTTCAGATTTCAGTGCGGCGGTGTGCACGGCGGAAATTCTTGTTATCTCTGTTGGCGCGCAGGGCTTCCGCACGCTGATGAAGCAGTTTTCGGCGGAAAATCTTACGGGGAAGACTGCAGTTCTGTGCATGAAAGGGCTTGAAGCCGGAACCGGGGAGCGCCTGACGCAGATTTTCGGCGAGTATGCGCCGCAAGTGCCTGTTGCAATTTGGGTAGGCCCGGGCCATGTACAGGATTTTACCCGGGGCATTCCGAACTGTATGGTAATTGACAGCGAGAGTATGGAGGTAAAAAAATACCTCGTAAGCGCTTTTTCCGGGAATCTGATCCGTTTTTATTACGGCCACGACCTGCTTGGCAATGAAGTCGGAGCCGCTTCAAAAAATGTAATCGGCATTGCCGCAGGGATGCTCGACGGCCTTGGCAAAACAGCGCTGAAAGGTGCGCTGATGTCCCGGGGAACACGAGAAATTGCCCGGCTTATCAAAGCAATGGGGGGCAGCGAGATTTCCGCTTACGGTCTTGCGCACCTTGGCGACTATGAGGCGACAGTCTTTTCTCCGTACAGCCATAACCGCCGCTTTGGCGAAGCTTTTGTGCGCGGCGAGCCTTACGGCGAACTGGCCGAGGGCGTGGCGACCACAACCGCGCTGCTGAGGCTCGGCGACAAATACCAGGTCGACTTGCCCATCTGCCATGCGGTGGATGATGTGATAAACCATGGTAAAAGCCCGGAAAAGGCGCTTTCAGACCTCTTCCTGCGAAGCATCAAAATGGAGTTCTAACGTCTTTCCGTTCAATGTTTGACAAACGCGGCGGAAAAAACTAAAATATGCAAAGATATTGGCAAATTTGAAAAGGAGAATGAGAATGAGTGAAGAAAACTGTGGGCACGACTGTGCATCCTGCGAAGAAAACTGCCCATCCCGCAGCAGCAGCCCAGCAGATATGATGGAAAAGCCGAACAAGCGCAGCAAAATCGGCCGAGTGATTGGTGTTGTGAGCGGAAAAGGCGGCGTTGGCAAAAGCCTTGTCACTTCCATGCTGTCGGTTCTGCTGAACCGGCGCGGGTTTCACACCGGCGTGCTGGATGCCGACATCACAGGCCCGTCCATCCCAAAAGTATTTGGTCTGCACGGCATGGTAAGCGGAAACGACGAAGGCATTATTCCGGCGCGCACGAAGAATGGTATTGACGTAATCTCCATCAACCTTTTACTGGATGACGAGAGTGCGCCGGTTGTATGGCGCGGCCCGATGATCGCCAACGCTGTAAAGCAGTTCTGGACGGATGTTGTCTGGCAGGATGTCGACTACCTGTTCGTCGATATGCCTCCGGGGACGGGCGATGTGCCGCTTACGGTGTTTCAGTCGCTGCCGGTTGACGGCATTGTGATTGTTACTTCACCGCAGGAGCTTGTTTCGCTGATTGTTTCCAAAGCGGTCAATATGGCGAAGATGATGAATGTTCCGATTCTGGGCGTTGTGGAAAACATGAGCTATGTGAAGTGCCCGGACTGCGGAAAAGAGATTAAGGTTTTCGGCGAAAGCCACCTGGAAGAGTCAGCCGCAAAGTATGGGCTGAACATTCTTGGCCGTTTGCCGCTTGACCCGGATGTTGCGCAGAAGTGCGACGCTGGCCATGTGGAAGACATCCCGGCACCATGGCTTGAAAAAGCTGCGGATGCCGTACAGAAGATGTCGAAAAGAAAATAAAGGAAAGAGGGCCTCGCGGCCCTCTTTTTTGTACCTATTTTGCGAGAAATTTCCGCTTTTCCGTGTCGTAAACTCCGCAGTCCGTTATGCGCAGAGCCGGAATAACAGGCAGCGACAGAAACGAAAGGTTCTGAAACACGTCGATGTTTTTCGGAACGCCCATGCGGTGAGCGAGGGCCGCCATTTCGCTCAGCTCCTGCGGCAGGTTTATGCTGCAGTCGTCGGTAAAGAGACCGGCTACTTCAAGCGGGATGGTCTTTACAGGCTTTCCGCCGCTCACGAGTGTGTACCCGCCGCCGCAGGACTTCAGCTCTTCTATAGCGGCGAGCATATCGGTGTCGCTGTCACCGATTACGATCAGGTTGTGTGCGTCGTGGCCGACGGTGGAAGCCGCCGCACCGTTTTTCAGCCCGAAGCCCTTCACTGCGCCGACGCCTATTCGACCGGAACCGTCATGCCGCTGGACAACGGCGATTTTTAAGATGTCGCCGGAAGGGGTGAAGTAACCGTCTTTCTGCGAAAGCGGAAGCATCATTTTTTTCGTGATAAGCTGCCCTGGTACAAGGCCAATTACCGGGAAGCTTCCATCCGCTTTTAGCTTCAGGCAGTTTTTCCGCAGCTTCGGAATGTGTACGCTGTGCCGCAGGTCATAACTGACGCGCGTTTTCGGGAATGCTTTTGGCAGTTCATCCAGTGAAATGCCGTCTTTGTAGACTTCATGAATTGCAACGGTTTCCAGGTCGTCAAGCACAACAAGGTCCGCGCGGTAACCGGCTGCAACAGCGCCGCGGTCACGGAAACCGTAGGCGCGCGCTGCGTTGAGCGTGGCAATTTTTACAGCGGTCACCGGTTTCATACCGAGTGCAATCGCCATGCGGATGTTCCGGTCAATGTGCCCGTTCCTGGCTGTGTCGTCCAGATGAACATCATCTGTGCAGAAGAGGAAGCGGTCAAACGAAACCCCCTCTTTCAGAGCGTCGCTTAGAATCGCCGTCAGATTTTTTGCTGCGGAACCTTCGCGCACCTGCAGGTAAAATCCGGCGCGCAGGCGTTCGCGCGCCTCTTCCCAGGTGGAACATTCATGTTCGGTCTGTACGCCGGCTGCATGATAAGCCTGCAGGCGCTTTCCGGTGAAGCCGGGGGAGTGGCCGTCGATGGTTCCGTTCTGCATCAGCTCAATCTTTTTCAGCAGGTCATCACTTCCGGAAATCAGCGCGTCGGCATTCATCACTTCGCCAAGGCCGGAAACGCGGGGACTGCGGCAGAGTTTTTTCATGTCGCCCGGCCCGAAAACGGCGCCATTGTGATCTTCTTTGCTCAGCGGAACACAGGAGGGCAGGGCAAAGAAAATATCGAGCGGCGTTTTTGCGCTGTCACGCATTAGCCAGCGGATGCCTTCCAGACCGCAGACGTTCGCAATTTCATGCGGGTCGGCTATTACGGTGGATGTGCCGTGTGCCAGAAGGAGCGGCGCCAGCAGTGCGGGCGACGTCATGGAAGACTCAAGGTGCATATGGGAGTCGATAAATCCAGGCACAACGGTTTTGCCGGTGCAGTCAACCTCAATTTTCGCAGAATATTCCCCAACTCCGACAATTTTCCCATTCAAAACAGCAATATCGCCGTTAAAAAGCGTTTCGGTGAAAACATCTGCTATGGCGGCGTTTTTCAGGACAAAATCCGGCTCGTATTCTCCAAGAGCGCACGCCATCAGTTGTTTCTTTTCCTCAGCATCCATACGGTTTCCTCCTGCATTTTTATTTTGATATAGCAAAACGGAACCTGCTTCCGGCAGGCTCCGTTACTTGTCGTTCCATAAATTTATGCGAGTACGAATTTTTCCACAGCCGCGGCTGCACCGTCTTCGTCATTCGATTTCGTAATGAAATTAGCCTGCGCGAGGACTTCCTTTTCCGCGTTCTGCATGGCAACGGCCAGCCCAGCGTATTTCAGCATACTCATATCATTCCCGCCGTCGCCTTCCGCCATAACTTCTTCCGGTAAAATTCCGAGTCTTTCACATAAAAATTTCAGCGCTTTTCCTTTGCTGCATCCTGCCGCGTTGACTTCGATGTTCGTGCTGCAGGAAGAGCAGACGGAAAATTCCGTGAGACGGCTTAGTCCCTGGTAAAGCTGCTTCCGGGGAGCATCTGGGAGGTAAGGCATATTGACCTTTTCCAGCCGTGCCCTGTGCGAAGCGATGAACTCCGGCAGATTGTCCACAAAAATCTGCGATTCGTAAACAAGACGTACAATCAGTTCCGGCGGGTTCAGCTTCAGCAGCCGCTCCAGTGCCCCGCGCTCAGAGTAAGCGACCCCGCCGCAGTATGCTTCCGTCAGGTAACCCGTGGCGCAAAGTTTTGTAAGGATGCGGACTGACTGATCTTCTGTCATAAGGTCGGTAAAAATGGGAGTATTGGTTTTTAAGTCCAGTACCGACGCGCCGTTGGAAGTGATGGCCCAACGCACGCCGGAAATTGATGCGGCTGCTTTCGGCAGCATTTTTGCTATGCGGCCGGTCGCCGGAACAAAAACACAGCCTTTTTGAATTGCACTGCTCAGGGTGCGTACCGTCCGCTTGGAAATGGTTTTGTCGGAACGAAGCAAGGTGCCGTCCATATCGGCGGCAATCAGCCGAATACTCATTGGCCATCTCCAACGGCTTTTTTAATTTTTTCCGCAAAGCGCTTCACTTTTTCATCCGTGACCGTCACAAAATCACTTTTCCCATCCGGTACGGCAATGCCCATGGAGTTCGCATATCCTTTTGCAAGACTGCGGTCAATGGCCCGCTCCAAAAAATTAAGTTTTGTAAAATAAAAGGCACCGCCAAGCGAGGCACAGGCAAGCGCGTGAGCGGCAAGCTCTTTCGAAAAATTCTGTGCAAGATAATTCTTAACGCTTGTTTCACCTTCTGAAAGGCAGGAAAAAAAGACAGCAAATTTTTTTTGCAGCAGCACGGCACGGTTTGCTTTGCAGAAACTGCGCACCTCTTTTAGCACAGAGCCGCCGTAAATTGGTGAGCCAATGACAATGCAGTCGTAAGGGGCGATGCTGCCTGAAAAATGCTTCAGCTCCGCAGTTTCGGCCGAACCAAGTTGCGCTGCGAGCTTCTCGGCACAGAAAGCAGTGGAACCGTGCGTGGTTCCGTAAAGAATCAAAGTCTTCAAAATTACACCCTTTTCGGTAAATTACAAAAAATGGAATTCATACCCGAAGCATTTTTGCATACTCTAATTAGCGGCAGAGAGATCCATTGATTAATCACTGCATCGCAGTTTTGAAACTCCCTGTTAGGGCAGGCATCAAAGCCTGCCCGTTCCATTTTTAAAGAAATGTAATGTCGTCTGTGCGGCGGGGCTTCGGCTCCGCCGCTTCTTCTGCCGGAAATCCGAGGCTGACGCAGCCGTATGGCGCGTAGCCGGCGGGCAGGCTGAGCCGCGCAAGAATTGCCGGGTCGCGCAGGCCAGGCAAAACCGAGCAGATATAGCAGCTGCCAAGGCCGAGTGCATACGACGCAAGTAAAATATTCTGCAGAGCGCAGGCTGCATCTTCCCGGTTCAGTGCAAAACTTACCGGCGCCGAAAGAACAATCACGCAGGGCGCGCCGTAAAACGGGGTATGACCTGGCCGGAATTTTCCACCGTTTTGTTCCGTTGCAGTGACAATATCTTTCAGAAGATCCTGATTTCGGATCACGGTAAAATGCCGGTTCTGCATTCCCATGGCAGATGGAGCATACTTACCGGCTGTAAGAATTTTTTTGAGGGTTTCGTCCGGGATGGCGTCTGGGCGGAACGCACGGATAGTGCGCCGCTTCAGCAGCATTTCATAAGAGTCATTCATCCTAAAACCTCCTGCTTGCTGTAAGACTTTAATATTCTTTTCATTGTATTCCATACACGGTCTGAAGTCAAGCCGGGAGCCAGCTTCCGGGCAGAATGGATTTTGGCATTTCTTGTGTGGGCTTGCACAGGGATGGTATACTGGAAAAGTGCGTTTTAACGCTTTACTACATTTTATTTTACATAAGAGGATGAAACATGAAAAAGGGGTATCTCTGCATTATCTTAGCAACATTTTTCTTTAGTTCTATGGAAATCGCGCTGAAACTTTCTGCCGGACATTTTAATGCCATACAGCTGACGTTTCTACGATTCCTGATTGGCGGTGTGGTGCTGCTGCCATTGGCGGTGCATGAAATCAAAAAGAAGAAGACGGTTTTTCATGCAAAAGACTTCGGCTTTTTTGCATTGACGGGCTTTATCTGCGTCGTTGTCAGCATGATCCTGTTCCAGGTGAGTGTTGTTTACGCGCCGGCTTCCACGGTTGCGGTGCTGTTCAGCTGCAACTCCGTGTTTGTTGTGCTTTTTGCGTATCTTTTCCTGCGCGAGCATATTCGGAAACATACCGTCATTTCCATATTCGTCAGCGTTGCGGGCATGGTAGTCATTATTAACCCGATGCACTTTACCGGAAGCGCACTTGGTGTTCTTTGTGCGCTTGGCGCGGCTGTAACATTTGCGCTTTACAATGTTGTGGGCCGTACGCGCAGCGACCGCTTTGGCGGTATTACGCTGACCTGCATCAGCTTTCTGCTCGGTTGTGCCGAAATGCTTGTGCTGATTGGCGTCAGCCATATTCCGTCCTTCGCGGCGGCTTGCAGCAAAAATGCGTCTCTTGCTATGTTTTCAGCCATCCCGCTTTTTGCGGGCATTACGCTGCAAAACTTTCCGGGCCTGCTGTACGTTGGCATCTGCGTTACCGGCCTTGGCTATACATTTTACTTTTTGGCCATGGAGGAAACAAATGCCGCCACAGCCTCGCTGGTGTTTTACATTAAACCGGTTCTCGCGCCGATTTTCGCGCTGCTGATTCTGCATGAAGCCATCAGTGGGCAGATGATAGCCGGCATTATCCTGATTATTATCGGTTCGCTGATTGCGTTTATCCCAGGCATTCGTCCGAAGAAGGGCGCAGACCTGAAAGAGGATATGCGTGAAATTGAAACGGAATTTGAAGCTGAAAATGATGAAATCGACATGAAGCCATAAGAAACTTTATTAGGAAAAGACAAAGCAGCACTCCTTGCCGGGTTAGCGGCGGGGAGTGCTGCTTTTTGCCTGCGGATATTTAGAAAGCAAATCGTTCAGACTGCACAGGCTGCGTCCTCCAGGCTGATTTCGCCGAACCGGTCGGTCAAGTCGCGCATCTGCAAGGCGTCTTTTTTCTTGCCTTCCGCATCCAGTAGAATCTTTCCGTGATGCATCATCAGCAGGCGGTCACCATAGCGCAGGGCATACTTCAGGTTGTGTGTGACCATAAGGGCTGTAAGCTGTTTTTCCCGCACAATCCGTTCCGTCAGTTCCATCACGTTTTCACTCGATTTTGGGTCGAGTGCCGCGGTGTGTTCGTCCAGTATCAAAAGCTGCAGCGGGGCCATGGTGCAGATGAGGAGTGCAAGCGCCTGCCGCTGCCCGCCGGAAAGGCTTTCCACAGGCTGGTACAGCTTGTTTTCCAGGCCGAGCTTCAAAAGCTCCAGCTGCGTGCGGTAAAAGTCAATCCGCTTTTTTGAAATGCCGGCGTGCAGCCCAAAAGAATGGCCTTTGTTGTCTGCCAAAGCGAGATTTTCAAGGACGGTGAGCTTGGGGCAGGTACCGGCGGCAGGGTTTTGAAATACACGGCCGATAAACTGGGCGCGGCGGTGTTCCGAAAGACGCCCAATTTCTTTTCCGCCGACCGAAACATGGCCGGAATCCGGAAGAACGCCGCCGCAAAGGATGTTCAAAAGGGTCGTTTTCCCGGAGCCGTTGCTTCCCACAATGGTAATAAAGCTCCCGCGTGCGGCGGAAAAGCTGAAATCATGGAAAAGCATATTTTCACTGGAAGTCCCCTTAGCAAACGTTTTGCAGATTTGCTCAAGCTGAACGAAATTATTTTCAAAAGTTTCAGGCATTGCTTTTCTGCCTCCTTTCTCCTGGCGCGAAGCGGTTTGCAACAAGCGCGGCGGTAAAGAGAACGGCCATCAGCAGTTTCAGGCAGTTTGTGGGCAGGCCGAGCTGCATGGCAATAACCAGGCAGGCTTTGTAGGCAATGGTGCCGAGTATTACGGCGAGCGTCGCCGGAACAAATTTCAGCCTCCCGAAAAGGCTGGTGCCGATGATGACCGAAGCCAGCGCCATAACGACCATGCCGGTGCCGCTCCAGATATTTGCTGAGCCGGATTGCTGGCTTAGAACCGAACCGGCAAGAGCCGTGCAGCCGTTGCCAATCATCAGGCCGAGTATTTTCATGCTGCCGGGGTTTTTGCCGAGTGACACAACGTACTGCGGGTTACTCCCAGCTGCGCGCAGCAGCAGGCCGGATTTCGTTTTTAAGTATAAGTCAATCGCGGCTTTCACAAGAATACAGCAGATAAATGTGACAAGGATGGCGGACCAGCTTCCCATAGCCGCCGGAAGCAGCGCCGCAGGCCCGGAGGTGAAGACGGTAGGCTTATTGTAATAGGCCAGCATGGAAGCGCCGCCCGTTACCATCAGGTTAATGCTGGTAAGCGCCGTCATCACCAGAATTCCGGAAAGCAAGTCGGTGATATGCAGCCGAACGTGCAGCAGCCCCGTGACGCAGCCCGCCGCCGCGCCGCACAGAAACGAAGCAAGGCAGGCGAGCCATGGATTTACGCCGCCGAGAATCAGCGCGCCGGTAACGCACGCTCCAAGTGGGAAAGTGCCGTCAACCGAGAGATCCGGAAAATTCAATACCGAGTAAGTGACATAAACACCCAGCGCCATGATGGCGTAGGTGAATCCTTCCTGCAGCACATTGCCGCAAAGTCCAAGAAAAACATCCATTCGTCCCGTTCATCCTTTCAGAATTCAGCCGTTTACCGGTTCAGCACTGGAATATTCAGCCGGCAGAGTCAGTTTGAACTTTGCCAGCACAGATTTGCTGTAGACCGGCTTGCCCTCCGAAACCGTGTAAACGGGTGTGCTGGCGGGTTCTGCTTCACCCTTTAGAATCTTTGCAGCCATTGTGCCGGTTACTTTTCCGAGTGCGGTGTAATCAATGCTCTGCGCGGCTAAACAGCCGTTTTTCACCTGCTCAATTTCAGAACCGAAAACCGGGATACCGGCGTTTCCGGTAATCTGCAGCAGAGTGGAAAGGTTGCTTACCACGTTATTGTCGGTAAAATTATTGACGCAGTCTACTTTTTTTGCTGCGAGGGAAGCCGCGCCGGAAGCGACTTCGGAAGAGTTGGTAATGCCAACGTCAGCAATTTCAAAGCCATATTTTGGTGCAAGCCCTTTTATGGTTTTCAGCTGGGAAACGGAGTTCGCTTCGCTTGTTGTGTAAAGTATGCCGATTTTTTTTGCTTTCGGCAGGAACGCGCGTATCATTTTCAGCTGTGCTTCCAGCGGCAGTACGTCGCTGGAGCCGGTACAGCCGCCGCCCGGACTTTTGAGGGAAGAAACGAGCTGTGCCGAAACGGGGTCTGAAACGGCGGTAAACACAACCGGAATCTTGGTACCCTTTGTCGCACTGTAAGCGGACATCGCAGCCGGTGTGGCAATCGCCAGAATCATATCGTATTTTTTGGAAACCATGTTTTTCGCCATCAGGTCGGAGTTTCCATTGTCGGCCTGAGCGTTCTGAAAATCAATGGTCAGGTTTTTGCCTTCTTCCAAACCGCTTTCTTTCAGACCGTCTTTCAGGCCCTTCAAGCAGTTGTCGAGGGATGGGTGTGCGGCATACTGAATAATGCCGACGGTGTACTTTTTTGCGCCGGAGCCGGTTTTTCCAGCGGATGCCGACGCGGCGCTGCTTGTAGCGGAGCAGGCGCAGGTAAGCGCAGCCACAGCGGCGGCAAGGCTAAGCACGGCAGCTTTTTTCAATATTGATTTCATCATAAGAATCCTCCTGCAAATTTTGTTTTTGGGGCTGCAT
Source organism: Caproicibacter sp. (assembly GCA_041859875.1). Taxonomy (GTDB): domain Bacteria; phylum Bacillota; class Clostridia; order Oscillospirales; family Acutalibacteraceae; genus Thermocaproicibacter. Next base: position 17,809 of record JBFLFY010000010.1, on the reverse strand, counting down.
TTCAAAGATATTGGCTTTCGCCACCAACCGTCCGACATCGGCATCTCCTCCTTTCGGCAGAAGCAATAAAAAAAGCTCCTGTCCCTGTTTTTCATAAACAGGGACAGGAGCTGAAAATTCAGCTTCCTGCGGTACCACCCAGATTGGCAGATAAACTGCCCGCTTGTTCCGCACACATCAATGCACGCTTCCTTGGTAACGGGTGAAGTTCCCGTCGAAGATTACTTGGCCGTTTACACGCCGTTCATCCCGCCCTCGTAAGCCCATTCCTCCGGTGCATACCGCCGCAATCACACCGCCTGCGGCTCTCTTTGGAGTATGCCGAACCCAAAGTACTGCTTCTTACTCATCGGTTTTTCTGTTTGCAGCTATTATATGCATGTATTGCCTGTTTTGTCAATACTAATTTTGACCAAATGCTGATTTGCTTTCCCGCGAACTCCGGCATCGAGCTGCTTGCATAAAGCGTTCTGTTCGGCACAGACTAAAAAAGGCCTGAAAGCCAAAAACAAAAAAAGAGGTGCTGGTCATGACAAACCTTTCCTGCTGTGTTTCCGACTGTGCCAACAACCGGTGCGAAAAATGCTGCCGCCCGGACATTAAGGTGTGTGGGCCGGATGCTGACAATTCCGTGCAGACGCACTGCATGAATTTTCAGGATCGCAGAGAAGATGCTCCCCAGAATGCAGTGGACAGTCTTTCGCCGAACTCATCGCTTGAAATTCACTGCGATGCGGCAAACTGCGAGTATAACCGCAACCGTTTATGCGATGCGGATCATATTGACATCCGCACAACTGAGGTAAACGGTGGCCAGATTAAGACTGAATGCGCTACATTCCGCGGCTCCGCAGAATAAGGCCTGTATTCGTTTTGCAGCCTCTGAAAGTCTGCCGTTCTGTTCTCAGAGCGGCAGGCTTTTTTTGCCTGTATGGCGCACATAAATTTTTTCTTGTGTTATTTTGTACGCTATGGTATAATATTTCTCGCAGTACGCACGCCGTGCCTGGCGAGCGGTGCCTGCTTCGGCAGGTTGTATCGCCAAAAAAAATGTACGGCGGAGGAAAAACCTAGGAGGTTTTGTCAAAATGTCAGTTGTATCTATGAAACAGCTTTTGGAAGCAGGCGTCCACTTTGGCCATCAGACCAGAAGGTGGAACCCGAAAATGGCTCCGTATATTTTTACAGAGCGCAACGGGATTTACATTATCGACCTGCAGAAGACCGTCCGCAAACTGGAAGAAGCTTATAACTTCATCCGCGACCTTTCCATGGAAGGCAAGTCTGTTCTGTTTGTAGGAACAAAGAAGCAGGCTCAGGAATCCATAAAGAACGAAGCGGAACGCGCGGGCGCTTTTTATGTTAATGCACGGTGGCTTGGCGGTATGCTTACAAACTTCCGCACCATCCGCCGCAGAATTGACCGCCTGAACCAGCTTAAGACAATGGAAGAAGACGGCACATTCGACCTTCTGCCGAAAAAAGAAGTCGGCAAACTGAAACTCCAAATTGAAAAACTCGAAAAGTTCCTCGGCGGTATTAAAGATATGAAGTCCCTGCCGGGCGCACTCTTCATTGTTGACCCGCGCAAAGAACGCATTGCCGTTTCTGAAGCTAGAAAACTGCATATCCCGATTGTCGCGATTGTTGATACCAACTGTGACCCGGATGAAATCGATTACGTTGTTCCAGGCAATGACGATGCAATCCGCGCCGTCAAACTGATTTCCGAAACAATGGCAAACGCTATTATCGAGGGCAGAGAAGGCCAGCAGGGTGCAGCAGAGGCCGACGAAAAAGAAGCAGCTGCAAAAGAGGAAGAAGCAGCGAAGTAATTCGCCTTCTTTCGAACATTTCAAAAAAGCGAGGGAATAAACTATGGCTTTTTCAGCAAAAGACGTTGCAGCACTCCGCGCAAAGACGGGCTGCGGCATGATGGACTGCAAAAAGGCGCTGTCACAGGCTGACGGCGATATGGATAAGGCGATTGATTTTCTGCGTGAAAAGGGCCTGGCTGCCGCTACAAAAAAGGCGGGCCGTATTGCAGCAGAAGGCGTTTCCTATGCTGCGACTAACGCAGATGGAACAAAGGGTGTTGTCATTGAAGTCAATGCGGAAACTGACTTCGTTGCGAAAAACGCTCAGTTCCACGACTTTGTTAAGACCTGCGCGGACACAGTCCTCGCAAGTGACCCGGTAGATGTGGACGCACTTCTTCAGTGCAAGGCTGCTGGCTCTAACGAAACAGTGGATGCACTACTGAAGGAAATTATTCTGAAGATTGGCGAAAACATCAAGATTCGCCGCTTTCAGGAATTTACCGGCGCTGTGGGTGCATATATTCATGCAGAAGGCAAAATCGGTGTTCTTGCAAACTTTGACACGACACCGGAAATTGCCGCAAAACCGGAGTTCAAGGCGTATGCGAAGGACGTCTGCATGCAGATTGCCGCTATAACACCGCAGTACTTGGATGAAGCAAGCGTACCGGCAGATGTTGTTGCCCACGAGAAAGAAATTCTCAAACAGCAGGTTCTGGAATCCGGTAAGCCGGAGGCTATTGCCGAAAAGATTGTTGTCGGCCGCCTGCGCAAGTTCTACGAGGAAGTTTGCTTGGTAGACCAGGCTTTCATTAAGGACGATAAGATGTCCGTGAAGCAGTATACCGACAAAGTTGCGAAAGAACTCGGCGGAGCAATTAAAGTTACAGGCTATGCCCGCTTTGCAACAGGCGAAGGCCTTGAAAAACGCAAAGAAAATTTTGCAGAAGAAATCAAAAATCTCGTAAAGTAAAATTTTCGCCAGAAAACTTATGGCAGCGCAGAATTTTCTGCGCTGCTTTTTCATTGGTTTAGGGTAAGCTGGAGGAGATGACTTGCTTTGCCGTATTCATTGGAAATACAAAAATCGCACCGCAGAACCATTGCGCTTTCTGTGGAAAAAGATTTGCATATTCTTGTAAAGGCACCGCTTTTTATGAGCAGGCAGCAGATAGAAGCCTTTGTGCAGAAGCATGAATCGTGGATTGAGGAGCATCTTCGCCTGCAGAAGGAACGGCAGGAAAATGCTCGTACCTTTACCCCACAGGAACAGGAAGCCCTTGCTGCAAAAGCAAGGAAAATAGCAGAAGAGGGGTTCCAAAAGTATGTACCGCTGATGCACGTTACACCAGCCGGGCTGAAAATTACTTCGGCTGTAACGCGCTGGGGTTCCTGCAGCGGAAAAAACAGCATTTGCTTTTCTTACCGAATAGCCCTGCTGCCGCAGGAGGCTGCCGACTACATCATTGTGCATGAGCTGGCGCATATCCTACAGAAGAATCATGGCCCGCATTTCTATGCGGAAGTTGCAAAAGCTCTGCCGGACTATAAGCAGCGTATCTCCATTTTGAAGCAGGCCGCACAGAAGCTTGGTCTGTAAAAAAATGATCCCGAGACTTTCCTCTTTCCGGAAGCCGCGGGATTTTTTTCATTACTTTTCGCAAACAAGAAGTGCTGTATTTCCTTTTTTCCATGAAAGCCTAACCGACTGGAACCCTGCCTGTTTCAGCAGTATTTCTTGGTTTTGCACAGTACAGGGAGTATCAAAATGGCAGTATTCGCCAGAAGGGATATTCTGCTCCCGGCGCAGGCGCTCATTTTCGGCATAAAGGGAGTCTTCCTCTTCCTGAGAAGCTGCAGAAAAGTCGCATTCAATGTAGACTCCATTGGGCTTCAGCGCTTTGCATAAAGCGGAGTAAACAGAGCCTTTTTCTTTGTGTGTCATGTGATGCATTGTTTCAAAAGAAACGGCGGAGTCAAAATTTTCAGAGCCAAAATCCCGGCCAAGGTAGCTGCCGGTAATCAGCGTAATATTTTTCTCAGAATATTTTGCTTTCAGATGTTTCAGCATGGTTTCCGAAAGATCGATTCCAGTAACGGCGATTCCCGGTATTTTCTGAAAGATTGCTTCCAGCTCAAGACCTGTTCCGCAGCCAAGGTCAAGCAGATTTTTAGCGGAAGAAGGCAGCAGTTCTGCCATGCGTTGGTAGCCTTCACGGCAGCCCTCAACCTCATCCAGCATATGGCGGTCATAGCCGTCTGCCCGCTTTGCAAAAAAATCATCCATACGTTCCAGTTCCATAACTGCTTTTTCTCCTTAATGCAAAAACCTGCCGGGCCAGTTTCCAAACTGACCGGCAGGTTGAAATCTCTTACTGTTTTATTCGGCTTTTCCGACTTTTTCGCGGATTGCTGCTTTCCGCTCGGCTTCTTTTTTCAGCTTTTCTTCCGAACGCGCGCGGCCTTCGCTGTGTTCCCAAATGTCTTTTGCAACAGGAGCCCATGCTTTCGCGGTGTCAACGCACTTTGCACAGTATGCGTCAGCAGTTTCAGGACTTGTAAGGTCGGTGGAATGTGCACCGGATTTTGTGACCATCTGCGCCAGACGCGGCGGGTTGTCAAGCACCGGGCACGGACGCAGCATATTGTTGCTGAATGGCTGATTGCGGCGGTACTGCATGAAAAGCGGGGATTGGTATGCTTCCAGCAGGGTCTTCTCTTTAATGTTGGAATCTGCATAGTGAATGAATGCGCACGGTTCAATATCGCCGTTTGCGTTGATGTGCAGGTAGCTGCGGCCGCCCGCAATGCATCCGTTCACATATTCGCCGTCGTTCCAGAAGTCCATGGTGAAGATTGGCTTTGTGCTGCGGAATTTGCGAATCTGGTCATACATATATTTGCGCTGATCCGCGGTTGCGATCAGGTCTGGCACAGCATCGGTGCCAACCGGCATATAAGTGAACAGCCATGCAAATTTGCATCCCTGCGAAATCAGAAAATCAAAATACTCGTCGCTGCCGATGTTTTCCGCATTCTTTCTGGTGTAGCACAGCGAAGCGCCGAATGGGAGCCTTTTTTCACGCAGCAGTTTCATGGCTTTCAGAACCTTTTGGTAAGTGCCTTTGCCGCGGCGGAAATCGGTCTGCTCCTCGTAGCCTTCGATGCTGATGGCTGGAACAAAGTTCTTTACACGGAGCATATCATCCGCAAATTTTTCATCAATCAGCGTGCTGTTGGTAAAAGCGAGGAACTCGCAGTCGCTGTATTTTTCACAAAGACGGATAATGTCATCTTTGCGCACCAGCGGCTCGCCGCCGGAGAATATGTACATAAATGTGCCAAGCTCGCGGCCCTGGCGCACAATATCGTCCAGCTGCTCATAGCTTAGGTTCAGCTTGTTGCCGTATTCGGCGGCCCAGCAGCCGGTGCAGTGCAGGTTGCAGGCAGACGTTGGGTCCATCAGAATAGCCCAAGGAACATTACAGTCGTATTTATTTTCAACTTTTTCTTTCCGCTGCATTCCAATAATGGCAGAATTCACGATGAAGTTTTCAAACATCGTGCGGCGCACGCCGTCATCAATATCTGTATACATGCTGCTGATGAGCTTATTCCAGTTATTGTTTGGGTCGGTCATAAACTCGTCAAGCATGTTAAAGGTGTTGGTGTATAGGCCTTCCCGGTCGAGTTTCCGGAGCCATGCAACGGCCTTTGGCACGTTTTCCTGCGGATTGCCGTCAAGGTATTCCAATACCTTCTTCATTCCGAAAGCTTCCAGTTTTTCACTCATTGTGCCCATGTTTACTCTCTCCTTTTTCAGTCTGCCGTGAAGCCGACTTCTCAGAATACTCTTTTATAATACCATCTTAACGGAAAAATGTATCTATACAAAACCGACGGGATGTCAAAAAATTAGACATATATAAATATTAAATATTATTATGAAATGAGATGCAAATGATTGCATTAGGAGATAAAATTCCTTAAAAAAATTTTCGCCAAAGGAATCTTCGATGAAATTCGATTGACAGGTTTTCTTAACTATTGTATCATCATAACCGGGAGCCTGCGGGGAGCCGCCGTGCTTCCGAAAAACAGGAGGGATTTTATGCTGCTGAAAGATTTGCTGAGCGGGCTGCAGTACAGCTGCAGCGGACCGCTGGATGTTGAAATAGAAGATGTTGTTTATGATTCCCGCAAAGTGCATAAGGGAAGCTTGTTTATCTGCCTGTGCGGCTCTTCGGTCGACAGCCATCAATTTGCGGGTGCCGCTGTGGCTGCGGGTGCGGTAGCAGTCCTCGCACAGAAGCCGGTGGAGTGTGCGGGCGCGGTGCTTGTGCTGGTAGACGACACGCGTATTGCAATGGCGCAGGTTGCAGCTGCATGGTTTCATCACCCTGCGGAGGAGATGACAGTTGTCGGCATCACCGGAACAAAAGGAAAAACAACGACTTCCTACATGATACGCTCTATCCTTGAAGCGGGCGGCATCAAAACGGGGGTGATTGGCACCATTGGTGCGGTCTTCGGCGACACTGTGATTCAAACGAACAACACAACGCCGGAGTCCTACGATGTGCAGAAATACCTGCGCATGATGGCGGATGCGGGGTGCAAAGCCGCCGTGCTGGAAGCATCGTCCATCGGGCTGAAAGACCACAGAGTAGACGGATTTCTGTTCGATTACGGGCTTTTCACTAACTTTTCACCGGACCATATTGGCGGAAAAGAACATAAAGACGTCAAAGAATATATGCAGTGCAAGAGCCTTTTATTCCGCCGCTGTAAAACCGGCATCTTTAATATTGATGATGCCAGCTGGCAGGGAGTGGCGCAGGGGCATACCTGTGCGGTGGAAACATATGGCTTCGGCCCGGAGGCAGAGCTTCGCGCTTCCGATGACCGGCTGATTTCACGCCCCGGTTACATCGGTGTTCATTTTGAGATGGGCGGCCGTGCATCCTACAGCGTCGATGTTCACATACCGGGGCGCTTCAGCGTTTATAACGCACTGGGGGCGATTGCTGTATGCCTGCATTTTGGGGTAACGGAAGAGGCTGTGCGAAAAGGGCTTGACACGGTAAAGGTTAAGGGCCGCGTGGAGCCAGTACCCGTTCCGGGTAATTACACCCTCCTTATTGATTATGCGCACAATGCTCTAAGTATGAAAAATATTCTTACGACTCTGCGGGAATACCACCCGAACCGTCTGATCTGCCTCTTTGGCGCAGGAGGGAACCGTGCCCGTTCCCGCCGCTTTGAGATGGGCGAGATGAGCGGAAAATTGGCTGATCTTTCCGTTATCACGGCCGACAATTCCCGCTTTGAAGACGTTATGGACATTATTGCGGATATTAAAGTTGGCCTGGAGCGCACCAGCGGGAAATATGTTGTGATTCCGGACCGGAAGCAGGCTATTCGGTATTGCATGGAAAACGCGCAGGATGGCGACATCATCGTGCTTGCCGGAAAAGGCCACGAAGATTACCAGGAAATCCGCGGCGTAAAATACCATCTGGACGAGCGGGAAGTCGTCGCAGACATTTTGGCGGGAAAAAAGTGAATTCATTGAGGAAAGGCCTGATTCTATGAAAATGACAGCGGAAGAAATTGCGAGGGCTTGCGGCGGGCAGATTTTAAACGGCGACCCGCAGACGGAGATTACTTCGTTCTGCATCGACAGCCGCGCCGTAAAACCCGGCACGCTGTTTGTGCCGATTGTTGGGGAACGGACGGATGCACACCGCTATGTAGGAAAAGCGTTTGCGTCCGGCGCGGCGGCGTCTTTTATCAACCGCGGCCGTGAAAATGATACGCCGGGCACCGGCCTGCGCATTGCTGTGGATAACACGGTGGAGGCCCTTCAGAAAACAGCAGCCATGTGGCGGAGGCGTTTCACAGGCCCTGTTATTGGCATTACGGGGAGCGTGGGAAAGACAACAACAAAGGAAATGACGGCTCTTGCTATTTCAGCAGGAAAAAATGTCATGAAGACGGAAGGCAACCAGAACAGCCAGCTTGGCCTTCCGCTTACCATACTGCGCCTTTCGCCGGAGTATGATGCCGCCGTTGTGGAGATGGGCATGAGTGAATTCGGCGAAATGAGCCGCATTGCCGCAGTTGCCGCACCGGATTATGCGGTGATGACCAACATAGGCCTTTCCCACATTGGCAACCTGAAAACACAGGAGAATATCCGGAGCGAAAAGCTTCACATTACAGATTGTTTTCAGGAAAACTCTGTGCTGATTCTAAATGGTGATGACCGCCTGCTGGCGGAACTTCGCGGAAAACTGCCGTACCGTACGGTATTTTACGGTACGCAGCCGTGGTGCGATTTTCGGGCAGAAAACGTCCGCGTGGGCGCAGAGGCATCCGATTTTCACTATACCGCGCCGACGGGCGAAACGGGGGAGATTCATCTTCCGGTGCCGGGAATGCATTGTGTGCTGGATGCCATGGCGGGCCTTGCTGCAGCGGCACAGGTCGGTGTTCCGCTGAAAGAGGCCGCGGCGAAGCTGGAAACCTGCCACACACTTTCCAACCGGATGCAGATTAGCGAGGCGGGCGGAGTTACCATCATAGACGATTCCTACAATTCCAGCCCGGATGCAGCAAAGAGCAGTCTGAGCGTGCTGTGCGGCCGCCATACCGGCCGCAGGGTTGCCGTGCTGGCGGATATGCTGGAACTGGGGGACTTTTCCCGGCAAGGCCACTTTGGGGTAGGAGAGTTTGCTGCAAAGTCCGGTGTGGATATTTTGGTTACGGTTGGGGAAGAGGCCAAAGCGATTGCCGAGGGCGCGCTTTCCGTCAGCCCAAAATTAAAATGCTGTGTCTGCAAAACGAATGCGGAAGCGGCGGGAATTTTGCATCGGAGCCTTATGCCGGGTGATACGGTTTTGGTAAAAGGTTCGCGCAGCATGCACACGGAAGAAATTGTGAAAGAGATGTTTGACACAGCGAAACACTGAAAACAGGAAGACGGCCGGAGCGGAAGCTCCGGCCGTCTTTGCACATTACAGCTCCAGCCGTATGTCGTATTTTTTCAGCCAGTAGTTGATTTCAATCAGATAAGCCATCATCTGCGGGCCAGCCATCAGCTGCCCGAACCAAGGTTTGCCGTAATCTGATTTTTCGGTAAGCAGCTTTTGAACTTCAGAGCCTTCGACCAGTGTGTGGAGTGGTTCGCTGCTGTCCGCCATTACTGCGCCTAGGCGGCTGCGCAGCAGGGCTTCGTAACCAGGGTTATGCGTTTTCGGGTAGGGGCTTTTTTTGCGCAGACGCACGTCTTCCGGCAGCCATGGCACGGCGGCGTCGCGCAGCAGGGACTTCACTTCTCCGTTATGGCATTTAAACGACCAGGGAGCATTGAAAACATATTCCACAATCCGGTGGTCGGCATACGGCACACGGACTTCCAGCCCGCTTGCCATGCTCATACGGTCTTTTCTGTCAAGCAGTGTAGACATAAACCAGCGGATATTAAGCCATGAAATTTCTCTGCGCCGTTTTTCCTGCGGGTCTTCACCTTCCAGCGCAGGCACTTCTGCAATCGATTCTTCGTACCGCTGGTTCACATACTGCTCTATTTTCAATACATCGAGGAGATCGGGTTTCAACAGGTGGGTGCGAACTGTAAGGTCCGGCGACCAGGGAAAGCAATGCCCTTCAAAGGCTTCTTTTTTGTGGAACCACGGGTATCCGCCAAAAATCTCATCTGCGCATTCGCCGCAGACGGCAACTTTGTGCTTTTGCTTTACAAGCTTGCAGAAGTACAGAAGGGAAGAGTCCACATCCGCCATGCCCGGCAGGTCTTTCGCATCAACGGCGTCGTACAGGCAGTCTGCCTGGCTTACGTTGTCGCAAATCAGCTCGGTATGCTCTGTGCCGCAGTATTGCGCCATTCTGCTTGCCCAGGGCTCGTCGGCATCCGGCTGGTATGCGGTGGGGTGAAAATAGCGTTTGTTCCCAGCAAAATCAAAGGAGTAAGTTGAGAGCTTTCTTCCGTTTTTATTGTATTCCCGTGCGGCAAGCGCGGTTATCACGCTGGAATCCAGCCCACCGGAAAGAAAAGTGCATAGGGGTACATCCGAAATAAGCTGCCGCGTAACGGCGTCTTCCACAAGGTAGCGAACGTGCTTTACCGTGTCTTCATAGCTGTCAGGATGCTCGTAGCTTTCCAGCTTGAAATATTGGTGCAGGTGCAGCCCGCTGCGGTCAAAAAAGGCGTATTCACCGGGCTTCAGTTCATGGATTCCCTTGAATACACCGACGCCGGCAGTCCTTGCGGGGCCAATGCCGAATACCTCACACAGCCCTTGCCGGTCAATCACCGGAACGATGCCTGGGTACTCGAACAGTGCTTTGATTTCAGAGCCAAACACCAGCCGCTCGCCTGCAATGGTGTAAAACAGCGGCTTTACACCGAATCGGTCACGGCAGAGAAAACAGCGGTTGTTTTTCTCATCGTCGATTGCAAAAGCATAGATGCCGTTTAATTTTCTGGCGCACTCCGCTCCGAAGTGCATATAGCATTTCAGCAGGACTTCAGTGTCGCTGTCCGTTTCAAACAGATAGCCGGCCGTTTCCAGTTCCTGCCGCAGTTCACGGCTGTTGTAAAGCTCTCCGTTGTAAACAATGGTACAGCGGTAGCCGCCCATGTATGCCGTCATCGGCTGTTTGCCGCCTGCTATGTCCACAACGGCGAGGCGCTGGTGCGCAAACGCAGTATGGCCGGAAAGAAAGACACCGTCTTCATCCGGGCCCCGGTGTTTTAATGTATTCCCCATCCGGCGCACAAGACGGCCGAGAAACGGCGCTTCGTCAGTAAAATCGGTGCCGTAATCGCAGAAACCTGCTATTCCACACATGAAACCACCCTCCTTAAAGCTCATACCATAATATGCGGGAGGGATTATTTTGCGCGGAGAAATAAAAAATCCCGCACGTTTTGCTGTGCGGGATTTAAAAGATGCGGCTATTGTTATTTTTTTCTGTTCTTTCCTTCTTCACGGTCTTTTTCCGCAGCGGAAAGCTCGCTCAGAATCCGTTCGGAGGCAGTGCGGCGTGCATTCGCTTCCACGGAAAGCTCGATTACAAGGCGCATAAGCTCTGCTTCCCCTTTTGGCGCTGCGGCTTCCACTCGGTCGCACACTTCCTGCATCGCGGCAGACTGCGCGGCACAGAAGCAATTATACATTTCATCTTTTGAAGCATTCTTCAGCAAAGTGCGTATCAGCGCGGACACATCCTGTATGGAGAGCACCTGCTTCAGCATACAGATTACCATCAGGATAGCCAGGTGCTCACGGGAATATTTTTTTTGCTCCGGGCGGGGGAGAACCCCGTCTTTTACATAGTTGTTGATCATGCTGGAGGTAAGCAGACATTCATTTTCATCCCGCTCGTACAGGTGAAGCTGCTTGTTCATATAGGTAAGAACCTGGTCCATATATAAATAAATTTCCGGCAGGCGTTCCCACTCTGCAACTTCGGAAGTCCGAATTTCTTTGGACCACTCTAGAATTTTATCGGTTGAGTCAGTTGTTTCACTCATGCTTTTGCTCCTCTCCGGCGCCGCAGATAAGATTTGCACTCATATAGCGGCTCGGCGGTATCCCCATATATTTTTTAAAAACCCGTGAAAAATAGAGCTGGTCGGAAAAACCGGTGGAATATGCAACTTCGCCTACCGTCAGGCGCCCGGTTTCCAGCAGCGTGGCCGCTTTGTTTACGCGGTAACGCACAAGGTACTCATTCGGCGGTATGGAAACGTACCGTACAAACAGGCGGTACAGGTGGCTGCGGCTGATGCCGGCGCTGGCTGCAACGTCGTTGATGCTGATGCTGGTAGAATAGTTGTAGTCAATATATTTTATGGCTTTCTGTACATATTCATAACTGTTGTCACAGGGTTCAGCAGGCTTTCCAAAATGATCCATCAGCGCAGCAAGAAACGTAAGAAGCCCGGCTTCGGTGCGTGCTTCGCGGCCTGAACCTGTTCCCGTTTGGTTGCAGATGTTCATCACAAGCTGCTGCAGCTCCGGGTCATTTGTATGAAAAACCGGTTCCCGTTCCAGTAGACCGGTCTGTTCCATCAGGTGCTTCGCGTCGGCTCCGTTAAAACCGACCCAGCAGTATTCCCACGGGTTGCTGCGGTCCGCTGCATAGGAAATAATGCGGTCCGGCACTACAACGAACCCGTCGCCAGCGGAAAGACTATATTTTTTCCCATTGCTTGAAAAGGTTCCATGCCCCGAAACAATGCAGTGAATCAGGTAATGGTCGCGTACAGCCGGGCCCCACGAGTGGCATGGCGCGCATTTCTGTACGCCGCAGCTGTAAACGGCAAGGCCAAGACTGTTGTGAACGGAAAAGCGGAATGACCTGCGGAACTCATCATTTGTCACAGCCATTCACCTCACAATACTCCATCATTATTATAGTAAAAATGCTCCTGCGTTGCAAGGAAAAAACAAAAAGCGGCGGATTTTATTGAAATCGGTTTCCTCACCGCGTATAATAAAAGAAAAAGGAAGAGAAGCGCGTGCGCGGATGTGCCGCCTTTTTCTTCTGAAAACAGCGGCAGCCTCCGTTTCTGCGGCGGAAGGCTGCTTTTGTGTATCATGCAGAAATTTATACTTTGGCGGTGGATTCATGACGGAGTGGAATCAAGAAAAGAAACAGAAACTGCGCAGAAAAATCCTTGAAAAAGAGTTTTCGCGCATGAACGGAAAACAGCGCGAGGCGGTTTTCCAAGTTAACGGCCCGCTGCTGATTCTTGCGGGAGCGGGAAGCGGAAAAACAACGGTGCTTGTGAACCGTACGGCTAACATTGTACGCTACGGTGACGCCTACCACAGCGAGGATGTTTCCGGCATTGACGATGAAACAGCCGAGACCGCCGCCGGGTGCCTCCAACGGAAAGAGGCGTTTCCCGCTTCGCTGCGCGAGGCATTTGCAGTAAGCCCCTGCCCGCCGTGGAAAGTCCTTGCCATTACGTTTACCAACAAGGCGGCAAACGAGCTGAAAGACCGGCTTTCCGCTTTGCTGGGGGAAGAAGAAGGCAGCAAGGTCTGGGCTTCCACGTTTCATGCTGCCTGCGCGCGGATGCTGCGCCGCGATGCGGAAAAGCTGGGGTATACCGCTCATTTTACCATTTATGATTCCGATGATTCCAAGCGGCTGATGAAGGAATGCCAGAAAGAGCTTGGCGTTGACGACAAGAAGATTTCTTACAAAAGTGCGCTTTCGGAAGTTTCCGGTGCGAAAGACAGCCTTCTTAGCCCGGACGAATATTACCGTGCGGCAGGCAGCGACCTGCGTCTTGCGAAGATTGGCCAACTGTACCGCCTGTACCAGAAAAAGCTGAAAGACGCCGACGCCATGGACTTTGACGATCTGATTGGAAAAACCATTGAACTGTTCCGCGCTGCGCCGGAAGTGCTGGAGCATTACCAAAACCGCTTCCGTTATATTATGGTCGATGAATATCAAGATACAAGCCATGCACAGTATGAATTTGTGCGCCTGCTTTCGGAAAAGAGCGGCAACCTCTGTGTCGTAGGGGATGACGACCAGAGCATCTACGGGTTCCGCGGTGCTGATATTGAAAATATCCGCAGCTTCGAAAAAACGTTCCCCAAGGCGAAAGTAATCCGGCTGGAGCAGAACTACCGTTCGACGAAAACCATCCTTGACGCAGCAAACGCGGTGATTGAAAACAACGAAAACCGCAAGGGGAAAACGCTTTGGACGGAGAACCCGCAGGGGGCGAAGATTGACGTCCATACGGCTTCCAGCGAGCAGGATGAAGCCAGTTACATTGCGCAGAAAATACTCGACGGTGTGGCGGCTGGACGCAAGTATTCCGATTACGCTGTGCTTTACCGCATGAATTCACAGTCCAATACGCTCGAACGTGTATTAGCAAAATCAGCTATTCCGCACCGCGTTCTGGGCGGCCACCGTTTCTTTGACCGAAAAGAAATCCGTGATATGCTTGCTTACCTCAGTGTAATCAGCAACCCAAATGACGAAGTGCGGATGCTGCGCATTATCAACAGCCCAAAGCGTGCCATCGGCGACAAAACGGTTGCCGAGGCGCGTAAAATTGCTTCCGGCATCGGGGAGCCGCTTTTTTCCGTCTTGTGCCACGCGGACGAGTATGAGCCGTTGAAGCGCGCCGCCAAAAAACTCATGGATTTTGCCGCAATGATACAAAAACTCTCCGATACGGCTTCTGACGGCAGCACAAGCCTGCCTGACCTCTACCGTATGCTTTTGGAAGAAACAAAATATATTGAGGCACTTGCGGCTTCCGGCGAACCGGACGCGCAGGATCGGATTGACAACGTAAATGAACTGGCTTCTCACCTTGTTCGTTTTACCGAAGAAAACGGGGAGGAAGCGGGCCTTTCCGGTTACCTCGAAGAAGTTCAGCTTATCGCAGATATTGACAATTATGATGCGTCTTCCGACAGCACGGTCCTAATGACGATGCACTCTGCCAAGGGGCTGGAATTCCCGGTCGTTTTCCTGCCTGGCTTTGAAGAGGGCATTTTCCCTGGGATGCAGGTTCTGTTTAACCCGAATGAAATAGAAGAGGAACGGCGTTTGGCCTATGTTGCCATTACCCGCGCCAAAGAGGAACTGCACATCGTAAATGCCAGGGAGCGTGTCCTGTTCGGCAGCACACAGCATAATATGCCTTCTCGTTTTCTAAAGGAGATTCCGACGGAGCTGACGGATGTGAGTGCCGCTCACAGCAGCTGGTCGTCTTCCGGCTTCAACGCTGCTTTTGGCAGTAAACCGCAGACACCGTGGCCGCCAGCGCAAAGTTTGCAGCAGCCCTCTGCATCTTCCGGTGCATCCTGGCAGCAAAGGGTTGCTGCCGCAGCGCACCAGCCGGCTTCGGGGGAATCTCCGCAGCCTTCTGCAAAGCCTGCCTTTGTGCCAAAGAAAAATACGCAGGTTTTCCAGACCGGCGACGTTGTAGTGCACCGCACCTTTGGCACCGGAAAGGTCCTTTCCGCAGTACGCATGGGAAACGATACTTTGCTTGAGATTGCCTTTGACAAAGCGGGTATTAAAAAGCTGATGGCAAATTTTGCCCGGTTGGAAAAGAAATAAAGATTTTAAAACAAAAATGAGCCGCATCGAATGGAGTAAATCCGTTCAATGCGGCTTTTCGTATCGCTGCTTTAGACGAAAGTTATTTCTTCCCTGAGGTTCTCTGGAAGGCATCTGAAACATTCGGCGGGAAAAAGTCGCTGGCCGGGAACTCAATACGGCGGAACATTTCACGCGGGCTGTCGGAAGTCGGCGGGCATTCCTTTTCCGGAATAGCGAAGTCGTACGTTGGCACCAGAAGCGGTACGGTGCGTACCAGCTGAACTATTGTGAACAGGCCGATAGTGGCATAAATAGCGTGAGTGTTCGAGTAGTCGAATTCTGCGCCGTAGAGGGAACCGACGCTGTCTGGAATCTTTCCGCAGACATCACTCCCCTGCGGCGGCCGGTCGCAAATTTTCGCGGAAAGGCCGATTGGTTCTGAAACTTGGCAAGTCGCTTTCGGCAATACTTTGCCGGTGGACATTTCAACGTCGGGGTCTTCCGGGTGGCAGCCGGAGGTGAACATCTTTACATTGCCTTCGCTGCCAAACAGAATCACACGCTTGTTTGCCATGCAAACACCGTGAACAATGGTGGGGCAGGCTGTTTGCGCTGTAAAGACGTCAAGGCATACATCGAGGAAAAAGTTCAGGTCAACGGCATAGAATCCCTGGTTGAACGGAACGGGCTCCAGATGTAAAAAGACCTTGAGGACCTCTGCGCTGCGGATGCGGACGTTGGTGGCCTGCTCAATCAGCTCATGCTTATCTGGAGTAAAGTAAACCCTGCGGTCCTCCAGATATTCTTTGCTGCTGCAAGAGTCGTACACACGCATGGCATTAATGCATACGGCTTCTTTAATGCTTCCTGCATTTATTTCCGCCGGGCAGGTGCACTCGGCTTTGTTCTTATCCATAGAATCATCCTCCTGACGCGTTTCATGAAACTTGATTCTCAGTAACATTTTATGGCGCGTCTTTCATTGTGTTACAGAATTCCCACAGGAATAAAAACAAAATGCCCCGTCCACTTTTCCGTACTGGGTACGGGAAAATGGGCGGAGCACCGGTCTTTTTCAATTATTCTTTTAAAAATAGTTTGCTGCCGTTTGTGTCAATGCAAACCGTCGAATCCGGCTTCAGGGTTCCCTTAATAATTTCTTTTGCAATGAGCGTTTCAAGGTGGCTTTGAATAAAGCGCTTGAGCGGACGCGCGCCGTACACAGGGTCGTAGCCGCTGGAGATAATGAATTCCTTGGCGGCATCGGTCAGCTCTACTTTCAGCTGCTTTTCGCTGAGGCGGCGCTGCAGGCCACTGATTTGCAGGTCTACAATTTTGCCGATTTCATCTTTTGTCAGCGGACGGTAAAATACAATTTCGTCCAGCCTGTTAAGAAATTCAGGGCGGAATTGATGCTTCAGAAGTTCGTTTACCTGCTTCTTTGCTTCGTCGCTGATTTTCCCGTCTTTGTCGAACCCTTCCAATATATTGGAAGAACCGAGGTTCGAAGTCAGTATAATAATGGTATTGCGGAAATCAACTGTACGGCCCTGCGAGTCGGTAATGCGGCCGTCGTCGAGTACCTGAAGCAGGATATTGAAAACATCCGGGTGGGCTTTCTCTACTTCGTCAAACAGAACGACGGAGTATGGATGCCGGCGCACTGCTTCGGTAAGCTGGCCGCCCTGTTCATAGCCAACATATCCCGGAGGGGCGCCAATCAGGCGCGAAACCGAGAACTTTTCCATATATTCGGTCATGTCAATGCGCACCATATTCTTTTCGTCATCGAAAAGCGCCTGTGCCAGCGTTTTGGCAAGCTCCGTCTTACCTACGCCCGTAGGCCCAAGAAACAGAAATGAGCCAATGGGGCGGTTCGGGTCCTGTATACCGGCGCGGGAACGCAGGATAGCTTCTGAAACCTTTTTCACGGCTTCATCCTGTCCCACAACGCGCTCGTGCAGAATATCTTCCAGCCGGAGCAGCTTTTCCCGTTCGCTTTCCATCAGGCGTGCTACAGGGATTCCCGTCCATTTGGCAACAATTTTGCTGATGTCTTCTTCGGTTACACGGTCGTGAAGCAGGGAATCCGGGTTGGTCTGTGTCTTTTCCGCAGCTTTTTCTTCGGCTTTCAGCTGTTTCTGCAGTTCCGGCAGTTTACCATATTTCAGCTCGGCTGCCTTGTTCAGGTCATAGGTGCGCTCCGCTTTTTCAATTTCGGCATTCGTCTGCTCAACTTCTGCACGCAGCTTACGCACTTTGCCAATGGAGTTTTTTTCGTTTTCCCATTTTGCCTTGCGTTCTTTCAGCTGGGCGCGCTCGTCGGCAAGTCCTTTCTGGATTTCTTTCAGGTGCTCCTGGGTCAGCGGGTCGGTGTCTTTTTTAAGGGCTGCCTCCTCAATCTCGTGCTGCATGATTTTGCGCGAAATTTCATCCAGCTCTACCGGCATGGAATCAATTTCCGTGCGAACCATGGCGCAGGCTTCGTCCACAAGGTCAATGGCCTTATCGGGCAAAAACCGGTCGGAAATGTAACGGTTGCTCAGCACAGCGGCAGAAATCAGCGCCTGGTCCTGAATTTTTACGCCGTGAAAGACCTCGTACCGCTCTTTCAGGCCGCGCAGGATGGCAATGGTGTCTTCTACGGAAGGCTCTTCAACCATAACGGGCTGAAAGCGGCGTTCCAAGGCGGCGTCTTTTTCAATGTACTGGCGGTATTCATTCAAAGTGGTTGCGCCGATGCAGTGCAGTTCACCGCGGGCAAGCATCGGTTTCAGCAGGTTGCCTGCGTCCATACTGCCTTCGGTTTTCCCTGCGCCCACAATGGTGTGCAGTTCGTCAATGAAAAGGATAATACGTCCTTCACTCTTTTT
>JBFLFY010000009.1:0-71627 GCA_041859875.1 Caproicibacter sp. | reverse complement strand
GAAATGGATCCGGGTCGAACTCTTCTACTGTATAAACGCCCGGCTTTTTCCAAATGCCTTGCAGCATCATCAGTGCGCCGCACATGGCCGGAACACCTGTGGTGTAGCTGATGGCCTGTGAGCCGACTTCGCGGTAGCAGGTCTGATGGTCGCAGACATTGTAAATAGCATAAGTCTTCTGCTTCCCATCTTTTGTGCCGGTGAAAATGCAGCCGATATTCGTTTTGCCTTTTGTGCGCGGGCCAAGGCTTGCCGGGTCGGGTAGAAGCGTTTTCAGGAATTGAATCGGCACAATTTCGCGCCCTTCGTACAGCACCGGCGTGGTGGAGAGCATTCCTACATCTTCAAGGCAGCGCATATGGTCAAGGTAACTTTGGCCGAACGTCATGAAGAAGCGGATGCGCTGAATGCCGGGGATGTTTTTTGCCAGCGACTCAATTTCCTCGTGGTGCAGGAGGTACATGTCCTTGTGGCCGACCTGGTCAAAATCGTATTCGCGCTTAATGCTCATGGGGGCAACTTCTACCCAATGCCCGTTTTCCCAGTAGCTTCCGGGTGCGGAAACTTCACGCAGGTTGATTTCCGGGTTGAAGTTCGTGGCAAAAGCATAGCCGTGGTCGCCGCCGTTGCAGTCCAGAATATCAATCGTGTCAATTTGGTCGAACTCGTGCTTTTGGGCGTAGGCGCAGTAGGCCTGCGAAACGCCGGGGTCGAAGCCGGAGCCAAGCAGGGCTGTAAGGCCCGCTTCCTCAAATTTCTTTTTGTAGGCCCATTGCCACGAGTAGTCGAAGTAGGCGGAAAAGCCCTCTTCTTTGCAGCGCTTTTCGTAAACCGCGCGCCACTGCAGGTCGTCGGTATTTTCCGGCTCATAGTTCGCGGTGTCCATGTAGTTTACGCCGCAGGCAAGGCAGGCATCCATAATGGTCAGGTCCTGGTAGGGCAAGGCAATGTTCATTACAAGGTCTGGCCTGTAATTTTTAATCAGGGCAGTCAATTCATCAACACGGCTGGCATCAACTTGGGCGGTCTTGATTTTCGTTTTTGTTTTTCCGCGGATTTTCTCGGCGAGCCTGTCGCAGTTCGCCTGATGCCGGCTGGCAATGCAGAGATCTGTGAAGACTTCGCTGCACTGGCAGCATTTTTGAATGGCAACGGAAGCAACGCCTCCGCAGCCTATTACTAGAACTTTGCTCATTCTGGTTTCCTCCTCAGTAGTTGTTGTATTCTGGTGTGCTCAGGCGGTTTTCGATGGCAAGCATCAGTTCCCGCACTGTTTTGCAGGCCATGGCGGTGGAAGCGCCGGAAGCGTCGAGCATCGGTGCAAGCTCATTGACATCTGCCGCCACGACGTTTGCCCGCAGTACAGTCCGAATGGCTTTCAGAAGCTGCGGGAAAAACACCCCGCCGGCTTCCGGTGTTCCCGTGCCGGGGAAGCAAGCCGGGTCAAGGCAGTCGAGGTCTATCGTGAGGTAGACGGGAGCATTTGCCTGCCGCAGGTTTTCCACCGTTTCGTCAAGGTTGGTGAAATCAAACGGGTGCAGGTCGGTGTGCGCGGCGGCAAACTGGAATTCGCTGCGGTCGCCGCTGCGGATGCAGAACTGATGAATTTTCCCGTCGCCCAGTATGTCGTGGCACCGGCGCAGAACGCAGGCGTGGCTCAGCTTTGCGCCAAGGTAATCACTGCGCAGGTCGGCATGGGCATCAAACTGGATGATGTGCAGGCCGGGGTATTTTCTTACCGCTGCGCGCACGGCCCCGAGCGTGACGAGGTGTTCGCCGCCAAGAAGCAGGGGGAACCTCCCATCCCGCAGAATTTCCGCCGCGCGGGCTTCAATATCGGCGAGGGCGGATTCGGAACTGCCGAAGCAAAGCTCAAGGTCGCCGCTGTCGAAGATACTGTAATCGGCAAGGTCGAGGTCTTGGTAAGGGCTGTACGTTTCCAGCCCGAAACTTTCGTGCCGTATGGCGGGCGGGCCGAAGCGCGCCCCGGGGCGGAAGCTTGTCGTGGAGTCAAACGGTGCGCCGAACAGCACAAGGTTCGCATCTTCATACTCCGCGCCGCAGGAGAGAAACGTTTCTACATTTTTCTGCAGCATGGCGGTTACTCCACCTCCTCAAGCATTTCTTCCAGAAACGCGGGCAGGTAGAACGCGCCTACGTGCAGCCGTGTAGTGTAGTAGCGGGTACGCAGATGCAGGGCGTTCCAGCGTTTTGCGTCCAGGTTGTCAATCGGGTGGTACTTTTTGCTTGCAAAGCCGAAAAGCCAGTACCCTGCCGCATAAGTCGGGATATGCGCCTGATAAACGCGGCAGATGGGGAACGTGCTTGCGATGCGTTTGTGGCTGCGCTGCATGGCATTCGCATCTTCGGTGTAAAACGGACTGCCCTGCTGATTGACCATAATGCCGTCTTCGCGCAGGGCGTTGCAGCAGTTGCCGTAAAATTCGCGGGTAAAAAGCCCTTCCGAAGGGCCGAACGGGTCGTTGGAGTCGACAATGATAAGGTCATATTCGTTTTCACAGCGGCGGATGTATTTGAGGCCGTCTTCATAAAAAATATGCACGCGCTTGTCATCCAGCCGGCAGGCGTTTCCGGGCAGGTATTGGCGGCAGGTTTCCACCACCATCTTGTCCATTTCCACAAGGTCTATCTGCTCAACGCTTTTGTAGCGCGTCAGTTCGCGTACAACGCCGCCGTCGCCTGCGCCAATCACAAGCACCTTGTGTACGGCAGGGTGAACGGCCATGGGGACGTGTACAATCATCTCATCATAAATAAATTCATCGCGTTCCGTCAGCATGATGTTGCCGTCAAGCGCCAGTACGCGTCCGAATTCCGGTGTGTCAAACACGTCAATGCGCTGGTACTCGCTTTGGTGGGAATAAAGCTGCTTGTTCACACGCAGGCTGAGTTTAACATTCGGGGTATGGTTTTCACTGAACCAGAGTTCCATTTGCATCAGTCCTTTTCACGGGGAAACCGCGGTATTTTAGCGTAAAACGTTCAGCCGTTCGATATTAGCGTCTTCCGGGCCGGTCATGCTGCAGCCCTTGGCTTTAGCGTACTCAATGTAGCTGAGTATTTCTGGCGTAATTTTTTCACCCGGCGCCAAAATTGGGATTCCCGGCGGGTAGCACATAACGAATTCACTGCACACTCGCCCGACGGTTTCATGCAGGGGCAGGCTGATTTTGTCGGCGTAAAAAGCTTCCTGCGGGCTTGCTGCAACTTCGGGAGAAATGTATTCCTGGCTGAGCATGCCGGCCGGGTCGCGCTGATGCAGGCGGCGGATTTCCGCAAGGGCGCTCACAAGGCGCTCAATATCCTGCGGCCTGTCGCCGATGGAAAGGTAGGCGAGAATATTGCCGATGTCGCCGAACTCAATCTGGATGTCGTAGTCGTCGCGCAGAAGGTCGTAGACTTCAATTCCGGCAAGGCCGATGTCACGCGTATGCACGCTGAGCTTTGTTTCATCAAAAGCGTAGACGGAGTCGCCGTTTACAAGCTCCTGCCCGAAAGCGTAGTAGCCGCCGATGCTGTTGATTTCGCCGCGGGCGTAGACAGCGTTTTCCACGACTTTGCGAAACATCTGCTCACCGCGCAGCGCAAGGTTCCGCCGTGAAATATCGAGGCTGCTCATCAGCAGGTAGCTGGCGGAAGTCGTCTGCGTCAGGTTGATAATCTGGCGCACATAGCCTGCATGGACGCGCGGCCCTGTAAGCAGAAAACTGGACTGCGTCAGGCTGCCGCCGCCTTTGTGCATGGAAACAGCGGCCATGTCGGCCCCGGCCTCCATAGCGGAAACCGGGAACCCGTTTCCAAAATAAAAATGCGTGCCGTGCGCTTCATCCGCCAGGCAGTACATTCCGGCTTCGTGCGCCATCTTCACAATCGCGCACAAGTCGGAGCAGATGCCGTAATAAGTTGGGTTGTTCACCAGTACGGCCACGGCGTTCGGATGCTCGCTGATAGCTTTTGCCACCTGCCCGCGTTTCATGCCAAGCGAAATGCCAAGCTGCCGGTTTACTTCCGGATTTACATAGACCGGTACGGCGCCGCACAGTACAAGCGCATTAATGACGCTGCGGTGTACGTTCCGCGGCAGAATAATTTCGTCGCCGCGCTTGCAGACGGAAAGCACCATACTTTGCACGGCGCTCGTGGTTCCGCCGACCATTAGAAATGCTTCCGCCGCGCCAAAGGCATCCGCCGCCAGCTTTTCCGCTTCGCGTATGACGGAAACCGGGTGGCAGAGGTTATCGAGCGGCTTCATGCTGTTAACGTCCACGCCCACGCATTTTTCTCCCAGAAAATCGGTGAGTTCCGGGTTGCCGCGCCCCCTCTTGTGGCCCGGCACGTCAAACGGAACAACGCGCATTCGGCGGAACTTTTCCAGCGCTTCATAAATTGGCGCACGGTTCTGGTCCAACTGGGCTTTCCGCGCTTCTTTCATTTTTTCACCTCATAAACGGTTGGTTCCAGGTTTTGCACCCTTGCAACAGGCAATAAAAAAACGCAGGCAGCATTCTGTGCTGCTTGCGTCTTATTTTGAAAGAAAGTACCGATTTCGGTGTGTGCAGAAATTCACCCTCAAAAGGAGAAACCGCACCGGGCCGAAGCATCGTGCAGAAGGCCGCATAAGAACAGCGGCCGCTGTTATTCTGATTCAAAAGAAGCTGGAACTGTCAGAGTCTATATAGCAATTACACTTTTACTACTCTTATTGACCGTTTCACAAGTCTGTGCACAAAAGCGCGGTTCGATTTTAAAAGGAACCAACTTACAAAATTTGAGCTTTTAACTCAATCAATAAGGCAACAAAGTTGCCGTTCGGCAGTGGACCCGGCTGTCCGTATGGCCTTAACTCCCTGTTGGAGTGGTCCAAAAAATTGCGGGAAAGACTCTGATCTCTCGTATCTTTCCGAAATAACCTTAACATAAGTGAAAGCTTGTGTCAACAGGAAATTGCTGTTTGCTTCGTACAGCAAACAGCGGCTCCCCGCTTGGAAGAAAGGCTATTTTCTGCAGGTGCTGTCAGTGGATGTCTTTCAGATGTTCCATATTGGCTTTAATCTGTGTGCAGCAGTGGTGGAACTTTGCCTGCTCTTCTGCCGCAAGGGGAAGCTCCACAATTTCTTCTGCACCGTTCGCGCCGAGAACGGCAGGAACTCCGGCAAACAGCCCGGATTCTCCATATTCGCCGCAAAGTTCGCAGCTTGCCGGCATAATCTGCTTTTCGTCGTGCAGGACAATATGTGCCATCCGTGCCGCAGTGCTTGCAATTGCATATTCTGTGCAGTATTTGCCGCTGAATGTACGCCACCCTGCTGCAATAGCGGTTTTCTGCATCTCATCGCGGTCAAACTGAAAACGCTTGTCGGTTTTTGCCCATTCGTCAAGCAATTTTCCGCGGAACGAAACACAGGACCAAGCCGCAAACTGGTCGCTGCCGTGTTCGCCGAGCATATAGGCCGTGATGGATTTATGGTCAATTCCGGTCTGCTGTGCCAGCGTAGAAATCAGGCGGGCAGTGTCAAGACCGGTGCCGGTGCCGAATACACGCCCGCGCGGAAGTCCGAGCCCAAGCGCGAGCTGCCGGGTGACAATGTCACAGGGGTTTGTGATGTTGATGAGTACGCCGTTAAAGCCGGAAGCTTTGATTTTATCTACATAGCCGTTGACCGCCGCAATGGTAAAATCCATTTCCATCAGGCGGTTGTTATTGTTGCGAAGGAGGCCAATGTAGCCGGTGCTGTTAATTAGAATGTCGCAGTCGCCTAAGTCGGCAAACCCGCCGACAGTAACCTTTACCCGGTGGGGAAGGTAGACGACGCTGTCCATTAAGTCCTGGCACTCGCTGGAAACTTTGCTCTCGTTCTGGTCTACCAGCACAATTTCGTCCACGATTCCCTGTACGGCAATGCTGTATGCCACGTGGGCTCCAACGTGCCCAAGACCAATCACTCCTGCTTTTCTTGTTTTCATCTGTATGACCTCCTGTTAAGTTGATTTGAGCTTTGACGTTTTCCAAAGCTGTAAATGATGCAGCGAAAAGCCCCTACAGTGAATTTTTCGCTGCATGATTATTCATCATTTTAGCCGGATACCTTTCAAATGTCAATAAAAAATGCCTGCCCGGTTTAGCCTGACAGGCGGAAACAGTGTGAAACTCATGTGCCTGGATTTTCAATAATACCCAGAATTTTTTTCATGGAGTCCGCATATTCCTCGTCGGATGAATTTTGAAAGACCAAAAGGTCATCGATTACAGCGGGGTCATCCAGATTTTTTGGAATGCTGAAATCCTGTGTTGCAATGTATTCATCCCAGTGCGCAAGTTTCCAGGTGTCGCGCTCAGAATTGCGTGCCGCCATGCGCTGTCTGCATACTTCCAGCGAAGTTTCTACCCAGACTACCGTAAGGCGCGCGCCGTATTTTTTCAGCTTTTCCTTTAGGCCGTTCATATAGTCCTGGTTCCGCACTTCCCGTGAAAACGGCGCGTTAATCAGCACAATATCGTCATACTGAAGCGCTTCCAGCGCCAGGGCGACAATCACGTCGTACTCCGGGTTCCGAATGTACTTTTCAAAGAATGCGGAGCTTCGGTTCCGTTCCTGCCCGGCTACGTCGAAGACGACGTTCGAAAGTCCTATGAGCGTGTCTTTGTCAAGGTACACGACGTGCTTCAGGTTTTCGGCCAGCTTTTTAGAAATATAGGTTTTCCCGCAGGCCGGCGGTGAGGTTACTAAAATCAGCCTTTTCATCGTTTTTCTCAGCTCGATTCTTTTTCAATCAATAATTAGGATAACTGTATTTTAATTTAATATAACATATTTTAGAAAAAGAAACAATTTATCATTGCTGAAACGCGAATTTACCCGCAAAAAATACGATGACGAAATCCCTCACATTCCGCCTGAATTCGCAGGGAATATCCCGTATAATGAAACCGCTGCTGCACAAGGCGGCAGGAATAACTGAATTGCGGGTGATTCATTCATGGCTGAGATTTTAAAAGCGATTCTATTCGGCATTATTGAAGGCATAACGGAGTGGCTGCCAATCAGCAGCACCGGCCACCTAATTCTGTTGGAAAATTTTGTTCACCTTAATATGCCGGCAAACTTTATGGAAATGTTCCGCGTTGTGATTCAGCTTGGCGCCATAATGGGCGTTGTAGTTTTGTACTTCCATAAGCTGAACCCGTTCTCCGGCAAAAAGTCGCCGCAGGAAAAGAAAGATACGTATTCCCTTTGGAAAAAAGTAATCGTCGCCTGTTTGCCGCTGATACCGCTTGTACCGTTCAACAATAAAATTGACGCGGCTCTATACAATTATAAAACCGTTGCTGTTACGCTGATTCTTTACGGTGTTCTTTTCATTGTTGTGGAAAACTGGAACAAAAACCGGGTTCCATCCATTCGCACCATTCCGCAGATTGACTACAAATCCGCGTTTGTGATAGGCCTTTTTCAGGCGCTGGCACTGATTCCGGGCACATCCCGCTCCGGCGCGACCATACTCGGCGCTCTGCTGATTGGCATTTCCCGCGGAACCGCGGCGGAATTTACGTTTTTCCTTGCCATCCCCACCATGTTTGGCGCGAGCCTTGTGAAACTGATAAAATTCGGGCTGCATTATACGCCGATGGAAGCCGCCGTACTTCTTACGGGCGTTGTCGTTTCTTTCCTTGTATCAATCGCGGCCATCCGCTTTCTGGTAGGTTATGTGAAAAAGCATAACTTTAAGCCTTTTGGCTATTACCGCATAGCGCTCGGCGCGGCTGTGCTGGCCTATTTTCTGCTGGCACACTGAGCAGCGCGGCCGAAAAAGCCTATTTTTCGTGAAAGACCCTTGACGAAGCTGCATGAATTTAGTATAATTACTTAGTCAGCAGTTTTTGCTACTGTGGCTCAGTTGGTAGAGCAGCGCATTCGTAATGCGCAGGTCGTCCGTTCGAGTCGGACCAGTAGCTCCAAGGTGAAGCTCCCCGGAACGTCATGTTCCCGGGAGCTTTTTTGTACAATATCATACTTATGACAAGTAAAAACAGTGCCATTTTCTTCAGTTGACAATAGTGCATTAAAGATTTATTATATCTTTTATTAGGAATATAGTGCCGGCTGCGACAACCGGCCGAGTGGGGAGAATACGGATTGATGAACGGCAAATACCGGAAGACAACTGCGGGTATTTTAGCGGCAATGGTGTTAGCAGTGTGCTTCTTTGCTTTCCATGTGCTGGCGGGGGAAAAAACAAGCGCGTGCATGAAGGATGTGCCGCAGGCTAAGAATTCAGCTCAAAAAAAAGGAAGCCGGTCTTCGGCTGCCCCTGTTTCGAGCAAGCCGGATGAAACCGTCCGGTTTACCGTGAAGCCGGATCCGGCTGTTGTGAAGGATTCGGAGAAGCTGAAAAAAAGCATCTACAGCCCCGCCGCCATTTTAATCTGCGCGGATGACAGAACGGTTCTGCTGGAGAAGGATGCAGAGAAAAAAATTTACCCGGCTTCCATGACGAAAATTATGACGGCGATTGTCGCAATAGAAGAAACGAAAGATCTGCAGGAAAAGGTCACTTTGCCAAAGCCTATTTTTGATAAGATGTATGAGGAAGATGCTTCCATGGCCGGCTTTGTGCCGGATGAGCAGGTGACAATGCACGATTTGCTTTATGGAGCTATCCTTCCGAGCGGCGCGGAGTGCTGTGCCGGGCTTGCCGACCGGCTGGAAGGCTCCGAAGCAGGTCTTGCCGCCGCCATGAACCGCAAGGCTGCCGTGCTGGGCATGACAAATACACATTTTGTTAATACGACGGGTCTGTATGACGCGAAGCACTACTCTACTGTGAAAGATATTGCCGCCGCTTTATGCTATGCCCTGAAAAACAGCACGTTCCGCAGCGTTTTTACAACGCCGCGCTACACGACTTCACCGACGAATAAGCACAGCGATGGCATATCTTTTGAAAGTACCATGTTCCGCTGCCTGAAAAGCAATCGGGCGGGAAAAGCAACCATCCTTGGTGGAAAAGTCGGCTACACAGATGAGGCGGGGCTTTGCCTCGCAAGCCTTGCCTCCTTTAACGGAAAAGAATATATTTTGGTTACGGCAGGGGCGAAAAACCTTTACCGCGCGGAAATTAAAGATGCCATTACGGTTTACAGCAGTCTGGGTTCATAAAGGACTCAGCCGCTTATTTTGAACTTTACCGGCAGTCAGGATTTTGTAAAGAATCTACTTTCATTTTAGTTCAGTCAGGAGAAAATGCTCATGTATGTAACAGCCGGAGGCCCTTACAGCAATTACCGCCCGCCGTATTTCGCGGCTCTTTTTGAGGAACGCAGGCAGCTGCGCAGAACAGCAAACGGCGTTTGCTGGGCAGCGCTGATTGGAATTTTTCTCATGTCGTGGCTTCTTCCGGGAATCAGCTTGTTTTTTCTGAAGTCAATGGGGTATCCTATCAAATCGACGGCAGACGGGTTTATCGGTTTGCCGCCTGTTGTTTATTATCTGGTTTCCTGTGCCGATTATCTGGTTGGCCTGGCGGCCCCGGCCCTGATTTATTTTGCAGCGACCCGCACTCCGCTTTCCAGAGGGCTGCCTTTCCATAAGACGAAAACTTGGGAAACGCTTCTGTTTGTCGCTTTCGGCTGTATGGTTTGCCTGCTTGCCAATTTTCCGGCCAATGCCGTTTCCCAAATTCAAAAGTTCTTTGGCTTCAGCGGCGAGATGCCCACATCCCCGCTGACTAACGACCCGCAGGTGCTGTTCCTTTACTTTATTAATGTTGTTTTAATACCGCCGCTTGTAGAAGAAATGATGTTTCGCGGCGTGATTCTTCAGAGCCTGCGCCGCTGGGGCGATGGGCTGGCAGTGGTGTTTTCCGCCATGCTGTTCGGTTTCTATCACGGAAACTTTATTCAGATGGTTTTTGCGTTTCTCTGTGGGCTGGCGCTTGGGTATGTTGCCGTGCGCACAAATTCGCTTCTGCCTTCCATCCTGATTCATATGGTGAATAACGGGCTTTCCGTCCTGTATGAAATGGCAACGCGTTTTTATGGGAAGAACGCTTCACTCTGGCTGAACGGGGCTGTTTCCATGCTGATTCTGGTGCTTGGCGTGGTTGCCGTTATTATTCTTGCAGTTAAGCATCTTCTCGTTTCCGGCCCGGAGAAAAAAACAGCTCTTTCGTTTTCTTCGCGCTTTGGTGCGGCACTTGGAAGTTTTGGCGGAATCGTTTTCATCCTTTACGCCGTCGTTTCTTCAATTTATAGGCTGTACCATGGCTGAAGAGGAGAATGCACGCGACGAACGCTTTATGCGGCAGGCGCTGGAGCTTGCCCGGAAGGCTGCGGAAAAGGGCGAAGTCCCGGTTGGCGCTGTGATTGTGCGCGGCGAAGAAGTTGTGGCCTGCGGGTACAACCGGCGCGAGAGTGCAAAAAATGCGCTTTGCCATGCGGAGATGGAAGCGATTGACGGAGCCTGCCGGGCACTTGGGGGCTGGCGCCTTTGGCAGTGCGAGCTTTTTGTAACACTGGAGCCTTGTCCCATGTGCGCGGGTGCAATTATTAATGCCCGTATCCCGCGTGTCGTTTTTGGCGCGTGTGACAAAAAGGCCGGTTCCTGCGGCTCGGTTGTAAATCTATTTGACCTGCCGTACAATCACAAACCGGAAGTTGTAAGCGGAGTGCTTGCGGAAGAAAGCGCGGCGCTTCTGACGGACTTTTTCCGGAATCTGCGGAAAAAGGGCCGCTGATGCAGCATGGAAAAGGAAAAAATGGCAGTGTGGTTTTCCACACTGCCATTTTTTTGTGCTTATTTTTTCCCGGAAGAATCGTGCCAGAGAACGACAATTTTTTCCGGAAGGCCGGAAAGGCAGGCTATCTGTT
Source organism: Caproicibacter sp. (assembly GCA_041859875.1). Lineage (GTDB taxonomy): Bacteria > Bacillota > Clostridia > Oscillospirales > Acutalibacteraceae > Thermocaproicibacter. The sequence continues at coordinate 60,739 of JBFLFY010000009.1, read as the reverse complement.
GCAGCGTAAGCGGGTTGTAGTTTTCGCTCCATTCTGGGAGGGAAGGGTCTATTAGGAGGCATGCGGCAAAATAATCGGCTTCTTTCTCAAGCCGCGGAACGCACAGGTTGGTTCGGTCGGCGATTGTCTGTGCATTCAGGCCTTTGTGCAGCAGCTCATGCCCCAGTTCGTGCGCACAGCAGTAGCGCTTTTCCCACTCGCCGAGTGTCTGGTTCAGCAGAATTACGGGGCTGCCGTCTACCTTCTGCAAGCTGAGGCCGCGCACACTTTCGGGAAGGTCGAACATACGCACGGAAATCCGCAGAAAGTCGCACAGTTCAAAAGGCGAGGCCGTGCCAAATTTTTTGACCAGGTGATCCGCTGTTTTCTGTATCTTTTCCATACCAGCACCGCCGTTCACTTTCGGCCGGAAGAAATAGCGGCGGCAATGCGGATGGCATTCACAAGCTTTTCACGGTCGGCGGCTGTCATAGGGGCGCCGTGAAACATCAGTCCCGGCTGCTGTTCCAGCGTACGGGCAAAACTGTCAATCACGTCCCCAACTTCATGCGGCTGCTCTACGCCCAGCAACTCGTCCGTTGTGCAGTGCAGCACCGCTGCCATGCGTGCCAGCAGAGCGCCGTCCGGTTCGCGGCGGCCCTGCTCGTACATCCCTACGGCAGATGAGGAGATATTCAGCAGTTTGGCCAGCTGCGTCTGTGTTAGGCAGCGTTCCCGGCGAAGCTGCTTCAGTCTTTCGGAATCCATAGGGTGTACCTCTTCTCTTTTTTCTTTCTGCGGCCATTATAGCACACAAATCGTGTTTATTCAACCCTGAAAATTGCTCTAGTCTGCAGAGTCCATTTTATGACCCTTTCTTCACTGAAAGACAGAAATGTCCAGGAAAGTGCTTGTACTGCATCAAATTTGATGCTACTATAAAAAATGCAGCACCGGAAAACCGGTGCTACAAAAAGTGCTTTACCTTTTAGCTACACATATCGTGTATAAGTGAAGGAGGTTTCAGCAAATGAATTACAGAAGTTGGGGAATGCAGTATCTGCGGGAAGCGGAAACACTGAAAAGCCATGCGGCGGCGCTCCGCCAGAAATTGAAGGGACTTACGGGCGAAGATGTTATCTTAATGTGCCGAAGAATCTCGATGTTGTATACAATGTATCTTGAGTGCCTGCACACGGGGCGTTTTCTACTGGAAAGGGGAGAACAGGGTGAGCCGGAACAGAGTCTTGAGCCTGGAGCGAATGGTGGTGCAGCCAGCCGCAGAGAGCGGAGAACCGGAACCTGAAGACAAAGCGCGGGAAAAAATGCTCTGCGCGCTGAAAAGGGCGGCGGTGGGGGAACTGACCGGCCGCCAAAAAGAATGTGTGGCGCTGTATTACGCCCGCGGCCTTAGCCAGGCGGAAACTGCCAAGTACCTTGGCATCACGGTTGCTACCGTCAGCAGGCATTTGAAAAAAGCGCGTACCCGCCTTCGCCGCGTGCTGGAATATTACCGGTGAACGCTGCCGCATGGCGCGGCGGTATTGGGTGGGGGTCCTGCCAAAACAGCTTTTAAATTACATCGACGGCGGCCGCATTTTGGAAAGCGGTACGCAGGAAGAATTGATGGCAAAGCACGGCTATTACTATAAATTGTACTGGTCGCAGTGCGAAAAGGCCAGGGAATGTGAAATTGCCTCTTTACAGAAAAAAACGGCTGCGCTAAAATAAAAGCCGGCGGCGGCTTCTTTGAATGCAGCCGTACACAAGGAGGAAATCTAAAATGGAATGCGTGCGCAAAGTTCAGGACGATTTATATTGGGTAGGTGCAGATGATCACCGCCTGGCACTGTTTGAGAATATTCACCCTATCCCTCGGGGTGTTTCTTACAATTCTTATCTGCTTCTCGATAAAAAGACAGTCCTTTTTGATACGGCAGACTGGTCGGTTGGCCGCCAGTTCCTTGAAAATACAGAAGCGGTGCTTGCCGGAAGGAAGCTCGATTTTCTCGTGGTTCAGCACGTGGAACCGGACCATGCGGCTTCGGTCGGAGAAATCCTGCGCAGATGGCCGGATGTGAAAATCCTTTGCACGGCCACAGCGGCGAAAATGCTGCTGCAGTTCGGCTTGCCGACGGAAGGAAAGACAGAGGCCGTCAAAGAGGGTGACACCCGCTGCTTTGGAAAGCACACGGTGAAGTTTATTTTTGCGCCGATGGTTCATTGGCCGGAAGTGATGGTCACGTTCGACGAAACGACCGGAACTTTATTTTCAGCGGATGCGTTTGGTACCTTCGGCGCGCTGAACGGCCATCTGTTTAACGACGAAGTGGATTTTGAGCATGAATGGCTTGGGGAAGCACGGCGCTACTACACCAACATCGTCGGCAAATACGGCAGGCAGGTGCAAATGCTTTTGAAAAAGGCCGCCGGGCTGAATCTTAAAACAATCTGCCCGCTGCATGGGCCGGTCTGGCGTTCCAACATTGGCTGGTATGTGGAAAAGTACGACCGCTGGAGCCGCTATGAACCGGAAGAAAAGGGCGCTTTGATTGTGTATGCCTCTATGTACGGCAACACGGAAAGCGCGGCGGAGGTGCTGGCTGCGGCGCTTGTGGAGCGCGGTGTCCCCAATGTGGAAATGTTTGATGTTTCCAGCACACACGTTTCATACCTTATTTCTGAAAGTTTCCGCCTGAGCCACATTGTGCTGGCTTCTGTAACCTATAACCTCGGTATTTTCCCGCCGATGCTTGCTTACTTAAATGACATGAAGGCACTGAACCTGCAGAACCGCACCTTTGCCGTGCTGGAAAACGGCACATGGGCCTGCACGGTCGGCTCCCTGATGCGGAAGTTTGTAACGGAAGAGATGAAAAACTGCAGTGTGTTGGAGCAGAAGCTGTCGCTGACCTCTGCCCTTAGTTCTGGAAAAGCAGATGAACTGAATGCTTTAGCCGACGCAGTTGCGGCGTCGGTGAAAGGCTGAGCGAAAAACAGGGATAAAATAAAAATAACGCCTCCGGCATGAATTCATGTGCCGAAGGCGTATTTTCATTTAAAAACGTGGGAATTACAGTTGATGGTGGGCTTCCAGATAAGCGTTGATTTCCTCACAGAGCTTCTTAATGCATCCGTCTTGGAAGGGAAGCTCAAGGCCTGCCGATTTTACGAGGTCAACGTACGTTTTAGTGCCGCCGGCTTTCGCAAAAGTCAGGTAGCGTGAGAAGGCTTCTTTCCAGTCTTTTTCGGAAGCAGACCAAAATTCCAGAGCCGTAGTCTGTGCAAGGCAGTAATCAATATAATACAGCGGGAAAGAATAGATATGGTGCTGGCGCTGGTAACCGCCGCCTACACTGAAGAACGGGAGATTGTCAAAGTCAATCCACGGGCGGTAGAGGTGTTCCAGTTTCAGCCAGGTCTGTTTGCGCTCGTCCGGGGTAAGCTCGGGATGTTCGTACATTTCCGTCTGGAAATGGTCGACAAGGCTGCCGTACGGGATAAAGTCAAGTGCGGCTTCCAGCTGGTACTGGTGAAACTTTTCCGCTTCACTGCCGAAGAAAAGATTGTCCCACGGGCGGGAGAACAGCTCCATCGACATGGAATGTGTTTCGGCCGCGTCCATGGTCGGGGTCTTTGTTTCAAAAATCTGCGTATTGCGGGAAAGATAGTCCGCAAAAGCGTGGCCCGCTTCGTGCGTCAGGACTTCCACATCGCCTGCGGTTCCATTGAAGTTTGAAAAGATAAACGGCGCTTTGTAGTCGAGGATGCTGGTGCAGTACCCGCCGCCGGCTTTGCCTTTTTTGCTTTCCAGGTCGAATAGTTCGTTTTCTTTCATGAAGTCAAAGAACTCACCCGTAAGCGGGTTCATTTCGCGGTACATCATCTGAGCTTTGTTCACAAGCTCCTGGGTGCCGCCCTTCGGCGCGGGGTTGCCGTCCGGGAAAAGGCATCCGTCGTCGTAGAACTTAATATCCGGCAGGCCAAGACGTTTTGCCTGGCGTTTTTTCAGGTCTGTAATCATTGGAACCAGGTCGCGCACAATCTGTTCCCGGTAGGCTTTGACTTCATCCGGACCGTAGCAGTTGCGGCCAAGGCGGTCGTAGCCAAGCTGCACATAGTTCTTGTAGCCCAGCTTATGTGCCTGCTCGGTGCGGTTCTTGACCAGCTCATCATAGATTTCGTCAAAGCGCTTGCTGTTTGCAACAAAGAATCCGGCAATCTTTGTCCATGCGTCTTTGCGTGTTGCGCGGTCGGAAGAAATGGTGTATTTCTGCATTTCGGAAAGGTTCATTACTTTGCCGTCAAAGTCAATCTTTGCGGAAGCAAGAAGCTTTTCGTACTCCGTTACAAGGGCATTTTCCTTTTTCTGCAGGTCGGTCGTAGCGGGGGAGTAGGCTTTCAGCGAAAGCTCCAGGTTGGTGAAGAAAAGCTTTCCAGTCTTTTTTTCCAGCTCGGCTTTGCAGGATGACTTTACTGCCACTTCGTAAAACTCCTGCATATAATTGTTTACTACAGGACCGTTTGTGTCAAAGAAGGATATTTCCTTCTCATAAAAAGGGTCAACCGTGTCGACACTGTTGCGGATATAGGCAATGCTCTGCATGGTGCTGAAGCCGGAAAGAAGCTGCTCGTGCTTCAGAATCAGCTGATACTGTTCACTGGCAGAACTGCTCTTTTGAAACTGCTCGGTAATCTGTGCGTAATCCTTGCGGATTTTTTCAAGATTCGGGCGCTGATATGGCATCTCGGAAAATTTCATGCTGCGTACCTCTTTTCAGAATTAATACCAACTATTATACTACATTATTTGGCGGTTTAAATGGCGAATGTCACCCCGCAGGAATAAATTCGTCTTATCGTCAGACATCGTTTTCCTTTTTATGAAAGAAAGAACGATTTTCCCTAGTAACAGAGGAAAGGAGTGCAGAATGCTTACAAAATTTTAACCATGCAGAAACTAAAATAAATGTTGCATTTTCGGGCGCAAAGGGGTATAATAACACATAAAATTAAATGCCGATATGAAACATTCGTTTCGGGGAAATTCAGCGTTTGATTCTGAGCATCTTTACAATAGCAAGATGCCGCCCACTCCGGCACAAGTTAGACAATTCGTCAAGGCTGATGTCCCCGGTGTGAGCAGTAGTCTATGTCAGCCGCTTTAGCAGTGCAAAACATTAATGCGGTCTGCGCGCCGGGAGGGACAGTATGTTTCAAGCCATCAGGTCCATGCGGGTGAGCGACCAGATTGTAAACCAGATACAGTCTATGATTGTAGAAGGAAAACTGGCCGAAGGACAGAAGCTTCCAAATGAAACGGAGCTTTCCCAGCAGTTCGGCGTCAGCCGTGCTTCCGTTCGTGAAGCACTTTCCATGCTGGAATCGAAAGGCGTTGTGGAACGCCATAAAAACGGCGGAACATTTCTTTGCCGCCTGTGCCTTGAAAAAATACTAGCCGCCATCGATATTCCCCGTGAACTTGACAGCGAGCTTTTCGAAGATCTTTATGAGGCGCGAGAGATTCTTGAAATCAAGGTCGGCGAGCTGGCGTGCCAGCGCGCAGACAGCCTCGATTTAATGAAAATAGAAAAAACTCTTTCTATGATGCAGCAAAGCCTCGAAAGAGGCGACTCCGGCATCAAGGCTGATATTCTTTTTCACCAATGCATTGCCATGGCAACGAAAAACCAGGTAATTGCAGGCCTTGTGCGTACCCTTGGCACCACCATGGAAGACATGAGGCTGAAAACCCTCACATATCCCGGGCGCCTTGCAACGTGTCTGCAGGAACACCGTGCAATTTACCAATCCATCTGCGAGCGCGATTCTGCAAAGTGCACTAAGCTGATGAAGGAGCATTTCAGTGCGGTTGCGAAAATTCGCAGCGAGCTGAACAGCGAAGGCGGCTTTCATAGGGAAAAGGAATCATGATTTTACATATCCGTTCATTTTAAATGAATTGCGATAGATTAAACAAAGAGAAAGGTGAGTGTTTTAGAGATGAAACATAGCAAATTAGCGAAAGCAGCAAGCTTTGCGCTTACAGCCTGCATGCTTCTTTCAGCGTGCGGTACTGGCAAAGCAGCTAGTAGCGGTACAGCATCGGGAGCAACTCCCAGCAAAGCTACTTCCATGACGGATATCCGTACGATTGCGGCTACGGATCCTTCCAAACTGCCGGCAAGTGCATCGGCGAGAAAAGATACGCTGGTTGTCGGTGTTGCCGACATGAGCGGCAAGTTTAACCAGCTGTGGGCTGAAAGCGCAGACGACTGGCACGTTTCGGTTCCGATTTCTGGTGCAACTTTTATGGACAATGACAACGAAGGCAACCTGATTGATGGCACAGCTTCCATGAATGTTTCCAGCGACGGCCTCACTTATACATTTAAGCTGAAGGGCGACGACAAATATTCTGATGGCTCTCCGGTCAAAATTCAGGACTATGTTAACAGCTATAAGATTCTGTGCGACAAATCTTATGACGGCCCATCCAACGCCCTTACAAACTACAATGTTGTCGGTTCTCAGGAATATTACGATGGCAAGGCCGAAAATATTTCCGGAATAACCACTCCGGATGACAAAACGCTTGTTGTAAAGCTGAGCAAGCCAAACTCCAGTGCGCAGTATGCATTGGGCGGCGCATACCCGATTTCGACTGCAAAGTATGGCAAACTGATTAAGCACGGCGACTTGAAAGCTTTCAAGGGTCTTGACATGAAGACCTACATTACCAATGGCGCTTACACGCTGACTGACTATAAAGAAGGCCAGAGTGCAACCATGAAAGCAAATAAGTACTTCTACAAAGGTGCTCCGAAGATTGGGACCATCATCTGCAAGGCTGTTGCGCAGGGTGCTGAAATGCAGGCTGTTACAACTGGTGAAGTTGATGTCGATGACGAAGTAACCTGCAACGCAGACCAGATTGCGATTGGCCAGAAAGCCGGATTTGTTAACATGCAGATTCAGCCGACACTTGGCTATGGCTGGGTTGGCCTGAACCATAAGAACCCGCTTTTCCAGGATCAGAAAGTTCGCCAGGCTCTGCTGTATGCAATCGACCGTAAAGGTGTTGTCAAAGCAGTTTACGGCGACTATGCACATGCACAGAACATTAACCAGACCGCTGAAAGCTGGCTCTACACAACCGAAGGCATCAACAGCTACGATTATGACATGAAGAAGGCTGAACAGCTTCTGAATGAAGCTGGCTGGAAGAAAGACAGCAGCGGCAAGCTGATGAAAGACGGCAAGGAATTCAAGTTCATGTTTACCGCTTCCAAAGGCAACGCAGTAACTGACGTTCTCGTCCCGGCAATGATTAAGTCTTATAAGCAGCTCGGCATTTCCATGCAGGCTGAATATGTTGACTGGCCGACTCTGCAGAACAAATTCACAAAGCTGACCTATGACATGTCCTTCATGGCTTGGGGTATGCAGGCAGACCCGGATGACTCTTATATTTACAAGACCGGCGGTTCTGAAAACTACCTTGGCTATTCCAACAAGGACCTCGACCAGGCTTATGCGACAGCTCTTGCTACTACCGACAAGACTGCAAGAAAAGCCGCTTATGCGAAATGCTACCAGATCATCAACAAGGATCTGCCGAACTACATTATCTATCAGCGCAGCGACTGCATTGCGTACAATACCCGCTTCAAGACTTTTAAGTGCGCTCCGTATACTCCATTCTACAACAACTACGATCAGATTGAACTGAAGTAAAGCAGTTTCCCAAACAGCATAAAACTCCGGAAAGGGCCGTTGAGGCCCTTTCGTGGGTTTTATCTGCAGTTTAGCACGTTATATCAGGAAAGGACTTGAACGGTGAAAAAAAGATGAAACAGTACACAATACGACGCCTTCTTATTATGATTCCAATTCTGCTGGGCGTTTCAATTATCGTTTTCGCTTTAGTTGCATCCATACCAGGCGATGCGATTGATGCAGCATTCGGAACATCAAAGCTTTCAGCGCAAAAAATTGCGGATATGAAAGCTGCTATGGGGTTAAACCAGCCAGTTTGGCAGCGTTACTTTACCTGGCTTGGAAACGCGGTACATGGTGATTTTGGATATTCATTCCAATACAACCAGCCAGTCACCACAGTAATCCACAACTTTATCTGGAATTCGTTCCTGCTGTCATTGGTCTCTTTCGTTTTGGAAATGGCAATCGCGATTCCGATTGGTATTCTTTCCGCCACGAAAGTCCATTCCGCATTTGACGTAATTTTTACAATTATTGCTTTTGCCGGTATTTCGCTTCCTTCATTTTTCCTTGCCCTGCTGCTGCAGAAAGTTTTTGCGGTAGACCTTGTTGTCCTTCCGCTGGAAGGAATGACATCCGTAGGTCAAACCCTTACGGGCGCTGCCTATGTGGGGGATGTTGCACAGCATATGATTTTACCGGTTATCTGCCTGACGATGCAAGGCATAGGCGGGATGATGCGTTATGTGCGTACCTCTATGCTTGAAGTGGTTCATCAGGACTATGTTCGCACGGCCAAGTCAAAAGGACTGCCGGAGCGTGTTGTTATTTACAAGCACGCCTTAAAAAATGCCGCTATTCCGATTGTTACGTTTGTTGGCGGCGCACTGCCGGGGCTGTTCTCCGGTGCGCTGATTACCGAGACCGTTTTTGCGTGGCCAGGTATCGGCAAAATATTCCTTGAATCAATTACAAAACGAGATTATATGTTCATTATGGGCTACATCATGCTTCTTGCTTTGCTGATAATGCTTGGAAATTTGATTTCCGACATCCTGTACAGTGTGGCAGACCCGAGAATTCGTTTAAAGTGAGGGCATGGAAATGAGCAAGAAAAAAAATACAAAAAAAGATACAGTAGAAACGCCATGGCATATCTCATTCCGCAGACTGAAAAAGAACAAGCTTGCGATGATTGGCTTGATTTTTCTTGTTCTGATGATACTGATCTGCGTCTTTGGGCCGCTGTTTTCTCCATATAACGATATAAATGAAGTCGACCTTCTGAATGCAAAGCAGGCGCCTTCTGCAGACCACTTCTTCGGAACTGATACCAGCGGACGTGATATTTTGACACGCCTGATGCTTGGCGGCCGTGTGTCGCTGATGGTTGGCTTGATTGCAACTGCAGTGGAACTCTTTATCGGTACGTTCCTCGGCTGCATTTCCGGCTATTACGGTGGCAAAGTTGACGCAGTGATGATGCGTATTGTTGATGTGGTGCTTTCGCTGCCAACTATGCCAATCCTGATTATGATCAGTGCTATTTTTTCCGATAACAAGGTCGATACCGGAATACGTATTTACTTGCTGATGCTGATTTTGGCATCCCTCGGCTGGGCAGGCGTCTGCCGTTTCTTCCGAGGGCAGGTGCTTACTATACGGGAAATGGACTACATGTCCGCAACGGAGGCAACTGGCCTTCATGTTATGCGGAAAATATTTAAACATATCATGCCGAATGTTTTCCCACTGATTATTGTTATGGCAACGCTTGGCGTTGGCGATACGATTCTGATGGAGTCGACCATGTCGTTCCTTGGTGTCGGCGTTCTTCCGCCGTTTGCAAGCTGGGGCAATATGGTTCAGGAAGGCTCTAACATGGTTGATTTCGCCCTTCACCCGTGGATGTGGATGCCAGCCGGTTTCTGCATTTTGGCAACGGTGCTGTGCATCAATTTGTTCGGCGATGGGCTGCGCGACGCCCTTGACCCGAGAATGACATCAAAGAAGTAAGGGGGAAAACGGAATGGCTTTTATTGAGTTTAAAAATTTGCAGACCTGGTTTTACACGGATTCCGGAATTGTAAAGGCCGTTAACGGCATTAGCTTTGAAATACCGGAAGGGAAAACCGTCTGTGTTGTGGGCGAATCCGGATGCGGCAAGAGCGTTACCGCACTTTCCCTGATGCATTTGGTGCAGTCGCCTCCGGGCAAAGTTGTCGGCGGCGAAATTCTGATGGATGGCAAAGACCTTTTGAAGCTCAGCGATAAGGAAATGCAGCAGATTAACGGCAAAGAGGTTGGGATGATCTTTCAGGAGCCAATGACTTCCCTGAACCCGGTCTTTACCGTCGGAGAACAGATTATGGAGAATCTGCTGACCCATACAAATGCAACGAAAGAAGAAGCCCGCGAAAAAGCGATTGAAATGATTAAGCTTGTCAATATCCCGCGCGCGGAAGAAATTGTGGATAGCTACCCGCATGAACTTTCCGGCGGTATGCGCCAGCGTGTTATGATTGCCATGGCGCTTATCTGCAACCCGCGCCTTTTGATTGCCGACGAGCCGACGACAGCGCTTGACGTTACGATTCAGGCACAGATTTTGGACCTTATGCGCAAGCTGAAAGCAGAGCTTGGTATGTCCATTATGCTTATTACGCATGACCTTGGTGTCGTTGCTGAAATGGCAGACGATGTGGTTGTAATGTATGCCGGCAAGATTGTTGAGAAAGGCAGCGTCAATGATATTTTTGAGAATCCGGCGCACCCGTATACAATAGGCCTGATGAAGGCAAAGCCGGTTATTGGCAAAACAAATCATAATCAGCGTCTGTACTCCATCCCCGGGCAGGTTCCGAATCCAATCGATATGCCGGAAAACTGCTATTTTAACGAGAGATGCGAACTTTGTACGGAGCAGTGCAAGCAGGAGCAGCCTCAGCTGAAGGAAATCAGTCCTGGACATTTTGTTGCTTGCTTCGTGAAAGCGTAAGGGGGTGCTTGCATGGATGAGAAAAATGATAATATTCTTGAAGTAGAGAATCTGAAGCAGTATTTTCCAATCCGCGGCGGCGTTTTTCAGCGCACTGTAGGATATGTAAAGGCTGTAGACGGCGTTTCGCTAAGTATTAAGCGCGGCGAAACCCTTGGTGTTGTTGGGGAATCCGGGTGTGGAAAATCTACCCTTGGCCGCAGCATTATGCGGCTGTATAAAATGACATCGGGCAAAGTGACGTTCGAAGGCAAGGATTTCAGCAAATTGACTCGCCGTCAGCTCCGTGAAGAGCGGACCCATATGCAGATGGTGTTTCAGGATCCGTACTCTTCGCTTGACCCGCGTATGACGGTCGGCCAGATTATTGGTGAAGCGCTGATTGATCATCGGATGGGATCCAGAGAGCAGATTCGTAAAAAAGTGGCTGAAACGATGGATTTGTGCGGCCTGCCAACCTATTATATCAACCGCTATCCACATGAGTTCTCCGGCGGCCAGAGACAGCGCATTGGCATTGCGCGCAGCCTTGCACTTGACCCTTCGTTCATTATTTGCGATGAACCGGTTTCCGCGCTGGATGTTTCCATTCAGTCACAGATTATTAACTTGCTGAGTGATTTGCAGAAGGAAAAGCATCTTTCTTATATGTTTATTTCGCATGACCTTTCCGTTGTGGAATACATCAGTAACCGTGTTGCCGTTATGTACCTTGGCAATATAGTAGAGATGGCTCCAAAGAATGAGCTTTACAACAACCCGCTGCATCCTTACACGAAAGCGCTGCTTTCGGCAATTCCGGTTCCAGACCCTAAGAGTAAGCGTAACCGTGTTATCCTGAAGGGTGACTTGCCATCCCCGGCGAATCCGCCTTCCGGATGCAAATTCCGCACCCGCTGCCCAATCGCGTGCGAAGCCTGCGCCAAAGAAGTACCGGAGTACCGGAACGTAGGCAACGAACACTATGTCGCCTGCCCCTTTGCGGGTAAGGATACGCCGCAGAAGCCTGCAGAGCCTGAAGCGGCTGAAAAATGACCGACCCTTTTCATCTGGGGCAGGGTCCGCGCCCCGACCTTCTGGAGCAGGAACTGAAGCTGCGTGCCGAGCAAAGGGAAGCCGAAGAGAAAGGGCATACCGCGCTGCCCCCAAAGGAAAAGGAATCGTCTGAAGACAAAGAAACCAAGGAAACTAAAAAGCCTGAAACGGAAGAGAAACCCGAATATAGCTGGAAAGATCGACTGGCTATGATTATTGCTATGTTTCAGCTGGTGTTTCCGTGGATTGGCCTTGCTATTTTGATTTACTTCTTATTTACATTTCTTATCACTAGAATTTAATATTTCAGGCGTCTGCGGAATATACTTTTCACAGGCGCTTTTTTTGAACTGCTGGCTCCAAAAGGCGCGAATATTGCAGACTTCTGGGTACACTGAATGATACAGGTGCATCCTTGCACATTTTGCCGTTTTGTACTATAATATGCAGTAGAAGCATTGAGCTATGAGGGTTAGGCAGCTGCCACAAAGAGGCACTGCTTTCCAAGAAGGGAAGTGGCTGGAATGCTTAAAAATTCTTCGTTCCTTGACATGCTGATGTGGAATATTATTTTAGTCGGTATTTGGCATTTAGTAACTTTTATGTCATGCCAGAAACTGCCGGATACGATGTTTGATTCTTCCAAGAATCGCTATACACCCAAGCAATGGGAACGCGGGGGCCGCTGGTACCGGGATAACCTGAAAATCCAGCTTTGGAAAGACCGTGTTCCGCAGTATATTGGAAAAGGCGGGTTCTCAAAAAGGCATTTTACGAATGACACGATTGAGTACCTTGACCAGTTTATTATGGAAACCTGCCGCGGCGAATGGATGCATTTGAAAAACTGTCTATGTGCTGTCATCACATTTATTATCAACCCGCTTCTTGTGGGTATGCTTTTTTCTCTTTTTATTTTAATCGGCAACCTTCCGTTTGCCATCATTCAGCGCTACAACCGTTTTCGCCTGCAGACTCTGCGTAAAAGGCGTATTCACGAGTTGAGCGGTGCCGATGATATGGGCAGAAATACAGTTACCGCCTGAGCAAATTTACACAGCAGTCGTTTTAGCAGCCAGCCGGGCTTTTCGGTGGGCTGCTCTTTTTTTGTGGACTTGCTGGGCTCCCTGTAGATTTTAAGAAATGAGGAATTTTAGGTGAAGCGCTTTCTTGCAGCTTTCCTGCTTTTCTTTTGCCTTTCCTGCTTTGTGCAGATTCCGGTGCCTGTGCAGGCAAAAACAGAATCCGCGTTTCTTTTCAGCACCGCCTGCAGCGGCGCTGACGGCACCATTACGCTTCAGGTAAGCCTTGCGCCGGGCGCGGCCGTCGCGGGGTTTCGCCTGAGGATTGCTTACGACGATTCCATTTTAAGCTTTACAGGAGCAAAAGAATCGCGGCAGATGGAAAGCGGAACGATGCACATGAATACGAAGTCAAATCCAATCTGCGCTGTTTATGTGTGCAATACAGGTCGTGGTTACGCTGCTACCCTTTCTGGAAAGATAGCGGAGTTCTCTTTCCAAGTGCGCGGTGATGAGGCGTCGGCAGACGAAACAAACCTGTGTGCATGCGTCGATGAAACCTGCGATTATTCGGGCAGCGACATGGGGTTAAATACCTATGAAGTGCTTCCAGTCAGTATGGAAAAACCCCAAAAGCCAGCAAATGCACGCCTGGCGGCGCTTGTCCCTTCGGTTGGGCAGCTGCAGCCCGCTTTTCAGCCGGATGTTACCGACTACCGGTTGGATGTAGAGGCTTCTGTCCGTTCAGTGACCTTTTGCGCCGATGGAAAAGACGGGTCGAAAGTTCTTGTTAACCGAAAAAGCCTTGAAGCGCCGGGCAGTGAAACATTAATTCAGATTACTGCCACCTCGGCGGATGGGGAGCAAAGGCTTGTTTACTGCGTTACTGTCTGCCGTGCGGAAAAAGAGGAACCAGCGGAGCAGCCGAAAAAAGCAAAGGATTCTCAAAGTGGAAGAAAGAAAACCACCAGCGCCAAGGGCTTTCGTCAAAGTCCTCGCAAAAGCGGGCCGGAAGCAGAGCGGGCTTTAGCCTCGGTTAAGGCGGGAAGAAAAGGACGCTCCGGTACTGCCCGACGCATTACATTGCCGGAAGAAAGCGCAGTTACAACAGCACAAACGATGAGAACGGCGGAAACAGAGGGTAGAAATGATCGGCAGCCAGCGCCTCTTACCATAGAGAAAAACGAGTTTCCCCCTTACCTTGTTGGTATGCTTGCAGCCGGTTTCTGTGTAATGGTAGGTGTGCTGCTGTGTGTCCGTACATCTGGCAGAGAAAAGAAGAAATAAGCGAAAAAGGCACCACAGCCCCAATGAGGGGCGCGGTGCCTATTTTTCAGAACCAGCTTAGTCTTGCTGCCCTAGGTAAAGCTCCAGCAGTTTCAGCGTGTTTGCAGCGCCATCAACGTGGGAACGCTCATAGCCGTGAGAAGCGTATACACCTGGGCCAATCAGCCCGTGTTTCATGTCGTAGCCGGCTGAGAGCGCGGCATCGGCATCCGAGCCATAATGCGGGTAGATGTCGACAGCAAAGTCGAGGTTGCCCTTTTCCGCGCAGTGAATCAGGTTCGTTGTTACCTCGTAGTCGTAAGGGCCGTGGCTGTCTTTTGCACAAATGCTGACCTTGCGCTCTGTGCAGGCAACTCCCTGACCGACGCAGCCCATGTCGACGCTCATGATTTCCACGGCATCTTCCGGAAGGGCACCGCAGGAACCGTGGCCGACTTCTTCATAGACCGAAAAGAAAACGTAAACTTTCCGGCTCAGGCTAATCTTTTTCTCCTGTACTTCTTCTGCAAATGCCAAAAGGACGCTGGCGGAAAGCTTATCATCCAGAAAACGGCTTTTAATATACCCGCTTTTTGTGACCGTTGTGCGGGGGTCAAAGCAGACAAAGTCACCGTTGCGAATTCCAAGCGCCTCGGTTTCCTTTTTGCTTTTTACGTTTTCATCTATCACAACTTCCATTGCACTGAAAGTACGTTCCTGCTTGTCAAGGTCACCATTTACATGCACAGAAGGGTCGTTCATCTGAAACGTACCGTCGTAGATTTTGCCCTCGCGGGTGTAAATGCGGCAATTTTCCGTTTCACAGTTTGAAGGATTCAGGCCGCCGATATTGGTAAGCCGCAGGCGGCCGTTTTCCTTGATTTCGGCAACCATACCGCCGAGTGTGTCTATGTGGGATGAGAGGATGATGGGGTTTCCTTCGCCGCCGATGCAGCAGACAACGCAGTTTTTGTTTGTCATCTCCGGCTGAAAGTCAAGCTGGCGCAAGCGTTCCGCCACATAGTCGGCGGCATTTTTTGTAAAGCCGGTAGGGCTGTCAATCGCGGCAAGCTGTTTCAAGTTTTCTGTTATAGAATTCATAATCTTTTTCCTTTCATAAACGGGCTGGGTTTGAAATAATCATAGCATAAAGCCGTCAGGATTTCAAAAGACAAGCTGTAAAGCCCTGCCGGCAAAATAATATTTACAATATTGAAACCAAAAACATGAAGAAGTTAGCCGCTTTGTAACTTGATAGAGAAATAAGATAGATGTATTATTAGTAAGAGAAGAATTACCGACTATAATAATTGAAGAAGCCTTCGTTTGGAATAAAGATATTTGCGTGAATCTTAGGAAGCTGCAAAAAGGCTATTTTTGCAGGCTCTAAAAAATGCGCTGCATTTTGCCGACCGAATTTTCTGCCGTGCCGCATCGTTTTGCCCAAACCCGCTTTTTCGAACTTTGGCTGCATGGATGCGGCCAATCTGCTTTCCCCGAAGGGGAAACACAGTTTCTAGAAAGGATGCGGCGGCTTGAGCTTTTCCAATTTATACTTTATTTTCGCGTTTTTGCCTCTTTTGCTGGTGCTATACTATACAGCGGCGGAACGGTATAAAAATGATGTGCTGCTCATCGGAAGCGTCCTGTTTTATGGCCTTGGTTCCTGGTGGNNNCAGACCGGAATCCTTGCGGCAGACATTGTGACAAATTATTTTCTTTCGAGCCGCTTCAGCGGAAAAAACAAAAAAGGCCCACAAAGGCGCCTTTGGTTTTGGATTACAATCGCTGCCAACACAGGGCTGCTGGTGTGGTTCAAATTACATCCGCCCCTTCCAGTTGGCATTAGTTTCTATACGTTTCAAATGCTTGCTTACCAGATTGATGTTTACCGAAAAGATATTCCATGCGAAAAGTCGCTTATGCGCCTGAACACCTATATGTTCTTCTTCCCAAAGGTGGAGGAAGGGCCGATTACCCGTTATGGCGACTTTGTGCCGGACCTTCGGCGCGACAGTTGCCGCGCAGAGAATCTGGAGAGCGGGCTTCGCTTCTTTATTGTCGGCCTTGCCTACAAGGTGCTGCTGGCAGATAAAATCGGCGGGCTGTGGAAGCAGATTTCGGTGATTGGATGCGAGTCTATTTCCACACCGATGGCTTGGCTGGGTATGGCTGCTTTTACTTTACAGCTGTATTTTGACTTCCATGGATATTCCCTTATGGCCATGGGCCTAGCACAGATGTTTGGCTTTGTTTTGCCGCGGAACTTCGTTTTTCCGTACTGCTCGACTTCCGTTTCAGATTTCTACCGGCGCTGGCACGCGACGCTCGGCGCATGGTTCCGCGATTATATCTATATTCCGCTGGGCGGGAGCCGGCACGGTATGCCGGCTACGGTTCGGAATCTGTTTATTGTTTGGGTGCTTACGGGAATCTGGCACGGCACGGGCTGGAACTTTGTCCTGTGGGGTATTTCGCTGTTTTTCTTTATAGCGCTTGAAAAACTTTTTCTGCGGAAATACCTTACACGCTGGCCTGTGCTGGGGCATCTTTACGTTCTGCTGGTCATTCCTCTTACCTGGATGCTGTTTGCCAATACAAACATTGCAACGCTGGCTGTTTACTTTACACGGCTGTTCCCAGCGGCTTCGGCAGGCATCAACGTGAATCCCGGCGACTGGGTAGAGTATGGAAAGGACTACCTGCCATACCTTGCTGTGGGATGTGCATTTTTGATTCCGCAGCCGGAGCTTTTCCTGCTGCACAGCCGGAAGTGCCGTGTGCTGGTAACCGTAGTACTTTTTACAGTCTTTTGGAGTTGCATTATTTCTATTCACAACAGTGCAAGCAACCCATTTATGTATTTACAGTTTTGAGGATGGTCCTGAATGAAAGTCTTTTTGAAAAAATGCCCTCTTGTAACACTGATTCTTGCCGTAGCTGCCGTGGCAGGCATTGTACTGGCGGTAGAATGTGCTTGGATGCCGAAAAACGGTTTTGGCTTTCTGGCCAACACGACTCCGCAGAATTCTGCCGAGCCGGAATTTCAAATGATTACCGGCGTTTCTTCGGCGCCAGCTTTTCCTTCTTCAGCAGCATCGTCAAAGAATTCGGCCGTTTCCGGAACACATTCTTCGGCCCGGCCGCAGAGCGGCAGCAAAACACGGCAGGCTTCCTCGCAGCCGCCGGCAAAGCAGGCAATAAAGAAAAGTTCCTTCAGCGATGCGCTGTTTGTAGGCGACAGCCTTACAGAAGGGCTGAAACTTTATGGGGGACTGGATGACGCCAACTATTTCAGCCGGGTAGGGCTTAGCATTTATCAGCTTTTTGATCAACCCAAAACAGACAGCTCCACAGGGCTTACTTTGGAACAGACTCTGAGGAGGCGTCAGTATGGGAAAATCTATATTCTCCTCGGAATTAATGAACTTGGCACGGGCACTACATCGTATTTTGTACAGCATTATTGCGCTATCGTGGCGCAAATCAGAAAGATGCAGCCGAACGCTGCAATTTATATTCAGTCTATTCTTTATGTAACTGCGGAAAAGATGCAGGATGACCCGGTCTTCAGCAACAATACCATCCGTATCCGGAATAACGGCCTGAAAACCCTGGCAGACGGCTCACATATTTTTTATGTTGATGTAGCTTCGGCTGCGGAAGACGGCCACGGCAATCTGCCGGATGAATATTCCGGCGACGGGGTTCATCTGAAGGCAAAGTACTATTCCGTCTGGGTGGACTGCTTAATGCGGAATGCCCAGCAATAGGACGGCTTTTAAAACATTTCCCGGAAGCGAAAGCTTCCGGGAATTTTTGCAGCTTGAAAACACAGAATTTGTATGTTAATATATCAAAAAGCTCAAATAAGAATTTTTATAATGAAATATAGTTAGAATGGAGTGGGCGATGTGGTAAAAAGAAAAATCCTGCTGTTTTCACTGGCTGCACTGGTATATGCCGGCATCTGGTATCTTTTAGAATGTTCCAAGACGGATGATGCATGGAAAGGGTCAACGCTGACGCCGCTCATTTTTATGGGAATCGCCTTTTTTATACTCTTTGTCCTCAACCTCATTGTTCCATTTCTCTTTGGGAACAGCGGTGCAAAACCGCGGGAACTCCTTTTTACTGCCCTGACTGCCAAAGTGCTGCTGGTTCCGCTGTATGCATTTATTTTTCTTTGCGGCATTGGACTTGCCATTGTTCCGGGGCTGTTTGTGTTGATTCCGATTCTGACGGTATTTGATTATCTTCTTTTGCTGGCGACTTCCATGTACGGGATTTCCGGGATGGTATTTGCGCACAGAAGAGGGGAGATTTCAACTGTCTGTATGGGTGTGAACATCGCCCTGCACCTGATATTCTGCCTCGATGTTTTCAGTTCAGTTTATATTTTCTTCAAAGTTCGCAGAGCTGAAAAAATGGCAATGCCGCCAATGCAGCCGCCGGTGCCTTACAGGTACTGAGAGTAAAAAGACAGACGTCAGCGCATTTGACGCGCTGCGGGGAAACACCATCGGGAGCCTTCACTGCTGCGAGAGCGTTTTTAAAAATGCCCTATTTGTTCTATCTAGTAATATCATGAGAGAATTGATAAATTGTTTTCTTGATCGTAGGCAGTTCCGCTGCCTCCTTGTTGACAGTTTTGCATACATACTATACAATATAGGTATGGAACAGAAAAAAGAGCAAATTGGGGAAACCTTACTCGATGTTATCTGCACCTTCTATGAAAAAGACCGAACGGCCAGAACATTTGGCACCGGCACGGAACTTTATCACTCTGAAATTACGATGCTCCAGTGCATTTTGGAGCATCCCGGCCTGCATATCTCTGGAATTGCCCGACAGCTTGGCATTACAAGAGGTGCCGCTTCCCAGACGGCCAAGCGCCTGGTGCGCAAGCAGATGGTTCAGAAGACAACCAGCCCCAGCGACGACAAAAAAATAATTCTGCGGCTGACGGAAAACGGAAAAACAGCCGCAGAAAATCATAAACAAGCCCACGAAAAGTACCGCACGGTGATTGCTTCTCTTTTGGCAAACGCCTCGGCAGAGCAGCTGCGGTTTCTTGCCGGATTTCTTTCTGAATTTTTGGAGATTTTGCAAAAGGGGAAGTGAAATTGTGACTGTTTGACTGAGGGAAGGGCGGGATGTACAGCTTTTGTACAGTATCTCTACATCATACTCATTGCTGGCTGCACAGGCAGCAAACGAAAGGAAAAATGCAGTAAAAAAATGGACAAAGAATATCTCATACATGAAAAGCCAATGAAAGCGCTCATCGTTTTTGCTTTGCCAATGATTATCGGAAATTTATTTCAGCAGTTTTACACCATGGTCGATTCCATTGTGGTGGGGCGTTTTGTCAGTCAAAACGCACTGGCCGCCGTCGGAGCGTCCTATTCCGTCACTAACGTGTTTATCTGTGTTGCGATTGGCGGAGGGGTAGGGGCATCCGTTATCATCAGCCGCTACTTTGGCGCGCGGGAATATGGCAAGATGAAGCAAGCGTCATACACAGCACTGATTGCTTTTTTAATTACGGGTATTGTGCTGGGGCTTTTGGGGTTTCTGTGCGGAAAAGCCTTGATGCAGCTGCTGGGAACGCCAGCTGATATAATGGATATGACCGTGGTTTATCTGAATATTTATTTTCTGGGCCTTCCATTCCTGTTTCTGTACAATGTGCTTTCTGCCTTGTTTAACGCGATTGGCCGTTCCAGCATTCCTTTATACCTCTTAATCTTTTCTTCTGTCCTGAATGTTTTTCTGGATGTTTATATGGTTTGTTCGCTGCACCTCGGCGTAGCAGGTGTCGCGTGGGCAACGCTCATTGCCCAGGGGATTTCCGCAGTAATTTCGTTTTTGCTGTTTTTAAGAGAATTGCGTTCCTACCCGTCGGGGCAGGCGGGAATATTTAATGGCGCAGAATTAAAAAACATGGCCCGCATTGCCCTGCCATCGATCCTTCAGCAGTCAACCGTTTCGATTGGCATGATGCTCGTTCAGTCCGTGGTAAACAGTTTTGGGGCGGAAATGCTGGCTGGGTTTTCGGCAGCCATGCGTGTAGAAAGCATCTGCGTCGTTCCAATGGCGGCAATGGGGAATGCCATTTCGGCGTACACAGCACAGAACCTTGGCGCGGGCGAGGAACAGCGTGTGGTCAAAGGCTACCGTGTGGTAAAATGGATTGCCCTGTTTTTCGCCGGAATTATCTGCATTATGCTGGAGCTTTTCCACACCTCCATCGTTTCCATGTTCCTTGGCGACAACGGCACTCGCCTGGCGTTTCAGACAGGGACTTCCTACCTGAAATTCATGGGATGGTTTTTCCTTCTGATTGGGCTGAAAATGGTAACGGACGGTTTGCTTCGCGGCGCCGGAGATATGAAGATGTTTACCGTTGCAAACCTCGCAAACCTTACCATTCGTGTGGCGGTTGCTGTTACACTGGCACCGCACTATGGCATTGCCCTGGTGTGGTGCGCAGTGCCAATCGGTTGGCTTGTAAACTTCATCATCTCTTATGCCGAATACCGCACAGGAAAATGGAAGCATATTATCCGCGCTAAAGCAGAACAAAAGGTTTTGCACACTTAAAAAAGATAACTCATTGTATTAAGCTACAAATTATAGCCGCTCTGGAAATGCACATCCCTGCCAATATGAATACTGCAAAAGAGCGGAAAAGACATTTATTTTATGCCGAGCTGCTTGAAAATCTGGGACTTATACTGGTAATACTTGTTCAGATATTTCTTGTTTGTTGCGAAAACTTCTTTTCCCCGTATATTTTGCACGAGAATACTTGAGTTATTGCGGCTATGCGTAGCATTGATGACTTCCGTCTGTGGGCTGTCTGTAAGCAGGTAACATCCCAGAATCGTGTTCGACACAGGATAATACTGCTGCTTCTGCGAAGCCGTTAAAATTCTGTCCGGGTCAAAGTCCTTATGCTTTAACAAAAGAATATATTCTTTTCCTTTTTGCAGTGGGGTCGAAAGCCAGTCGTTCGGAGAAATGTATTTTTCGTCAGGCATAACGTCAGCATCCTGAATCATTGTGATGCAGTTCCCTTTTAAGGACGAGTCCCCGTGAAAAACATCTGAAACCTTCAGCTGATAATAAACTCCCAGTCCTGTGACCTCATAATTTCCACTGTATCGAGCTTTTACAATGATGTCTGCCTGTTTGATAATATCTTGCGGAGAAGAAATATTGGTGTTCTTCAAAGCCTCATCCAGACCTCCAGCAGAATCATAATAATAGCTATTGATTCCATCCCCAATGTCTTGAAAAGAGAAATGGGCAGCCCCGGCAAAGAGCATGGCGGCAACGACAAAAGCAAGGGGGATAAAATATAATTTCAGCTTCATGCTTTCATCTCCTCTGCCGTTTCCTTTAACTCGCCGTCATCCATCTTAAAGAAGCGGCTGCAAAGCAGCGCTAAGTCTTCCCTGTTGTGGCTGGCAATTAGGACGCAGGCGCCCCGTTTTACTTCTTCCTGAATAATAGTGCGTATTTTCTGTACACCGTCCTCGTCAAGCGCGTTCGTCGGTTCGTCCAATAAAATCAGGTTTGGCTTTTCCATAATGGCCTGCGCAATTCCAAGCCGCTGCTTCATGCCGAGTGAATATTTCCGGTAAGTCCGTTTGTCATCCGGGTCAAGCCCAACACGGCAAATGGCATTTTTAATCTCTTCATCGGAAATTGTGTTCTTAATGGACGCCAGTGCTTTCAGATTTTCAAAGCCGGTGTAATAGGGCCAAAAACCAACGGATTCAATCACAAGCCCCATGCTTTCCGGGAAAGACACGTCTTTGCCGATTTCCTTTCCAAAGGCTTTTACCGAACCCTCTGTGGGCTGAATCAGCCCTGCAATGGCCCGGAACAGCATCGATTTTCCGGAGCCGTTATGGCCATAGAATCCGTTCGCTGTACCCGCTTCAAGGGACAGATTAATATGGGAGAGAATAATTTTATTCTTGATTTTTTTCGTTAAATTTTGAATTTCAACAACCGACATATCTTATACTTCCTTTAACACGTTAATCAGGTCGCTTTTTTCAAAAAAGTGACAGCCTGCGAACCCAATGAAAAATGATTCCAGAGCAATGATACCGTAGGAACCTGCCAAATGCAGCCCTGTAAATGGAGTTGGCTGAATCATATGCGCCAGTGCGGGGACCGAAACATCGTCATGCCATAGGTACATCTGGCAAGTGGACGGAAAGAAGGACAAGCCGAGATTCCCGCCCGGATTTTTGCTGTAAAGCAGAAAAGCCAAGAACACGCCCGCCAGATAAAGAATGGCGGCGGCCAAAAAAGATGGTGTGCTTCCGCACCAGAGGGAAAGTGCGTTTTGCAGGAAGGCAAGTACAAAAAGTGCGCCCACATTGCAAAACAGCAGGCCGCAGTACGCTTGAAAGGCCGGGCCGGAAAAGAAAGACGCCTTAAGGCCAAATACCAAACCTAAAAGTATGGCAGACAGAAATAACAGGAAAAACGTGATAAAAATCTGGAAAAAGAGCTGAAGCATCTTCTGCAAAAACCATTTCTTCCTGCTGCCGTACCTTGTAAACACATAGGTGCAGCTAATTTCGCAGTCCTGCCGCATCAAATCAGAAAAAACATACAAGACGACAAAAGGCGGTACAATTCCAACTATAAAAGTAAAAATGTCCATCCTTTCGGTTATTTGCAGGCCACCGAATGTCAGAAGGCTGTACGCTAAAATGCTGTTGCCTAATTCTCCGGCATAGCGAAGATTTCCTACAAGCGGAATAAGATAAATCAGCAAAGCAATCAAAAAACGTTTCGGAAAGCCGTTGAAATATTTTCGATCAGCCATTTTACCGCATCCTTTCCAGATGATCTCTGCTGTCAAAAAGGAAGCCAAAAAGCACACGGCGACCGTGTAAGTAAATAAATAGACAAAGGCCTCCGGAGTAATCCGGGGGCCTATTTTTATCAGTGAATTTTATTGCTTTTCCATACAAAGAACTCTCCCTTAACAACAAGAGAATTCTCATAAACAATCATTCTTATTCATTAATTATACAGGAATAATACCAGATGGTTTTGTTTTATTTTCAAAATCATTTATATAATATGAAAGTATTTCCATCCTGTTTTGCACACGCTTAAAGGAATGTCCGCCCTTAGATATTAAAGCGACGAGCCGCAATTCATCAATTACTGCATTTGAGTAGCCGTAGAAAGCCTTTTGAACGCTATCCGCCTTTGCTGAACTAAAAGAAGATAATTTTGCGTTAATTGCTCCCAGTGCTTGAAGCTTTTTTTTGGTATTTTTGGTAAAATCGACAAGACCTAAGGAAGAAAGAAGTAAAAAAAACTTCATCGCCCGCGTATTACATTTTATGTAATCGACAGGAATTGAAGAGTCCCCAGAAATGTAGTTAATTTGCTCAATTAAACATAAACATTGCCTTTGAGCGACATCAGTCAATCCAATACAATTAGATGTATAGTCAAGTACTACTTTGTCCATGACACCAAATCCAATAGCTCCATCCAAAAGACCAAGAATACTATAAAATGCTCTGTCAAATTGTCTTCTCTCGTTTGAATAGTCTAGTTTCATCAAAAAAAGTTTTTTATTATCAATCTTTTTCAGATAAATATCCAAGGCACTATCAGGCACTGAATTAATTATTTCGCCAGCTCGGAGTCTTTCTTGGTTTTGCAAAAATCTAAAATACTCGGTTATTTCTTTATCGGTTGCATTGGTTATATTAGTAATAGAAATATTATACGCATTCATATTATCTTTAATAGTTTCTGGGAGTTGAATATACTTAATTGAAATTTTACCCTTGTTTTTTAATTTCTTTTTGAGTTTCACAAAATCAGAGTCTGTATCATTTCCCATGTATTCAACAATATATTCAATAATTTTCCGAGAATAATCTCCTTGAACAGTATATTTACCCTTGATAAAATTATATATAGTAGTCAATCTCTGCTGCCCATCGACTACCTCTTGCATTGCACCTTTTTGATTATGGCTGGTTCGGACTCTTAAACTTATATTTCCGATAGGATACCCTTTTATAATACTATATATTAGCTTATCCTTGAATTCGCTACTCCAAATATAGCCTCTTTGATAAGGTGGTTGCAAATCAATTCCATCACGTTTTGTAGCATTGACAATTTGATTAGTAACTGTTTGAATAGGCCGCGAATCATATGAAAACGCCATCATCATTGACATAACAAAATCTCCCTTAAAATATTATAAAAACAATATATCATTAGTATAGAAAAATGTCAATAGACTCTATCTAAATAACCTATAATATATAATATATTTAGACAGAGTCTATGATGTATAGAAAATATATTGACTTAGATTTTGAGAATTATAAAACTATTAAGGAACGCAGCGCATTTCAGGTCTTAATGAAAATAACAGGTACCGGAAGGATAGCCGGTATCCCACTAAATTATATATTTGTAACTAGACTGAATTGCTAAAGGGATTTTTCACCTCATTGTAAGTCCATTGGAATCACCGCTTTCCGCAAAGATTATTTCTACGTGTGCAAATCAGCTAATAAAATGTTATTTTTTACATTATTTATAAATTTTATTATACACTTATGACACAATTTGTAAACATTGCTCGTCAAAACCACTATATGTATATTTTGAAACTCATTTTCCGAATTTCGAAAGCAATGTGTGATTCTGGTCGATTTGGCGGGCAAGTTCTTGAGCGTTGCGGAGCATAAGTTCCTGGCCTAGCGTATTCAGATGGAATGAGTCATTTTGAGTCTTCGGGCGAAAATGCGTGAAAAAGAAAATGCCGAAAAGCCCCATCAATCAGGGCTTTTCGGCATTCTTTTGGTGTCCTCGGGCGGATTCGAACCGCCGGCCTACCGCTTAGGAGGCGGTCGCTCTATCCAACTGAGCTACGAAGACAAAGATAGGCTTGTTCCGGTCTAAACCGGAACAGGCACCTATCCATTATAAAATATCGGCGCTGTTTTGTCAATTACGGAATACGCAGAAAGGGCAAAGCAATCTGTGCTTCACCCTTTTCAAAACTTACCGTTTTTTCGCGGAAGAGGAGAAAATCTTCTGCAGTGTTGCCGGGTCTGCTATGCCGGTCGACGGAAGCTCGTTCAGGTACTGAAAGTCCTTTACTGCCTGTTCGGTTCCATCTGCGTAAAGCCCGCTCGGCTTTACGAACATATAGCCAAGCTGCAGCAGCCTGTTCTGCATCTTCAGCACATCGTCGTTCTTCATGCCGGTGCGAAGGGTCTGGTTGGTGTTAACAGGGCTTGAAGAAGTTGATGAAGACGAAGAGGCATTCGTGGAAGAAGCAGAAGAGGTGCTTTCCGAAGTCCCGTCGGAAACAGTGCCCTGCAAAAGCTGTGGGTACGCTGTTCCGGCCATAAAGCTGACAGCGTTTACCATTTGCTCCCCTTGAAGAGCCATCATGCTGGGGTCCATTTCGTAAACCCGCTTGTTCTTTACAGCGGAAAGCCTGGCGTACTGCGGCGACGCCATAATACTGGACCTCAGCCCTCTTGCACAGAAAATGTAAGTGGGGTTTGCAATCAGCATGTCCGAAATAGAGTACTTGCCTTCCATGGTGCTGTCGGCTATATTCTGAAGACCGGCGGCTTTCACAAGGCTGCCCGCAATGGTGTCACCCGTAGCAGCACGGCCCTTTATGTCATACAGGTAAACGGCAGTAGGCAGTGTAACTTTCTGTGGGACAGAACGTGTAATGTCGTCAATGGTTTCAAAAATTCCGTTCGCAATCGACCTGCCCTTTTTATAGCCGGTTACAGCGCCTTTCATGGCCGAACCTACCTGGGAATACAGGCGCAGCAAATCGGAGCGTGAGGTAGCCGGAGCAAGGGTTATTACGGTAATCCCTGCCTTTTCTAAGGCAGATTTCTGTTCAGCTTTTAAAGTAGAGTCCGCAAGGACGAGGTTGGCGCCGTCGTTTTTAATTTTATCGGCGTCATTGGCGGTTACATTTGGCAGGGCTGAAAGATCCGCCTGTGTGCAGTCTGCACTTTTTGCCTTCAGGTTAATCTCGTACCCGAGGGCCAGCACAACGTCGGCCGCGTTGGGTGAAAGCACCGCGGTTCCGGTCGGCGCGCTGCCGATAGTTACATTATTAATTGTCACCGGAAAGTCGTTGGCTCCCGCTCCCGAAGAAATGTCATTTTTGTGACCGCATCCCGCAAGGAATGCAAAAGAAACTGTTAGTGCGATACACAGCAGAACTGCTGTACATTTTTTAATCATGGTATTCTCCTTTTTGCTGAAAAGGGCGGTACTCCCGCCTTCTGAAAGCAAATTATAACTCCTGTTTTGTAAGTGCCAAAACTTTCACCTTTGGCAGATGCAGAAGCTGCTTTTGACTTTTTCACCCTGATTACGACATTAGACATCTCCATTTTCCACATGATTGACTATATTTTACGCTGAACGCGTATATTCTGTCAAGTTTCGTGCCCTGTTTACTTGCGGAACCTTTTGGAATTTGATACTATAAAGGTGGAAGGATTGTGGATAATATGAAATTACGGAAAATAGCCATATTAAGCCTTGCTGCAGGGCTTCTGTTCTTTACATCTGCCTGTACTCACCAGCCTGACGCGGGAGTTCTGGTGCATGAGGCGCAGTCGGATTCCTCCAAAATGAAAAGCTGCAGTGCTTCTATTGAAAACACACTGATTTTTAAAGCAGACAATTCGCAGCACAGTTTTCACTCTACAAACCAGCTAGATTTTCATGCCAGCCCATTTGCGGTAAAGTCGCTGCAGACTTCTCAGAATGACAGTGCCTCCGATAAAAGTGAAAATTACACCGTTACGGAGGATGGCCAGATAAATTTTTACTGTAAAAATGCTTCCGGGTGGCAGAAAACCAGCCCTGGGAACATGGACACTTCCCCAGCCGCGCAGATTGAAATCCTTCATTTACTGGATAATGTGAAAGACCAGAAATATGTGCGCGACACAGAAATTGATTCGCAGAAAGTCCATAAAATTGAGCTGACTTTAAAAAGTGAAGTGCTTCGCCCCTTTGTTGAAAATATTGTAACGGCCTCCGGTATTGGGGGAGACTCTAAAACCATTGTTCAGACTTTGCTGGACAGCGCTCCGCCAGTCTATGGCTATTGTTATGTTAACACGGAGAACGGAAAACTGGTACAGTTGGAAATGGATGCTGCCGACGCAGTAAACCAGATTTTCCAGAACATAGACGGAAACACCGTAAAAATAACGGTTTCGAAGTGCAGCCTTTCCGGTACGCTTTCCAAGATCGATTCAGCGCCGGAAGTTACGCTTCCCGCGGAAGCAAAATCCGCTTCCTCTGTGCAGGCACAGGGCTGATTCTGGGTTTTGCCCCCTGAAAGCTTGACTTTTTTCTATTCCTCGGTATATAATATCAAGGTACGTCGGCCCAAATAAAGGCCGGCTTTTGGAAGCGTATCGAAGTGGTCATAACGGGCCTGACTCGAAATCAGGTGAACCGCAAGGTTCCGTGGGTTCGAATCCCACCGCTTCCGCCAAAAAAAGAAGGATGGTACGGTGAAGAGCTGTGCTGTCCTTTTTTCATCTGCACAAGAGGGATTCGAAGGGGAGCAGTACTGAATGACGTGCCAGTGGCACGTCAGAGCTGTGACCGACCAAGGCGCGCCCGAGCTAACAACTCCGTCCCTCTTTGTCACTCCGTGACATTTCCCCCACACAGTGGTGGAATTTTCCGCGAATTGAATCCCACCGCTTCCGCCAAAAAATCCGTGTATTTTAGGAATAATTGGCCTATGAATTTTCTGCAGCACTTGGTTTCGACTATATTTTACTTAGCTTATAGGAGGTTATATGGAACATAATTGTGCATTTCAAGACGGACATATGAAATTTAGATATAGAGCGGCGGCGGTAATCATTGAGAACGAAAACGTATTAATGGTTACATCGGATACTTCAGATTATTATTATTCGATTGGCGGCGCTGTACATTTAGGGGAAAAAGCGGAAGAAGCGGTACTGCGTGAAGTCTTTGAAGAAGCCGGCATTCAATGCGAGATAGAGCGTTTACTGTTTATCCATGAAAACTTTTTTATTGAAAACGGTTTTGAAAATCATGAAATCTCTTTTTACTTTTTGATGAAACCGGTGGATTGCAAGGCTGTTATGCAAGAGAGCAATTCCTGTGGTTATAATGAATATTTGCGTTGGATTCCCATTAGAGATTTAGCAAACTACAAAGCCTTCCCGTCTTTTTTCAAGAACGAATTGCCGAACATTTCCAATGCCGTTAAACATATCGTCACGGATGAAAGAGAACCTGCATTCAGCTTGAGCAAATAACATAATAAAAAGCAGAGGATGGTACAGTGGGAAACTGTGCCATCCTTTTTTCATTGCTTCAGTAGGAGCGCATCATTTTCAGAATTGTGTCCGGGTTCCTGTGGGATAAAGCTGACCCTCTGCGGTTCCCTATTTTAGAGCTGCCTGCGCAGCCTTGGCGCTTCTTCTCCTGCCATCTTTCAAACTGAAGAAAACGGAAATTGCCCGATAGTATTTATACTCTGTGCGACTAAGATGCACTACAGATGAAATCTTCGCTGTATCTCTGCCCGAAGTGTTTTGCCCTCAAACAGCAGCAGCTCTGCCAGAAAAATAACAGACGCCGCAAAGCAGATAGCCGACGGGATAATCACAGAAAGTTTGCCGGTTAAGAGCAGCGTCAAGGGAAGAATCCCGAAAACACAGTCAATTACAAGGTACCAGATGTAGTCTTGTATATTCAGATTCCGCACTTTTGCGATTACAAACATGGCAACCATAGCGCCTGTGCATAAAATGGGGAAAACGTAGTTCAGCGCCCAGCCGCTGTGCCCGGTGAATCGGTCCCAAAGGTACGCCATTAGGGAAAGAATGCCAACCTGCCACAAAATTGTTTTGGGCAGGTTTTTTCTTTTTTTCAGAACAAGCAGAAAACAAATCCAAAAGCAGCACACGCCTCCTATTACAAACAGAAACCACCAGCCGTTTGCTGGCAGAATCAAATTGATGGCGATGCAGATGACAGTGCCGGCTACAGAACAGAAAGCGAGAAAGTTCAGCATACGGTGTTCAGCTGCATTCGAAGGATGGATGAGGGGAAAGACATTCCCGCATTTTTCGGCGCTTCCGGTAAGTTCTCCTTTGCACAGCGGGCAGCGCTTATAGTCTCCTGGCAGGCTTATTTTGCAGTTCTTGCAGTGCAGCATCGCTGCCCACCTCCTTTTGCTCCAAATTTGAATTAATTTCCACCGCGATGCCCATCTCCGTCAGCTTTCGAAAAAAATTGCAGGGGATGCCGGTACTTTGAAGCTGCGACGAATAACTGATGGAAAGATTATCCTGAAATGAACAAAGGCAGATTTGCGGGTGCCCGGTGCAGATCATTATATCAAATAAGCGGATATAGCGGGAAAGCTCCGGCGGCATGGAAATAATACCGAGGTTTGAGATTGCCGCAGTGTCTTGGCGGTTGGCCCACCATCCGCCAAATTTCAGGCAGGGTATTTTCAGCACGAGTGGGATGGCTTTTACAAAAACATTGTTTTCCAGCGAAGAGTAAAAATCAATGATTCCAAGCATATTTTCCGGAATAAGATGCTCTTTAAAAGAATTTTGCACATTTTCAAGCACTTTTGTAAAACTGTTTCCGTCTTCTTTAAAATTATGACCGATATGGATAATCCCGAAGAAATTCCGGGCTGTCGGTGTGGGAAAAAAGTGCCGCAGGTCAACGGGAACGGTAATAACAACCGGATACTTTCGGTCACGCACCGACATACTGTCGCCAATGGAACAGATGAGCAGTGCCGCCAGAAATTCACTCAACGTTACATGATAGGAATGAGCGGCCTGCAGCACAGCTTTTGCAGATAAGATTCCCTCCACAATCCCGGCGTGGTAGTCCTGAAAATGCAGGCCTTTTATCCGGTACGCGCGGTTCTGCTTCTGGTACTTGACCTTTTTGTCGCTGTCGTAATACTTTTGAAAAGCATCCTGGCGGATTTGGTCAAGGGGCGGTTCGCTGGCATTCAGCTGAAACTTTTCCGGCATACAGTCCGGGTGCTTTTTTATTAAGTAGTAGTACACCAGTGTGCGCAGAAAATGGACGGCGCCCATCCCATCAGTCAAAGCATGGAAAACTTCCAGATTAATACGGTTTTTATAATAGCACACGCGGAAAAGCAGCCCCGGTTCGTCCGGATTGTAAATTGGCGCACAGGGGTACTGACAGTCTTTTTCTACAGCCGGTTTCAGCGTGCTTTCTTCAAAGAAATACCAGAACAGCCCTTTTTTTAGAACAGATTTATAAAAGGGAAACCGTTCCAGCGTCTTTTCCAACGCAGGCTGAAGTGTTTTTTCATCTACCGGTTCGTTCAGTTCACAAACAAAACGAAATACTTTCGGGTCCCGCTTTGAGCAGGTAGGCGGAAATATTTTAGCGGCGTTGTCCAGCCGCGACCATTCCCTGACGTCAGTCATTTCCAAGGCCTTTCTGCATTAAAAAATCATTTATCACCTGGTAGGCAAGCTGCACCTGGTCAAAAGTCGGCGGCAGCATCATAAATGCGTGCAGCGCATCCTTCATTCGGTAAATCGACACATCGTTGCCTGCCTCGCGCAGCATTCTTCCGAAGTATTCGCCTTCATCCCGCAGCGGGCAGAATTCAGCAGAAATAATCAGTGTGCGGGGCTGGTTTGCCAAGTCAATTTCCAGCAGCGGCGCAAAATATGGGTTATAAAAATCGTCTTCCGAGCTGCTGTACAGCTTCATAAACTCCTGAACCCGCTTTGCTGTCAGCAGATAGTCTGTACCGTTTTCTTTGATAGAGAGGAAAGGCGAGGACTCACTGTGATCATTAAAGGTTGCAGGGTAAAGAAGAATCTGCTGCTTTGGGGAGAAACTCTTTCTGTCCCGCGCCATCAGGCTGACAGCCGCAGCAAGGTTCCCGCCGGCGCTGTCACCAATCAGCGTAATATCATTTGGAGAGATTCCCGGAATATGCCCAGCAAAAGCTTCTTTTGCGGCAGCGTAGCAGTCTTCCGGGGCTGCAGGAAATCGGTACTCCGGCGCAAGGCGGTAGTCAATGCAGGCTACAACATGATTGGTCGCTTTGGCAAGGTCGACGCATACCCCAGTGTAGTTTTCAATGCCGCCGGTGACCCAGCCGCCGCCGTGAAAAAACAGAAGCGCGGGGAAGGGACCGTCACCAGACGGCAGAAAAATCCGCACGGGAACATGATGGTCGCCGCAGATGACCTGGTGATCGTAAATTTTATAGTCGGATGGTTTGCCGCGCAGCCTTGCAGTAAGCAGTTCGAACCGGCGTTCCGCCTTATAAGTCTTTCCCACATCTACGACTTCCAACTGTGTAATGGCTTTTAAAATTGCGCGCATTCTGCTGTTCAGTGCCAATGTAATGCCCTCCGTAATATATACAGTTTACTCCAATTTGCAGCCGAAGATGTACCGCTGTTCTTTCTTTGCATCTTTCATCGATTGGGGGACCGGAAAAATACATAGTTTACTAGATTGTATTCTAACATATTGCCACACACTTTTCTATCTATTCTTATTTATTATAAGGCAGAAAAAAATACCGCCTGCTTTGTGCAGACGGTAAATATTTTTGAAGCCGCTTTTCAATGCTGCGGTTAAAAACTGCCTTTTTTCAGAATATCCGAAGCAATTTCCCGGTCACCAGTCACAAGGGCCAAAAGCATACGGTAAACAATTTCTGGTGAAGACTGAAAATTTTCTTTGACCAGGTTGGCCTGTGCGGCATCCGGCACATGAAGTGAAAAGCTCATCAGGTCAGTTTTCCCTCCGGAAATGTGACAGTTTACGCAGAATCCTTTTCCATCGGGCGAAATGTCCACTCGGTTCTCACGTTCACGCTTTGCCTTTGCCAAAAGGTTTACAGCGGCGCACAGGGCTTTGTGCCGTACGGCAGGCGGAAGCTCTGAGTCAAGCTGTTTCGAAATCATATGTGCTGTTTTTGTTGCGGCACAGTCTTCCGCATGATCTCCGCTTACTGTAATGATACCCTTTTCAGCCATTTCTGAAATTGCGTCGGTTACTTCAAAGTAATTGGCAAGGCCATTGTCAACAATAATCTGTACCAGGTCGCTTTTTGCGAGCGGTGTTTCGACACTTGTAAGGAGGTAGCAGACCAGAATGCGAATGTCGCTTTTTGTACGCAGCCCGCCCGGTTCGATTCCACCGGTGAAAGCATCAAATTTCATAAAATTCCCGCCTCCCGGTTTTTATTCTAACACAAATCGGAGAAAACGGAAAGCCAAGCTATTTAAGAAGAGGGGGATGCTTTCGCAGAATTTTGAATACATAATCCGTAATGCATTGCTGCTCTTCAGGGGAGCAGATGCGAAATGCACCGACTAAGTCTTTTTCCGATGTGGTAAGGTTATAGATATGGCTGGAATTTTTTTTTCCGCGGATATAGTCGGAAACATAGCCTCGGTCTGCTACATATTTCGGCACGGATTCGTCAGCCAGTAATTCGCTGATTGAGAGATTGTAAATTTTAGAAAGGACTAGAAGAGTTGTAACGTCAGGGTGAGTTTTTCCAGTTTCGTAATAGGCATAGGTGGAGCGGTCTATGTTCAGCAGTTTTGCAACCTGGTTTTGCGTGTACCCAAACTTTGTACGAAGCTCCCGCAAACGCTCATGAATATTAACCACAGTGCTTCATCCTTCCCATAGCCTATATATTGTGTTTAGTAGCTGCAGCAATTATAAGCATAAACTGGATTTCACTATATTCCCCATAAAAATACCAATTTAATATTTACTATATACATTATTCTCACATTTAATTCACATATTGTGACCTTTACTCACAAAGAAGTTGCCTATAAAGAACTGGAAGGTACAGAAAGAAATGAAATGAAATATGGAAGCACCACAATTCATGTAAAAAATAAGGATATTTTCTGCTTTCGGTTATTTACAACCCATCTTTTTGAATGGTATACTAATAAATAATGTATGTCCATGAAAGAAGGAACAAAATTTATGGATTACCTTGGAATTGACCTCGGCGGGACGAACATTGCGGCGGGTGTCGTGGATGAAAAGCATCAGCTGACTTTGAAAACCAGCCGCAAAACCCCAGCCTCCTGCTCAGGGGAGGAAATATGCCAGCAGCTTGCGGAAGCAGCAGCTGAAACGCTGCAAAAGGCCGGCCTTACCCTGCATGATATTCCTTATATTGGAATAGGATGCCCAGGTACGGTTAACCGTGAAACCGGTGTGATTGAATTTTCAAATAACCTGCATTTCAGCAATCTGCCCATGCAGAAGCTTTTGCAGGAGAAGCTGGGCAAAAAAGTCGTGCTGGAAAACGACGCGAACGCCGCCGCTTTCGGCGAGTACAAAGCGGGCGCGCTCCGCAATGCAAACATAGCGGTTGCCATCACGCTGGGAACCGGTATTGGAAGCGGCATTATTATCGACGGGAAAATCCTTGCAGGAAGCAACTTTGCAGGCGGCGAAATGGGTCACACCGTCATTCAGGTGGACGGCCGCCTGTGCACTTGTGGCCGCCATGGCTGCTGGGAAGCATATGCCTCTGCAACCGGTCTGATCCTTACGACGCAGGAGCAGATGAAGAAAGACCGCTCTTCCGTTATGTGGAGCCTAACGGAAGGCGACATGGCGAAAGTAGACGGGCGCACGGCATTTCAGGCTATGCGTGCGGGTGATACAGCTGGCAAGGCAGCGGTGGATGAGTATATCCATTACCTGGCCTGCGGCATTACGAACTGTATTAATATTTTTCAGCCGGATGTTCTCTGCATCGGCGGCGGCGTAAGCAATGAGGGAGATCCGCTGATGATTCCTCTTCAGGAAGCAGTGAAAAAAGAGGTCTATTCAAAGAATTCGGCGAAACAGACGCGAATCTGCCGTGCACAGCTTGGCAATGACGCGGGAATCCTCGGCGCCGCGCTGCTTGCAGAATAACAAAATCCAATTTAAGCAGGGAGGAAAACAGATGAGCATGGATGTGCGGGTGTTCGGCAGGCAAAAAGACGGTTTGCAAGTTGACTGCTGCACCCTTAAAAATAAGAACGGGATGTCGGCGGAATTTTTAACCTATGGATGCCGTGTCGCAAAACTATATGTTCCGGGCAAAAATGGGAAGTCCGAAAATGTTGTGCTTGGGCATGACACGGTTGCCGAATATGAAGCGCCGAGTGACGTACTTGGCGCGGTCATTGGAAGATATGCAAACCGAATCGGCGGGGCTCAGTTCCACATTGGGGAAAAAGTTTACCGCCTTGCGAAAAATGAAGGGCCCAATATCCTTCACAGTGCCCCGGTTGGCTGGCAGAACTGTGTTTGGCGCATTAAATGCAGTAACAATGATGATGACGCGCCTTCCGTTACCTTCGCTTACCACAGCCCGGATGGCGAGAGCGGGTTCCCAGGGAATGTTGACGCGGAAGTGACCTACACGCTTACGACGGACAATGCGCTGATGATTGAGTACCATGCACGCACGGATGCGGAAACCCCGCTGAGCCTTACAAACCATACCTATTTTAACCTTACAGGGGATTCTTCCAAGAGCATCCTTTCACAGGAACTGCAGATTTTCGCAGATTCTGTGACGGAAACAGATAGCGGCCTGATTCCAACCGGAAAGCTTCTGCCTGTAGCGGGCACTGCACTGGATTTCCGCAAGCCGAAGGCCGTTGGGCAGGATATTCGCTCGCAGCTTCCATCCATTCGGGACTGCGGGGGTTACGACCATAATTTTGCTTTGGGTGCTTCCAAAGGCTCGCGCAAAGCAGCTGAGCTTTTTGATGAGGCCAGCGGGCGGCGGATGCTGGTATTTACCGATATGCCAGGGGTTCAGCTTTATACGGCCAATTCTTTTGGACCGGGCGCGAAAGCAAGCGGCGGCGTTCCGCTGAAACCGCACCGTGCCGTATGCTTGGAAACACAGTATTACCCGGATTCTGTCAACCGGCCGGAGTTCCCTTATAAAAATCTAAAACCGGAAGAACCCTTTCACAGCACGACGATTTATAAATTTACCGTTGAGTGAATTAAAGTGAGAATAGGGACGCTTTCAAAAAAAGCGTCCTTTTTATGCCCTGGGGGGGCACACAAGAACAGCCGCGCTTTTTGCTGAAAAGCCCGGCGTGAATGGAGGAAAACGATGCATCAATCAAGCAGCAGTGGGCGGAAAATGCCCATCTTTTTTGCAGTGCTGGCACTTGCCGGCTTTGCTTATATTGCTATCCTTTTAAAAACGACCGGATTAAGTTCCTTCGACAGCCAGGTTTACAGCCAGGTTTCGCGATTTATTACACCGCGTACAACGTCTGTTATGAAAGGTATTACGGCATCCTGTTCCATACCGGTTGTAGGGGTAATTTTGGTGGTGCTTTCCCTAATTGGCATTAAAAACCGCCGCGTTCGCTTCCAGAACGTTATGATGTTTGTAAACATTGCCGCCGCATGGCTGCTGAATTATCTCTTAAAAGAAATCTTTCAGCGGCAGAGGCCTACACTGGATCAGCTGACTGCCGAGACCGGTTTCAGCTTCCCAAGTGCGCACGCCATGGTTGGCGTTGCCTTTTACGGCTACCTGATTTACCTTTGCGTCCGCTTCCTGTGGAAGCCATGGAACAAAGTCTGCGCCGTGCTGCTTACGCTGCTGATTGTTGCCATTGGAATCAGCCGTATTTATCTGGGCGTCCACTATGCAAGCGACGTTGTTGCCGGTCTGCTGTGCGGCACAGCCTGGGTACTCATTTTTGTCAGCCTGGTTGGCAGGGTGAATGAGAAGAAAAGTATGGGCAACCATGTGCTTCGGTCGCGGTAAAACCCGGTAAGCGAGGGGAATTTACCGCGTGAAAAACCGATTTTGCACAATGGAAATTTGCGGCTTTCGCCGGAATCTATTGAAAACTACACCGCTTTCCCTTATAATAGAAAGCGGAATTGCGAAAAAAGTCAATATTGCCGAGCAAACGCCGTCAATTCAACCATACTTTATGAAAGACAGGAATATGTGGAATGAGCAGCTTTTTCTCGAAAGGGCCTGACTATTTCAGCTTGTTTGAAAAGGGAATTCAAATTTCAAATAAGGCAGCAAAGACGCTTCAGAAGGCCTTCGCAAATGATAGAATCGATGAAGATGAAATAAAGCAGCTGAAAAACATTGAGCATGAGGGCGACAAGCACGTTCACGAATGTGCCAAACTGATTGCAGACGCTTTTATTACACCGGTGGAACGGCCGGATATGATGAACCTGATTTCCGTCATTGAAGCCTTGACCGACAGCATTGATGATGTTGGCAACCAGGTTTACATGATGCATATTACCGAAAAAGACAAAACGGCCGGAGAATTTGTCGACCTTCTTACTTCTGCCAGCGATGAGCTTTGCAGTCTGATGACGGTCTTTAAGGACTTTAAGAAGAAGCAGGACAAGATTCACGAAATCGCTATCCGCGTCAACCACATTGAAGAGCAGGGCGACACACTGTTTATTAATGCCATGCGCACGATGTTTGACCCGGCGCAGAAAACGGACGCCATGGATGCGATGCGCAAGCACAGCCTTTACCAGATTCTCGAAGATACGCTGGATGCCTGTGAAGATGTAGCGGACGTTGTTTCCAATATCATTATTTCCAACACCTGAGGAACCCTGAGCGGTACCTGCAAAGCAGCCGCCGGAAGAAATTTGATTTCTTCCGGCGGCTGCTTTTTGTTGTTTTGTGCAAATTGGGCTTCATCCTTTTTATTCCTAATAGCTGGTTATGTGCTGTTTGGTAAAAATATGCACAACAAAAATATCATAGCAGAAAATAATTGCATACTAATGTTGACGAATAAATCCATATATAATAATATTAAGTTACCAATTCATGAAATATATAGAAAAGTATTGCCCCATTCACCGTTACCCAACCAGACAATAGCCAAACTGGAGGAGAAGCCTACGATGAAAAAATTTTTTATGTTTTTGTTAGCTGCCATTACTACGCTTTCCGCGTGCTTCGCGGGTTTCGCCTTTGAACAGCAGCAAGACGATAAAATGTGGCGGGATTTTGGAAACACAAAATCAGGATTTTAGCTTTACATCGATACGGATTCCAAACATATGGAAGCCGGGGCCGTTTTTAATGCGCTGACGAAAGTCGCACAGGAGTACCATGCAAATTTGATTAAAACAGACGAGATGGGCGACAGCCATTCACCTTTGGTAGTGAAATCTGTATTTTTAACTTACCAAGGGGCTTTGGCTGATGTTCCGCTTCTTTCAGGCACTTCGCTGAAACCTGATGATATGGCGGGCAATCGTATTTTGCAAACGCCCAATCTGGCGACGCCTAAGGGATGTGAAACGGCCGGTGTGCTTCGCTCTTTTCTCAACAGGGGCAAAGTTCGGTTCCAGCCGCTCACAAAATTTGTAAGCGACCAGAAAACAGCCGACGGTACCTATTCGGTTGAACTGGAAAAGCCGGAAGACAAGCAGAAAATGGTTCAGGCTCTTGCATCTGAACTGAATATGAGTGAAAAAGATTTAACCGAACAAAAAGGGTCTGCGGTACAAAATGATTCGTTCTTTATTGTTGCAAGTGTCTTGCTTGCGGTTATCTGCTTGCTTTTGTTCGCTTTGTTTACCTCACATTACATCATACAGCATTTTAAGTTTTATGGAACCTGCAAGCTGCTGGGCTATTCAAACAGTATGGTTTGGAAGTCAATATTTCTCCCTATCTTATTTACCCAGCTTTTTATAACCTGCTTAGTGGCTGCTGTATTTTGCCGGCGTATTTACCAGCAGGAATTGATGCTGATTGCAGGGCTTGGTCTGGCAACTGCTGCGGTTACATTTCTTATCAGCCTCATCTTTTACCGAACACTGCAGTCTTACACAATTTCAAATTTAATTAAGAATAAAAAGCCGACGAAGGTTTTTCTGGTTATGAACCATTCGGTGCGCTTTGTGCTGCTGACTGCCGTATGCGTCTTTTCCTTTTCCTGCGCTGCTGGAATTAGTTCGCTCGCGCAGACTTATCAGACGCTGCGGAACTGGGACCAATACGGAGACAGATTCGCTGTTTTTAACAGTAAGCTCACGAGCAGGGATCAATCGGAACTCCAGCAAAATATCATGACGCTAGAAAAGAAATACATAAAGTTTTATTCCTTGGCTAATCAGAAGGGCGCTGTGTATACTGCTGTTTCTCAAGTTGATCCATTGAAAACATTGTTAACTTCGGACGAAAAAGGGAATGCGGCTTATCCGGACTATTTTGATAAAACAAAGGTTCCTGCCGGTTTTAACCCTTATCTGTTTACGGTAAATCCAAACTACTTGAAAGAGTTCCCTTTGCGGGACTGCAGCGGAAAATTGATTTCCGTTTCGGAAAATGAGACGAAAGGAATTTATATTTTGCCCGACACCTATCAAAGCAAGAATGCAGAAATGAAAAACATTTTTTCAGCAATTCGGAAACGGGCTGTAAAAGATTCCAACGATGTTAGCGGTGTACAGGAAAAATTAAATACGGATATTACGCTTTTCTATTATCCTGCCGGATTACAGGTTTTCAGCTTTGATACAAACGTTGGAAGTCAGTCCAAGTATGAAATTTCGGATTGTGTTTTTTCGGTCATGACAGAGAAAAATGCTTTGTCTTCTGACAAGATGGATTTAAACGGGAAGCAGGTAAACTCGCACTTGAAAATACCGCTCCAAAATGCGGATGCCGGAAAGACT
Source organism: Caproicibacter sp. (assembly GCA_041859875.1). Taxonomy (GTDB): domain Bacteria; phylum Bacillota; class Clostridia; order Oscillospirales; family Acutalibacteraceae; genus Thermocaproicibacter. Next base: position 21,871 of record JBFLFY010000009.1, on the reverse strand, counting down.
TTCCAAGAGTATAAACCGCTTCTTGCATCCTGTGGGCTGCAGAATAATATGACGGCCCTGAGCAGCATAAAATCGGTGTTTGAAGACCAGATTAACCAATCCCGGAATGGTTTGCGCATTTATCTTGTGATTTCTCTCCTCTTAATTGCCCTGACCTGCTGGATTAGTTTTGAAACGATTCGAATCCTGATTGAATCAAAGAGTAAAAAATTAAGTACCATGAAGGCACTCGGCTACAAATTTATGGGCAAATATGGTGCAGACCTGATGCCATTTCTTTTCCTTTGGGCGGTTCAGTTCGGCGTTGCGGCCGTGGTATATGCCAGCCAGCTTGCCGGAACCGGAATCAAAATCTCAGGTTCAGTGTATTTGGGTGCACTCCCCTTGTTCCTCGTGGATATAGGGATTCTGCTTTTATCTGTTCTGCACTTTGACCGTAAAAACGCAGTGAATTCCATGAAGGAGGGGTAAGCCATGTACGCAGTTGAACTAGCCAATGTAACAAAATCGTATGGCTCTAAAAAAATATTCTCTGATTTTAATTTACAGGTTCAGCCTGGGGAGATGGTTGCTATTACCGGCAGCAGCGGAGCCGGAAAGTCGACTTTGCTCAATATGATTGGCCTGATTGAGCCGTTTGACAGCGGAAGACTTGAAATATGCGGAAAATCCAATGTCAAACCGAATACTTCCAAAGCCGCGAAGGTCATCCGTGAAAATATCAGCTACCTGTTTCAGAATTTTGCTCTGGTCGACAATGAGAGCGTAGCGGAGAATTTGGAGATGGCTCTAAAATATACGGACTTGGACAAAGCGCAGAAACAGAAGTTAATTGCCAAGACACTTGTTGACGTTGGACTTCCGAATTATGAGAAACAAAAAGTATTCACCTTAAGCGGGGGTGAACAGCAGCGTGTGGCCATTGCCAGAGTACTGGTGCACCCCAAAGCATTAGTCCTTGCAGACGAACCGACCGGTTCGCTTGACCCCGATAACCGGGATATTGTTTTGGGCTTTCTCAGCCGGCTTAACCGAAAGGGCAGTACAGTGATTATTGTGACGCATGACCCTTTTGTTGCCGGGTACTGCAAGCGAAAAATCTCTTTAACATAAAAAAGTAAGGCAGAGCGCTTATTTTCCCGCACTCACACAGAAAAATGAAAAGAAGCAGGAATCACCACAGAGGCGGTTTCTGCTTCTTTTTTACGGATTTCATTGATGCAAAGATGACAGTGGTTACCATTTAAAGCAGCAAATATAATTCTGACAAAAAATATACTGGCCGCGTTGCCGCAGGTCCTGCAGAGCCTAAAGCACTTTAAGCGGGCAGATCATCTTTTCGTAAATTGGACTTTGATTTTTTTCACACGTCTTTCCGGTTGCCTTATAGCCGCACTTTTCCCAGAAAGCGCCGGTGCTGTCGGAAGTTAAGTAGACTCTTTTTGCTCCGGCATTTTGCAGGCAGCGTTCTGCATGGGCAACCATATCGCGCCCTAAGCCGCTTTTGCGGTAGGGGACAGAAATGTATACTTCACGCAAAAAGCCATAACCGGGTTTTTCACACCAGTCACTCTGCGGTGTGTCCACCTGGTACTCGATGAACCCAGCGGGAACACCATGCACAAGCAGCATTTCGAGCGGGGCTATTTTCTTTTCACAGAGATGCCGCATTTCAGAGCAGACATCCGAAGCCTGCTCTTTTGTGCAGGTTATGTTTAAGTCCTGATTGAAATAAGAATAGAATAGATTGACTAAATCATCGAAATCCGCTTCCAGGAACGGCCGGATTTCATAGTCCGGCACGTCATAGACGTAAATTTCTTCACCTTCCAGTGTTTCACCGGTTGCGCGGAAACCAAAACGCTCATAAAGATTTTTTGCCGGGGTATTTTCCGGAATGACGGAAAGCGCTATTTTATCACAGGAATAACGCCGCTCCATGTCATCGGCAATCAGTGCAAGCGCGTGCCTGCCGTAGCCGTTTCCCTGGTATTTATGGTCAATCATGAGCCGGCAAAGCTCATAGCAATTCAGGTCTTTACTAAAACCGTACATGGCAAAACCAACAGGTTTGCCGTGCTGCTCAATTACTCTTGTTTCCCAACCGCTTTCACAAGCGGCCTGTGCGATGGAATAAGCATTGGAAGCGACAAATTCTTCGTCCAGAGTAGGCATTCCGGTTGGGTTCGTTGTCAGCAGAACGACCTGCTCCCAGTTTTCTTCTGTTAGTGCAGCTAACTCCATTAGCATTTCTCCTTTGCAAAGTAATCTGTTTTTCGGTAATCCTCATTGCCAGTTTATCAAATCTATGGATGAAAATCAATACGGGTAGCCGCATTTCACCCACTTAGTGCCCCCAGCGCATTTACGGAATCAACGCACGGAATATCTTTTGCCGGAATAATATGTTCTTAGTGCCGAGCAGGAACTGAACCATGAATTCTACAGGAGATGATTCATATGAAAAAAATATTGTGTGCGCTGCTTGTGTGTGCCGTTGCACTTTCCTGCCTTTTTACAGGATGCGCGGGCGGCGGAGGCAGCGGCGAACAGCCGATTAAGGTCGGCCTGCTGTATTCGCTCAGCGGCGTAACATCCGTCAGCGAAAAGCAGCTTTATAACGGAACAAAACTTGCCATAGATGAAATCAACCGAAACGGCGGTGTCCATGGACGGAAAATCGAAACCGTCTTTGCCGACTATGCCTCTGACCCTGCCAAAGCGGCCGACAAAGCCCGCAAACTGATTCTTGACGACAAGGTCACCGCTATCATAGGCACCTGCTCCTCTTCAGCGCGCAAAGCCGTAAAGCCGGTTGTAGAAAGGTATCACTCGCTGCTTGTGTATCCGCAGTCTTACGAAGGTCAGGAAGAGTCGAAAAACGTTGTATATGTGGGCTGCATTCCAAACCAGCAGGCAGAAATTTTTGCAAATTGGCTGATGAAAAACGAGGGCAAAAAGTTTTTCCTAATTGGCTGTGACTTTGTGTACCCGCAGGTAGAAAACAAGCTGGCGAAAACATATTTTGCGAAGGGCGGCGGCACGGTCGTCGGCGAAGAGTATGTGCCTTACGGCAGCACCGATTTCTCTTCCATCCTCAACAAAATTAAAACTTCCAAACCGGATGTGATTTATTCCGAACTTACCGGCGACAGCAACGTCGCTTTTTATAAGCAGTACAGTGCTTACGGCCTGAAAGCCACCATCGCAAGCCTTACGACAAACGAAACCGTACTGCAGTCCATTGGCACAGCGGCATCTGCGAACAGCTATATCTGTGTCGATTATTTCAAAAATGTACAGAACCCGCTCAACAAGAAGTTTGTTGCTTCTTACGCGGCACAGTTCCACGATGGAACACAGCCTTCCTATGCGGTGATGGGCGGCTACAACGGCGGCCTGTTTCTTGGCGAAGCCATGAAAAAGGCAAAAGACCCAGCCAACACGCAGCAGGTGCTGAAAGCTTTTCAGGGCCTGACGATTGACTCGCCATCCGGGAAAATTTCCATTGACGCTTCCAATAACCATGCCTGCCTGTACTGCCGGATTGGCAAAGTGGACAGCAAGGGAGAAATCAATGTGATTTACCAGTCTGAAAAGCCAATAGCCCCAAAGCCGTAAAGCAAAAACTGTTGTTCGGCGAGGTGATTTGAATCATGGACAGTTTCTTTGCTCTGCTTTTGAACGGGCTTGACTCTTCCGCTCTGATTTTGATGGCTGCACTCGGCATGGTGGTCATCTGCGGGCTGATGAATGTCATTAACCTTGCGCACGGCGAGCTGATTATGCTTGGCGCATACACGGCTTTCTGCGTTACACAGCGGGCGGGGCTGAGCTTTGCGGCGGCTCTTCCGGCGGCATTTGTGATTTCTGCATCCGTCGGCGCGGTGATGGAGCTGCTGGTTATCAAACGGCTGACCGGAAAGCCGGCGGAAACCATGCTTGCAACATTCGGCATCTCTGTTGTGCTGCAGCAGGGGACCAACCTCATTTTCGGCGCGCAGTCACAGTATGTCGCAATCCCCATTTCGGGGAACCTGACGGTTGGAAATGTGGTGGTGCCGTACTACAGCATTTTTACTATTGTATTTGTGGCGGCCGTTACGGGCGGCACGGTGCTGCTGCTGAAGCATACGCGGTTTGGGCAGAAAATCCGGGCTGTGGCACAGAACCGCAGCATGGCGGAGTGCCTCGGCATTAACTCCGCACGCGTGGATACGCTCACTTTTGCGCTTGGCAGCGGCCTCGCCGGGCTGGCGGGAGCGCTGGCTGCTCCGGTAAAAAGCGTTTCGCCTTTCATGGGCGGGCCATACCTCATTTATTCGTTTATGACTTCCGTAGTCGGCGGTGTCGCCTCATTTTTCGGAACAACGGTCGGTTCGCTGCTTGTGGGGGAATCCACCGCCTTGCTGGGAGGAGTCAGCAACGACGTGGCTGCGTCCATCTTTGTGCTATTAATGATTATTGTCATTATCCGCTTCAAACCTCAGGGCCTTTTTGCGAAAGAGAGGCGGTAGCATGGGACGGCTTTCAAAGATGCCGGCAAACCGGTACATTGATTTTGCACTGTTCCTGGTTCTTGGCTTGTTCCCTTTGGCCGGTCAGCCCTTTTATACGCAGCTTATTACCAAATACCTTGTGTTCCTTATTTTGGCCTATTCGCTTGATATTCTCTGGGGATATGCGGGCCTGATGAACCTTGGGCACGCGGCGCTTTTCGGTATAGGCGGGTACACAATGGCGCTTTGCCTTTCGGCACAGAGCGGCATACCGGATTTTATGGCGCGCTGCGGCGTTACGCAGATGCCGCTTTGGCTGAAAATCCTTTCCAACCCCGCAGCTGGCATTCTTGCAGGAATCCTGCTGCCTGCGCTGTTAGCGTGGCTGCTTGGGCGCTTTTTGTTTTACAGCCGCGTCGGCGGCGTTTTCTTCGCGGTTATTACGCTTGCTTTGGCGCAGGTTTTCAGCCTGTTTATTCAGAGCCAGCAAAAATACCTTGGCGGCTTTAACGGGATTGGCGGCCTGCCCGGGCTTTCGCTTTTCGGCACGCTGCTTGACTTGAACCAGAGCTATTATTTCGTCTTTGCCTTGGTGCTGCTTGCTTACTTTTTCTGCCGCGTGCTGATGAGCTCGCGCTTTGGCTTGATGCTGCGTGGGATACGCGAAAATGAAAGGCGCCTGGAATTTTTGGGCTGCAGCCCGGCATCTTTCAAATCTGCCGTGTTTGCGGTTTCGGGTGCGCTTGCCGGCCTTGCGGGAGTGCTTTATGCTCCGGTAAACGGTATGGTGGCTCCCAATGATGTAGGCGTTGAATTTTCCACAGCCATTGTTGTGTGGCTCGCCATTGGCGGCAGGGGAAACCTTACCGGCGCGGCGGTTGGCGCCCTTCTCATCAATGTTGTGGGCAATGCACTTTCGGAGCAGTTCGGCGCTTTCTGGCAGCTGCTGCTCGGCCTCTTAATCATTGTGGTCGTGTTTTTCGTTCCGGATGGCATTGTGGGTGCAGCACTGCGGGCGGTCGGCGGCAGAAAGCGGAAAGCGGTGAGCGGAAATGGGTGAAATCCTCTGTACGGAAAATCTTTCGGTCTGCTTCGACGGCTTTTGGGCTTTGCGCGATGTGAGCCTTTCCGTGCAGAAAGGGGAACTGCGTGTGATTATCGGCCCGAACGGCGCGGGCAAAACGACCTTGATGGACCTGATAACCGGCCGCACAAAACCGACTTTCGGGAAAATATGGTTTGCCGGAGAAGAGATTACCGGCGAGCCGCCAGAAGTGATTGCTGCGAAGTACCGCATTGGGCGGAAATTTCAGGGCCCAAATGTTTTTGAGAATATGACGGCTTTTGAAAATTTGCTTCTTGCAGCACCGGGCGGAAATACCATACGCGCGTCATTCTTTCGGAAAGAGCGTGCCGCATCCTGTGAAAAAGCTGATGACATCCTGCACCGAATAGGACTTGCGGAAAAAAGCAGCCGCGCAGCGTGTGAACTTTCGCACGGGGAGCGTCAGTGGCTTGAAATCGGTATGCTGATGATGCAGGAGCCGAAAATGATGATTCTTGATGAGCCAACGGCAGGCATGACGGAAGAAGAAACTTACCGCACCGGTGAAATGATACAGAAACTGCTGGGCGGCCGCACGGTGCTTGTGGTGGAACACGATATGAATTTTGTGCGTCAGGTGGCGAAGAAAGTCACGGTCTTTCATATGGGCCAAATTTTGGCTGAAGGCTCTGTTGCCGAAATTGAAAACAACCCGGAAGTTGTGCGCGTCTATTTAAAAGGGGAAAAAAAGGGGGCGCCGGAGCGTGCTTACACTTGAAAACCTGCAGGTGAATTACGGGAAAAGCCGGGTGATTACCGGCGTCTCTTTCTCATTGCCGGAGGGCGGCCGCCTGGCGGTTCTTGGACGGAACGGCGTGGGAAAAACAACGTTGCTGAAGTGCATTATGGGTCTGCTGCCGACAGCGGGAGGAAAAATCCTGTTGGATGGGCGCGAGATTTCATCCCTGCGCCCACATGAACGCAGCCGCCTTGGTATGTCATATGTGCCGCAGGGGCGTGAGATACTGCCCGACCTTACAGTGCGAGAAAATCTGCAGCTTGGCTGCCTGGAGCGCGGTGACCGGCAGTATATGACGAGCCAAACAGAGCAGGTGCTTGGCTGGTTCCCCACGCTGGGGGAGCAGCTTGACCGCCCGGGTGGTCTGCTTTCGGGCGGTCAGCAGCAGCAGCTGGCGCTGGCGCGTGCGCTGATGACCTCACCGAAAATTCTTCTGCTGGATGAACCTACCGAGGGCATACAGCCCAACCTTGTAGAAGAGCTGGGAAAAACGCTTCGGCAGATTGGCAGAGAAAACAGGCTTTCCATCCTGCTTGTGGAGCAGAACCTGAATTTTGCCCAGCGCATGGCGGAGCAGTACCTGATCCTTCAGAAAGGCGCTGCAGTCTGCTCTGGAAAAATGGCTGCGCTTGACCGCTCCGCTGTGCAGCACTACCTTAGCGTTTAGTTCTGCCAGTTCTATAATATCTTCTTACAGATTCGTAATCTATATTGATTTTTCACAGTATGTTTCTATACTAAAGGTAATGGTTGAGAATGCTTTCCATTAAAAGGGGAAAACACTTCCAAAACTGTACGGCGGGGGAGGGGTATTTTATGAAAATAATTCAGAGCCGCAGCCCACGCACCGGCCGGAAACGTCTTTTTACCATACTGGGCCTTGCGGCTGCAGCAGTGCTGATTACCTTCGGCACAGTTTTGCAGCTTCATCTTTCCAATTCGCAGATTCCGCTGAGCCCCGAAAAGACGGCCCACCCTGTACCGGCCGTATCATCCGTGAAAAAGAAAAAAACAGTTTCCAAGGTGCCGCGCGCTTCTTCTGCGCAGCAGGCCCCTTTCTGTACGCCTGCTGTGAAGCAGACACTGCCGAACGGACGGATGGTCTACCTGACTTTTGACGATGGGCCTTCTTCATTGACTGCGCCGCTTCTTGATATGCTGGACCGTTACGGTGTGAAGGCAACGTTCTTCGTTGTAGGCGCGTATGATAAAAACGAAACGGTGGATTTGAAAGAGATTGCCCGCCGCGGCCATACAATCGGCGTACACAGCTATTCACATGATTACCGCAAGATTTATGCTTCACCGGAAGCTTTTTTCCGCGACTTTGACCGGATGCATACGCTGATTCAGCAGGCAACCGGAGTCGATGCAAAAATATTGCGTTTCCCGGGAGGAAGCGTCAATGGCTACAACAAAAAAACACGCGCAGCAATTCTGAAAGGCCTGCAGCGGCGCGGGTATGTTTATTATGACTGGAATGTAAGTGCCGAAGACGCCGTGAGGCGGCCGGCTTCACAGAATCTTGTTCAGAATGTGCTGCGCGGCGTACACCAACACCGTGTTTCGGTTGTGCTGATGCATAATACGGCAGCAAAAGAGGCAACCCTCCGCGCGATGCCTCAGATTCTAAAAAGCTTAAAAAGCGAGGGTTATGCTTTTGGAAAACTTGACCCTTCCGTGAGCAGCGGCCCCTTTGCCTTTTAGTTAAAAATAAGACCACCTCCGCTGGCCTTTTCAGGCTGGCGGAGGTGGTCTTTTGCGAAGCGCTTATCACCCATCCTGTATGGCTGAACCATGCAGTTAGCCTTCGCGCTGCATTGCGAGTGACCGTGCGGTCTGCTCGTCTTTCCCCGCAGGGCAGATGTTATAGACTTTGCCGTCTTTTGAAACCATGCTGATGGGTACTTTGGGAAGCAGCCGGTGAAGGATGTCGATAAATCCGTTTACCGTAGTTTCCGCCATGCCTGTCACAATATGTATGGCACCAATTTTCTTTGCAATGCTTGCGGCTATCAATGGGGCGTCATCATCAAAGTAGACGGTCATTTCCGCGTTGGAGTCCCGTGAAGTCTGCCGCAGATATTCCAGCTCTTTTCCATTTGTTTCATAGCCGGCAGAAGTCGGCTGAATACATAAAATTTTTAGTGGAAGCGACATCCCGTCGGCAAGCTTCCTGCCGATACGAATTAGGCGGTCGCAGTCGCGCTGACCAGTTACACAGACAAGAATTGATTTGCTTTTTATCAAATCTGCATCTCCCTTCCAAAAAAGCGCACCAGCGCAAATTTCATCATACTATTTTGCTTTGTAGAATGGAAGAACAAAGAATGTAATAATTATGAACATATTGTTAATAGAACGGTGAAAAAATTTTATATAATATTTCCAACTGCTCCGATATTATGATGCCACACTTGGCGGGAAAATGCAACCCTGTATTGGAAATTTTAATGCAGAAAATATAACCGCCGTACCGTGTCTCATGCGGTGCGGCGGTTTGTAGACAGCCCCTAAGCGGAGCGGGGGCATGCAAAAGTTGCTCGTTACTTGAGCACCGACATGGGGTCAATATACTGACTGCCCTTTTTCATGATCAGGTGCAGGTGCGGTCCCTGGTCGCTTTCGCCTGGGTCAACACCCACTGTGCCAATCTGCTGCCCCTGTGAAACAGTCTGGCCGGCCTTTACGGACATTTTATTCAGGCCGCAGTACCAGGTTTCCAAATCGCCGTGGTTTACGATGACGGTGTTGCCACAGCAGGTATCATTAAAAACCTTTTCTACCTGGCCGTTAGCCGCAGACTTTACGGTTTCCCCTTGAGCGGCGCTCAGGTCTACGCCTGTGTGGGCGCGGTAGTCGCCGAATGTTTTGCTGAAAACCGGTTTCTTACTGAACTCCTGTGTTACTTTTCCACTAACGGGCAGAAGAAAGGTTAAAGGTTTCGCTTCCGTTTTCCGCACGGCGGAACTTGCGGGGGCCGACGGCGCAGGCGCCTTGGAAGGCAAAACTGCGCTGGAAGCTTTCGCAGGAGGTTCCGAAACGGGGATGCCGCTTACCGTGCGATTTGTTTTTTGGGTTTCGCTCTGCGCCGGTTTCTGCGGCGCAGTGTATTTTGCCACACTGTCGTAAGTCGTCCATGCTGCGGCACCTACCGCCAGCAGGCAAACGCCAAGGGCAACATAAAATCCTTTATTCCTTTTCCCGCTCTTTTTTAAAGATCCATTCACTTGTGCCACCTCCGACAGTATTTTGACCCCAAAACACGGCCGATATGCGGAAATGACATATGCGAAGAAAATTTTTAACAAGAAAAGGGCCTGATCCAACTGATCAGGCCCTTTTCATTTTGCTTGAGGAGTATATTGAGGAGGGTAGAACATATACCGGAACTTGGTGCGGCTCCGCGCTCCGGCAATACTGTAATTATAGCCCTATGCACAAAAAAGTTGTGAAGAAGTTGTGAATATGTTGTAAAATATTTTCAAATATGAATCAAAACAGCGCGCGCGGGCGCTGCCTCGGCACCACCCAGCAGAAGCGGCAAAGCGGCAAGAACGTAATTTCCGGGTTGTGCACGCGAAAGATCAAGTCCTTCCAAAATTGGAATCCCGGCGCCCAGCAGCTCCTTGTGCGGTGCGGTTTCCTCATTGGCTGGGCCAATGCTCGGCGCGTCGGTTCCGATTAGAAGAAACCCGGCGTCTGCAAGTGCGAACGCAGCGCTCTGGGAAAGGAAAGCCCTGCCATCACCTTTCAGCAGAAGCCGCTTTTTGGTTTCCGGCGGCAGATGGTCTATATCGGCGCCGGTTACGATTCCACAGCATTCCACCACGGTGCATGACCCAAAGCAGCGGTTCAGGTCGGTTTGGTCGACGGAGTCACCGCCCTCAATGTAGTGCAGGGGCGCGTCCAGGTGTGTCGCGCTGTGGCACGAAGTGTAAAAACCGGAGAGGTTGTACGAGTCGCCCATATCCATGCGGCGGATTCGGTCATGTTTCGGTTGTGGGTCGCCGGGGTACGGCGGAGTAGAGAACAGTTCGCGTGAAATATCAATCAGTTGCATAGGAAAGCCTCCGCTTTTCAGATGCGGGAGAGAATGCCAATGATGAGCGAAGTCAGCTCATGAGCCGATTTTTCGAAAAATTCCTTGTAGTTTGTGGCGGCTTTTTCATTGGCGTTGTCGGAAATCGAGCGAATGACGACGAACGGAACCCGGTTCATGTAAGCCGTCTGGGCAATGCTGCCGCCTTCCATTTCACAGGCGGAAGCGTCGAATTCGTTCCGGATATTTTCCAGGTGTTCCGCATCGCTGATGAACTGATCGCCCGTTGCAATAATACCGGGGTGGACTTTCTTTTCTCCATAGATTTTTTCGGCTGCTTTTACAGTGAGCGCCGAAAGGGACTTGTCAGCCGGGATAACAACCAGGTTCAGCCCGCTGATGAGGCCCTTTTCATCGCCGATGGCAGAAGTGTCCATATCGTGCTGAACAAGCCCGGTGGAAACGACGACGTCGCCAATGTGGACATCTTCGCCGATGCCTCCCGCAACGCCCACATTCAGCAAAGCCGAGGGCGCAAAGCGCAGAATCATCGTTTGGGCACAGACTGCCGCCGCAACTTTGCCAATTCCGCACTGGGCAACCGCACAGTCTTTTCCTTCAATTTTCCCAATGTGGTACTTGATGCCGCTGATGGTTTCCACTTTTTCTTCCGGCATCAGTGCAATCAGGTTTTCAACTTCCACGGCCATTGCGCCAACAATTCCAATCATAAGGTATCCCTCCGTTTTGTAAAATCGCCATAAAACAAGCAGAAATCTGCTTAACTATTGTATATCGGCAGGTTTGGCGCATACTTTAGCGTCCTGCGGTAATGAAGCTTCCACATCTTTTTTGCGGGAAAAAGCAAGCCCAATGGCAAGCGGGACGCAAATGAACAAGGGAAAACCGTATCGGAACAGGACTGCGGGCGATAACAGCAAGGTACCCCAAAATCCAAATAAGACTGCGAATGGCGGCAATAAATGGTACTGCTTTCGGAAGATACACAGCATAATGCAGGTAAGTAATATCCATACAGAAAATCCGCAGTTCATCAGCATCGAAAATCCTGGAATGCTGTTGGCCGTTTGCCGCAAGGCTACCCCCTCATAGAATTCTTCAAGGCCTGGTATCATGGATTGCCGTGTTACATGGCACCAGTTTGAGGGCATATGCGTTTTTTCGGAAAATTCAATATAACTGGTTGGTGTCCATACAGATTTGCTTTGATAATCGGTATCTATGTACCAAAATCCCAGGCTGTTACATAGGAATGCCTCCAGGTAGGTTCCAGGACATTTTTTTTCCAAAGAACAGTAGACGTGCAGTACAGCCCTTTTATGGGCCTTCAGATACTGTGTATTAACACCGCCCTTTACTGGGTCCGATAGGCGGGGTGAATAGCGAGCCTGTGCCTTTGGCGTAATTGCCCGGTTGATGATTTTCCACTCTGCAGGAGTAATCTTATTTGGCTGGTCGCGGCAAACACGTGCGACCTGTTGAGCAGGTATGCTGAGCGCTTCCCTAAAATCGACGGGTATCACATGCATGCTATGATATATTGGCCCTGTTAATAGGAAAGAAAACAGAATGTATGTGACGCATAGCAGAAGTACCGGTAACCGGTGGCCTTTTATGAAAATAATATAAAAGACGGCGGCAAACGCAAGAAAATAGATGCCGTTGCTGCGCAGTGCGATGATTGCAAAGGCACTGAGAAGAAAGCACACGATTTTCAGCGGCGTGCGGAAGAATGCAGATGCATCCGTAACGAGGTCCCATGAAAGGCAGAGAAAAACAGCAAGTGCCGCAGCAAAAGGAATATCCTTTGTTGTGCTAACTGCCATAGTGGGTACCATTGGAAAGAATGCGAATAAAAGAAATGTTATCGCTTGCACTAAATGTGGCGCAGAATGTTTGCACAACGTGTAGCAAATCCACGCAAGCGCAAAAGAAAGGACAATCATCTGAAAAATTGAATAAATTGCCATTCCTGCATTATCGGAACCAATCCTGTGGCCTAGGCGAAAGCACATGGCAATAAACCAGGTATGGAGAACCGGCTGATGTGCATCATAGACCTTACCGACAAAAACCTGCGCCAGTTGATTAGGACCGTCATATGCGTAGACGCCTGGCCACAGCGCAAGCAGACACGGAATCCAGCATAAAAAGAAGATAGCCCACGTTAAAAAAAAGTTTCGCCGGCAAGGTACAAAAAGCGAAGAAAACAGGCTTTTCCGTTTTTTCCCACTACTACAGACATCTAATGCGAAAAAGAGCAGTCTGTTTAAGACCGCTGTGCAAAAAAGAAAGGCTCCCAGAAAGCCCCAAAAAAATCCGGGCCGAAATGACAACAGCTTATCATATTGGCTGATTTGGCATCCGAAGATTAAGCACAAAGCAAAAAAGCGCCCAGCAGTCCGGAGCAAACTAGAGAGCGGCAGGTCATTCGCCGAAGGCAGATTTTGAACAATATGGTGAATAGAAACCAGCACAATAAGCTAAACAGACTGTTATTTAAGGCTAGCCGATTATAACCAATCGGCAAGACCCAGGACAATGCGTATGTACTTAAAAAGCCGAAAACAATGAACATCATCAGAGAAATAAGGGATAGAGTGGAGTTCCTTTTGAACTTCCTTATGAAATCGCAATTAACCATAATCCATACTGCCTTCTTTCTTTGGTACCGGTATTCCAGTATGCGAGCGGGAACACAACAGATTTACAAAAATTACTTATACGACCATGCAGTCCATCATATATATAAATTTATATATTTAACTAATAATATAACACAAATAATGAAAAATGTCAAATTATTACTGAATACCTGCTTATGGCTGCAAGCAAACCAACCCCAGTTCCGCTATTCCATAATCGCATTGTTTGTGGTATAATAAAACGAATATTCTGAGAAGTATTGCTTTCGGGAAGGGGCCGCATTTATGATTATCCTTGGCATCGATCCGGGCTATGCGATTGTTGGCTACGGTGTGGTGCGCGCTGAAAACAGCCGCTTTTCCGTACTGGAGCACGGTGCCGTGGTTACGCAGGCAGGGCTTGATTTCAACCGCAGGCTGGAAAAAATCTATGACTCGCTTACGGTGCTGATGGCCCACTGGAAACCGGAGGCAATTTCAGTTGAGAAACTCTATTTTCAAAACAACAAAACTACGGCAATCGGCGTAGCAGAAGCCCGCGGGGTTATCCTGCTGGCGGCGCAGAAAGCAGGGGCGAAAATTTACGAATATACGCCCCTGCAGATAAAGCAGGCCGTAACCGGCTATGGCAAAGCAAAAAAGCCGCAGGTTATGGAAATGACACGCCGCCTGCTTGGCCTGAAAAATATGCCAAAGCCGGATGACACCGCCGATGCGCTTGCTATGGCAGTCTGCCATGGGCAGGCCGCGGGTTCCGCCTTTCGCCGTGAAATGCTGGAGCGCCGTCTGCAGGCGGCGCGGGAAAGGCAGGTTTAAACCGGATGTTTTATCGTCTGCGCGGAACGCTGATTCATACCGAGCCCGGTATGGCGGCGATTGAATGCGGGGGAGTCGGCTTCAAGTGCCTTACCTCCATGAGCACCCTGCGCGCCTTGCCGCGGCAGGGGGAAGAAGCCATCCTTTATACACACCTGAATGTACGGGAAGATGCGCTGGACCTTTTTGGCTTTGCGACGGTTTCCGAGCTGAACTGCTTTAAGATGCTGACGGCTGTCAGCGGCGTCGGACCAAAAGCGGCGCTGGCCATCCTTTCTGAACTTACGCCGGAGCAGGTAGCTCTTGCCGTTGCAACGGGCGACAGCAAAGCCCTTACGCGCGCAAGCGGCGTGGGGCCTAAATTGGCACAGCGCATTGCGCTGGAGCTGCGCGACAAAGTGAAGAAGCTGCAATCGGGCGGCGGGACTTCCGCAGCGCCGGCGCCAGGGGCAACTTCGGCTTCTTCCAATGCAGCCGCGGCTGTGAATGCCCTTGCAGTGCTAGGCTACCAGCCTACGGACGCTGCAGCTATCGTTGCAAAGTTTGACAGTTCCCTTTCGGTTGAGGAACTGATTCGCCGGTCGCTTCAATCGATGGACCCGGGAAATTCCGGGAAAAAATAACGAGGTGTAATATGGCGGAAATTGCAGTTGTTTACCATTCGGAACATCACGGAAATACCAAAAAACTGCTTGACGGAATTGCCGCATCCTGCCCGCTTGATTTGTTCGACGCAGCAAGTGCGGAGAAAACAGACCTTTCCCAGTACCGTGCGGTAGGGTTTGCTTCCGGCATTTTCATGGGAAAGTTCCACTCTTCCCTCTATGATTTTCTAAAAAAATCTCCGGTGCTTCCGCAGCAGGCATTTCTGCTTTATACCAGCGGAAGCGACAATAAAAAATATGGGGACGGCTTTTCTTCCCTGCTGAAAGAATCCGGCCTGCAGGTGCTTGGCGTTTACCATTGCCGCGGGTTCGACACCGCCGGCCCTTGGAAACTGCTGGGCGGTATTGCAAAAGGCCATCCTTCGCAGGAAGATATTGAAAACGGTGTGCGCTTTCTGCAGAAAATTCTGCCGGAAACGCCGCGGAAAACAGAGGCCTGAAAGGACAAGTCCATTTGGAAAAGGAAGGCGGCGCAATGGAACCGTTGAATCAGGAGCCGGGGAATCCGGAAGACGAAAAAGAAGAAGACTATGACTTTGAAAACCGCGTGGTGGCGCCTGAGTACAGCAAAGAGGACGCCGAAGTGGAAAATCCGCTGCGGCCGCGCAGGCTTTCCGAATACATTGGGCAGGAAAAAGTGAAGGAGAATCTTTCTGTTTTTATTGAAGCGGCAAAACAGCGGAAAGAAAGCCTTGACCATGTGCTGCTTTACGGTCCGCCTGGGCTTGGCAAAACGACGCTTGCCGGAATCATTGCGAATGAGCTTGGCGTAAACCTGCGCATTACTTCCGGCCCGGCCATTGAAAAGCCGGGTGACCTTGCGGCCATCCTTACAAACCTGAACCCGGGCGACGTGCTCTTTATTGATGAAGTCCACCGCCTTTCGCGCAGTGTGGAGGAGATTCTTTACCCGGCCATGGAAGACTATGCGCTGGATATTATTACCGGCAAGGGCGAGATGGCGGCTTCGTATCATTTGCCGCTTCCAAAATTTACGCTGGTTGGCGCTACAACGCGTGCCGGTCAGCTCAGTGCGCCGCTTCGTGACCGTTTCGGCGTGGTTCTGCGGCTGGAACTGTATTCGCCGCTTGAACTGGCGCAGATTGTTACCCGCAGTGCAAAAATTTTGGGTATTCCTGTGGAAGCAGACGGTGCGCTTGAGATTGCATCCCGTTCCCGTGGGACGCCGCGTATTGCAAACCGGCTTTTGAAACGCGTACGCGACTTTGCGCAGGTCGTTTCCGGTGGAAATATTACCCGTGAATCCGCGAAACTGGCGCTTGACCGGCTGGAAATAGACGAGCTTGGCCTTGACGCAAATGACCGGCGGCTTTTGACCGCACTGATAAAATTCTATAACGGCGGCCCGGTGGGGCTGGAAACACTTGCCGCCGCCATTGGCGAAGAAGCCATTACGATTGAAGATGTTTACGAGCCTTACCTGATGCAGATTGGCTTTTTAAGCCGGACGCCCCGCGGCCGGTGCGCAACGCGCGCAGCTTACGAGCATCTTGGCCTGAAACCTTCTACAGAAGCCGATTTTGGTCAGCAGAAGCTTTTTTAGCCGGATGGATTCTCTGCAGCGAGCGGGGAATCTGCCGAATCACATAAAAATTAAATTTGGGAGTGTTGAAATTCTTATGGGAAGATTATTTGGTACCGATGGCGTACGCGGCGTTGCAAACAGTGAATTGACCTGCGAACTGGCAATGAATATCGGCCGTGCAGCGGCAACAGTGCTGACCGACAATAACCACCGCCACCCGAAAATCCTCATTGGCAAAGACACGCGCCTTTCTTCCGATATGCTGGAAGCAGCCATGATTGCCGGCCTTTGCAGCGTGGGCGCAAATGTTGTGCGCCTCGGTGTTATCCCCACTCCGGCCGTGGCATTCCTTGTGGGCAAGTATAAGGCGGACGCGGGCGTGATGCTGACGGCTTCGCACAACCCGTGCGAGTTTAACGGAATCAAAATTTTCAGCGGCGACGGCTACAAACTGCCGGACGCACTGGAAGAACAAATTGAGTCGATGGTGCTTGACCATCAGCAGGAGCCAATGTGTCCCACGGGCGGCGATGTGGGCAGTGTTTCGGAAGCACAGCATGCCGCGCGTGACTACATTGACCACATTAAGAGCACCGTTCCGTTTGCACTGGATGGCATGAAGATTGGAATCGACTGCGCCAACGGATGTGCCAGCCGCACCGCGAAAACACTTTTTACTGAGCTTGGCGCGGAGTGCCAGATGCTTTCCGATGCGCCGAACGGCGTTAACGTAAATGACGGCTGCGGTTCCACGCACATGGGGCACCTGATGACTTTTGTCCGTGAAAAGGGCCTCGACGCCGGTGTTGCATTTGACGGCGATGCGGACCGCTGCCTGGCGGTAGACGAAAAAGGCCAGCTGGTCGACGGCGATTTTGTGATGGCAATCTGCGCTGCGGATATGAAGTCCCGCGGCAAATTGGCGCAGAACGCCATCGTTGGCACCATTATGACGAACATGGGCTTTGCCCGCTTCTGCAGCGAAAACGGCATGAAGTTTGTTTCCACCAAAGTCGGTGACCGTTATGTGCTGGAAGAAATGCAGCTGGAAGGCTACAATTTCGGCGGCGAACAGAGCGGCCATATTATCTTTCTCGATTTTGCCACAACAGGCGACGGCCAGATGACGGCTGCACAGTTACTGAGCCTGGTGCACCGCAGGCAGGCGAAGCTTTCAAGCCTTGCCACGCTGATGACCCGCTACCCGCAGGTTATGGTGAATGTTCCGGTGAAGCCGGAAGGCAAACTCCGCTTTTACCGCGACGACGAAGTCAAGCGTTCGGTTGAAGATGTCAAGAAAAAACTTGGCACTTCCGGCCGCATTATCGTCCGCCCATCCGGCACGGAGCCGCTTCTGCGCGTGATGGTCGAAGGTGAAGATGAAAGCTATATCCAGGCGCTGGCAGATTCCGTTGCAAACGTGATACGCGACCGCCTGGCCTGAAGCAGGGAGAATTCAAATTGAGAACTTCACAGTGGAAAGATTATGAACTGATTGACACGTCTTCCGGGGAAAAACTGGAGCGCTGGGGCAGTGTCATACTGATACGCCCCGACCCGCAGATTATCTGGGAAACACCGAAGAAAAACCCGCTCTGGCGTGAGGCGGACGCGCATTACCTGCGCTCTTCCGAAGGCGGCGGGCACTGGGAAACACAAAAGCCCGTGCCTCCCGCGTGGAAGATTCATTACGAAGACCTGACCTTCCGTGTGAAAATGATGGGGTTTAAGCACACCGGCATTTTCCCGGAACAGGCTGTGAACTGGGACTTCGCCATGCAGAAAATCCGCAAAGCGGGCCGGCCTATCAAGGTGCTGAACCTTTTCGGCTATACGGGTGCGGCAACGCTGGCCTGCCTTGCCGCGGGCGCTTCCGTCTGCCATGTGGATGCCTCGAAGGGCATGGTTACATGGGCCAAGGAAAATGCTGAGGCCTCCGGCCTTGCCGACCGCCCGGTGCGCTGGCTTGTGGACGACTGCGAAAAATTTGTCCGGCGCGAACAGCGGCGCGGCAATGTTTACGACGCTATCATTATGGACCCGCCTTCTTACGGGCGCGGCCCAAACGGTGAAATCTGGAAACTGGAAGAGCAGCTTTATCCGCTGGTGCAGACGTGCCTGCCGATTCTTTCACAGAATCCGCTTTTCTTCCTGCTGAATTCCTACACCACGGGCCTTTCGCCTGCTGTGATGGAATACCTGCTTGGTGTGCTTCTGTGCCGGAAATACGGCGGCAAGGTTTCTTCCAGCGAAATCGGCCTTCCGGTCACGGAAACGGGGCTTGTGCTCCCGTGCGGCAGTACGGCTATTTGGCAGGCCGACTGATTTTTTGAAACGGAGGCGGCAGAAATTGATTCAGGAAAGAAATGAAAAAGAGCAGTCAGGCGCCTTGTTCCTTGTGCTTGGCGTTCTGCTGATTCTTGTAGGGGTAGACGGCTTTTCTAAGGGCGGAGATCAGGCCCGGCCATTTATCTTCATTTGCGCGGGAATTTTGTGCCTGATAGCTGCGTTGATTGTCGTGAAGCAGAAAGCGGCAAAGAAAAAGCCGCCGGTTCCCGTTGTAAACCCCAGAACATCGTTTCCGCCCCAAGAAATCCGTATGCAGCAGGCTGAAGCGGAAGCACGGCTTCGGCATCAGGCGGTAGAGCCGGATGCAAAAGAACCATCCATACGGCCGTTTCAGCAGGCGCCTGCCGGGCAGGAAATGCCGCAGGGCAGAAGCTGGAAGACGCTGCAGGTTGACGAAACGCGCGAACGCCTGGAAGAGCTGAAGAGCCTGCTGGACGCCGGCATCATTACGGAAGACGAGTACCGTACGCGCAGAAACAATCTGACAAAAAATGGCTGACTGCAGCAGAAAGGGTTTTGAATGGATTATCTTTCGGCGGAAAATGTAACATTTGCTTATGAAGCGGGCGAAGGGGAAAAAAGCCATGAAGTGCTGCACGGCGTTTCCCTTGGCATTCAAAAAGGGGAGTTCGTGGCGCTGCTTGGTCATAACGGCTCCGGAAAATCCACACTTGCCAAGCATTTTAACGCGATGCTGCTGCCCTGCGGCGGCAAGGTTTATGTAGATGGCCTTGACACCATGGACGAAGCGCTGAAAATTGAAATCCGCCAAAGAGTGGGCCTCGTTCTTCAAAACCCGGACAATCAGCTGGTTGCAAGCATTGTAGAAGAGGATGTTGCTTTTGGTCCGGAAAATCTGGGCATTGCGCCGCCCGAGATTCGAAAGCGGGTCGACGATGCACTCAAGGCGGTTGAGATGTACGACTACCGCCTGAATGCACCGTACAAGCTTTCCGGCGGGCAAAAGCAGCGTATTGCCATCGCGGGCATCATCGCCATGGAGCCGGACTGCATCGTACTGGATGAACCTACAGCTATGCTGGACCCGCGCGGCCGCACCGAAGTAATGGATACCATTCACAAGCTAAACCGTGAGAATGGCATTACCATTGTGCTGATTACGCATTATATGGATGAAGCAGTGGAAGCCGGGCGTGTGGTCGTAATGGATGACGGCCGGATCTTAACGCAGGGAACGCCGCGCGAAGTCTTTTCGCAGGTGGAGCTGCTGAAAAGCCATTCCCTTGATGTTCCGCAGGCAACGGAACTTGTGTAGCAGCTGCGGAAGGAAGGGTACAATCTTCCTGCATGCGTGCTGGACGGAAAAGAATGTGTGGCGGCACTGGAGCCGCTTTTAAAACGGTAACCTTTGAATTGTAACGGATTGGGAGAAAGCAATGTTTGTCCTTGAAACAAAAGACCTGACGTATACCTATGGCTTAGGCACACCATTTGAAAAGACTGCCGTCGACCATGTGAGCATCGGTGTGGAGAAAGGCGAATTTCTTGGCATTATTGGGCACACCGGCTCTGGAAAATCCACGCTTATACAAACTTTGAACGGCTTGCTGCGCCCAACGGGAGGAACCATCCTGCTGAATGGGAAAGACATCTGGGCTGAACCGAAAAAAATACGCGGGGTGCGCTTTCAGGTTGGCATGGTGTTTCAGTACCCGGAACATCAGCTTTTTGAAGAAACCGTGCTGAAGGACATCTGCTTTGGCCCGGGCAACATGGGCCTTAGCCCTGCGGAGGCGGAAAAGCGTGCACGGCAGGCGGCGGAGTTCGTTGGCCTGCCGGAAGAACTGCTGCAAAAAAGCCCGTTTGAGCTTTCCGGTGGGCAGAAACGCCGTGCCGCCATAGCGGGCGTGATTGCCATGGACCCGGATGTGCTGATACTGGACGAGCCTACGGCAGGCCTTGACCCCAAGGGACGCGACAGGCTTTTGGGGCAGATTTCCTCTTACCGCAAAAAACGCGGCAATACCGTGCTGCTGGTTTCGCACAGCATGGAAGATGTGGCAAACTACGCTGACCGCGTTCTTGTGATGAACGCCGGAAAAGCCGTCATGCTTGACACCACGAAGAATGTTTTTGCCCGTGGCCGGGAACTGGAGAGCATGGGCCTGCGCGTTCCGCAGATTACGGGTATTTTGCTTGCTCTGCAGGAAAAGGGCTACCCTGTGCATCCCGTCCTTACCGTGGATGAAGCGCTCCGCGAGCTGCGGCCGCTGCTGAAAAAAGGGGGTGTGCGCCATGATGCGTGACATTACGCTTGGGCAGTACATTCCCGGAAAATCACTCATTCACCGCCTTGATCCGCGCGTGAAAATTGCCCTCACGTTCGTCTTTATCGTTTTCCTGTTTGTTGCTTCCAATTTTCAGGGCCTGCTGCTGCTGATTGCGCTGATGTTTGGCATCCTGCTCTGTTCCGGTGTGCCGCTGAGCCAGTATTTTAAGAGCCTCAAAGCCATCCTGTTTATTGTGCTGTTTACCGGGGTGCTGAACCTGTTTTACGGCGGCGGCCGCGTTGTGTGGCACTGGCAGTTCATGCAGATTACAGACGGCGGTATCAGCAACGCAGTTTTCGTTTCCATCCGCATTATTAGCTTAATCCTTTACAGTTCAGTTCTGACGTTCACTACGTCGCCGACCGACTTGACCGACGCGCTGGAACGCGTGATGAAGCCGCTGAAAGTCTTTCACATCAAGGTGCATGAGATTGCCATGATGATGACGATTGCTCTGCGCTTTGTGCCGACTTTGCTGGAAGAAACCGATAAAATTATGAGCGCGCAGAACGCCCGCGGCGCCGATATGGAAAGCGGCGGGCTTATGCAGCGCATTAAGGCACTTGTGCCAATTTTAATCCCGCTTTTCGTTTCGTCGTTCCGGCGTGCTTACGATTTGGCAATGGCCATGGAATGCCGCTGTTACCACGGCGGCGAAGGGCGTACGAAGATGAAACAGCTCCACATGACGAAGCTGGATGCCGCTGCCGTTGCCTGCACAGCACTTTTCTGCGGTGCGGTAATCTTTTGTGTGGTCTGGTTCCCCGCTTCGCTGCGGTAATGAATCAAGCGGAAAGAAGGAAGCTTTATGCGCAATCTGCTGCTGGCTATCCGGTATGACGGTTCGAACTACCACGGCTGGCAGGTTCAGCAGAATGCCGTTACGGTTCAGCAGGTTTTTCAGGATGCCCTGGCGAAAGTCCTTGGTGAACGCCCCGACGTGAAGGGCTGCAGCCGTACAGATTCTTTCGTTCATGCGCTGCAGTTCGGCGTCAGTTTCCGTACGGAACGGATGATTCCGTGTGAAAGGCTGAAGAGTGCGCTGAATCATTTTCTGCCGGATGACATTGCGGTGCTTTCCTGCCGGGAAGTACCGGCGGAGTTCCACGCCAGATACTCCTGCCTTGGCAAAGAGTATGTTTACCGCATCTGG
>JBFLFY010000008.1:0-79210 GCA_041859875.1 Caproicibacter sp. | reverse complement strand
CAAGTCCTATAAGGACACTCAAACGCAAAATTGAGTGACGGAATTTATTTGATATGGTATAATTAATAATAGGAAGATAAGCAGGACTATCATGTCAAAACAAATAAGAGACTCAGTTTTGACTTTTCCAGAGAGTCCTGAATTTGAGCTTGTCTGAATTTAAAATAGGAAGTGAACATAGTGTCAGAAGAAAAGAAAAAGCAAAAGAAAATCATCTTTTCTGAAGAGATTGATAGAAAAATTAATGGATTGACGCTGGGTTTTGCCTTTATTGTTGTTGGCTTGTTTCTCCTTCTTGTCCCAAACTACTTCGGGAATGAATTGGTAGGGCAAATTGTCCGATGGATATTTATTGTGATAGGAGTATTGGGACTGTTGGTTGAGTTTAGCAAGAGCAAACCCATATCCGACATCAAAGGCTTTGACGATTTGTGGGTCGGAGCTTTGCTATTGGCGGGTTGGGCGGCGCTCTTTTTTCTTGTAAAAGATTCGCTGTGGAACATTGCTGGCTTTTTCTGCTTAGTTTTTGGTATATATGGAGTCCTTCGAGGAATATTTCAAATTATATATTCTATTCAACTGAACAAGAAAAATAAAGCGCAGACAAAAGGAAAGATTGTTTCCGATGTGCTCTTGTTTTTGACCAAGCTTGTTTCTTTGGCACTGGTGGTGTTTCAGCTTGTTAAAGCAATTCAGAGGTAAAATAAGATCATTATTATAAAATACTGCTTGCGGATTGCCTGCAAACCATTGGTATTACTAGGCTTCTCCAAGTCCTATAATTTCACTCGGAACATATAAAAATGAAGAAAGCCCGCATGGCTGCTGAAGAATTCAGCATATCGTGCGGGCTTTCTCTTTGTTATGAAATCGCTGAAAAACGGGGCAAATCGTGGCGGTTACTACCGCTTCATGGTATCTTTTCAATAGATCTTGAAAGCTTTTCTGCCGATTGGTAAATGTAACTATCAATATCTACAGAAAAATCAGTATATCCCATCATGGCAATGAAATCTTCTTCGCTAATTCCGACTTGTCCCGCTCAATATATATGTGCTGTGTGGCATACTCCACATTAGTTCAACAGGCTTTCCCACGACGTTCTCCCATACTAATAAGAGCCGAATCCTTCTTAACTAAAATCTTAAGACCGCCGGGTTTGCTCTGCGATTAAGCCTTAGTCGCTTGAATTCTTATTGCGCAGAATGCTGCGGCTGCCGAAGTAGGTCGCGAGAAAATATCCGCCGTAAACTACAACAAATATCAGTACGGTCATCAGGGAAGACGAGGTGATGTCCATATTTCCGAGAATCGAAATCTGTTTATTTGCGACGTGTATTCCCACAATGGAGTGAACGATGGCAAGTGAGAGCGGAAGCAGAAAGTAAAGGCCGATCTGCGTGAAAAGTGCATGACGCATCATATGCTCATCGGCACCAAGCTTACGCAGAAGCATGTAGCGCCCGGTGTTGTCAGAAGACTCTGAAAGCTGCTGCAAAGCCAGAATAGCGGCGCCTGCAATCAGAAACACAAGGCCAATATAGATAGCAACGTAAGAAACTGTAGCAGTTACACCGGCACCCTGGTCAAGAATCTGCTGGCGGGTCTTGGAAAAATCATAAGGTGGGTTACCCTTATAATCTTTCATCTTCTCATTGCTGTAGACGTTCTTTAATGCAGAAATAAATTGTTCATCTGTTACACCGCGTTTGTAATTGATGTTAAGCACCTGAATATTTTTCGAGAAACCTTTTACGGCTGCATCTGGAAGGATAACAACATCTCTCGCGCTGTCCATGGAAGTCAGCAGAGAAAACGAAATAACCTGCTTTTGCCCGGCTTTATAGGTTTTACCTTTCAACTGGAGCGTGCCGACGTTTTGAAGAAAATTGTCAAGCGGGGTACTCAGCTTGTCAAAATTACCGGCAATGGCAAATTCGTCATCTGCCAGTGTCAGCTCTGCTTTGCCTTGCATTTTTGCAAGGTGATTGTAATCGTTAAGCGCAATGGCCTCAACAGAGGAATTTTCAGCCTGCTCCAGCATTTCTTTCGTATTGCTTCCGACAATATCAGACAAAGTTTTTCTGTCAAAGTGAAAATCCGCTATTTTTTTATCTATTTGATAGAAATCAGCCTGATAAATCTCAGAAGCGTACTGATGAACGTCAATTTTATCTTTCTTCAGGCCTTCCACCATGTTAATTGGCATCTTATCGTCGTGACTCAAATAGATCAAAGAAGCATCGTATGGGGTAGTGCCCTTCACAGCCTGCGAAAGTGTGTTTGCAATTCCCATGCCGCAGGAAAGCGTGCCAATCGTAATCAGCAGCATAAGGCAGATAACCGAAACGGAAACAAACGTGGTGTTAATTTTGCTGCTGAACTGCCGGAGGATGAACAGATTCAGCCCTTTGTAGTAAAGCTTCTTGTTCGACTTTATCACACGGAGCAGGAAGCCGGAAAGTGAGAAGAAAAACAGAAATGTGCCAATAACGCCGAGAATAATGGACGCGATAAATTCATTGCTTCCCATGTTAAAAAATCCGCTCTTGTTGACTAGGTAATAGGCTACAACAAGGCAGCAGATGGAAACCAGAAATAGCACAACGGAAACCCACAGCTTTTTTACTTTCAGCGTTTCATTTTTCTTTCCTGCTGTGAGCAGGTCAATTAGCTTCAAGTGTGAAATAGAAAGAGCGTTAAACAGAATTACCACAAGAAACATAATACCGAAGTAAAGAAGTGTTTTTTCGCAGGCATGCGGTGAAAAAACAAACTGGAAGGATTTCATGTTGACTTCAAAGATTTTTGCGGTCACGACGCTGAATCCCTGTGAAAGGAAAATACCTGCCACAAGGCCAACAGCCAGGGCAAATATGCCAATTAGCAAGGTTTCCAGGCTCAGCAGACGAGCAATTTTGCCTTTTGCCATGCCGAGCGTCATATAAAGGCCAAGTTCCTTTTTGCGGCGCTTAATCAGGAACCGGTTGGCATAAACAATCAGAAATCCGAGAACAATGGCTACAAAAACGGAAATGTACGAAATTACCATGGTAAGAGCTTTTAAACAGTTGTATTTCGATTCATTTAGCTGCAGCATAGCCGTTTGAGAATCCAGTGAATTGAACAGATAGAAAAGGCAAACGCCGAAAGCAACAGTCAAAAAATAGATAGTGTAGTCTTTGATGCTTTTTCGAACGTTTTTGAGGGCAAGTTTAGAGAACATTGGAGTTGTCACCTCCAAGCAGGGCAAGCACTTCCATAATACGGCCAAAAAGCTGTTTGCGCGTGTCTTGGCCGCGGTCTATTTCATTGAAAATTTTTCCGTCTTTGATGAACAGCACACGTTTGCAGTAACTTGCCGTAAAGGCGTCGTGTGTTACCATTAAAATAGTGGCGGAAAGGTTTTTGTTCAGCGTTTCAAAGCTTTCCAGAAGCATCCTGGCGGATTTGGAATCGAGTGCGCCCGTTGGCTCATCTGCCAGAATGAGGGAGGGGTTGGTGACGATTGCGCGGGCGGAAGCAACACGCTGCTTTTGCCCTCCGGACATCTGATAGGGGTATTTGTTCAGCACCTCTTCAATCATTAGTTGGCGGGCCACTTCGCGGACACGCACATCGACTTCCGAAGCAGGCGTATTGGTTATAGTCAACGCAAGGGCAATGTTTTCAAAAGCCGTCAGCGTGTCAAGCAGGTTAAAATCCTGAAAGATGAATCCAAGCTGTTCCCGACGGAAACGGGAAATCTGCTTTGAATTCAGCGCAGTAATATCTTGCCCCCCAATAAAAATATGCCCGGCTGTTGCCGAGTCGATGGTTGAAACGCAGTTCAGCAGTGTCGTTTTGCCGCTGCCGGAAGCACCCCTAATGGCGACGAACTCGCCCTTTTCCACGTCAAAGCTAACGTCGTCAATCGCCTTTGTTACATTGCCTTTATTCCCGTAGTATTTTTCAAGATGTTCTACCGATAATATTTTCTCCATATGTTTTTCTCCTCTCGTCTTGTTGCCCTTAGTATAGAACATCATGAAAAACGTTGCCATCGATTTGGCTTACGGAAATCTTACAGTTTTGTAAGGCGGCATTTTAGCCGTACATACTGCTTTTAGGGAAGAGGATAGTTATGGCTGTGCCTTCCCCTTCGCGGGAAGAGGCCCCAATAGCAAGCCCTATTTTATTGCACAGCTTTTTGCACAGGTAGAGGCCAATCCCGGTCGACTTGGCGCCAATACGCCCGTTTGTGCCGGTAAAACCTTTTTCAAAAATATGCCTCAAATCCTTTTGCGGAATTCCAATGCCATTGTCGGCTATTGTCAGGGAAACGCTGTCTTTTTGGCTTTCCCCTGTAATCCGGATTTGCGGGTCGCAGTTCCGGTACTTGATGCTGTTTGCCAATATCTGTCCCAAAATAAAATCCATCCATTTTGTATCGGCACAGACGTTTGGCTCAAGCCCTGCAGTGCTCACGGCTACTTTCGCCTCAATTAAAATCCGGGCATGCTTTTTTAAAGCCGATGCGGTAAGCTCCTGCAGGGTGGTTTTCCGTATGATGTAGTCTTTTTCAACGGCTCCGCTTCGGCAGTAAAAAAGTGCCTGCTCAACATAGTCTTCAATTCGGTCCATCTCTTCGCCAAGGCTGTGAGTTACTATTCCGGGATTATTTTCTAAAATCAGCCGGCTGGAAGAAATCGGCGTTTTAATCTCATGTACCCAGGTCTCGATATATTTCCGGTATTCTTGGGAAGCGCGCTTATATCTGCCAATTTCGTCGTTCATGGATTTGTTTGCTTCACGGAGTACCTGGCAGAAAATTCGGCCTTCTTCAAAAGAAGGCTCCTCCAGCAGTTCGGAAATCAGGTATTTTTGGTCAAGACGTTCCATGCATTTCTGCACGGTACGGTAAAAACCGCGCCGGCGCAAGTATTCAAGCAAAAGGGCAGCGGCCTGTACCAGAAAGACCGTACCGGCAAGGTAGCCACCAGCATAGTTGCCGCAGCCAAGGGCAGTAACCAGAAAATAAGAAAATACAGCGGCCAAAGCGGCAGCGGCAATCGTAAAAATCCGGTCACGCAAAAAACATTTTAAACTCATACCAAATACCCCTGCCCGCGTTTTGTGATTAAAAAGTCCGTGACGCCGATGCTTTCCAGCTTTTTGCGCAGCCGGTTGATGTTTACCGTAAGCGTGTTGTCGTCGACAAATTCATCCGACTGCCAGAGTGCATTCATGATTTCACTGCGGGAAATAACATGCCCCCGGCCGTTGATTAGCAAGCTTAAAATCCGCAGCTCATTTTTTGTCAGTTCCGCTTTTCCGCCTTTTGCTGAAACTAAGCTTTTTGCAAGGTCGACTGTAACGCCGTGGTAAGTTAGAAAATGCGATGTGCTTTCTGGGTAAGCACGTGCCATTACAGCGGCAATCCGCGCTAAAAGAATTTGTGTATTGTACGGTTTTGTAATAAAGTCATCCGCACCGAAATTCATACTCATCAGTTCATCTATGTCACTGTCGCGGCTCGTAACAACAATAATGGGTACGAGGGAACGCTGTCGGATTTCACGGCAGAGAAAGAATCCGTCGTATACAGGGAGGTTCAGGTCAAGCAGAACAAGCTGCGGTTTGCTTTTCAGTACAGTGTCCACCATGTGAGCAAAGTCGTCTGAAGTTTGGCAGTTATAACCAAACTTTTTTAAAAGCTTCATTAGTTCCGTTCGAATTTTAATATCATCTTCTACCAAAAAAATCGAGGCCAAAGCGGTCACCCTTTCCGAAACGATTGGATTATTAAAGCTATTATAGTTGATTCTCACAGCTGTTGCAATTTAACAAGAAATGCAAATGGGGGAGATACATGAAGAAATGCAGAGGAACAGTAAAAACGCGTAAACCAAATATCTTGGCTTACGCGTTTTCAACATATTTTGAATTTCTATGCTTGCCTATAATTTTGCAGGGGTCGAGCAATTTCAAAATGTATTTTTATGTACGGCCCTAATCAAATTTCCTGAAACCGCTGTATATCATGGTTCGTGCCAATTACTACGAGCAGATTGCCTTTTTCTATTACATAATCGGCTTTAGGTGCAACCTGTATATTTTCGCCCTTTTTAATGGCAATGATACTAATGCCGTATTTTTCACGAACCTGCGCGTCTTTCAGCGATTTTCCAATCCATTTTGCAGGCGGGATAATTTCCATAATGCTGTCGTCTTTTGAAAGCTCAATAAAATCAAGTACGTTTGTTTTTGAAAGGTTATGCGCAACGCGGATTCCCATATCTTTTTCCGGGAAAACCACACGGTCGGCGCCAACTTTTTCAAGGACTCGGGCGTGTAGGTCGTTTTGTGCTTTTGAAACGATGTACGGAACGCCGGCTTCCTTTAAGAGAATTGTTGTGAGAATACTGTTCTGAATGTCGTCGCCGATGGCGACAATAGCAACGTCAAAGTTGCGGATTCCTATAGAATGCAGCAAACTCTCATTTGTCACATCGCCCGTAATTGCATGAGTCACACTTTCTGAAAGCTGAGAAATATGCTCTTCCTTTGAGTCCACTGCCAGCACGTCAAAGCCCATGTCAGCAAGAGCGTTTGCAACACTTGTTCCAAATCTGCCAAGACCTAGCACAGCAAATGATTTCTTTTTCAAATCAGAGTCGTCTCCTTTATCCAATCGCAATCTTTTCTTCTGGAAAACTAAACGGCTGCGGTGCCCGGGTAGAGCCGTTTGAAATAGCCATAATAATTGAAAGAATGCCCACACGGCCAAAATACATACTGACAATCAGCGCAATATGGCTGATGACACTTAGCTTTGGTGTAATACCGAGAGTAAGGCCAACAGTGCCAAAAGCGGATGCCGTTTCGAACAGTGCTTCCTTCAGCGTTACATTATCAGCAGAAATAAGAATGCAAGTAACGATACAAACCCATATAATTCCGATAATGGCTACAACAAATGCCTTTTTCAGTGCAGAACGGGAAATTCGGCGCTGGAATGCTTCTGTGTCATCTCTGTTGCGTATTACTGCAACAATCGAAAGAAGAAGAACTGCAAAAGTTGTCGTTTTGATACCACCGGCTGTAGAACCCGGCGAACCGCCAATGAACATCAGTATCGTTGTAAGAAAGCAAGAGGAAGTCCGCATTCCACTGAGGTCAACCGTATTAAATCCCGCGGTACGCGGAGTAACCGACATAAAGGCGGCAGAAAGGACTTTTCCGCCCGGAGTCAAGTTTCCAAGTGTCTTTGGGTTATTGAACTCAGCTATGTAGAAAAACACGAAGCCGAAAAGCAGCAGGGCGGCAGTTGTTGTTAAAACAATTTTTGTGTGAAGATGAAACCGGGAAGGCGCTTTTGTTTTTGCAATGTCACTGTAAACGGCAAAACCAAGACCGCCGCACACAATTAACGCCATAATAACAATACTCACGAGCGGATCCTCCGCATAAGCGGTTAAACTGCAAAAGGGCTTGTCACGGCCCATTAAATCAAATCCCGCATTGCAGAAAGCAGAAACCGAGTGAAAGATGCCATAGTAAATTCCTTCGACCCAGCCAAGTTTTGGCACGAAGCGGATGGAAAGAAGAGCCGCGCCGGTTCCTTCTACCAAAAAAGTGCCAAGCAAAATTTTTCTTGTAAGGGCAACAATTCCTTCAATATCGTACTGATTGATGGACTCTGCCAAAACAAGACGCTCTTTCAGCGATATTTTTCGCTTGATAGCCAGCGAAAATGTGGTTCCCACAATCATAAAACCCAAGCCGCCGACCTGTATCAGCAAAAGAATAACAATTTGGCCAAACAAAGTCCAGTTTGTGTAGGTATCTACCATAATAAGGCCAGTTACGCAAGTTGCAGATGTGGCAGTGAAAAGAGCTGTTAAGAAACCGGAACTTTGCCCACTTCGGGATGCAAAGGGAAGGGTGAGCAAAATTGCTCCTAGCAAAATAACCGCAGCGAAACCGATAACGACTGCTTGTACAGGCCGTAATCGGAAAACACTGCCGCTCTTCACTGAAAAACGAAAAATGCGATGCAAATTTGTGCCATCTCCCAAATTGTTTGAACTTTCTCCTAAAAAGTCAAGCCATAAAATTTCAACCAATCACCAACTAAAATCAAGCCTGCAGGAAAGATACCAACATATACTATCACTTTGCAAATAAGAAGTCAATTCATTTTTGCAGGCCGCTGAAAAAGGCCAAAATAATGGTTTTAGACCGGCATATTTGCTTCGCGGCGGTAAAAAAATTCACGTGCCAGGAATGTTGCCCAGTACGTGAAATCATCCGCGCTATCTGAAAGAGGTAACAAATGTGACAGGGCTCACAGCTTAACTATTAATAATTATTAAATTCAATAGTAACTTTCATGGTAAATTTGCTTCTAAGGTGGAAGCAGAATCTGGACATTCCTCTTGAAGGAAAGACGTACTGCTTCTATAATTGAAAGAGCAAGCAGCACAGCAGATTTTGAAAAGTCATACAAGCTGATCTAATATGTGGTCGGAAGGCGGAACGGAGTCCAGCATTTGCATCAGCGACTCAGCACTGTCTTTTTCAAAATTCAAGGAATTTTTCATGATAAGGGTTTCAGCGGTTTCCTGAGTCTGCGCTAAGCTGAAATCAATGCTGCCTTCAGCAATAGATGAAATATCCATAAAACGTCATCTCCATGATTTATTTATATACCATTTTATAATGTGCAGCATATCAACCTAAAAATCAATATAATTGCTGGCATAAATTAGAAAATACACAAGACTTGTAATCCCTATTTAGAAAGGAACTGAAAAGGATGACAGAAAAGCTTTATTACCAGAATCCCTATCAAAAGCAGTTCGGAGCGCAGGTACTGAAATGTACAGAAAAAGACGGCCGTTGGCAAGTAGTGCTGGCTCGTACGGCTTTTTACCCGGAGGGCGGCGGTCAGCCTTCCGACACGGGCGTACTGGATGCTGCCAATGTGCTTGGCGCAGTAGAGTATGGTGATGAGATTGTTCATTTTACGGACAGACCGCTCCCGGTCGGCTCGACCGTTATGGGCAGCATTAACTGGCCGCACCGTTTTGGTCTGATGCAGCAGCACACTGGTGAGCATATTGTTTCCGGTATTGCGAACCGGCTCTTTGGTGTCGAAAATGTTGGTTTTCACATGGGTGAAAAATTTCTTACGGTTGATTGGAACGGCAGATTAACGGAAAATCAAATTGCACTGGTCGAACGTCTAACGAACGAAGCAGTTTACCGCAATCTGCCTGTCCGTGCGGAATATCCAACGGCCAAAGAGCTTGCAAAAATGGAATACCGCAGCAAAAAAGCACTTACAGGTGCGGTTCGCATTGTTACGGTCCCCGGGTATGATGTTTGTGCCTGCTGCGGAACACATGTAGCTTTTACGGGTGAAATTGGCGCAGTTAAGATTTTGAGTGCCCAAAATTACAAGAGCGGAACGCGCATTACTCTTGCCTGTGGGGCTCAGGCAATGAATGATTATGCGGAAAAACAGGAAAGCGTTGCACAGATTTCTGCACTGCTTTCCGCAAAACCGGAAGAAGTGGCGCAGGCAGTCGGACGCCTGCTGAGCGAAAGCGACAGCCTGAAGCGGCAGCTTTCCGAAATTCAGGGGCAGCTTCTCCAAAAGAAAGCGGAATCCATTCCCGCGGATTCTGGAAGCGTCTGTGTGTTTGAAAACAGCCTCCCTCCGGAAGACCTCCGCAAATTTGCTGTTTTGCTTGCCAGGCGCTGCAGTGGGACAGCCGTAGTTTTCAGCGGAAAAGATAAATCCTACCGTTATGCACTTGCCAACGCAGGCCAGGATGACATACGCACGATTGGGAAAGCGCTGAACGACGCATTTTCCGGCCGCGGTGGCGGAAGCCGCGAGTTGGTTCAGGGTACCTTAAAGGGTACGCAGTCTGCTTTGAAGGATTTATTTGCCACGCTGACAAAAAGAACAATAAAAAGTTAATAAAATTGTTTAGAAACGATGAATTTATAGCTTCCAATCTTGCATCGTGAAGCTAATTGTGATATATTTAACATAGTTAATTCTGAAAGTTTCTTTTTTAATTCAGCAACCAATAAATTTAAGTGAATGAATGGAGGAAATTTCTAATGTCAAGAAAAGTAGTTTTAGCAGGTGCCTGCCGTACGCCTATCGGTAAAATGGGTGGCGTCTTTGTTAACACTTACACCCCAGAGCTTGCAACAATCGTTGTAAAAGAGGCTCTGAAGCGTTCCGGCGTCCCGGCTGCGGCTGTAGACGAAGTCATCCTCGGTTGCGTATTCCAGGGTGGTATTGGCCAGAATGTTGCCCGCCAGGCTTCAGTTTATGCCGGTATCCCGATTTCCACCCCTGCGTTCACACTGAATAACCTCTGCGGCTCCGGTCTGAAGAGCATCAACGTTGCTGCGGGCCTGATTCAGGCTGGCCAGGCTGATGTTATTGTTGCAGGCGGTGCCGAGAATATGTCCAATGCTCCTTACCTGCTGAAAAAAGCACGTTTTGGCTATCGCTTGAATGACGGTGTGCTCATTGACTCCATGCAGAACGATGGCCTGTGGGATACTTTCCATCATTATCCGATGGGCATCACGGCCGAGAACGTTTCCGAAAAGTACGGAATTACCCGTGAAATGCAGGATGAATTTTCTGCAAACAGCCAGCAGAAGTGCCAGAAGGCCATTGCTGATGGCAAATTCAAGGACGAAATTATTCCGGTCGAAGTAAAGCAGAAGAAGAAGACTGTTCTTATTGATGTTGATGAACCGCCGCGTGCTGACGTAACCGCTGAGAGCCTTTCCAAACTGAAGCCTTGCTTTAAAGAGGGCGGCACAGTTACAGCAGGTAACTCCTCCGGCATTAACGATGCAGCTTCCGCTATTGTTGTTATGACGGAAGACAAAGCTAAGGAACTTGGCATTACACCAATGGCTTACTGGATTGACGGTGCTTCTGCAGGTGTTGACCCGGCTTACATGGGCCTTGGCCCGATTGACGCAACCAAGAAGGTCATGAAGCACTCCGGCATGAAGGTTGAAGATATGGGCCTTGTTGAAGCCAACGAAGCTTTCGCTGCACAGTCCATTGAAGTTTGCAAAGAACTGAACTTTGACATGAACAAAGTCAATGTCAACGGCGGCGCGATTGCTCTTGGCCATCCGGTTGGCTGCTCTGGCTGCCGTATCCTGACGACACTCCTGTACGAAATGCAGAGACGCGACACAGAGTTCGGCCTTGCTACTCTTTGCGTCGGCGGCGGCATGGGCGTTGCTACCATCGTAAAGAAATATAACTGATTTTTTCCAAAATTCTGAAATAGAAGGCTGAAAAATTATGGGTTATGTAAAATATGAGCAGAAGGATTTTGTGGGCATTCTTACGATTGACCGCGAAAAAGCCTTAAATGCTTTGAATGACGAAGTTCTCGCAGACCTCGAAGCCGCAGTCAATGAAATTGACGCAGACAAAACCCGCTGTGTTATTATTATCGGCGCAGGGCAAAAAGCCTTTGTCGCCGGAGCCGACATCGGCGCCATGAGTAACATGACGCCGGATGAAGGCCGTGCTTTCAGTGCGCATGGCAACGCGGTTTTCCGCAGAATTGAAAAACTGCCGATGCCGGTCATAGCTGCGGTTAACGGCTATGCACTTGGCGGCGGCTGCGAACTTTCGCTTAGCTGCGACATCCGCCTGGCTTCCGAAAATGCTGTCTTCGGGCAGCCGGAAGCGGGCCTTGGCATTACACCGGGCTTTGGCGGAACACAGCGCCTTGCGCGTACAATCGGCGTAGGAAAAGCGAAGGAAATGATTTATGCTGCTCGCAATATCAAGGCAGACGAGGCTTACCGTGTTGGTCTGGTAAATGCCGTTTACCCGGCGGATCAGCTGATGGACGAAGCCATGAAGCTGGCACAGCGCATTTCCAATAATGCGCCGATTGCTGTTCGGCAATGTAAAAAGGCTGTCAATATGGGTTTGCAGATGGATATTGACTCTGCAACAGCCCTGGAGCCGGAACTCTTTGCTGCCTGCTGCGGTACGCAGGATCAGAAAAACGCCATGGGTGCGTTCTGTGAAAAACGGAAACACGATCCTTTTATCAATAAATAAATATTTAGCAGGAGGTTTTTTTCATGATCGTTGGTGTTATTGGCGCCGGAACCATGGGCTCCGGTATTGCACAGGCCTTCGCTCAGACAGAAGGTTATACGGTTCGCCTCTGCGACGTTAAGCCGGAATGGGCGGAAGGCGGCAAGGGCAAAATCAAGAAAAGCCTTGATCGCCTTGTAAGCAAGGGCAAAATTGAGCAGTCCAAAGAGGACGCTATCCTTGCTAAAATCAAAACGGGCACAAATGAGATTGCTGCAGACTGTGATCTTGTTGTAGAAGCTGCTCTTGAGAAAATGGACATCAAGCAGGGTATCTTCAAGCAGCTGGATGGCCTCTGCAAGCCAGAATGCGTTTTTGCTTCCAATACTTCTTCTCTGTCCATTACAGAGATTGCTCACGGCATCAAGCATCCGGTTGTCGGTATGCACTTTTTCAACCCGGCTCCGGTTATGAAGCTGGTCGAAGTAATTGCAGGCATTAATACCCCGCAGGAAACTGTCGACAAAATCAAACAGATTTCTACGGAAATCGGCAAAACCCCAGTTCAGGTCAAAGAAGCTCCGGGCTTTGTTGTAAACCGTATTCTTGTTCCGATGATCAACGAAGCGGTTGTTGTTCTCTCCGAGGGCACAGCTTCTGCAGAAGACATCGACGTTGCCATGAAGCTTGGCGCAAACCATCCGATGGGACCTCTTGCACTTTCCGACCTTATCGGCAACGATATTGTTCTGGATGTTATGGAAGTTCTTTATAATGAAACCGGCGATTCGAAATACCGCCCGGCTCCGCTTCTTCGCAAGATGGTGCGTGGCGGCCTGCTTGGCCGTAAGAGCGGAAAAGGCTTCTACGATTATTCAAAATAATTGCCCGTAACTGACAGATTTGGAGGAATGAGTATGGACTTCACACTCAGTAAAGAACAAACAATGGCCCGCACTCTCTTCAGAGAGTTTGCGGAAAAGGAAATTAAGCCTTACGCCCAGGAAATTGATGAGGAAGAACGTTTCCCTTCCGAAGCACTTGAAAAATTCCGTAAATACAAATTCATGGGGATTCCGTATTCCAAGGAATACGGTGGTGCTGGATGCGACACTTTGACCTATGAAATGTGCATTGAGGAAATCAGCAAGGTATGCGCTACAACATCCACTATGCTTTCTGCACATACTTCTCTTGGTACATGGCCGATTATGAAGTACGGCACACCAGAGCAGAAGGCAAAATATCTGCCGAAGCTCTGCACTGGCGAATATCTTGGCGCTTTTGCCCTGACTGAGCCAAATGCCGGCACGGATTCTTCCGCTCAGCAGACAAAGGCTGTGCTTGACGGCGACCATTATGTTTTGAACGGCAATAAGATTTTCATTACAAACGGTGGCTATGCAGATACTTACATTGTTTTTGCCATGACGGACAAGAGCCTTGGCAATCACGGTATTTCTGCTTTCATCGTTGAGAAGACCTTCCCGGGCTTCTCCGTTGGTAAAAAAGAAAAGAAAATGGGCATTCGCGGTTCTTCTACCTGCGAACTGGTCTTCAATAACTGCATTGTTCCAAAGGAAAACCTGCTTGGGCAGGAAGGCAAGGGCTTTGTCATTGCTATGTCTACCCTTGACAACGGCCGTGTAGGTATTGCTGCACAGGCTTTGGGCATTGCGGAAGGCGCCCTTGAAGAAACCATCAAGTACGTTAAGGAAAGAAAGCAGTTCGGCCGCCCGCTTGCGAAATTCCAGAACACTCAGTTCGAAATCGCAGATATGGCAACGAAGGTTAAGTGCTCTCAGATTCTTATGTACCGTGCAGCAGTTGCTGAAGATACAAAGTCAAGGTATTCGGAAGAAGCAGCTATGGCTAAACTGTACTGTGCCTCCACGGCAATGGATGTTACCACCCGCTGCCTGCAGCTTCACGGCGGATACGGCTTCACAAGAGAGTATCCGATTGAGCGCATGATGCGCGATGCCAAGATTACCGAGATTTATGAAGGCACCAGCGAAGTTCAGAAGATGGTAATTTCCAAATATGCCTTGAAATAAGGCAGAAACTCTAAGGAGGGAAATTCGTTGAATATTGTCGTTTGCATCAAGCAGGTTCCAAATACTAATGAAGTAAAACTTGACCCGAAAACCGGCACGTTGATTCGTGAAGGTGTTCCGAGTATTATTAACCCAGATGATAAAGCAGGACTGGAAGCAGCTCTTCGTCTGAAAGACGCACAGGGCGCGCATGTTACAGTCCTTTCCATGGGCCCGCCGCAGGCGGATGCCGCACTGCGCGAAGCTCTTGCTATGGGTGCCGATGATGCTGTTCTGGTTACAGACCGTGCATTCGGCGGCGCCGACACATGGGCTACGGCTCATACTCTTGCGGCTGCTCTGAAGAAGGTTCCTTTTGACCTTATTATCACCGGCCGTCAGGCAATCGATGGCGATACGGCTCAGGTTGGCCCGCAGATTGCTGAAAACCTGAACATTTCCAACATCAGCTATGCGGAAGAGATTAAAGTCGAAGGCGAATACGTTACGGTAAAGCGCCAGTTCGAAGACCGTTACCACATTGTTAAGGCTAAAATGCCTTGCCTGATTACTGCACTCAGCGAGCTGAATGAGCCGCGCTACATGACTCCGGGCGGAATCTTTGACGCTTACCGCGAAAAAGAAGTTCGAATCATCACCCGTAAGGATCTTGACGTAAAGGACGAGGACATTGGCCTGAAAGGCTCTCCGACCCGCGTTGTCAAGACCTTCACAAAGAGCCCGAAGGCTGCCGGCACTCTTGTTGACAACCTGAATTCGCAGGAAGCTGCTGAAGCGATCCTCGGAAAGCTCAAAGAGAAATTCATTATATAGTTGAAAGTGGTGAGCAAGATGGATATTCAGGAATATAAAGGCGTTTACGTATTTATTCAGCAGGTTGACAATAAAGTTGCCGGGGTATCTCATGAGCTGCTCGGCAAGGCAAAGGAACTTGCCAAGAAGATGGACACCGAAGTTACGGCTGTTCTGCTTGGCTATAAAGTTTCCGGTCTTTGCAAAGACCTTGCTAGCTATGGCGCGGATAAGATTATCACGGTCGACAACAAAGACCTTGAACTGTATTCTACAAAGCCGTATGCCTATGCTGTCTGCAAGGTCATTGAAAAGTATAAGCCTGCCGCTCTTCTCTACGGTGCTACAGCGATTGGCCGCGACCTTGCTCCACGCGTTGCCGCAAGGATTCGCACTGGCTTGACAGCAGACTGCACAAAACTGGATGTTGCTGACGACGGTACGAAGAATCTTCAGATGACTCGTCCGGCATTTGGCGGCAACATTATGGCGACTATCATCTGCCCGGACTACCGTCCGCAGATGGCTACTGTACGCCCAGGCGTTATGCAGAAGATTAAGCCGATTGAAAACGCAGAAGTTCCGGTTGACAATTTCAATGTTGCTATTCCGGCATCTGAAACGGATGTCCAGATTCTTGACGTTGTCAAAAAGGAATCTCACAAGATGGATATTCAGGATGCAAAAGTCCTGGTTTCCGGCGGCCGCGGCATGGGCGGTCCGGAAAACTTCAAGATGCTGCAGGATTGTGCAGGTGCTCTTGGCGGGACAGTCAGCTCTTCCAGAGCGTGTGTAGACGCCGGCTGGGTCGAGAAGGATATTCAGGTTGGCCAGACTGGTAAGACGGTTCGCCCGGATCTTTACCTTGCATGCGGCATTTCCGGTGCCATTCAGCACCTTGCAGGTATGGAAGAGTCCGGTTTGATTGTTGCCATCAACAAAGACGCAACTGCTCCGATTTTCGAAGTTGCGGATTATGGTGTTGTTGGCGATGCGACAAAGATTATTCCGCTTCTTACGGATGAAATCAAAAAAACAGTGGCAGAGCGCAAGTAATTAAGCTCTCCAGCATCGTTAAAAGCCGGCCCGTGGTTATAGTATCGCGGGCCGGCTTTTTCTATTCGTTTCAGTTTTTGCCTTGATGGATTCTCACAGATAGCAGCAAAGAGGCAGGTAGACATTTATTAATAAAAGTGCTATTATTTTATCATTGCAAGTTGTATCTATTTTCCTTTTCACAGCTTTGAAACTGCAAATTTATGGAATGGGCAGAGGGGAAATACACGGGATGGAGTTCGAAAATGGTCATAAGATAAAAGTAAAAGATTCGAATGAGTTCCTGACCGTTTCAGGAAAACTTGGCGAGGGTGGTCAGGGCACAGTTTACCGCGCAGAATATAAGGGCCAGGAATATGCTTTGAAGTGGTTTTTCACGGCTGCTTTGAAGAAGCCGCAGGAGTTTCTGAAAAATTTATGCCGCAACATTTCGGATGGTCCCCCGACGCGTAATTTTCTGTGGCCTATCCTTGTTACAGAACAAACGGAAGGAAGTTTTGGCTATCTGATGAAATTACGGCCGCCACAATACCGCAGTTTTACAGATATTTTGAACGCAAAAGTCCGTATTGTGAAGCATTCGGCTCGTGTTAATGCTGCGCTTACAATCGTTGAAAGCTTCATTGCTTTGCATCGGCAGGGAAAGTCTTACCAGGACTTGAATGATGGTAACTTTTTTATTGACCCTTCCAACGGCGACGTTATGATTTGCGATAATGACAATGTAGCGCCTTATGGAGTAAACCTTGGAATAGCGGGAAAATGCCGTTACATGGCGCCCGAAGTGGTCATGGGCGAAAAGCCGGGGATGCAGTCGGATCATTTTTCACTGGCAGTAATGCTCTTTTTGCTTCTTTTTCTTTCTCATCCCCTTGAGGGGGAGAAAGTTATTAAAAGCGTTTGCTTGACGGACGAGCATGAAAAGAAACATTATGGAAGCAATCCTATTTTTATATTTGACCCAAAGAATCATACCAATAAACCGGTGCGCGGTGTACATAACAATGCCATTACGCTTTGGCCGCTTTACCCGGAATTTATTCGAGAAGCATTTATCCGTTCTTTTACCGATGGAATCCGTGCAAAAGAAAAGCGTGTTTCAGATAATGAATGGCTGCGCCTGTTTATTCGGCTGCGCGATGAGATTATTACCTGTGGCTGTGGATGTGAGAATTTTGCCGGTAGTGGTTCCGAAGAAAATTTACGGTGCCTTGGATGCGGGTCAAAAATGATATGCCCGCTCAGGCTCAACTGCAACCGGTACCGCGTTTCACTTTACCCGGGAAATAAACTTTATGCCTGTCACACAGAAGCGCATAGCATGGATTTCCGTACGGTTACAGGTGAAGTTGTACGCAATAACAATCATCCGAATCTTTGGGGAATTCGGAATCTTACCGCTTCCACTTGGCAGGCCGCGCTGCCGGATGGCAGCTTGAAGGACATAGCGCCGCAGGCGGTGATTCCTGTCTTTCGCAATGTAAAAATTGCTTTTAACACGGAAGTGAAGGCAGAAATTGTGTAAATAACAGTATCTTGAAGGATCGGGAAAGGAAGATACAATATGTCAAATCCGTTTGAAAACACGGAAGGAATTGCAAAGCGAAC
The DNA here is from genome assembly GCA_041859875.1 of Caproicibacter sp. Taxonomy (GTDB): domain Bacteria; phylum Bacillota; class Clostridia; order Oscillospirales; family Acutalibacteraceae; genus Thermocaproicibacter. Next base: position 61,600 of record JBFLFY010000008.1, on the reverse strand, counting down.
CATGGTCCTATTCTTTCTGGTTGATACTTCCGGAAGTATGTCCGGAAAAAAAATTGGCGCAGTCAACGATGCAATTTTTAATGTCTTGCCAGAAATCCGCACAATTTCAGAGGACAATGCCGATGCGGAAATTAAAGTTGCCGCGCTTACTTTTTCAAATGGCGCAAAGTGGGTTTATGACGAACCAAAGCCGGCAAATGAGTTTGACTGGCCATTTGTAGATGGTGACGGTATGACCGACCTTGGCGAGGCCTATCGGATGCTGAATGAGAAACTTTCACGCAATGCATATATGAATGATGTGGAAGGCTCTTATGCACCTGCCGTATTTCTGATGACGGACGGCGAACCGACGGATGACTATGAAAAAGAACTCGAAAAGCTGAAGCAGAACAAATGGTTTCACGTTGCCATAAAGGTTGCAGTGGCGATTGGCGAGGAAGAAGACGTTAACGATGAAGTCCTTACTGAATTTACGGGGACACCGGAAGCTGTTCTGCGGGCTCATACTCCGGAAGCACTCGCAAAGATGATACGTCTCGTTTCTGTTACCGCTTCCAAAATTGGCAGCCAGAGCAGCACGGTAGGGCAGGGAAGCCGTCAGGAAACATTTACACAGGAATTGAACAAGCAGGAGCAAGAGTGGCAGCCTGTTAATTCTGTAGATGATACAGATGAAGGCTGGAACTGATTTGCACCGGACAGGCGGGCAGGGAAAAGAAGTTTTCCCATTTTATAATTTTCACATTTCGGTGCGGGGTGCTGCACATCTTCGCCGGAAAGTGCCTTGCCAAGATTTTTCCGGTTCAGCTGAATTACATGATGCAGCAGTAGCCGCCGTTGCGGATGGGCATGGTGACATCCGTTATTTTCGCAGCAAACTCGGCGCGCGGTTTGCAGTGGAAGCTGCGCTGAAAGCGGTCAGCCAGTTCATTCGCTGTGAAGATACAGAGCGCTTTACAGAAAACACAGATGCTAAGCTGAATCAGTTAAAAAAGAATATTATTTTCAACTGGAACCGACGGGTTGCCCGGCATTATAATGCAAATCCATTTTCGGAAGAGGAGCTTGCTCCCCTTTCGGAAAAGCGGCGTACATGCCTGCAAAACGGGCAAATGGTAGAGTCTGCATATGGCACAACGCTGATTGCATCAGCTGTGACTCGAAGCGGTTGGTTTGGAATGCAGATTGGCGATGGTGACTGTTTTGCGCTGATGAATGACGGTACGGTTTCCGCTGTGCCAAGAGAGGAAAAGCTTGTTGGCAATGTGACGACTTCACTTTGTGAACCAGATGCTTTTTACAGCTTTCACCATATCTTTCAGCAGAAAGTCCCACTTGCGGTGGTTTTGTCAACCGATGGAGTAAAGAACTCTTTTTCATCCGGCGAAAAATACCATAGCTTTATGGAAAAAGTAGTTTCAGAGTTTTCTTGCGGCAATACGGTACGGACAAGGAAAGACTTGAAAGACTTTCTTTCAGAGATGACGGAAAAGGGCAGTGGAGATGATGTTTCCATAGCCGGAATCATAACCTGCAAAAAGGCCTGAACTTTAAGGGTGGGTTGGCATGGACAAAGGCATTATTGAAATTTTAAAGAAAATTAAAGACTGCCGGGGCGAAGAAGTTTTTGAAAACAAAGAACTTCTTGGCTCTATTTTTGCCGACTGTGCCAAAGGGCATTACCGCGGGGAATTCCATTTAATGAGCCTTGCATTCAGCGTGGGCCTTTACCGTGCTTTGAAAAAAGAACCGGAAAATTACGAAGATATACGCAGGCGGTACCGGATCCGAATGAACAGTGAGTACTGCTGGACAGCTGAGCAATCAGACTTTACTGTAATGTGCTGTCTTTCCATCCTTGGTGTGGAATACGCACAGGCCGGTGACAGTAAAATGACCGCTTTAATAGAAGCTGCCAAACTTGGCGACGTCGAATCTCAGTACGGCCTTGGCCTTGCCTATGAGATGGCGGATGGCATTCCTCAGGATTATTCCAAAGCGGTGCACTGGTTTGCAAAGGCAGCAAACCAGAACCATGCGGATGCGCAGCATAGGCTGGCATTCTGTTATTACAGTGGACGTGGAGTAAAACAAGATTACGGTCGTGCGGAGTACTGGTCGCAGAAGGCAGCTCAACAGGGCCATGTTGTAGCACAGTTTAACCTTGGTGTACGTTACTGCCATGGCCTTGGCACTACCCAAGACTATGTAAAGGCGGCGCGCTGGTTTGCCCGTGCAGCGCAGCAGGGCCATGCAGATGCGCAAAATAATCTCGGAATTCTTTACCGCGATGGCAAAGGGATTGAACGGAACTACAGCAGGGCAGCATATTGGTTTGCAAAAGCAGCAAAGCAAGGGCATACTTCTGCGCAGTTTAATCTTGGCCAATGCTATTTAGATGGAACTGGAGTGCGGCAGGACTGCGGCAAGGCAGTGTACTGGTTTAAAAAGGCTGCAAAGTGTGGGAATGCAGAGTCACAGTACCGGCTTGGTTGTTGCTTTGAGAATGGAATTGGTGAAGAAAAAGATATAGAAAGTGCACTTCACTGGTATATTAAGGCTGCAGGGCAAGGCAATGCCGCCGCGCAGGACCGTCTTGGCGAATGCTGTTACTATGGCATTGGAATCCATTTAGATTATAATCAAGCTGGTTTGTTTTGGGAAAAGGCTGCTTCCCATGGTTTGCGGCAGGCAAGAGAACATTTGCATTTGCTTCGAAAAGACAGCAGCGGTAATTATGTTGCCACACAGGAAAATCAAAACCCAGTTCTTAATGCAACCAGGAAAGAGGAAAATAATGGAATATTCAATCAAAAGCAGCGACCTCTTGGTTAAAGCTCGTTCTTTTGGCGGGGAACTGACTTCCATCCAGGATGCTGCTGGTACAGAGTATCTATGGCAAGGAAACCCGCAGTACTGGCATGGGCAGGCCCCTGTGCTTTTCCCCATTGTGGGCAGTCTGCGCGGCAAAACAGCTGTAACAGCAAGCGGTAAAGTCTGTTTTATGGAGCGCCATGGTGTAGCAAGGAAAAAGGAGTTTCGCCTGACAAAGCAGGAAGAAACCTCTGTTGCATTTGAGCTTGACTCAGACGATGAAACACGCGGACGTTATCCCTTCGATTAAAGTACTCGGTCAGTGGGAAAACCATAACTGTGAGCCATACGGTAACGAACCCGAACCAAACGTCCCTGCCGTTTCAAATTGGCGGCCACCCTGCTTTTAACTGCCCTATTGAGGCAGAAGAAAGTTTTGAAGATTATGAGGTGGAATTTGAGCAGCCGGAAACAGCCGACTGTCCTTTGTTGAATGCGGATGGTCTTCCCCAAATGAATCATCGGGTACCGATTCTGAAAAATTCCAAAGTCCTGCCGATGAGGCACGAGCTGTTTTTACAGGATGCCTTGGTTTTTGATCACATTCGTTCCCGCAAAGTTACGCTTCGCGGCCGCAAATCGGGTAAAGGCATCTGTGTAGAATTTCCGCAATTAAACTATCTACTTATTTGGTCAAGTGCCAACGGCGGACCGTTTGTTGCATTGGATCCTTGGAGCGGCCTTGGTACTTGCAGCGATGAAAGCGATGAATTTGAAAAAAAGCGCGGTATGATATTGCTTCCAGCAGGAGAAAAAAAGACAATTTCCTATCGGATTACGGTTGTAAACTGATTAAACAAGCCCTTTAGGGTGAGCGAGGTGATATTGTGTCGAGAGGAATGTACATTGCCTGCCTGATTCTTGGCATTGTTACGGTTCTGTGCGGAGCCGGGATTATTGTCATGAGCGCAATAGGAATCCATAATGGGTACTAAGGGCAGATTTATCTTAAAAAGCGGCGCTGCATTTCTGTAGCGCCGCTTTTTTGCTGTAATTACTTGAAATTGGTGTAATTCAAGTTGTTGCTCCACATTTGGCTGAACTCGTCTTCAAATCTCTGCGCGGAGTTTTCATCATTCAGTACCACAAATACCTCGTCATTTTTTTCTTGGGCAGATTTTGTGTAATTGAAGCTGCCTGTCGTAACGGTTTTGCGGTCGGCGATGGTTACCTTCAGATGCATTAAACCGGCGTGTGAATTTATTTTTACGGGAATTCCCACTTTTACAAAGCCGCGCAGAAGCCCTTTTTGGTATTGGCCGCCGGACTGCTCCTTGTCAGAGATAATTCGCACGGCAACGCCACGGCTGTGCGCTGCCATAACAGCAGAGGCAACCTGTTTGTCCGTCAGGCTGTAAATTGCCATATCCAGGCTCTTTTGAGTGAAGTTAATAATCTTAATCAGCTGTGCCTGAGCATTTGCGCCTGCACGTGGAAAATAAAGCTCCGTTGTTCCGTTGCCGGAATTCGAATTCAGCGGAAGTGTAATTCCTTTTTCATAGGTGACGGAAGAACTGGAACTTGGTATGGTTACAGAAGCAGTAATTTTTCCGCAGGATGTCAGAAAGGCTGCTGAAATAACTGCGGCGGCGAAAACCGAAATAATTTTACTTTTAAGCGAATGAGAAGTCATTGTTACCTCCAGACCAAATACGGCATTTTCTTTTATTATAGCAGTGCAAAGTGCTGCTGACAATCTTGACAAATCAGAGCAGAAGGAATATAATGATACCAATTTAACAAGCTGTCTTCGGGGCGGGGTGCAATTCCCCACCGGTGGTAATGCGGCGTAAGCCGACAAGCCCACGAGCGGGTTTCCGCAGATTTGGTGTGACTCCAAGGCCGACGGTATAGTCCGGAATGAAGAAGAACGCGCAGTATTATTAATTGCGTATTTTCGCCCCACAGGTTTATCCTGTGGGGCTTTTTCGTTGGCAGCGGAAAAAGGAGTAGTTTTTATGCTGGAAAATTCAGAAACCAAAAGCCTCAAAAATCAGTCTGCATCAGTCAGCAATATCCGCGTTATTACACAGGTCGGCATCCTCTCTGCCATAGCATTTTGCCTGATGACGATTGAATTCCCGCTCTGGTTTGCGCCAGGCTTTTACCGCTTGGATTTCAGTGAACTGCCGGTACTTATCGGTGCCTTTGCCATGGGCCCGCTTGCAGGGGCAATGATTGAATTCATCAAGGTTTTGCTGTATTTCTTTATTCACGGAAGTTCTACGGCAGGCGTCGGTGACCTTGCAAACTTTATTTTTGGCTGCTGTATGGTGATACCAGCAGCATTGATTTACAAAAAGCAGAAAACGAAGAAAGATGCGCTTCTCGGCATGGTAGCCGGGACAGTTTTGATGTCTGCGGCGGCAGGTGCTGTAAACGCGTATGTGCTGCTGCCGCTTTATGCGAGTGCTTTCCATATGCCGATGGCTGCACTGATTGCAGCTGGAACAAAAATTAATCCTTCTATTAACAGCATTTCTACGTTCATTTTCTTTGCGGTTGTGCCATTTAACTTGTTCAAAGGCGCTGCTGTTTCCGCGCTTACGTTTCTGCTGTATAAACGGGTTAGCCCGATTCTGCATGGTAAACTTCGCTGAATTGGACGGTTTTTGACAAACAGGCTGCTTTGTATATTTACGAAAGCGGTAAGCTATGATATAATCATATCATACAAGTGAATATGCCCTTATCAAGAGTGACGGAGGGAACAGGCCCTATGATGTCCGGCAACCTGCTTTTGCAAGGTGCCAATTCCTGCGGGAGACCGAAAGATGAGGTTCGTTTTGAATGTGCTGTTCGGTTTTTCCGGGCGGCATATTTTTTTGGAAATTTGGCTGATTTCAGTTCGAATTCCACAATTCAAAACAGGAGGCTTTTAATTATGTCAAATCGGTTTTTTACATCTGAATCCGTAACAGAAGGACACCCCGACAAAATCTGCGACCAGATAGCAGATGCTATTTTGGATGCAATTCTCGCCAAAGACCCTTATGCACACGTGGCCTGTGAAGTAACGGCAACAACCGGTATTATCCATGTAATGGGTGAGATTTCAACGAATTGCTATGTTGATATTGCTTCCATCGCACGTGATGTTGTAAAGGACATCGGTTACGATGACCCAGCCTGCGGCTTTGACGGCAACACCTGCGGCGTACTGACTTCCATTGACGTTCAGTCGCCGGATATTGCAATGGGTGTCGACCAGTCGTTTGAAGCGAAAAATGGCGCAAAAGATGAGGATGACCTTATCGGTGCAGGTGACCAGGGTATGATGTTTGGCTATGCGTGCGATGAAACACCTGAACTTATGCCAATGGCAATTTCGCTTGCCCATAAGCTTTCCAAACGTCTGACCGAAGTCCGCAAAAATGGGACGCTTTCTTATCTGCGCCCAGACGGAAAAACGCAGGTCACAGTGGAATATGACGGTGACACGCCGGTTCGCGTGGATACTGTTGTTGTTTCCGCTCAGCACGACCCGGATGTTACTTTGGAACAGATTCGTAAAGACATCAAGGCGCAGGTTATTCAGAAAATCATTCCGGCAAAATGGCTGGATGAGAACACCAAATATTTTATCAACCCAACCGGCCGGTTTGTTATTGGCGGCCCAGTAGGTGACAGCGGCCTTACCGGCAGAAAAATCATTGTTGATACATACGGCGGCTACGGACGGCACGGCGGCGGCGCTTTTTCCGGCAAAGACCCGACAAAAGTTGACCGTTCCGCAAGCTATGCTGCCCGCTATGTCGCAAAGAACATTGTTGCGGCTGGCCTCGCCAAAAAGTGCGAAGTTCAGCTCGCTTATGCCATTGGGGTTGCCCACCCGGTTTCCATTGCTGTTGACACATTCGGAACCTCAGAATACAGCAGTGAAGAGCTGGCGAAAGCTGTTGAAAAGGTGTTTGACCTTCGCCCGAACGCGATTATCCGGAAGCTTGACCTCCGCAGGCCAATTTACCGTGCAGTTTCAAACTATGGACATATGGGCCGCGAAGACCTGAATGTTCCGTGGGAGAAACGCGACAAGGTTGATGCTTTGAAAGCTGCTCTAAAAAAATAATCTGTCAAAATTCCACCCCGGCACATACAATGTGCTGGGGTGATTTTTCTATGCCGGAAATGATTTTTAAGTGCGTTTTTGCTGTTTTTGCCATTATTGGGCTGGTAGAAGTAATGCGGACAATATTTCTTCACATGTTAAAAGCAGAGCATTCAGGCAGAATGATTCTGGTGCTTTCGTTATCCGGCCATGATGAACAGGCAGAGTACCGTCTGCGCACGGCATTGGAGCGTGCGGCGTGGTCGTGCGGCAAGGTGCAGGTTGTCTGTATTGACCGTGGCATGGACGAAGAAACGCGCCGCATCTGTGAGATGATTTGTGCGGATAACCCAAGTACAATTCTTTGTACGCCGGAAGAATTTCAAAAATTCTGGCTTGTCTAATTTGCAAATACATTCCGTTTCGGGTATACTAAAAACAAATTAGAGGAGATCCGGGGGAGTTTGTTGGTAAACGAAAAACTGCTGGAAATGACCGGCTCTGTGGAGCAGGTCATTTATCGAAATGAAAAAAACGGTTATGCCGTGATAGAGCTGAACAGTGGGGAAGAGCTGACAACGGTTGTCGGTACTATGCCATTTGTTGGCGTGGGAGAAGAACTGCACGTTATTGGTAACTGGGTCAACAGCCAGAACTATGGCCCGCAGTTTAAAGCACAGGGTGTAGAGCGTTCCGCTCCTGCGGATGCTGCGGCCATCCTGAAATATCTTTCGTCCGGTGCTATTAAAGGTGTTGGCCCCGTTATTGCAGGAAAAATTGTGGATGCCTTTGGCTCTGAAACACTGCAGGTGTTAGAAAATGAGCCGGAACGTCTTGAAAGCGTTAAGGGTATTACACGCAGCAAAGCGGCACATATTTGCCAGGAATTTCAGCGCGTAGGCGGCATCCGTGAAACGATGCTGCGTCTTTCCACATATGGCCTTACGCCGGAAGAAGCAGTCCGAGTCTGGAAAGCATTTGGTCCACAGGCAGAAGATGAGGTAAAGCAGAACCCATACTGCCTTTGCAGTGAAGACCTGCAAATTGATTTTGCCCGCGCCGACAGGATTGCGGCGGCTATGGAATGCCCACAGGATGACCGATGCCGTTTACGGGCGGGAATTGTGTACGTCTTGAAGCACAACGAAAATAATGGCCATACTTGTTTGCCAAAGGACAAGCTCCTTAAGGCCTCTGCCCATATGCTAGGTGTAACCCCGGAAGAGGCGGCGGATGCTCTGAACGAAATGAAGGAAGACTCCACTTTGGTTTGCCGGAAATTCCACAGCAGAGAGTTTGTGTTTACTCCGCGGCTTTACCGTTCGGAAGTCTACATAGCCGGGCGTGTGCGTATGATGCTGCAGTATCCGGCACAGTCGGTCATAGGCGTGGACGGATATATTTCTACCATAGAAGCGGAAGAAAATATCCAGTATGCACAGCTGCAGAAGGCTGCAGTGCGGGAAGCTCTGACCAGAGGAATGCTGATTCTTACAGGCGGCCCCGGCACCGGAAAAACAACTACACTGAATGCCATTATCCGAATTCTTGAGTTTAAAGGCGAGAAAGTGCTCCTTGCAGCTCCAACAGGGCGCGCGGCAAAGCGTATGTCGGAATTAACAGAAAAAGAAGCCAAGACAATTCATCGCCTGCTGAAAGTGAAGTGGGACGAAAACGACCGGCCTGAATTTGAGAAAAACGAGAAAGATCTGCTTGACTGTGACGCACTGATTATTGACGAGCTTTCTATGGTTGACACGGCGCTTTTTGAAGCGGTTCTCCGCGCTTTGCCACTTGGCTGCAGGCTGATTATGGTGGGGGACTGTGACCAGCTTCCGTCTGTGGGGCCGGGGAATATTCTTGGTGACTTAATTGCATCCGGCCTTGTTCCGGTGGTACAACTAAAGGAAGTTTTTCGGCAGTCTATGCAAAGCCTGATTGTTGCAAATGCGCACAAAATTGTTGCTGGGCAGGAACCCGAACTTACGGTGCATACCTCGGATTTCTTTTTTTTGCCTTACCGTTCGGCAGAAGAAATCGGTTCTGTAATCGTTGACCTGTGCAGCCGGCGCCTCCCGAAAAGTTATGGCTATTCGCCGTTTACCGATATTCAAGTACTTTCCCCAGGCCGAAAAGGTGAACTAGGGACGATTGAACTGAACCGCAGGCTTCAGCAGGCGATTAACCCAAAATCGCCGGAAAAGTCTGAAATCAGCGTAAATGGCCTCCTTTTTCGGGAAGGCGACAAGGTCATGCAGATTAAAAATGACTACGATTTGCCGTGGGTACGTGACGATGGAAACTATGGCGAAGGCGTTTATAATGGTGACCTTGGTGTACTGCTGAAAATAGACCGCCGCGCTTCCACGCTTGCCGTCCGTATGGATGACCGGACGGTAACTTATGAAAAGGAAAGTGCAGCGGAACTGGAACCCGCATATGCTATGACGGTTCATAAAAGCCAGGGCAACGAATTCCCGGCTGTGGTTATTCCCATGTACCGCGGCGCACCCCAGCTGTATTACCGAAATCTGCTTTACACGGCAGTTACCCGTGCAAAGTCACTGCTTATCCTTGTTGGCCATGCGGAAACAGTTCGTCTAATGGTAGAAAACAACCGAAAAACGCGGCGTTACACGGGGCTGTATGATTTACTTACAGGGGGCGGCGAAAGTGGTGAAAGCAAGCCTTAAGGCTGTCCTGCGGTTTCTTCTTGACCTTCTCTTTCCGCCGCACTGCATTTTCTGCGGTGAAATTATTCCTCCGGGTAAACAGCTCTGCCTTGTATGTGCAGCAAATCTGCCGGAAGAAAAAGAAATAAATATTGTGCCTATTGCTAAAAATAAAAAGCAGAAAGCTTTTTGCACTTACCTTTATGCATATGATGGCAAGGTGCGGGATTCTCTTTTACGGTACAAATTTGAGGGGCAGAAACAAAATGCTTCTTATTATGCAGAACATTTGGCGCGGCAGGTTTTGCGTGCTTTTCCGGGAGCAAGGTTTGACCTTGTTACAGCAGTTCCCCTTTCACATCGAAGGCAGAAAGAGCGTGGTTACAACCAGTCGGAACTGATTGCTGTACACCTTGCGAAAAACCTGAACCTGCCATATGTACAATGCCTCCGCAAAGTGAAGCAGAACCGGACGCAGCATTTGCTGAGCAGAGAGGAACGTGTGCGCAACGTACGCGGTGCTTATGCACCTTGTGAGAAGGCAGCGCTAGGCAAGCACATTTTGCTGGTAGACGATATTGTAACAACCGGCTCTACACTTGCTGAATGTTTGGCACAGCTTTACAAGGGCGGTGCAGTGTCTGTTGCCTGCGCAGCCGTTGCCAGAGCAATACCGGAATAGTTGAAAAGTCGTAATCGATGTTATATAATATATAGAATCGGAAAAAATAACGGGAATACGGGGCAAAAGCCCTGAATATGTTCTTTCTGAATACTCTGAAATGGATGTGATGAGGTGCTCGGCACGGATATTGCACTTGACCTGGGAACTTCCTCGGTAAAGATTTATCTAGACGGAAAAGGAATTGTATTAAATGAGCCTGCGGTGGTTGCTGTAAACCTGGAAACGGACGAGATTGTCGCGACCGGTAAGGAAGCCTATGCTATGGTAGGGCGTACTTCCGACAAGATTCAGGTGTGCCACCCGCTTTCCGGAGGCGTTATTTCAGATTTTGACTTAGCAAAAGTACTAATTGAAACATACCTGAAACGTGTCAGTGCGAATCAGGTTATCATGCCGCGTGTTGTTGTCAGCATACCATGCGCAATTACCGAAGTGGAGAAACGTGCTGTTGTGGATGCCATCAGTGCCGCAGGGGTGCGCAAGATTTGCCCAATCGAGGAACCGGTTGCTGCTGCGCTTGGCGCTGGGCTGAAAATCTCCGAGCCGCATGGTTCACTTGTTGTTGACATTGGGGGCGGCACGACGGATATGGCAGTTATTTCCCTGAATGGCATTGCCATTTCTCGCTCCGTAAAAGTTGCGGGCGATACTTTTGACGAAGCCGTCATCAAGTATGTGCGGCGGAAGTATAACCTGATTATCGGCCGCCATATGGCGGAAGAATGCAAAATTATGATTGGCTGTGTTTTTCCGCGCAAAGAGATTCTTACTTTTCGCGTAAAAGGCCGAAATGCCATGACTGGCCTGCCGCAGTGGGCAGATATTTCGAGCGATGAAGTGCTGGAAGCGCTGATTGACGGTGCCATGCAAATCATTCGTGTAGTGCAGGAAATGCTCGAAAATACTCCGCCTGAACTGATGGGTGACATCTATACCGATGGAATGGTACTTACCGGCGGCTCTGCACAGATTTTTGGAATTGATGAACTGATTTCCAAAAAGACGAAAATGCCGGTGCGCATTGCGGAAAGCCCGCAGGATTGTGTTGCGCTGGGCGCAGGGAAGGCCACAAAATTTATAGATAGCATCGAAGGCAATTCGTACGGAATTCTGAATCCGCTGAGTGATGAATATTAAATTCAAATAGAAAGTTGGGGAACACCAGCTTAGCAGCCGGCGCTCCCCAACTTCATTTCCAAAGTATGGAAACGGTTATTTCCTCATCATGTAGTTAATAAACATCAACTCATCTTCCGGGTTCTCTACGTTGAGTTCCGCAGAGATTTTCGCGTCCTTTGCTTTTTCCAAAAGAACCCTTATGCCGTACATCTGGCATAGTTTACTTTTTAGATTCAGCTTATTGCCGTCATCTGTAACCAGGTAAACATTTCCCTTTGCTTTATCAAGCAAATTGATTAGCTTTTGTACATCAATGTCAAAAAGTTTCATAAAATCTCTCCTTACAATAGAAACATATGTGCAAATTATATCATAATAATTATTGATGTACAAGCCATTTTAGCTGTTTTGGCAATTATTGAATGGCTTGTTCCTGCTTAAGTGAAAAATTCATAGATTGTTAATTCAATCGAAGAATCAGGTATAGTACAATAGATGTGTTTCCATGAATTCTTAGTTTTTTGAGGATGATTCGTTTGTTTGGCTACATCAGGCCGCAAAAACCGGATTTGCTTGTTCGGGAATATGAAGAATACAGTGGTATTTACTGTACGCTTTGCCGTAGGCTTGGAAAAGATTTTGGCCCGGCTGCCCGCCTGGTGCTGAATTATGACTGCACGTTTTATGCAATTCTGCTATTGGCAGTTACCAATGAGAATGAGCTGAAGTTTCGGAAAGGGCGTTGTGTGGTCAATCCCCTGAAAAAATGCTTCTTTTGCCCGGAAGACAATGCGGCATTGGCTTCCGCCTCCGCTTTAACGGTCATTTTGGCATACTTTAAGCTAAGAGATAACATTGCAGATTCTGGTTTTTTCCGAAGCGTTCCCTATCGGCTGATTTTTCCGAGTTTCTTTTTCCGGAACCGAAGTGCTGCTAGAAAATTTCCTGACTTAGAGCAGACTGTTTCTTTTGCCATTGCGGAGCAGAACCGCTTGGAGCTTGCCCAAAGCAGCGAGATTGACGCTTGTGCGGAACCTACCGCGAATATGCTTGCACAAATTTTTGAGCGGAATTCTTCCGGAGCCGAAAAACGCGTGCTTCATGAACTTGGTTATTACCTGGGCCGCTGGACTTATTTAATAGATGCTGTCGACGACCTTGCAAAGGATGTATCCCAAAAAACTTTTAATCCGTTTATCAAACGCTTTCATTTAAGCGGAGAGAGCACCGAGCAGAATTTTGCTGAAGCTCGCAGCTATGCCAATGAAGTGCTGAACGGAACACTTGCAAAATTAGGTGCCGCGGCAAATCTCTTGGAATGCGGCCAATTTGGGCCTATTATACACAACATTGTTTTTCTTGGACTGCCCCATATGCAGAAGGAACGACTGTTTGCGAAGGAGAACGGCGATGTCTGACCCATACAATATTCTTGGCGTTTCTCCGACTGCGTCGGATGAAGAAGTAAAAACTGCATACCGAAATCTTGCAAAGAAATATCATCCCGATAATTATGCCAACAGCCCGCTTGCGGACCTTGCAAGCGAAAAGATGAAAGAAATTAACGAAGCCTACGACCAGGTTATGAATGAGCGCAGGCACGGTGGCCGAACAGGTTCCTATTCATCTTCTGCCGGTGGTTACGGCGGCAGTACTGAGTACATGGATGTACGCAGCATGATTGTTGCCGGGCGCATAGCCGATGCGGAACAGATTCTTGATGGTGTTCCGCCGGAGCGCCGCAGCGGAGAATGGTATTTTCTGAAAGGAACCATTTTGTACAAGCGGGGGTGGCTTGATGAAGCTTATGCAGATTTTGTACGGGCTACCCAGATGGATCCTGGCAATGCCGAATATCAGGCTGCGTTGAATCAGATTTCAAGCCAGCGCAGCGGTATGTACGGCGGTTATAATCCGAATATGCCGCAGGCAGGTGGATGCACCGGGTGTGACCTCTGTACCTCGCTGTGCATTGCTGATGCTTGCTGTGACTGCTTTGGCGGCGGCTATGGAGGCTGCTGCTGAATCATATTGGAAGAAGGTCTGCGGAACAATGAGCCATAGTCTGCGGCTTGCTTTCGGTGCCATGATTACCGCTATTTCTACCGTCATTATGGTGCTGAGTGGTATTATACCGATTGGGACCTATGCGATACCTGGGCTTGCCGGAGCTTTTCTTATTTGCGCTGTGATTGAGCTTGGCTCTGGGTGGGCATGGGCCGTATATGCTGCTGTGTCGCTGCTGGCAGTGCTGCTTGCAGGTGATAAGGAAGCTGTGCTGTGCTACATCCTGCTTTTCGGATGTTACCCAATCGTAAAAGCTGCGATAGAGCATAAAACCAAAAAGCCGGTTCAGATTTTACTGAAATTTGTCTTTTTTAATGCGGCTGCCATTTTGGAATTTTATCTTGCCGTTTATCTTTTGCATGTTCCACAGGAAAGTTTTGTTATTTTCGGCGTAAATATGCCATGGCTTCTCCTTTTGCTTGGAAATGCCATATTTATTATTTACGACTATACGCTTTCTTTATTGGTAACAGCATATTTACGCAAATTTCATTCATCCGTCAGCCGATGGCTTCATATTCACTGAGCAGCTCAACTTGGAGGAACGCTTAAGAAAAGCACTTGCTTTTTCATGGCATACACATTAAAATAAAATGGTGTTGGTATGGTCGGAATGCTGTTTCGGCCACGCCTTTTTGTGGGAAGAAGCGTATTTTAATGCATGGCCTGCCGCGCGGGACTGTGCAGCCCATCAGTTCCGCGCGGAGAAACGGTCGTTTTGAATGGATAATTTACTGGAAGCACGCATCCAAAATAAAATGGATGAGTTTTCCAAAGGCCAGAAGCGCATCGCAAAGTACATTGAAGAAAATTATGATAAGGTTGCCTTCATGACGGCTTCTAAATTAGGAGCTACAGTCGGAGTCAGCGAATCAACTGTTGTGCGGTTTGCTACAGAAATTGGCTACGAAGGTTACCCGCAGTTGCAGCAGGCTATGCAGGAGATGATTCGCAACAAACTTACAACCGTTCAGCGCATGGATGTCACTTCCGGCAGAATCGGGAATTCTGATGTGCTGGACTTTGTGTTTAACCAGGACATAGACGTTATTCGCCGCACAATGGAAGAGACTTCCCACGAAGACTTTTACCGCGCTGTAGATGCCATTATTGCATCGCGCAAAATTTATATTCTGGCGGCTAGAAGTGCGCTTGCTCTTGGGACATTCCTTTCAAACTACTTTAATATGCTGTTTGAAAATGTGCTTTTGGTTCAGTCAACCAGTGAAGGCGAAATTTTTGAGCAAATGATTCATATTAACGAACAGGACACCGTTATCGGCATCAGTTTTCCGCGTTACTCCAGAAAAATTGCTCATGCCATGGATTTTGCCCATAACCGTGGGGCAAAGGTTATTGCAATTACCGATACTTCCATGTCACCGATTGCGGAGAAGGCCGATTACTTGCTGTTGGCCCGCAGTGATATTGCTTCCATTGTAGATTCACTCTGTGCGCCGCTAAGCCTGATTAATGCGCTGATTGTAATGATTACCATTAAAAAATCCAAAGAAGTCAAAAAGACTTTTCAGGGCCTGGAAGAAATATGGGATGAATATGGTGTTTATGAAAAGGTAGATGACTCTTCCAAGTGAAGTTTGACGCTTTAGTGATTGGCGGCGGTGCAGCCGGTATGATGGCAGCTGGTACGGCTGCCGGGAGAGGTCTTTCCGTATGCCTCTTGGAAAAAAACAATATTCTCGGTAAAAAAATTCGAATTACAGGAAAGGGCCGCTGCAATGTAACAAATAACTGTAGCGGACGTGTTTTGGTTGACTCAACACCGACAAATGGCAGGTTCCTTTACAGCGCCGTTTCCAATTTTGCGCCTACCGATACGATGCGCTTTTTTGAGGGCCTTGGCTTGCCGCTCAAAACGGAACGCGGCAATCGGGTTTTTCCGGTTTCTGACCATGCGGCAGATGTTGCGGAAAAGCTTGCGGAGTTTGACCACGATTCCGGTGTGCATATTTTGCATGGGGAAGCCCAGCAGCTTATTTTGGAAAACGAGTGTGTGCGTGGTGCCGTGCTGAAGGACGGTTCCACTGTTATGGCAGAAAATGTTGCTGTCTGCTGCGGCGGAGCTTCCTATCCGCTGACCGGTTCCACAGGTGACGGCTACCGTTTTGCAAGGCAGGCGGGCCATACCGTCCAGAAGCTTCGCCCGTCGCTTGTGCCGCTTGTGGCATCCGAAACGGATGCAAAAGACTGCCGCGATATGATGGGACTTTCGCTGAAGAACATTTCAATTCGTGTGCTGGATGCAAAAACAGGAAAAATTGTCTACAATGATTTTGGTGAGATGCTGTTTACGCATTTTGGCCTTTCAGGTCCGGTCATTTTAAGCGCCAGTTCTCATATGCCAGACATGGCGCCAAACCGTTACCACGTTGTGATTGACCTGAAACCTGCATTATCCTCGGAAAAGTTGGATGCGCGCCTTCTGCGCGATTTTGGTGAAAACCATAACCGCGATTTTGCGAATTCCCTCTCGGCACTGCTTCCCCATAAAATGATACCGGTTGCGGTGCGCCGTTCAGGTATACCGCCTGAAACGAAGTGCAATGCCATAACCAGAGAAATGCGGCACTCTTTTGGCAGCCTGCTGAAAGATTTTGAAATCGCGGTATCTTCTTTTCGCCCCGTTGAAGAAGCAATTGTCACTTCCGGCGGTGTGGCGGTGAATGAAGTGAACCCAAAGACGATGGAGTCAAAACTGGTGCAGGGATTATATTTTGCAGGTGAAGTCCTTGATGTGGATGCTTATACGGGCGGGTTTAATCTTCAGATTGCCTTTTCAACAGGCCGCATGGCAGGCGAATCAATGCAAAAGGCGAAGTCACAGGAAAAAGAAAGGAGCGGATTAATAATATGACAGCAGTTGCAATCGATGGCCCGGCGGGTGCAGGGAAAAGCACAATCGCGCGGGCTGCGGCAAAGGAATTAAGCTATATATACGTAGACACTGGTGCTCTGTACAGAGCGGTGGCGCTTTATGTGCTTCAAAAGGATGTCAGCCCGGCAGATACGGCTAAAGTTTGTGCGTTGCTGAAAGAAATCTCGGTTTCTCTGGAATATGAAGATGGAGAGCAGAAGGTCGTGCTTTGCGGAAAAGATGTTTCGGGGCTGATACGCTCTGCAGAGGTTTCGATGGCATCGTCAAAAGTTTCTGCAATCCCGGAAGTGCGCAGCTTCCTTTTTTCAGTGCAGCGCGATATTGCGCGCACCCACAATGTTATTATGGATGGCCGCGACATTGGCACGGTCGTTCTTCCCAATGCACAGGTAAAGATTTTTTTGACGGCTTCCGCTGAAGTTCGTGCCCGCCGCCGGTATGACGAGATGATTCAGAAAGGTATGAAAGCGGAGTACAGCGAGGTTTTGAAAGACCTGAAGCAGCGTGACTATAACGATATTCACCGCAAAGTTTCGCCGCTGAAGAAAGCGGAAGGCGCAGTTTCCGTGGATACCACTGGGGAAACGCTGGAACAGTCTGTCGCGCGGCTGACTGAAATCATTAAAACTGGCCTTCAGCAAAAATAATGTTTCGAAAAACGGTGACACTATGAAAAAGACTCCTCTTTATTTTTTTGCACAGTATTTTCTGTTTTGGCTTTTTAGCACTGTTATGCCAATCCACAAAGAACACAGTGAATATATGCCAAAAGAAGGCGGGATCATTCTTTGCTGTAACCACGCCAGCAACACGGACCCCGTGCGTCTTGCCTTTACACAGCGACGGCAGATTTTTTATATGGCCAAAATTGAACTTTTCAAAAACAAGTTTATTGGTCATATATTACGTGCTCTTGGTGCTTTTCCGATTACCCGCGGCCGGAGCGATCTTGGCGCTATCAATCTTGCAAAGAAGCATTTACAAGATGGGGATGTTCTTGGGCTCTTCATAGAAGGAACCCGCTCAAAAGATGGCAGCCTCCTAAGGCCGAAGCCTGGTGCGGTCATGCTTGCAAATAAATGTAACGCACCAATACTGCCTTGTTGTATCACGGCCAAGGGAGGCGGCGTGCCAAAGCTTTTCCACCGCTGCATTATTGCTTATGGCAAGCTGATTCAGCCAGAAGAGCTCAATATTCAGCATGGCACTCCTCATGAACTTCGTGCCGCCAGCCAGTTCGTTATGGATCGCATTGCAGAACTGAGGGAAGAAAGTCTGAAAGACTTTTAGAAGGCATTTATGAATCACAGCCGTATCTATTTTTTTTTAATTCGGTTGTTTACACCGATTGGCCGGCTGTTTTTTTGGGTACATTATTTAGGCAAAGAGAATATTCCTTCCCACGGGGGCTATATTGTATGCAGTAACCATAAATCAGTATTTGACCCTTTTTTGCTTGCACTGCCGTTTCATCGCCAAATACGCTATATGGCAAAAATGGAACTGTTTACAGACCATGGACCTGCAGCAAGAGCTTTTTTGCAGACGATGGGCGCGTTCCCCGTACACCGCAATATGGCAGACCGTAAATCGATACGTACAGCAGAACAAATTTTGAAGGATGGCGGTGTAGTCGGTATTTTCCCACAGGGCGGATGTGTGTTTGACAATACGCCGTTTCGCCCAAAACCTGGTGTTGCACTTCTTGCAGAGCGGAGCGGGGCTTCTGTACTGCCTGCTGCAATCTGCTGCAATGGGCTTCTGCGGCCCTTTAAGCGAATAACAATTCGTTTTGGAAAACCAGTGCAGGGCAGGCAGCTTTCCCTGCATGGCACCTCAGCAGCCGGAATGCGTCAAGCTGCTGAAGAACTCGCAGAGCGTATTAATTTGATGCTGGAGGGAAAACCGTGAAAATAACCGTCGCTTCTTCGGCTGGTTTCTGCTTTGGTGTCAACCGCGCCGTCAGTATGGTAAACCGGCTTCTGGCGGAAGGAAAAAAGGTCTGTACACTTGGTCCGATTATTCATAACCCGCAGACGTTGGCCGAGCTTGCATCGCGTGGGGTAACCATTGCAGATACAGTGGAGGAAGCTCCGCTGGACGCTACACTTGTAATTCGTTCTCATGGTGTTGGAAAACAGGTCTATGACGAAATAGCAAAGCGGCATATAAAATCTTGCGATGCTACTTGTCCGTTTGTAGCAAAGATTCACTCCATCGTTGCGAAAGCCTCTGCGGAAGGAAAGATTGTCTTAATTGCAGGGGATGCTTCTCATCCGGAAGTACGAGGAATCGTTGGTCACTGCAGTGGGCCTTGTTTTGTTTTCCAAAATCATGAAGAACTGAATAAAATATTGAAAAATAATAAGGCATTATGGAATAAACCAGTCTGTGTGGCATCACAAACGACGTTTAGTGTCGCAGAATGGGAAAATTGTTTGGAAATCATGCGAAAAGTCTATACAAATGATGTTATTTTTGATACAATATGTAATGCAACTGCAATGCGGCAGTCGGAAGCACTGGAATTGTCACGAAACTGTGACGCAATGGTTGTAATCGGCGGCAGGCAGAGTTCCAATACCGCAAAACTTTTTGAAGTTTGCGGCAAAAACTGTGTTACATATCTTGTGGAAACTGCGGACGAGCTTCCGATGAATGCTTTGAAAAAAGCTGAGCGTATTGGCATTACTGCTGGTGCTTCCACACCGGCAAGCATTATAAAGGAGGTACTTGATACCATGTCAGAACTTAATGAGGGGTCGGCTCAGACCGAACAGGATAAAAAGGAGAACCCCGCCGAGGGATCTTTTGCAGAAATGCTGGAAGAGTCCCTGAAGACTTTAAATACAGATGAGAAGGTACACGGTGTAGTTGTCGGTGTTACTCCGACCGAAGTCCTTGTGGATGTCGGCAGAAAACAGGCCGGTTTCGTTCCTGCCGCAGAACTTTCTGCTGATCCGGGTGTAAAACCGGAAGATGTTGTTAAAGTCGGCGACGAGATGGATCTTCTGATTATGCGCACAAATGACCAGGAAGGCACAATCATGCTTTCCAAAAAACGCCTGGATGCTGCAAAAGGCTGGGAAAAGATTGTTGATGCTGAAGAAAGCCAAGCTGTACTTGACGGCACAGTCGTTGAAGTTGTAAAGGGCGGCGTAATAGCTGTTACTGAGGGCGCACGCGTATTTATTCCTGCTTCGCAGGCTACTGCTTCCCGCAATGATTCTTTGGAAGATTTGCTGAAAAAGCAAGTTAAATTCCGCATTATCGAAGTTAACCGCGGCCGGAAGCGCGCTGTTGGCTCCATTCGTTCCGTACTGCGTGACGAAAGAAAAGCCCAGGAGGAAAAATTCTGGGAAACTGCGGAAGTCGACAAGGTTTATACTGGTGTCGTTAAGTCTCTTACTTCTTATGGTGCCTTTGTTGACCTGGGCGGCATAGATGGTATGATTCATATTTCCGAACTTTCCTGGACACGCATTAAACATCCGTCGGAAGTTGTTAATGTAGGTGATACTGTCACTGTTTACATTAAGGCGCTTGACCGTGAAAACGGCAAAATTTCTCTTGGCTACAAGAAGCCAGAAGACAATCCGTGGGTTATCCTTAAGGACAAGTACCCGGTTGGCAGCGTTGTGGAAGTTAAGATTGTCGGCATGACGGCATTTGGTGCATTTGCACAGGTTATTCCGGGCATCGACGGTCTGATTCATATTTCACAGATTGCAGACCACAGAATTGAAAAGCCGCAGGATGTGCTGAAGATTGGCGACGTTGTTAAAGTTAAGATTACAGATATTGATTTTGACCGTCACCGCGTAAGCCTTTCCATACGCGCACTTTTGGAAGACCAGGGTGAACAGTCCGAAGAGCCGGAAAATAACTGATTTCCATTTTTATAAATTTTCCGCAAGGCACAAAGATTCCTCTGGTTTCTTTGTGCCTGCTTTTTATCGTATGGGCATAAAAAGTTTTCACCAATTTATGTTTCCGGAGTAGAATGGAGTATTCCCTTCGGGAGGTGAATTGGTTATGAGGCATCGGTTTGGTACACGCAGACCGTTAAAAGGACGGCTTATCGTTTTCCTTTTGCTTGTAGTTGCATTGATTGCCCTGTTTAACCACACGCTTTACCCGGTTATGCAGTCAGAAGCAGAAAACGAGGCGAAGGGAAAGGCAATCAGCGTCATTGACAATATCGTGCTTCATGAAATCAGTTCCAATTCCGTTACATATGAAAGTCTTATTCATGTTGAGCGTGACAGTGCCGGCAAAGTGCTTTCCATCACAACCGATGTTGTTAAGATGAACTTGCTGAAGACGAAGATTATGACAGAAGTACAAAACGCTTTTAATAGCAATACGGCTTCCGCTGTAAAGGTGCCTTTAGGAACGCTGCTGGGTGGTTCGATTTTTTACGGCCGGGGGCCGGATGTAACTTTGAACATTACACTTTCCGGTAACGTGGATGCCGAATTCAAAAGTTCGTTTACTTCCGCAGGAATCAACCAGACGCGGCACCAGATTTACCTGAATGTTGGGACGAATGTGTATTCCTTCCTTCCGGGAATCAGTGCTGCAACAAAAGTAAATACCGACGTTCTTGTAGCGGAAACGGTAATTGTTGGCACTGTGCCCAACACGGTTTTAACTTTCGATAAATAGGTTTAAAATACCCTTACGCATGATTTAAAAGAAAAGGTACGGGGAGAAACAATGAATTTTCAGGAAGCAAAAAAAATGGCAGCCGATTTAACAGAGAAGATTCGCTACCATAACAAAAAATATTATGATGAAGATTCTCCGGAAATCGATGACTCTGAGTATGACGCTTTGTACCGCAGACTGGAAAATCTGGAGGCTGAGTTTCCGGAACTTGTTACCCCGGACTCACCTACACAGTCTGTAGGTGGTCACGCCGCTCTTACAAAGTTTGCGCCTGTAAGCCACACGGTTCCCATGGAAAGTCTGCACGATTCATTCTCTGAGCAGGAATTGGTCGATTTTGACCGGAGAGTAAGAGTGGCAGCAGGAGATCCCGTGTATATTGTAGAGCCAAAATTTGATGGCCTGTCTGTTTCCGTTGAGTACCGTGATGGTGTCCTTGTTCGAGGCTCTACGCGTGGTGATGGCCTTGTAGGGGAAGATATTACCGACAATATCAAAACGATCCGCACGGTCCCAAAACGTCTGAATAAGCCCTTGCCGTTTCTCGAAGTGCGTGGGGAAGTCTACATGTCACACAAAGTCTTTTTTGAGCTTTCTGCACGGCAAGAATTAAATGGAGAGAAGCCATTCAAAAATCCGCGAAATGCTGCAGCCGGTTCGCTTCGCCAGAAAGATGCAAAAATTACAGCCGCACGGAAGCTTGATATTTTTGTTTTTAATGTTCAGCAGGTGAATGGAGCGGAATTGCAGTACCATGACCAGGCATTACATTTTCTAAAAGACCTGGGATTTACTGTCCCGCCGTTTTTTACCCCCTGCAAGACAATGGAAGAAGTGATTGCAGAGGTTCACCGGATTGGGAATATGCGCGGTTCCCTGGATTATTCCATTGATGGTGCTGTTGTAAAGGTAAACTCCTTTGCACAGCGTCAGCTCCTTGGCAGCACTGCAAAATTTCCGCGCTGGGCGGAGGCATTTAAATATCCGCCGGAAGAAAAGAAAACAAAAGTTCTGGGTATTGAAATTAACGTAGGCCGCACTGGAGTTTTAACACCAACAGGCGTTTTTGAGCCGGTTACGTTGGCCGGTACAACGGTAAGCCGCGCTACGCTGCATAACCAGGATTTTATTACGGAAAAGGATATTCGTGTTGGTGACACGGTCATTCTGCGAAAAGCTGGAGAGATTATCCCAGAAGTCGTTTCTGTCGTTTCCCATATGGAAGGCTCTGTGCCGTTCCAGATGCCGGAAGTCTGCCCATCGTGCGGTGTTGCAGTCACAAGGGAAGAAGGGGAAGCAGCCACGCGCTGCACAAACCCTGAGTGTCCTGCACAGCTTCTGCGTCATTTGATACATTTTTGTTCGCGTGACGCAATGGACATCGATGGCCTTGGACCTGCAGTGCTGGAAAAGCTTATTTCCGGCGGACTTGTGAAATCACCGGCAGACCTTTATTCCTTAAAACTGGCACAGTTAGTGGGCTTGGAGCGCATGGGCCAAAAATCGTCGGAAAACCGCCTGAATGCGATTGAAAAGTCGAAGCAGAATGATCTTTACAGGCTTCTGTTTGCACTTGGTATTCCGCATATTGGCCTGAAAGCCGCAAAGATACTCGCAGCACGCTTTCGGACGATTGATGATATTTTTCAGGCTTCGGAAGAGGATGTTGCTTCCATTGACGGCTTTGGCGGTATAATGGCAGAAAGTGTAAACCACTTTTTTAATTTGCCAAATACAGCACACCTGATTGGCCGTCTGCGTGATGCGGGCGTCAATATGGCAGCACTTGCTTCAGAACCAAATGACAGCCGCTTTACGGGAAAAACATTTGTTTTAACGGGTACACTTTCCGGCATGACTCGCGCCGAGGCCTCAGAAATTATTGAAAAGCACGGCGGCAAAGTCAGCGGAAGTGTTTCAAAAAAGACGGACTACGTTCTTGCTGGGGAAGATGCTGGAAGCAAATTGACAAAGGCAAATCAACTTGGGGTGAAAGTCATTTCGGAAGCTGATTTTGAGAATATGGTTTGACCGAAGAAAAGTGGAAATTTAGTGGCAATAAAATGCGCTTTTCTCGGTGGCGGGAGGAAAGCCTAGACTGGTGGCTCCGGGTGGTTAGAAGTTGGATGGAAAAAAGCCAGTGCCCTTTCACAGGACACTGGCTTTTATACAGCTGTACATTCAATCAAACAGCACGAGTAACTTTGCCAGAACGCAGGCAGCGGGTGCAGGCGTAAATTTTCTTTGGAGAACCGTTCACAATCGCCTTTACACGTTTGACGTTTGCTTTCCAAGTTCTGCTGGAACGTCTGTGAGAGTGAGAAACCTGTGCGCCAAAGGCCAATTCCTTGCCGCAGATAGCACATTTTGCCATTTATCTGCACCTCCTTTAAAGGTCATTATTACATAGCAACACCTATATCGTATCAGATTTACCCCGCAAATGCAAGCTTTTTTTCTTGCTTTCTACTTTTTACGGCGAATCGGAAAGGGGAAGAGCATCCTGCCATAATACCACGGCTTGTTTTTTTACGAACTGCGTATTATAATCTATTAATATAGCAAATTCGGCTTTTCTGCAAATATTGAAGGCCGGCACAAGGAGAGTGTCTATGCTTTATACGATTATCCAAAAGATTGTAACAGGCCAGCCAATCGATTTTGTCAGTGTGGTTGCCGAAATTCTCGCAACCCTTTTTATCATTTTCTGCATTTTGCCTGTTCATGAATGGGCACATGCATGGGCTGCGAACAAACTAGGCGATGGAACGGCAAGGATTGAAGGGCGCATGAGCTTAAACCCGCTTGTCAGCTTTGACCCGGTAGGCTCCTTGTTCCTGCTGCTGTTTGGCTTCGGCTGGGCAAAACCGGTGCCGATTGACCCACGAAATTTCCGGAAGCCAAAACGAGACACAGCCCTCACCGCTCTTGCCGGGCCGCTTTCCAATTTTATTGTTGCATGGCTGGGCGCAATTATATTTTTTGGAATTTTAATTGCGGGTGGTTTTGTGCCAACTTTTCTTCGCGACTTTCTTTTAGCCTATATTCAAATCAATGTTTCCCTTGCAGTGTTTAACTTGATTCCTTTGCCTCCGCTTGACGGCTCGAAAATTCTTGGTGCATTTCTTTCCGACCGTGCGCTTTACAATTTTTACAGGTACCAGAACATTATTATACTGGTTGCATTTTTCGTTTTGTTTTCAAATGTGCTAAGTGCTCCAATCAGCTGGCTGAACGACATTTGCTATACCGGCGTTCTGCAGCTTGGTGTACTTCCGTATCATCTGTTTGGATTGATATAAATAAACAGCGAAAAAATGGAAAAACTATGTTATAAACTGGAAACATTTGAAGGCCCGTTAGACCTGCTTTTGTTTCTGGTAAGAAAAAACAAACTGAATATCTGCGACGTCTGCATTACAGAACTTGTTGACCAGTACATGGAACAGATTAATGCCATGCAGAAGCAGAACATGGAAGTTGCAAGCGAGTTCCTCGAGATGGCGGCACGCCTTGTTTACATGAAAACCGTGTACCTTCTTCCAAAACCGGAGGAAGCAGATCAACTGCAGCGTGAATTAACGGGTGAATTGCTGGAATATCAGGAATGCCGACGCTTGGCTAAAATTCTTGGTGAACATCTTACGTTTGATTCTTATACGCGCGAACCGCAGAAAATTCAGTTTGAAACAGCTTACCGCGGGCATCACACCCCAGAAGAGATTCACAATGC
The DNA here is from genome assembly GCA_041859875.1 of Caproicibacter sp. Lineage (GTDB taxonomy): Bacteria > Bacillota > Clostridia > Oscillospirales > Acutalibacteraceae > Thermocaproicibacter. Next base: position 36,832 of record JBFLFY010000008.1, on the reverse strand, counting down.
ATACCAAAGCGCCGCTGGGCGTGGGAAGCGTCTGTTGCCGCCTAAGCCGGAAGCTTTTTCCGGTATTGTGGCACATCCTATTGTAAGTGTCGGTTCCCGTATTATCCGCCTGCTGCGCGGATTGAGAAAAGCCGGCACAGCAAAATATACTGATTTGTACCGTGGCTGCCACGAGCATTCTGAGCTTGTAGCAACATTTTTGGCAGTTCTTGAGCTTGTCAAGGGCAAGCGGATTCGCTTGGAAGGTGATTCAAACGGTACGGTGCGGCTGCTTGCACGAAGGAAACGCAGAAAAGAGGCTTGACCATGAAAGCAGAGATTAAAAGGATTCAGGGTGCGGCCGAAGCAATTTTGTTTGCAAGCGGCGAACCAGTAACTGCTGACCGAATTTCTGATGTTCTGGAGCTGGACAAACCAACAACGGAAAAAGTTATGAGAAACCTTGCAGACCAGTTTAATTTGAAAAACGATGGCATACAGATTATTCAGTTGGAAAATGGTTGGCAGATGTGTACTAGAAATGAGTATGCCAGCCAAGTGCGTGCAGCACTCGACAGGCGCAGAAATATGCCGCTTTCACAGGCTGCCCTTGAGGTGCTTGCTGTTGTTGCTTACAATCAGCCCGTTACTAAGGCGTTTGTTGAGCAGGTTCGAGGTGTGGATTGCTCTGGTGTTTTAGGCAGCCTCACGGCAAAAGGACTGGTTGAGGAACGTGGGCGTCTGGAACTTCCTGGCCGTCCGCTGCTTTACGGTACTACTCCGGATTTTCTTCGCTGTCTGAACATTTCTTCACTGGACGAGCTTCCGCCTGTGGAGCATGGGAAGGATGACGACGAGAATAGCGAGGAGCCGGAAGAGCGGGAAGTCCCCGCCGAGGATGCCGGATGAACTTTTGGTATGTTTTCCTGACAATGCAGGTCATATTTGCCGTTTTACTTGCCTGCCCGGTTGTTGTTGAAGCCAGTTTTCAAGAGGAACTTTCAGCAAAAATCAGTTTCCTCTTTTTCCACTATACCGTTGTACCGAGGCCTCCGGAAAAAGAGAAAACAGAAAAGCAGAAGCAAAAGGAAGAAGAAAAAGCAAAGCAGCATGCTGAAAAGCACCAGCTGCGTGAGCTTTTTCAAAAAAAGGGCCTTTCAGGGTTTCTGGAAATTCTTAGCGAAGCCGCTAAATTGGCAGGAACGACGGCCCAAAAAATTTTTCGCCATCTTATTTTCAGGCGGCTTTGGCTTCGGATTGCTGTGGGCGGCGAAGACGCCGCGCAAACGGCTCTCGACTACGGCCGCGTCTGCGGGGCTGTTGGCACTGCAGCCGGAATGATATTTCAGTGCGCAAAATATCAAGAATATCATATTACAATTGTGCCTGACTTTCATTTGCAGAAAAGCCTGGTAACATTTGAATTAAAGGCACATATTAAACTGTTCTTTTTGCTGAATACGCTTTTGGGCGCGTTCTTTAAGTCTATGAAGCTGGTAAAAGAAGCAGCAACAGACAGCTGAATTAATTTAAAAGAAAGCGGTGTATTTTTATGGCTGAGCATCCAATCGAAGGCATGATGGATACGACCCTTGAAAAAATCAAGCAGATGGTTGATGTAAATTCCGTAATCGGTGACCCTATTACAACTCCGGACGGAACGACAATCATTCCGATTTCAAAAGTAAATTATGGTTTTGCTTCAGGCGGCTCCGACTTGCCAACCAAAGTTCCGGAAAAGCAGTATTTTGGCGGAGGAACAGGCGCTGGTATCACGATTACCCCGGTTGCATTTCTTGTTGTTTCCAACGGTCAGGTTCGTCTTCTCCGTGTTGATGCAGGCAGCAATACCGCTGTTGACCGCTTAATTGACCAGGCTCCGGAAATCATTGATAAGGTAAACGGCATGATTCATAAAAGCCCTAAAACAAATGCGAAAAACGACTCTTCCCGTGAACCGGAAAATAACCATACCCAAGATTAAATCATGACTGCGTTCCTCATCTGCATATATATGAATCGGCAGGTGGTTGGAATGAAGGGAAAATGGCTTATCTGTGCGGTTGCCGTTCTGGCGGCCGCCCTTTTGCCGGTCAACGCGCAAGCAGCTGCGGCTCAGCCTGAAGTGTCGGCAAAATCAGCCGTCGTTGTAAATGCGGATGACGGCAGAGTGCTGTATGCAAAGAATGAAAACCAGAGGCTTGCAATCGCCAGTACGACAAAGATTATGACTTCAATGCTTACGCTGCAGGCTGCATCGGCGGGAAACCGTACGGTAACGATAACGCCGGAAATGATTCGCGTTGAAGGTTCCTCTATGGGCCTGCGTGCAGGTGACCGCCTCACTTTGCGCGACCTTGCTGCTGGAATGCTGATGGTTTCCGGGAACGATGCTGCAAATTCTGCCGCTTTTGCGGTTGGCGGAACAAAAGAGCATTTTGCTGATATGATGAATGCAGAAGCGGCGCGGCTCGGCATGAAAAATACACATTTTGTTACGCCGTCTGGCTTGGATGACGAGGAACATTACTCTACAGCGTATGATATGTCACAGCTTACGTGTGCCGCAATGAAAAACAGCGATTTTTCCAATATTGTGCGGCAGTCTTCCATGCAGATTCATTTTATCAGCCCCGATGTGACACATTACTACGGTAATCACAATCGCCTTTTAAAACTGTACCGGTACTGCACCGGTGTAAAAACGGGGTTTACAAAAAAAGCGGGCCGCTGTCTTGTTTCTGCAGCTGAGAAGGATGGTGTGCGCCTTGTGGCGGTTACTTTGAATGCTCCGGATGATTGGAACGACCACGAGAACCTTTTGAATTATGGCTTTACCAGGCTAAAATCCTGTACGATTGACGATTCAATGTATCACCTTACAGAATCTGCGGTCGGCGGCGTTAAAAACAGCGTGGCAGTTGTGGGGTCTTCTGGCGGAAATGTAGTTATCGATTCCAATGAAACGCTGCAGCGTACCGTAGAAATGCCGCGCTTCATTTATGCACCGGTGAAATCGGGGCAAGTCCTCGGCCGGGTGTGTTACCGCTGTGGCGGCAAGCTTGTAGCCGCAACGGAACTGACTGCGGCAGAAAATATTTCGGCTCCCCCCACAGAGAAAAATTGGTTTCAGAATTTTGCAGAGTGGTTCCGCAGCCTTTTTCAATAAATCGGATGTCCCAAAGAAAGGAAAAACAACAATATGGCTGACCTTGAAAGAGTACAGAAAATTATTGCCGAATGTGGCATTGCTTCCCGCCGCAAAGCAGAAGAATATATTCAGGCTGGAAGAGTATCAGTGAATGGAAAACCGGCTCAGCTGGGTGACAAGGCTAATCCACAGAGCGATCGTATTACACTTGACGGTAAACCGGTTCACGGTCATTTTGAACCATTTTATATTATGCTGCACAAGCCGCGTGGGTACATAACCACCATGAGCGATGAAATGGACCGGAAATGCGTGGCGGAACTTGTACAGGGCATCCCACAGAGAATATACCCGGTTGGTAGGCTCGATCGTGAATCGGAAGGCCTTTTACTGATGACGAATGACGGTGAGTTTGCGAACGATATGATGCATCCCTCCCGCCATGTGCCGAAAACTTACCGCGTTACGGTGCGCCCCGGTATCACTGACGAGCAAATTGGCCAAATGACGGAAGGTATTGTTATAGACGGAAAAAGAACGGCTCCGGCTGAAGTTACCGTGTTAGTGCGTGAACCTGGGCGTGTGGTGCTGCAAATTATCCTTCATGAAGGCAGGAACCGCGAAATCCGTAAAATGTGCGAGGCGCTTGGCCTTGAGACCGCGCGCTTAAAGCGTACGGCTTTTGGACCCCTGAAGCTTGGAATGCTGCCAGCAGGGAAATGGCGTGAACTTACCCCTGTGGAAGTTTCCAGCTTGGAGGAAGCTGCAGGTGTGAAAAAACAGGCTCCTCACCAAAACCGGCAGAACAGTTGACAATAGGGCAGGAAAGCTGATAAAATAAGAAGATAAAAGTTCTACAGATTTCTAAAATTGAGATGATTTTTTCGTGGTGAGCAGTATGACCGGCTTTGGCCGGGCGGAAAAGGTTATAGATGGGCGCAGCATTACGGTGGAAATCAAATCGGTTAATCACCGCTTTTTTGATTTTAGCTGCCGCGTTTCACATGAAGATGACTTTCTAGAAGAAAAGATACGGCCTTTTTTGCAGGAACGCATAGCGCGTGGTAAAGTTGACGTTTGTGTAGAGTTAGAGGCACCCGATCATGCGGATGCCGAGGTGCATATAGATCATTCCCTTGCAGCAGGTTACCTTGCTGCATTTCATGAAATACAGCAGCAGTATGGTTTAAAGGATGACATAACGATTTCATCATTGATACATTGCCCTGACATTTTTACTGTACATCGGGCACAGGAAGATGAAGAAAAGGTGTGGGGGGCTGTCAGGCAGGTGCTGGAAGAAGCACTTGTTCCTTTTTTCGCCATGCGCCGGGCGGAGGGTCAGAACATGAGGAATGATGTTTTGCAAAAGGCATCTGCGGTGCTGGAGCTTGTAGGGAAAATTGAAAGGCGCTCTCCCCAGACAGTAGAGGAGTACCGCACTAAGCTGAAAGAGCGGATTTCCGATATGCTGGGCGGCGCAGATGTGGACGAGCAGCGAGTCCTGACTGAAGCCGCAGTATTTGCCGACAAAGTTTCGGTTGCCGAAGAAACGGTACGGCTGCGCAGCCATATAGACCAGCTTTCGTCTATGCTGGAAGCAAATGAGCCGGTTGGCCGCCGCCTCGATTTCCTGGTGCAGGAAATGAACCGTGAGGCCAACACGATTGGTTCTAAGTGCGTGGATGCCCAGATTTCGCACTGGGTAGTCGATATGAAAGCGGAGATTGAAAAGATCCGTGAACAGATTCAGAATATTGAACAATACACTTCCAGGTAAAGGGGAAGATTTATGAAACTGATCAATATCGGCTTCGGCAATATGGTTTCCGCCAGCCGCCTGGTGGCAATCGTCAGCCCGGAGTCGGCACCTATCAAACGGATTATTCAGGATGCCAAAGAACGTGGTTCCCTGATTGATGCAACGTACGGACGTCGTACACGCGCCGTTATTATTACAGACAGTGACCATGTTATCCTTTCCGCGGTTCAGCCGGAAACGGTGGCAAACAGACTGAATGAGGACCGCAATGGTGCAGATGAGGAGGTTTCGGACGAAGATGATGAGTAAAGGTCTTCTGGTGGTTTTTTCCGGGCCTTCCGGTACCGGGAAAGGCACAGTCCTAAAAACTCTGCTGGCTCAAGATAAGAATATAGAGCTTTCAATTTCTGCCACAACGCGGATGCCGCGCCCCGGCGAAACAGATGGCAAGGATTATCACTTCATTTCACAGAGCAAATTCAGCACACTTGTTGCGGAAGGCAAAATGCTGGAAAGCGCTGAATACTGCGGTAACTGGTATGGAACTCCTGCTGAGCCGATTGAAGAGTGGACTTCACAGGGAAAAGATGTTATCCTTGAGATAGAGGTTCAGGGTGGGGCTCAGGTAAAGAAAAAGCGGCCTGATGCCGTGGGGGTTTTTATTCTTCCACCTTCCCTGCAGGAACTGGAACATCGGCTCCGAAGCCGCGGAACCGAAACAGACGAAAAGGTTCGGAAACGCCTTGAAGCTGCTCGGCGGGAACTTGGCGCAGCCGAGCATTATGATTATTCTGTAGTTAATGATACGGTAGAAGCCGCCGCGGAGCGAATCCGCTGGATTCTTCAAGCCGAAAAGTGTAAAACCTGCCGGAATAGGCAGCAGATTGAAAGGATACTTAAAAATGATTAAACCGATTGCTGATTTAATATTAACGCCGGATCAGAGCCGCTATTCGCTTGTAATAGCAATATCCAAGCGTGCAAGGCAGATTTCTGAGGAAGCGGAAGCCAACAAGGTTATTCTTGATGACAAGCCGGTTCAGATGGCTGTTGACGAATATATGAACCATAAGATTCGGATGATTGAAAAAGTCAGCCCGAACGATGATGATTTTGAGTAATTCCCAGCTTAAGGAGTGATGGAGATGGCTGCTGTTGCGAAAATTGCAGTGGAAAATTCCGTCTATCACTTTGACCGCATTTTTGACTATTTAATTCCGGAGCCTTTGCTTCATTCTGCCGTGGTTGGCTGTAGGGTCATTGTTCCCTTTGGTACAGCCAACGGGAAGCGGCTTGGCATTGTTTTAGGGCTTGAGCAGAAAACCGGTGCAAAGGCTGAAAAATTAAAGAGCATTTTTTCCGTTGAAGATCAGGCCCCGCTTCTTTCCAAAGAAGCTGTGGGCCTTGTTTTCTGGATTAAAGAACATACATTCTGTACGCTGTTTGAAGCGGCAAAACTTTTTTTTCCAGCTGGAATTAAGCTGAAACTGCGCACCGAGTATTCATTAAAAAAGCAACTTTCGGAGCCGGAGTGCAGTAAATTGGATGAGCAGGAGCGGCAGTCTGTTGCATATCTTTCACATTCCAGAAAATTTATTCCACGTGAAAAAATATTGAAAGAACTTGGCCTTTCCAATGAAAGCACAGTTCTGGAAAGACTTTTAAAAAAGGGGATACTGCTCAAAAACAGCGATGCTGTTCGGCAGATTACGGATGCAACGCAGAAAATGGTTCGGCTTGCGGAAGATATTCCGTCACAAAAACTTACTCCGAAACAAAAAAGTGTCTTTAAAGTCCTTCAGGATGCAGGCTGTGCCTCTCTGAAAGAGCTTTGCTATTTTACGGGGGTTACGCCTGCCGTGGTAAACGCTCTTGTAAAAAAGGGTGCCGCGCAGTACTATGATGTTGAGGTTTACCGCAATCCGTACAGTTCTGTACCGGTTGAAAAGCCACAAGATTTTACGCTGTCACCGGAACAGCAAAAAGCATTCAGCCGTATGTATGAGCAATATAAACTTGGAAAAGGCGGCGTAACGCTGCTTTACGGCGTTACCGGAAGCGGTAAAACTTCCGTCTTTCTGCGCCTGATTGACCATGTGCGCGAGGATGGCCGGGGCGTCATTGTTATGGTACCAGAGATTTCACTGACTCCACAGACAATTTCTATTTTTCGGGCACGCTATGGTGCGGGAGTCGCTGTTTTTCACAGTGGCCTTACATTAGCGGAGCGGCTGGATGAATGGAAGCGTGTGCGCAGCGGAAAAGCTTCCATTGTTATTGGTACCCGGTCGGCAGTATTTGCTCCGCTTTCGAATATTGGCCTCATCGTAATGGATGAAGAGCAGGAAGGCACTTATAAGTCGGAATCGTCGCCTCGTTATCATGCCCGCGATGTTGCAAAATACCGCTGTGCTTACCATAAAGCGCTGCTTGTGCTTTCTTCGGCCACACCATCCATTGAAAGTTACTACTATGCGCAGAATGGTCGTTATACGCTGAATGTTTTGCCCGCGCGCTATGGAAAAGCAGAACTTCCCCAGGTGGATATTGTTGACATGAATCTTGAGGCTGAGCATGGCAACCGAAGTATTTTCAGCACAGCGCTTACGGAAGGCTTGAAGCAGAATCTGGAGGATGGCCGACAGTCGATTCTTCTTTTAAACCGGCGGGGTTACAATACATTTGCTTCCTGCCGTGCCTGCGGCCATGTGATGACTTGCCCGAACTGCAGCATTACGCTGACCTACCATGCCGCTAACAAACGGCTGATGTGCCATTACTGTGGGTATTCTGTTCCGCTTACTACAGAGTGCCCTGTTTGTCATGAAGAGCAGATCCATTATTCCGGGTTTGGGACACAGCGCGCTACGCAGCAGCTGGAAGAGCTTCTTCCACAGGCGCGCATCCTTCGGCTTGATGCCGACTCAACCATGACACGTTTTGCTTACGATAAGAAGCTTAAGCAGTTTTCGGATGGAGAGTACGACATCATCGTTGGCACGCAAATGGTTGCAAAGGGGCTGGATTTTGAAAATGTGACACTCGTCGGAGTCCTTTCGGCAGACCAGGCACTTTACGGCGAAAATTTTAGAAGCTATGAGCGCGCTTTTGATCTTTTGACTCAGGTAGTCGGCCGTTCGGGCCGCGGCAGGTACCACGGGCGTGCAATCATTCAGACCTATACTCCGGAAAATAAAATTATTCGTTTGGCTGCCAATCAGAATTACCCCGAATTTTATCATGGTGAGATTGCTCTTCGCCGCGAGATGCTCTATCCCCCGTTCGCCGATTTATGTGTTATTGGCTTTGTGGGCTTGAATGAAGAAAAAGTTCGTTCTTCCAGCATGGATTTTACACAAAAGCTACGGGAAACAGCGCAGAGGGAATACCCCGAACTGCCAATGCGCGCGCTAAAGCCTTCTCCGGCATTAATTGGGAAAGTGAGCAATAAATATAGATATAAACTGCTGATAAAATGCCGCAGCAGCAAACGTTTTCGCGAGCTGATTGCCCGTCTGCTGGTTTGGTTTCCAACACAGCGCGAACACGCGGGCGTTACGGCTTTTTCCGATATGAATCCCGACTCGATTTTATGAAATAGGAGGAATCATTTTGGCTATTCGAAATATTGTAACGAATGATAAGGAAGGCGCGTTTTTGGCGAAAAAATGCCGCCCAGTAGAAAAATTTGACCAGCGCCTTGCAGCCTTTCTGGATGACATGGCAGAAACGCTGCATGCAGCAGACGGAGTAGGCCTTACTGCCATACAGGTTGGTATACTGCGCCGTGTGGTTGTTATTGACATAGGCGATGGAAAGGGCGTGCGGGAACTTGTGAACCCAGTGATTGTAGAGCAGAGCGGTGAACAGAAAAGCATGGAGGGCTGCCTTTCCATTCCGGGCAAATGGGGCATTACAAAACGTCCCGCGTACGTTAAGGTGCGTGCGCAGGATCGCCACGGGAAAACATATGAATATGAGGGCGACGGCCTGCTCGCTACGGCTTCCTGCCATGAAATCGACCATCTGGATGGCATCCTGTTTCTAGAACATGTAACTCATATGCTTACGGAAGAAGAATTGAATGAAATGAGCTCCCGGGAGGAAAAGTAAGTATGCGCATCGTATTTATGGGAACGCCCCAGTTTGCAGTGCCGTCACTTCAGGCACTGATTGACGCCGGGCATGAAATTGCTGCTGTTTATACGCAGCCCGACAAACCTCAGGGCAGAAAAATGCTGCTTACCGCTTCGCCTGTTAAAGAACTTGCATTGCGGCTTGGGCTTTTGGTTCAGCAGCCGCAGTCGCTGAAGGGCCCGGAAGAAGCAAAAAAAATTGCCGCCCTAGCGCCGGATGCGATTGTCGTTGCAGCGTATGGAAAAATGCTCCCTAAGGCAATCTTGGACATACCAAAATTGGGCTGTATGAATATACACGCTTCGCTTTTACCCAAATATCGTGGTGCCGCTCCGGTTCAGGCATCAATTCTGAACGGTGATGCCGAAACAGGCGTTACAACGATGATGATGGCTGAAGCTTGCGACACAGGCGACATCCTTCTGGAAGAATCTACACCAATCGGGCCGGATGAAACGACCCCGGAACTCACAGAACGCCTTGCAAAACTTGGCGCACAGCTTCTTTTACGCACACTGAAAGGTGTGCAGGATGGTTCTGTTCAGCCGAAAAGACAAAATGACGCGGAATCCAGCCACGTTTCGCTGATTACAAAGAAGATGTCGCCGGTTAACTGGGACCATATCGCACAGGAGATTCACAACCAAGTGCGTGGGCTTTTCCCATGGCCTGCCGCCAGTACAGAGCTGGGGGGCCACAGGTTGAAGATTTACCGCACCCGCCTTGGTGGCGAGGAATACGGTGAGCCAGGCTTAATTCTGCCTGGCACGGAAAAGTTCGTCGTCTGCTGCGGGAACGGTACGGCGCTGGAACTACTGGAGGTTCAGGCTGAAGGCGGCAAAAAGATGAGTGGAAGCGACTATCTCCGCGGCCATCCGGCACAGGGAAAGAAACTGAGCTGAAACAGACTGAGGTGGAAACCGGAAATGTCTACGTTTTATTATTTTGACTATTCATACTTCCTTTTTATGCTCCCAGCTATTCTGTTGGCTGCGTGGGCACAGATTTATGTAAAATCTTCATTCAATAAATATTCCAAAATTCCAACAGTACGCAGGATTACAGGTGCACAGGCCGCAGAGGCGGTTGCACACTATGGCGGTGCTTCTGTACGGATCCAGCGTATTGCCGGGAGTCTCACGGATAATTTTGACCCGAGAAACCATACAATCAGCCTTTCACAGGATGTGTATGGATCAATTTCGGTTGCGGCTGTAGGTGTAGCCGCGCATGAAGCAGGGCATTCCGTACAGGATGCAGTGGGATATACGCCAAATAAGATTCGTGCTGCGCTTGTGCCTGTTACTAACCTTGGTTCGCAGCTTTCAATTCCGCTTATTATCATTGGGCTTATTCTTCCTACACGGTTTGACTTTTTAGTATATGCCGGGATTATCCTTTATTCGCTTGTTGTTCTGTTCGAATTGGCGACGCTGCCAGTAGAGTTCAACGCTAGTCACCGTGCAATAAGAACCCTTGACGAAAGTGGAATCCTTACTTCAGAAGAACTGAACGGTGCTAAAACTGTTTTGAAAGCTGCCGCCATGACCTATGTTGCCGCAAGCTTTACCGCTCTGCTGACTTTGCTGCGTTTCCTGATGATTGCGAATTCCCGCAGGGGTGACGACTGATGGCCGGAGCACGCGCTGCGGCGCTGAAAGGTTTAATGCGTGTAGACGGTGAAGAGGGCTACTCGAATTTGGTACTGGATTCCGTCCTGGATGCGGAGCCTCTCAGTCCGCAGGACAGAGCCCTTGCAACGGCGCTTTTTTACGGAGTGCTGGAGCGTCGTATTACGCTGGATTTTATTATTGGCATCTATTCCAGCCGCCCGGTGCGAAAGCTTTCGCCAACTGTGCGTGAGATTCTCCGCCTCGGTGTTTACCAGATTCGATGGATGAAAAAAATTCCGCCTTCTGCTGCTGTGAATGAATCGGTGAAGCTGGCGAAAAAAAACGGTGAATACCGTTCCGCCGGATTTATTAATGCAGTTTTGCGAAACCTGCTTCGCAGCCCGGAAAAAATCCGTTTTCCACAGCAGGAAAAAGAGCCTTTGAAATACCGCAGCCTCGTCTATTCCTGCCCGGAAGCGCTGATTTCATTTTGGCAGAAGCAATACGGTGCAGCTTGCGCTGACCATATTTTAGAGGGTATGTCTGCAAAACCGGATGTTTTTGTCCGTGTGAATAATACCCGGATTTCAGAGCAACAATTAATAGAAAAGCTTCATGCCGAAGGCATAGAAGCTGAAGCGGTTTCATGGCTTAGCGGTGCGCTTCGTGTTCGGAACTCCGGTGAGCTTCGTCGGGATTCCTGCTTTGAAGCTGGGCTCTTTCATGTGCAGGACCTTTCTTCGCAGCTTTGCTGTAAAATACTTGCACCTCAACCGGGCGAACGAATTTATGATGTCTGCGCAGCGCCGGGAGGAAAGACTTTTACAATAGCAGAGCAGATGGAAAATAAAGGAGAAATCTTTTCATTTGACTTGTACCCGGGGCGTGTTGGGCTGATTGCAAACGGGGCCTCCAGACTTGGACTTTCAGCAGTGCATGCCGCTGTACGCGATGCCGCCCAATCTGATGAACCATTGGAGCTGGCGGACCGAGTCCTGTGCGACGTGCCTTGTTCCGGCCTGGGAGTGATTCGCAGGAAGCCGGAAATCCGCTATAAATTTCCAATTACTATTGACAGCCTGCCCAATTTGCAGTACCGTATTCTTTGTAAATCTTCCTGTTTAGTTAAGAGCGGCGGAATCCTTGTTTATTCGACTTGTACGCTGAATCCCGATGAAAATTTCGGCGTTGCCGAACGATTTTTGGAAAACAATCCTTCTTTTAAGCCGCTTACTCTATTGCTTCCGCCGGGGGTAAAGCGTGAAATAAATGAACAGGAAAACCAGATTACGCTGGTTCCGCGGGAACAGGGGCCTGACGGCTTCTTTATCTCAGCATTTCTAAAAAGGTAAAGGAATGATTTTTTGAGCCTGACAGATATAAAATCAATGACGCTGCAAGAATTAAAAACGCGTTTTGCGGAGGAAGAAATTTCTCCTTTTCATGCATTGCAGGTGTACCACTGGCTTAGCCGCGGTATTACGAACTTTGACGAAATGTCGGACTTGCCAAAGTCTCTGCGTGAAAAACTGGCTGCAGAAAACTACATAGCCAGTGCTAAAATTGAGCGCAAATACTGCTCAAAATTAGATGACACGGTAAAATATCTGTTTCGCCTGCACGATGATCAACTTGTGGAAAGCGTTTTGATGCACTACCAACACGGCAGAACAATCTGCATTTCCTCTCAGGTTGGGTGTAAAATGAACTGTGCTTTTTGTGCAACCGGAAAAAGTGGCTATTCAAGGGACCTTACGGCTTCTGAAATGCTTTCGCAGATTCAGACGGCTCAGGCCGATGCAGGAGTGCGCATTTCGAACGTCGTGATGATGGGTATGGGGGAACCGCTGGAGAATTACAGGAATACTCTCCACTTTTTGGAATTGGTTTCTTCTGAAGAGGGATTAAACATTGGAATGCGCCACATTTCGCTTTCTACCTGCGGAATCGTGGATAAGATTTATGAACTTGCGGCGAAAAAATACCAGCTGACGCTTTCAGTTTCCATTCATGCACCAAACGATGCTATTCGTTCGCGCATAATGCCTGTAAACCGCCGCTGGAATGTGGAAGAGCTTTTAAAAGCCTGCCGTTTTTATCAGGGACAGACAGGCCGGCGCATTTCGTTTGAATATGCCTTGATTGGCGGAGTAAATGACAGTCAGGAGTGTGCATGGGAACTTGTACACCGCCTGAAAGGATTGCTGTGCCATGTGAATCTGATTCCGGTCAACAGTGTCAAGGGTTCGCCATTTCATCAAAGTACGCCCGAAAAGACGCGTGCGTTTCTGCGAATATTGACTACAGCAGGCATGACGGCAACCGTGCGAAGAACGCTTGGTGCCGATATTGATGCTTCCTGCGGTCAGCTCAGGCGCAGATACGAAGAGGAGGCGGCCAATGTTTAGAGCGTTCAGTCAAAGTGATATTGGCCTTATCAGAAAATCGAATGAAGATGCCTGCCGCTGTGGCACTTTTTCACAGAATGCCGCATGGGCTGTTGTCTGTGACGGTATGGGCGGTGTAAACGGTGGAAGTGTAGCAAGCAATACAGCTGTGGCTAAAATTTCGGAGACCATGCTTTCCGGTTACCATGAAGGCATGGACAGCAATGCAATTCGGGAACTGATTGCACTTGCAGTTACGCAGGCAAATGAGGCAGTGCATAATATGGCAGGCAATGATGTGAGCCTAACCGGAATGGGTACGACGGTTGTTGCCGTTATTATTTCCGATTCACTCATACACGTTGCACATGCTGGCGACAGCCGCGCCTACCTGCTTTCCGCTGATGAAATACACCGCTTGACTACAGATCACTCTATGGTACAGGAAATGGTGGATAAGGGCGACTTAACCGAGCAGCAGGCGCGTACTCATCCACAAAAAAATATTATTACAAGAGCGCTTGGCGTGGAAGCCTCTCTTCGCATAGACTACAGTGAAATTCCTGCGCCCAAAGGGTGTCGGCTGCTTATCTGCACAGATGGGCTTACGAACTATGTAGAAGAACAGCAGATTTTAGGTTTGGCACAGCAGTATAGTGGAAAAGAATTTACGGAAAAGCTTGTTGCGCTTGCAAAAAGTGCGGGGGGCGGCGACAATATTACTGTCGTTGTTCTTGAAGATCAAGCCGTTTAAGGAGCGATAACATGGATAAGTATACGGGAAAGCGTCTGGACGGCCGTTATGAAATCCACGAGGTCATCGGTGTAGGCGGAATGGCTGTGGTTTACCGTGCTTACGATACGATTGATGACAGGACGGTTGCCGTTAAAATTCTGAAAGATGAATTTTCGCAGAATGCGGAATTCCTGCGTCGCTTCCGCAATGAATCGAAAGCGATTGCCATACTTTCACACCCCAATATTGTTAAGGTCTACGATGTTAGCATTGGAGACCGCATTCAGTATATTGTGGAAGAATATATCGACGGCATTACGCTGAAAGAATACCTTGACCAGCAGAAGCAGATAAAATGGAAAGAGGCTCTCCACTTTATTGTTCAGATTCTGCGTGCGCTGGAGCATGCACATGGCAAAGGCATTGTACATCGTGACATAAAGCCACAGAATATCATGCTGCTGCAGGATGGAACAATAAAGGTTACAGACTTTGGGATAGCGCGTTTTTCGCACAATGAAACCCGCACCATGACGGATAAAGCAATTGGCTCCGTACACTATATTGCTCCGGAACAGGCTCGCGGCGACTATACAGACGAAAAAACCGATATTTATTCCGTTGGCGTTATGCTTTATGAGATGCTGACCGGCCGCCTGCCGTTTGAAGCAGACAATGCCGTTTCGGTTGCTATTATGCAGCTCCAAACAGATCCGAAGCCTCTGCGCGATATTGATTCTACTATTCCGGAAGGGCTGGAAGAAATCACTCTGAAGGCAATGCAGAAAGATCCAAAGCAGCGTTACCAGTCGGCTGCGGAAATGCTGCGCGATATTGAAGAATTCCGTCGTAACCCAAGCGCACGTTTTCAGTATAAATATTTTATTGATGAGAAACCGACGAAATATATTGACGCGATTGATTCCGCAAAAAACACCGAGCAGCCTTATTATAACGATAATTACGACTATGTAGAAGAGGCGGACCATGCCCCGGCAAAGAAAAAAAAGCGGAAATCTCTTTTTGTAATTGCCGGTATTGCTGCGGCTTTCCTTATTGTTGTCATTGCAATTGCTATTTTTGCTTTTACAAAAGGCAATGGGTCCAAGCCAACTGACATTCCTATGCCAAATTTTGTTGGCAAAATGTATAATGACGTTGTAAATTCCAGCTCACCTTCGTACTCCTTCAAATTTAAAAAAGAAGACAAGGCAGATGCCAACCATCCGGTTGGCACTATCCTATCGCAGACGCCAAAAGCAAACATTACGGTGAAATCAAATGCGGATGTAACGCTTGTGGTAAGTTCCGGCGGTGAAAAAGTTTCTATGCCGGACTTAACAAACAAGTCAAAGGATGAAGCCACGGCAGCTCTGGATGGCCTTGGCTTAAAGTATACAATCAGCACGGTTGCGGATGACAATATTTCGGAAGGCAGCGTTGTCAGTACAGACCCTGCGGCAGGGACCCAGGTTGCTAAGGGAACTGAAGTTAAGGTTTATGTCAGCTCCGGAAAAGTGGACCAGAAAGTTGCAGTTCCGGATGTTTCCGGTGACACGCTTTCAGATGCAGAGTCCAAAATTATAGCCGCTGGCCTTACAGTTGGCCAGAAAAAATATGAGGATGACAGTGGAAAGCCGAAAGATACCATCCTTTCTACCGACCCTCTCAACGGTGTTAAGGTAGATAAAGGTACAAAAGTGAATCTGACGGTAAGTTCTGGAAATGCTTCTTCTAAAGCGGTAGATGTTTATGTGGATCTTCCAAAAGGCGTTTCGCATGACATCGTTTTAAGAGCTTATCTGGACGGCAGCCTTGACAAAACACTGACGGTCAACTCCACTTATAACCCGACAACGCAGCTGACCTATTCCAATTATACCGGAACGCATAATCTTGTGATTACGCTGGACAACAGTAAATACCGCATTTATACTCTCAATTTTAATACAGGGAAGCCAAAACTTGAAAATTCCTATCCGTATACTTCAGGCAGCTCAGGCAACGGATCAAGCAGCCAAACGACCAGCAGCAAAAATCCGTGAGCCGGCAGCTATGAAAGAATATTTAAATGGATTGATTCGAAAAGGAATTGGCGGCTTTTATTACGTGGAAACACCGGATGGCATTGAAGAGTGCCATGCAAGGGGAATCTTTCGAAAAAAAGGAATGACACCCCTTGCAGGTGACCATGTAAAAATTGGTGTTTCTCAGGATGGCACTGGTGAAATAGAAGAAATTATGCCTCGCCGGAATTCTCTGCTGCGCCCGCCGGTTGCAAACATTGACCAGCTTGTTATTGTTGTTTCTACTTGTGAACCTGTGCCAAATTCCCTTGTGATTGACCGCATGACAGCTGAAGCTGAGGCTGCCGGCATTGAACCGGTGCTTGTTATTTCTAAGGCGGACCTGCAAAGTGCCGAACCGCTTTCCGAAATATACGGAAAGGCCGGGATTCGGCTTTTTTGTGTTTCTTCAGTAAGCGGAGAGGGAGTTGCCGAGACCAAAAAAATATTTTCTGGCAAAGTAACAGCCCTTACCGGAAATTCCGGGGTCGGGAAATCGACTTTACTGAACAGCATGTTTCACGGCCTGAGTTTGCAGACTGGTGAAATAAGCCACAAATTAGGACGGGGCAGGCATACCACACGACAGGTAGAGCTTCTAAAGCTGAAAGATGGAGGGTATGTGATTGACACACCCGGCTTTTCTTCTTTGGATGCGGATTTCTTTTGTGCAGTTACGAAAGAGAACCTTCCATATTGCTTCCGCGAGTTCCTTCCATATTTGGGGCACTGCCGGTTTACTTCCTGCACCCATACCTGTGAGAAAGGCTGTGCGGTGTTAGAGGCTGTTCGCGAGGGGAAGATTAGCCTATCTCGACATAAGAGCTATGTTGAATTTTTTCGGGAGATGAAAGAGAAGAAATCATGGAAGAATTAAAATACATCTGTACCATTATTGGCTCTGTTCCGCTGGAAGAAAATCCGTTCCAAGACATTGATTTGCGGAAACGCCTTGTAATCTGCGCTGACGGCGGTTATGACAATGCCGCCAAATTTGGGATTCGGCCGGATTTACTTATTGGCGACTTCGACTCGGTACAGAACCCACTTCCTGATGATATAGAAACTGTTCGCCTTCCGGTTGAGAAAGATGATACCGACACATTTGCAGCTACAAAAGAAGGCCTTCGCCGTGGATGCCGTGTATTTGAGTTTTATGGGGTAATCGGCGGCGCCCGGTTTGACCATTCCATTGCAAGCCTCAGCGTGTTGCAGCACTTGAGCAAGCAGGGCTGTAAAGCCGTGATACAAGATGGTTCCCGGCAGTTTTTTATCTTGAATGGAGGCCGATTGACATTAAGGAACATGAAAGACGCAACACTTTCAGTTTTCCCGTTTGGCTGTGCTTCCTGCGAGGTTTCTTACACCGGTCTGCAGTACCCGCTTAATCATGCAATTTTGTATTCGGATATTCCGCTTGGCGTAAGTAACCGCATTTTGGATGATGTTACACAGGTTACCCTGCACAACGGCTGTGCGCTCATAATCGTTCAGCAGTAAAATATGTTCTGCACACGATTGCTTTATGGTGTATATACTGTATTAATCGCAAAAAGCGAAGCAAAGGCGGTGCGGAATAATATGTGGAATCGCAGAAACTGTGGCAGAATCACATGGCCCCGCTACTGCGTTGTTTTCGGAGTTGGGCTTGCAATTTCTTGCTTCTGCCCCGTTGGATTTATCCTTTTTGTTGCGGCAGTTATCATGATTGCACTGGGCATTGCCCTTCTCAATCGATGCTGAACAATACTTAATGGAGGTCTGTACTATGAAAGTGGTTGTTGTAAAGGGTTCAAAGTTTTGGAGCTTTGTTCTGCGGAAGATGTTTAATATTAAAAAGGAGCAGTAAAGATACGGCTGAAAATAAATAGCAGGTCCTTTTTCTGAACGGAACGGTTTTTTCAAAACCGCTCCGCTTTTTTTCTGTCTGAGGGTAATAAATCAGACGAGTTTCGAATACCATTACTTAGAAACAGGAAAAGGAGAGACCTTTATGGATTATATGCTTGAGCGCGAAAGGATTGCTGTCGGTGAAGTCATTTTTGATGGCTGCCAGGAACAGCCGGTAGACATAGACATCAATCTTCCTGACTATTGCCCTGATATTCAGCGAATCCTGAAGTGCCAGATTTATCCGAAAATTTCCTCACAGAGTATTACCGGAGATCGCTTAATGCTGGACGGCAGCTATGACGTAAAGATCTTTTATCTTGATCCTGATGGAAAGTGCGTCCGGTGCTGCGAAACGGATGATTCCTTTTCAGCTGAAATTGCTTTAAAACAACAGGCTGAAAATGCTTTGATCCTTGCGTCGCCGCGGGTAGAATATGTAAACTGTCGAGCTTCCAGCCCACGCCGCCTGAATGTACACGGCGCATTTTCTCTTTGTGCCAAAGTCATTTCTACTGGCCAGGAAGACATTGTAAGCAACGTTACGGGCGATGACATTGAGCAGCAAAAATCACAGGTTTCCATAAGCCAGCTGGTTGGTTTTGCACAGCAGCAGTTCAGTGTAGATGAAGTACTGGAACTTGGTCAGGGAAAGCCGCCAGTTGATTCCATTGTTCGTGCAGATGCGTATGTAAACCTGCAGGAGTTCAAAATAGCTTCCGGTAAACTGATGACAAAAGGCGAGGCAAACGTTAAATTCCTATATATGACGGCAGGGGAAACAAGCACACTGGAAACAATGGAGTACTCTATTCCGTTTACACAGATGCTCGACTGTGCAGGAGCCGCAGATGACAGCCTTTGCATGGTCCGGCTTATGGTCACGGGGGTGGAGGCGCAGATTAAGAGCGACTACTCCGGAGAAAAATTCTACTTTGATACGCAAATTAAGATTCACGCTTCGGCGCAGGCGTACCAAAAAAAAGAAACCTCGCTGGTAAGCGATATTTATTCCAGAAAATATGAATTGAACATTGACGCAAAGCAAAAGGTACTTGAAAACATTTCTGAAATTCTAAAGGACTCCTTGACGCACAAGACCGAAATCAGCATGGATGATAATCCGGTCGGAAAAGTAATCGACGTTTGGAGTGAAATGGCAAATGCAGAAGCACAGGGCGCCGAAGGAAAAATAACTCTGAATGGCAAGTACAGTCTGTGCGTTTTGGCTTTAAACACAGAAGGAGCCCCGTTCTATTTTGAGCGCCTAATTGATTTTGATCATGAAATGCCCTGTACGTCTACAGGAGAGCTGAAGTGCAGCGCAGATGTTTCCGTTGGTGCGGTCAGCTATCGTATTTCCGGAACTGGGATTGAAGTTAAAACAGAACTCCGCATTCGCACTGAAGTTTCACAGCGTATCAGTTACAAAGCGGTTGCCGCAGTTACTGCAGATGAAACAAAACCGCTTCCGCGTGACGAGGACTCTCCACTTTGCCTTTACTTTGCCGATGCAGGCGAAAGCCTTTGGAATATTGCGCGGGAATACCGCACCTCTGCAGAAGAGATTAAAGCAGAGAACGGGCTTTCTGGCGATGCTGTTGAGAACAGGGGGATGCTGCTGATTCCCATGTGATATACATCGGTTCTGAAAATATCATACAGTCCAACAGAAATATTCTCTGCCGGAAGGGGAGGCAAAAATGGAAGAACGCAACATTTACCGGGATATCTCCGAACGCACGAACGGGGATATTTACATAGGGGTCGTCGGCCCGGTCAGGACCGGCAAATCAACTTTCATTAAGCGGTTTATGGATACCGTTGTCGTGCCGAATATGGATTCTCAGTATACCCGCGAAAGAGCAATCGATGAGATGCCTCAGTCTGCTGCCGGCCGGACGATTATGACCACGGAGCCAAAGTTTATTCCGGAGCAGGCGGTTACCGTGCACATTGACGACAGCGCTACTTTTTCTGTACGGCTGATTGACTGCGTAGGGTATATCGTTCCAAGTGCGCTGGGCTATATTGAAAACGACAATCCGCGTATGGTTAAAACGCCTTGGTACGATGAACCAATTCCGTTTAATATGGCGGCGGAAATCGGAACAAAAAAGGTTATTACCGAGCACTCTACTATTGGCCTGGTCATTACAACGGACGGAAGCATCAGCGACATTCCGCGCGCTGAATATGAAGAAGCGGAAGAGCGCGTTATAGACGAACTGAAGAAAATTAACAAACCGTTTATTGTTCTGGTTAACTGTGTAGACCCAACAACGGAGGACGCGGCTGCCCTGTGTGCAAGACTTCAGGGAAAATACGGTGTACCTGTGTTGGCAGTTAACTGCCTTAACATGGACGAAGCGGAAATCCAAAACATTTTGGCAAAGATTCTTTTTGAATTTCCAATCCGAGAAGTCCGTTTTGAAATGCCTCGCTGGATTTCTTCCCTGGAAAAGGATCATTGGCTCCGCAGCGCAGTTTATACTTGTATACGCCAGTCTGCAGAAAACGTCTTCAAAATAAGCGATGTTGACAAAATTGTGACTGGAATGGGTGCATGTGAATATGTTACACAAGCGAAAACCGCCTCTATTAGCCTTGGCACCGGGTGTGCAAGAATAGCGGTCAGCCTCCAGCCAAATCTGTTTTATAAAGTTTTGGGCGAAAAGACGGGCCTTGAGATTAACAATGAAGGCACGTTAATGGACTGCATGCTGAAGATGGCCGATATGAAAAAAACATACGACAAAATCAGCGCGGCTTACCAGGATGCGGAGGAGACCGGCTATGGAATTGTTATGCCAGGCATAGACGAACTTACGCTGGATGAGCCGGAAATTATCCACCAGGGCGGGCGGTACGGAATCCGTCTGAAGGCTGCGGCTCCTTCCGTCCACATGATGAAAACGCGCATTACGACTGAAATCACCCCAATCGTTGGTTCGGAGCAGCAGTCACAGGACTTAATTGATTTTATCCTCAAAGAGTTTGAATCAAATCCGTCGCAGATTTGGGATTCCAACATTTTCGGGAAGAGCTTGCACGAGCTGGTGAATGAAGGCCTGCATAACAAGCTGACGCGAATGCCGGAGGATGCGCGCGAAAAGGTGCGTGAAACGATTGAACGGATTATTAACGAAGGCTGCAACGGGCTAATCTGTATTATTCTATAAAGCTTTTATAAAACCGAGTGGGCATTTTGGCTCACTCGGTTTTTCCTTGCTTATGGCAGGAAAAATGTAAAGAAAATAATTTGCAAAATAAAGCCGAATATGTATATAATATATTCGTATGAAATTTAACAAACCATAATTTTTGAACAGGAAGTGACACGATGTTTCAAATTCTTCAGAAACGCAAGCTCAACGACTCCATAACGCTTATGGTTATTGATGCACCGTACATTGCGAAAAAAGCTCAGGCGGGTGAGTTTATCATCTTACGGGTAAACGAGCACGGCGAGCGCATTCCACTGACGATTGCGGACTATGACCGCAAAAAGGGAACCATTACAATTATTTACCAAATCGTCGGAAAAACGACCATGCTGCTTGACCAGCTGAATGAAGGCGACGCATTGCTCGACTTTATTGGTCCGCTTGGAAAGCCGAGCCAGTTGGAAGGTTACCACAAAGCTGCTGTTATTGGCGGCGGCGCCGGATGTGCAATCGCATACCCGCAGGCAAAAGCACTTCATCAGGCTGGAACAAAAGTGGACATGATAGCTGGCTTCCGCAGCAAAGAGATTGTTATACTGGAAGATGAAATGCGTTCAGCAAGCGACAGCCTGACTGTTATGACGGATGATGGCTCCAACGGAAATAAAGGATTTGTAACAGATGCGCTGCGCAGCAAAATTGAAAACGGCGCTGGGTATGACTTGGTTGTTGCAATTGGACCGCTTGTCATGATGCGCGCTGTATGCGACCTGACAAAGAAGTATGGCATCAAGACCATTATCAGTATGAACCCGATTATGATTGATGGAACCGGTATGTGCGGCGGCTGCAGGCTGACAGTTGGTGGAAAGACAAAATTTGCCTGTGTTGACGGCCCAGATTTTGATGGCCATGAAGTCGATTTTGACGAAGCCATTAAACGTTCAAAGCTATATTCTGCACAGGAACGCCAAGCTGCTCATGACTATAAATGCCATCTGATGGAGGGTGCCGAACATGCCTAATATGAATCCGCAAAAAACAAAAATGCCGGAGCAGAAGCCGGAAATACGCAGCAAAAATTTTGACGAAGTGACGCTCGGCTATACAGAAGAGATGGCAAAGGATGAAGCGGCACGCTGCCTGCACTGCAAACATCAGCCTTGTGTCAGCGGCTGCCCGGTTGGGGTGCATATCCCGGACTTTATTCATCAAGTAGTGGAGGGCGACTATGAAGGTGCTTTCCACACAATTAAATTGACAAATTCCCTTCCGGCTGTCTGCGGCCGTGTGTGCCCGCAGGAAAACCAGTGCGAACACAACTGCGTGCGAAACATAAAAGGGGAAGCAGTTGGAATTGGCCGTTTGGAGCGTTTTGTTGCAGACTGGCACATGAAAAACGGTAAAAAAGAAGCATCCCACACGGAGCTAAACGGCCATAAAGTTGCTGTTGTAGGCGCAGGGCCTGCCGGCCTGACTTGCGCGGGCGACCTTGCCGCAATGGGATATGAAGTAATTGTTTTTGAAGCACTGCACACGGCAGGCGGTGTACTGATGTATGGAATTCCGCAGTTCCGTCTGCCAAAGGAAATCGTGCAGAAAGAGATTGATGCGCTCAAACAAAAAGGCGTAAAAATCGAAACCGATATGGTGATAGGGAAGCTTTTCTCTGTGGACGAGCTTTTTGAAAACGGATTTGAAGCTGTATTTGTTGGAACCGGGGCGGGTCTTCCGAACTTTATGAATATCCCAGGTGAGGGCCTTGCCGGTGTGTATTCGGCAAATGAATTTTTAACACGCGTAAATTTGATGAAAGCCTATAAGCCGGAGTATGATACACCGATTCTCCAGCCCCAAAATGTTGTGGTGGTTGGCGGCGGAAACGTTGCCATGGACTCCGCTCGCACAGCATTGCGCTTGGGTGCAGAAAAGGTTCACATTGTTTACCGCCGTGCCGAGGAGCAGATGCCGGCGCGTTTTGAAGAAGTCCATCATGCTAAAGAGGAAGGCGTTATTTTTAATCTTCTCCGCAATCCGGTTCGTATCCTAGGGGATGAAAATGGCCGCGTAAAGGCTGTTGAATGTATCTGTATGGAACTTGGCGAAGCAGATGCATCCGGTCGCAGACGCCCGGTTCCAATTAAAGGTTCTGAGTTCCAGATTGAAGCAGACTGTGCAGTTATAGCGATTGGCAACTCACCGAATCCGCTGATTCGTTCCACAACCGAAGGGTTGGAAGCAAACAGCCGTGGCTGCATCGTTGTAAAGGACAAGACTATGGAGACAACGCGCTCAGGCGTATTTGCCGCAGGAGATGCAGTAAGCGGTGCTGCAACTGTAATCCTCGCTATGGGTGGAGGAAAAGATGCTGCCCGTTCTATAGACCGTTATATTCAGGAAAAGACGAAATAACTTCAGCTGTAAAAAGCCGCCGGGAAGAATCTCGGCGGCTTTTTTTGCCTTTATCCGGTTATGTTTTGCCTGCCTGTTTCATATCTTTTCAATGGAGCAAATCTGCATTAACAGGCAGGAGGCTTAAAGATGGAAAACAGGTATGAAAGTGAATATGAGCAGGAACGCAGACGCAATCACGAAAAAAATCCATATTATACGAATCCTGATGATCTGCCTGCTGGCGATGATGAAGAAGAAGTCCCTGCGGACAGCGAAGAAAGTGAGCCCCTCCAAAAAGAAAAGCATAAAGGCGGGCTTAAACTTTTAACTTCCATTCAGATTTTCGGCAGCTTAGCAATTCTGGCTGCCGCGCTGGTCCTTCGAGTCTGTGGAAACAGCCTGTACCAAACAGTGCGAACATGGTACTTAGCTGCAGTAAATGATTCCATCTTGGCAGAAGAGCAGACTGCGCAGGCGAAGCATACGATTGTTGGACTTTGGAACAACCTTACAGCAGCAAGGCCGCAGGGACCGCAGGACGAAACTTCATCAGCGCCTTCTTCCGATGACAAGAATTCTTCTTCCGGAAAACAGGAATCTTCCGCTGCTGCAGTTTCTTCGGGCGGAAAAAGAACTGCGTGACATTTTCAGTCGGCGGCTGCAAGGTCAAAATTGGTTTCTTTTTTATTGCAGTAATTGCTGCAATCCTGACTTTCGACAGTTCCGGGGCAGCGGCAGTAGGGCTCCTTTGCGCCGGAATCCATGAAGCCGCCCATATTGCTACCATGAAAGCAGTGGGAGAGTCTCCGAAAGAGATGTCGTTCACCGTCTTTGGAATTGACCTTGTAAAAACGAGCAGTGCTGAGCGGAGCTATCAGAAAGATGCCCTGGTATCTTTTGCGGGGCCGCTGGCGAATCTTGCGCTTGGCTTGCTTAGCTATTTCTTTTTTGGAGAGCGGTTTTTCTTTTTTACCGCAGCCAATCTACTGCTTTTTGGGCTGAATATTCTTCCAATCGCTCCGCTTGACGGCGGGCAGGCACTAAATGCGTTGCTTTGCCTACGCATTTCGCCCGAAGGGGCGGCAAGAACAGTTGCAGCTGTTTCTTTCGTGGTGCTGGTGCCTCTGGCGATTGCCGGATTCCTGCTTTTACTCCGCTCGCACTGCAATTTTACTCTTTTGCTTGCTGTGTGCTATCTGACAGCACTGCTCCTTTTAAAAAAAGAGCGATAAAAAACCCCGCGAAAACCGCGGGGATCATTTAGATTATCTTTTGTATGAAACTTCAGCCTGGGCAGGAAGTCTTGCCGCTGTAAACAATACCGCGTGTTGCGTCAACTGTTACAGTTGTGCCGCTCTTAAGGATGCGCGTGGCATTTTCAGCACCTACAATAACCGGCATATCCAAAGCTAAACCAACAATCGCTGCATGGGAGTTTAAACCTTCCCGCTCCGTTATAATGGCGGAAGCAGCTTTCAGATATGGCAGCAGTTCATTCGAAGTTTCGGGTACAACAAGGATGTCCCCGTCACTAAAATTTTTATTCACTTCTTCTTCCGTCTTACAGACGCACAGATTTCCACAGACAGAACCTTTTGTGGCACTTGTTCCGGAAACAAGTACATTTCCAACTAGCTGAACTTTCAGCAGATTGGTTGTACCGGACATTCCAAGAGGAACACCTGCTGTTATAACGACTAAGTCACCATCTTTTACAATACCGGTTTTCTTTGCTGCACCGACAATATGATCGAACAGTTCATCAGTATTGCTCTGCTCGCTCACGAGAACTGGAACAACGCCCCAAGAGAGATTCATCTGGCGCTGAACTGTTGCGTCGGTAGTGCCGCTGATAATTGGACAGCTTGGGCGGTACTTGGAAATCATGCGGGCGGTGCGGCCGGATTTTGTAACGGTGAGAATTGCTGCCGCTCCAAGGTCGTGAGCCGTTGTGCAGGTTGCATGCGAAATAGCAGAGGTAACATCTGGCTGGCCTGTAAGGTCGCTGCGCTGACGAAAGCGCTGCTTGTAGTCAATGTCGCTTTCTGTGCGTTCTGCAATTTTGGCCATGGTTTGTACTGCTTTAACCGGGTAAGCGCCGGCAGCGGTTTCACCGGAAAGCATAATGGCACTGGTTCCGTCGTAAATTGCATTTGCTACGTCGGTTGCTTCCGCACGCGTCGGACGGGGATTTTTAATCATGGAATCCAGCATTTGAGTAGCGGTGATTACAACCCTCCCAGCATTCGAAACCTTGCTGATCATCTTTTTCTGAAGGCTTGGGATGTCTTCAAATGGAATTTCAACACCAAGGTCACCCCGGGCAACCATAACACCGTCGGAGACGCGGATAATTTCATCCATGTTCTTTACGCCGCCGGCAGATTCAATCTTGGCGATAATTTTGATTTTATGGCAATCAAGTTTTTCAAGCTCACTGCGTAAATCCAGAATATCCTGTGCGCTTCGTGTAAAGGAGGCTGCGATAAAATCAAAATCTTCCTGCACACCAAAGGCGATATCCTGACGGTCTTTTTCGCTGATAAATGGCAGAGAAAGTTCCATCCCTGGCACATTAATACTTTTGTGAGAAGAAACTTCGCCGCCGTTCATTATGGTACAATGGATTTCATCTTTTGAAGTTGAGTCAACCTGAAGCTCAATTAGACCATCATCAATCAAAATTCTAGTGCCGACTTGCACTTCGGACGGAAGATTTGAAAAAGATACAGAGCAAATAGAGTCGGTTCCGGGAACCGTGCGAGTGGTGAGTGTGAATTTGGAACCTTTCTGCAGCGTTACTGGGTGCTCAAAATCCCCAGTACGGATTTCCGGGCCTTTCGTATCAAGCAAAAGGGCAATCGGGAGGTTCAGTTCCTTGCGGAGCTTTTTCACCATATCGGCATAGCCTTTCTGTTGCTCATGGGTACCATGTGAAAAGTTTAACCGTGCCACATTCATGCCACTCAGTATCATTTGGCGCAGAACGTCTTCACTGTTTGTAGCCGGCCCAAGAGTACAGATAATTTTGGTTTTTCTCATTTATCAACAGCCTCGATTCAGATATTTATAGAGAGTATAATTTAGGTAGAACATCATTTACGAGGTAATATGGAACTTACCCCATATTAAATAATACTATGGATTCGTCCATAAATCAAATAAAATTGCCTACATTGGCAGAGCCAACGGAAAAATAGTTTTTATTGCATCTATTTCAGAGAAGTTATACAATAAAAGCAAAAGGGCAGGGAGGAAAAGTAAGTTCATGCGAAAAAAAGGTGAACAGGTTGTCCAAAGTCATGTGGAATGGCGCAGGCAAAATGAAGTACGGAAACTGCATATTATTATGATTGTTGTGGCAGTTTTCCTTGTTATATCTGTTGCGGCAGGTTGTGTATTAGCTTGGCTGCAACTGAAAGGGGTGACGAAGCCTAGGGTTCAGTCGCAGGCGCCGATTTCAAGCAGCGATGGGAGCCTTCCAGTTTACGAAGACACCTTTAATTTAGTCCTTGTCAATTCTTCTAATAAAATTCCAGAGGGCTATAAAATACAGCTTGGCGAATATAATGGTATATTGGTTGAAAGCCGTATAGTCCCGGCGCTAAGTAAGATGATGGAAGCTGCACGACAGGCGGGATGCCCGTTGAAGCTGACATCCGGCTTCGTGGATGAAAAAACGCAGGATCAAAATTTTCAGGCCGAAGTTAAGCGGCTGATGCAGAAACAAAAGCTGTCTCAGGTGCTGGCGGAAAACAGGGCGCAGGCTTCGGTAGGCCATGGAGGTTACAGTGAGCGGCAAACAGGCCTTTCTGTTACTTTTTCAGCGGAAAACCAAAAAGCCGGCCAGAATTTCAATACGATGGAACAGTATCATTGGCTGGTAAGCAACTCGGTAACCTACGGTTTCATTCTTCGTTTCCCAGAAGACCCTTCATCTACAACAGGCATCAGTTCTAAAACCGGGTGCTATTTTGACCCTTCCCGTTTTCGGTACGTTGGAGCTGATAATGCTGAAAAAATGCGAGAACTTTCCATGTGCCTTGAAGAATATGTGAATTACCGTACCAGTCAGGGGACATTAGGCTAAAAACAGAAGACCTTTTTAGTGAAAACTGCTTGCAATTAAAAAGAAATTATGCTATAATCACTCATGTTATGTTTTGAGTTCGCTTAAAGAGGTGACAGGAATGAAAAATGGAATCCATCCGGAGTATAAAGAAACGACCATTACATGTGCCTGCGGCAATGTAATTCATACTAGATCCACAAAGCAGGATATTCATGTTGAAATTTGCTCAAAGTGCCATCCGTTCTTTACGGGCAAACAGAAACTGGTTGATACGAGCGGCCGCGTCGATATGTTCAAAAAGCGTTACGGCCTTAAGTAAGTCGAATAGTATTGCATCTGCACAGGAAGCGGCGCTCGAAAAAGCGCCGCTCATTTTTTCCTGGGGGCTGAAATGGAAGAGTACAGCACAGTGTCAAAAGAAGCAAGCAGCGAGTTTACGGAGCGGCGATCCCGCTTTATTAGTTCTGTAAAGCCAGTACGAACAGAAGAAGAAGCGGAAAAATTTATTCAAACTATCCGCGCAGCAAACCGTGAAGCAAAGCACAACGTCTTTGCCTACCTTCTGCGCAGAGGAAAAATCAGCCGCTGTTCCGATGACGGAGAACCACAGGGGACAGCTGGTGTTCCAGTACTGAATGTCCTTCAAAAAGAAGAGGTAACCGATACGGCTGTTGTTGTAACACGGTATTTTGGAGGAATTCTTTTAGGTACGGGTGGGCTTGTCCGCGCTTATTCACATGCGGCAGCTATTGGGCTGACCGCTTCTGGTATTATACGGATGGGCGCATTTTTTCAGGTAAGCCTTCACTGCACCTACAGTCAGTACGGAAGGGTTTTACCGCTGATTTCAGAATTTGGCGGAACAACAGACGACAGCAACTTTAATGAAGTGGTTGAGCTGCGGTTCCATCTGCCCTGCGAGGCTGCAGAGAGGTTTCAAGCTGCTTTGGCTGATGCAACCTGTGGGAGCTGCAGTGCTGAACTTGGGACAGAAAAATTCTATGAAATTTCGTGATTTTTCAAATTTAAAGCAGGAAAATCATACTTTGTCTGCATATAATATTCTAGGGTATCTTTGTTGGTTAAGCCGGTAATATTGGGGTTAAATCCGCAGGAGGTGTTTGGCTGTGACGGTGCGCGAAAGGACGGAAGAACTGGAAGAAAAGATTCTTGCGCCTTATGCAACATTTTCAAGTAAGACGCGCGGCCGAGAAACTCCGGAAGAACCTTGCTCGCTGCGAACTGAATTTCAGCGTGACCGCGACCGCATTATCCACTGCAAATCATTTCGAAGGCTGAAACATAAAACCCAGGTTTTTCTTTCACCGGAAGGCGATCATTACAGAACCCGTCTGACACATACGCTTGAAGTCTCGCAGATTGCCCGTACCATAGCACGGGCTCTGCAACTGAACGAAGATCTAACAGAAGCTGTTTCCCTTGGGCATGACCTTGGCCATACCCCATTTGGGCACGCGGGGGAACGCGCTCTGAATGAATTGTATCCAGATGGATTCCGTCACTATGAACAAAGTGTGCGAGTCGTTGAAAAGCTTGAAAAGGGTGGCAAGGGCCTCAACTTGACTTATGAGGTGCGGGATGGCATCGCGTGTCATACAATCGGCCGTGAAGCCTGTACGGCAGAAGGACGCATTGTCCGACTTGCAGACAAAATTGCTTACCTGAACCATGATATAGACGATGCGGAACGGGCCGGGGTTCTATGCGAAGCGGATATTCCGAAAAGCATAACGGACATTTTGGGTGAGAACAAGTCAAAGCGAATTGACACGCTGGTACATTCCGTAGTTGAAAACAGCTTTGACGGAAATTTGAAAATGGGTGCCTGTGTGCAATGTGCTTTTAATGAACTTGATGGATTTATGGACAGCCATGTTTACTGTAATCCATATGCAAAATCGGAAGAAAAAAAGGTGCCGGGGCTGATTCAGGCACTTTACGAGTATTTGCGTAAGCCGGAGAATATGCCTTTCGATATGGCAAAAATTGCCGAGAGAGATGGAAACGATCGTGCTGCCTGCGATTATATTGCTGGTATGACGGATCACTATGCAGTTCAGCTTTTTGAAAAATTATTTGTGCCGAAATCCTGGAAATTATAAAGAGGAGGATTCGTTTTATGCCGCTGCCGGATTCTTTTTTGCAGGAGCTGAAGGCCCGCAGCGACCTTGGCGAAATTGCTTCAAACTATGTCGTTTTAAAGCGAAGCGGCAAAAATCTTGTTGGTCTTTGCCCCTTCCACAGTGAAAAAACACCGTCATTTAATATATACCCCGACAATGGCTCCTTTTACTGCTTTGGATGCGGCGTTGGGGGAGACGTCATCACTTTTGTGCGCCGCATTGAAAACCTAGATTATATGGAAGCCATTCGTTTCCTCGCGCAGCGTGCGGGCCTCACCGTACCAGAAAATCAGGCCGATGACGGTATGGCGAAACTCCGGTCACGCATTCTTGCGATGAACCGGGAAACAGCGAGGTTTTATTATGAGGTCCTGTGTTCTGAAAAGGGTACGCCGGGACGTAATTATTTTGCGAAGCGGCAGCTTAAACCGGAGACAATTCGGCATTTTGGACTTGGTTTTTCACTGCCGGGGCGCTATTCCTTAGTAGACTACTTGGAACGCAAAGGTTTTACGCAGCAGGAAATGGTCCTTGCAAATGTTGCGTTTAAAAGCCGCAGCGGCAGGGCATTTGACCGCTTTTATAGCCGCGTGATGTTCCCAATTATTGATTTGCGGGGCAATGTGGTTGCATTTGGGGGACGGACTCTTGGCGATGATAAGCCAAAGTACTTAAATACTTCCGAAACACCGGTATTCAGCAAAGGTGATATGCTGTTTGCGCTGAATTTTGCAAAAAACAGCCGCCATGAGCAGCTGATTCTTTGCGAAGGATATATGGATGTCATATCTATGCATCAGGCTGGCTTTACGAATGCTGTGGCTACCCTTGGTACGGCACTTACTCCCTCACAGGCCAGGCTGATGTCACATTATGCAAAAGAAATTATTGTTTCGTACGATGCAGATGAGGCTGGGCAGAAGGCGGCCTCAAGGGCAATCCCAATTCTACGCTCTGCGGGCCTTTTGGTCCGGGTACTTACCATCTCGGGGGGCAAAGACCCAGATGAATACATAAAAGTCAATGGCTCGGCAAAATTTCAGCAAATGCTGGATTCCTGCGGAAACGATGTGGAGTATCGGCTGCAGAAGGCAAAAGTCGGCTGCAGCCTGCAGACTGCGGAAGGCAGAGTAACTTATCTGCGAGGTGCTGTAAAGGTCCTTTCGGCGCTGGAGAATAAGGTAGAGCGCGCTGTATACGCAGGGAAAGTTGCATCTGAAACCGGCATCGAAACAGCAACACTGCTAAGCCAGGTTGAGTCTGGAAACAAAAAGCTTGAAAAGGGCCGTCAAAAAAAACAGTTCCGTGAAATACGCAGGCAGACGGAAGGTTTCCACAACAGTGTAAATCCGGAAAAGAGTGAGAATCTGCGCGCAGCTAGTGCAGAAGAAGCACTGATTGCCTACCTGATGAACCATCCAGAGCGTGAAGAGGCCGTTTTTGCAGCACTTCCACCCGAAGAATTCGTCACAAAATTCAACCGCCGTGTATATGAGAAAATTGCGGGAAGAATGAAAGAAGAAAAGCCTGTAACACTTACAGATCTTTCCGCTGATTTTTCACCCGATGAGCTTTCTGCTATTGCAGGCATTCTTGCAAAGCGTGACGGAATTTCCGTCGAAAAGCAGGATGCGGAAACATATATACAAATTATCCAGCAGGAAAATGAAAGTAAAAAATTGGGCAGCGCTGCGAAGACTTTGCCCGGGGAAATAGAGGGTTACCTCAATAAACTGAGGCAGCAGAAGAAATAGGAGGATTTATATGCCGGTACCGGATAAGAAAACGGTTATTAAAAAACTGATTGAGCAAGGCAAAAGCAAAGGACAGCTTTCCACAAAGGAAATACTTGATGCTTTGGGCGAACTGGATTTTGAGCCTGAACAAATAGAAAAATTTTACGATGCGCTGGAAGCTCAAGGCGTAGAAATTGTTGAGGATTTTGAAGAAGAGTCCCTTGACAATATTCATCTTGAAAACCAGCAGAACAATACTGAAAATTCGGAAACGCCTGCAGCCGAAGGTGTTGCAATCGATGACCCGGTTAAAGTTTACCTGAAAGAAATCGGGCGAGTTCCGCTGCTGACTCCAGAAGAAGAAATTGACCTTGCCGTAAAAATTAAAGACGGTGACGAAGCGGCAAAGAAGCGTCTTTCTGAAGCAAACCTTCGCCTCGTTGTCAGTATAGCAAAAAGGTACCTTGGCCGGGGGATGCAGTTCCTTGACTTAATTCAGGAAGGCAACCTGGGGCTGATAAAAGCGGTAGAAAAGTTTGACTATACGAAAGGCTTTAAGTTTTCTACTTATGCCACATGGTGGATTCGCCAGGCAATTACCCGTGCCATCGCGGATCAGGCGCGTACAATTCGTATTCCGGTGCATATGGTTGAAACCATCAATAAGGTAAAAAAGGTTTCCAGCCAACTGCTGCACACAAACGGTCATGAACCGACGGCAGATGAAATAGCGGCAGAACTTGATATGCCAACCGACAAAGTACGGGAAATTATGCGTGTTGCACAGGAACCTGTTTCTCTCGAAACACCAATCGGTGAAGAAGAGGACAGCCACCTTGGCGATTTTATTCCGGATGAGGACGCCCCCGCTCCGCAGGATGCCGCTTCCCATACTCTTCTGAAAGAACAGTTGGCTGATGTTCTGGATACGCTTACACCACGGGAAGAGAAAGTGCTTCGGCTTCGTTTTGGCTTGGAAGATGGCCGTTCCCGCACATTGGAGGAAGTTGGCAAGGAATTCAATGTGACCCGTGAGCGAATTCGGCAGATTGAAGCCAAGGCTCTGCGCAAACTGCGCCACCCAAGCCGCAGCAAGAAACTGAAAGATTTCCTCGATTAAAGGAGTTGCGATTGCATGGTTATGACGCTTGAAGCGGATTATGCAGTCCGCATTGTAGACGTGCTTTCCCGTTCAGAACAAAAAGTGGATGCCCATACAATAGCACTTAAAACGCAGGTGCCGCTCCGCTTTGCACTGAAGATTCTGCGAAAGCTTGTCGCGGGGAAATTGATCGTTTCTTTCAAGGGCGCACATGGTGGCTATGCGCTGGCCCGAAGTGCAGATCAAATCACCCTAAGGCAGGTCATTGAGTCGGTGGAAGGGCCCTATATGCTGAGCCGCTGCCAGCAGAACGAATACAACTGTACCCATACAGCAAGCTGTAGATTTCAGGAAATATACGACGAAACCTCTCTGCTTGTGCGGCAGAAACTGGACTCCTATACTTTTGCTGCGCTTAGCAAAGATTCATGCGTAAACTGTAAAAAAGACGCTTCTGCATTGAAAAAATAAGGATATTCATAAAATGCCGGAGGATTACAAATCCTCCGGCATTTTTGTTACTCGGTGCTTATAAAATAAAAAAAGCGGCGCATAAAGCACCGGCAAAACGACGATATTTATGACAAATTATTAAAATAATTCAACATAATGACTAAACTATAACAACTTATCCGTACAATAGCTGCTGAAAAAAGAAAATAAGACTTGACAACTACAATATATTGTAATAAAATAATATACTGCATCATCATGGATACGTGTGCCTTTGCGAAACCTGCATTTATCATAGCACAGGAAACAAAAAAACGCAAGCCAAACTTCAAAAGTATGGTAAATGCCACTTTTACGTGTCAGATCATGCCGCAGAATGTGAAATTATGAAATGGAGTGATTGAGCCGATGGTGAATGTCAAACCGGTGAAAGTCGGCAAAAATACGCGTATGAGTTTTGCGCGTATCGACGAAGTACTGGAAATGCCTAACCTGATTGAGGTTCAAAAGAAATCCTACCAGTGGTTTCTTGATGAAGGCCTCAAGGAAGTGTTCAAAGAAGTTTCCGGCATCACCGATTATACAGGCAACCTCGTTTTGGACTTTGTGGATTATAAACTTGATTCCGACAAGCCCAATTACAGCGTAGAGGAATGCAA
Organism: Caproicibacter sp.; assembly: GCA_041859875.1. Lineage (GTDB taxonomy): Bacteria > Bacillota > Clostridia > Oscillospirales > Acutalibacteraceae > Thermocaproicibacter. The sequence goes on along the minus strand of JBFLFY010000008.1, from coordinate 3,384 downwards.
AGAGCGTGACGCCACCTATTCGGCTGCGCTGCGTGTAACGGCTCGTCTGCTAAATAAGGAAAGCGGCGAGATTAAAGAATCCGAAGTCTTTATGGGTGATTTCCCGCTTATGACAGAAAGCGGTACTTTCGTCATTAATGGCGCGGAACGTGTTATTGTTTCCCAGCTGGTTCGTTCCCCTGGTGTGTACTATAAAATGGAGTACGACAAGACCGGCAAAGAAATTTACAGTACTACAGTTATCCCAAACCGCGGCGCTTGGCTGGAATATGAAACCGATGCGAACGACGTTTTCTATGTGCGTATCGACAAGAACCGTAAACTGCCGGTAACTGTGTTTATCCGCGCCCTTGGTATTGGAACAGATGAAGAAATTCGGGACTATTTCGGTAATGATGACCGCCTGAATGCAACCATCGAAAAAGATCCCTGCAAAAACATGGAAGATGCTCTTTTTGAAGTTTACCGTAAATTAAGGCCGAGCGAGCCGCCGACTCTTGAAAGCGCAAAAGCTCATTTAAATGGCCTGTTCTTCGATTCCAGAAGATATGACCTTTCACGTGTTGGCCGCTACAAGTATAATAAGAAGCTGGCTCTTGCAGGCCGCCTTACCGGGCAGCAGCTTTCGCGCCCGATAGCGAACCCGTCTACCGGTGAAGTTATGGCAGATGCCGGTGCGGTTATTTCCCGTGAACAGGCCGTACAAATTGACAACGCCGGTGTTATGGAAGCTTTCGTACAGGTGGGTGACACAGAAGTTAAGTTACTTTCAAACGGCATGGTCGACATCTCTAAATATGTTGATTTTGATGCCAAGGCAGAATGCGGCGTCAATGAGCGCGTTTGCTACAAAGCCCTCAGCGAAATTCTTGATTCTTGCCACAATGACGATGAAATCAAAGAACAGTTGAAAGCCCGTATTGATGACCTGATTCCAAAACATATTACGATTGATGACATCTTTGCTTCTATTAACTATCTGAACTGTTTGGCTATGGGTCTTGGAAATTTGGATGATATTGACCATCTTGGCAACCGTCGTATTCGTTCCGTCGGTGAATTGCTGCAGAATCAGTTCCGAATTGGATTTTCACGTCTGGAGCGTGTCATTCGTGAGCGCATGACTCTGCAGGCACAGGACCTTGAAGTGCTGACTCCGCATTCTTTAATTAATATTCGCCCGGTCGTGGCCGCTATTCGTGAATTCTTTGGGTCTTCACCGCTGTCACAGTTCATGGACCAGACAAACCCGCTTGCTGAACTGACGCATAAGCGCCGCCTTTCTGCATTGGGCCCTGGCGGTCTTTCGAGAGTTCGCGCAGGATTCGAAGTCCGCGATGTTCACTACACTCACTATGGCCGTATGTGCCCAATCGAGACACCAGAAGGCCCAAATATCGGCCTGATTTCCTACCTTGCAACTTTTGCAAAAATCAACGAGTACGGCTTTGTTGAAGCACCGTTCCGCCGCGTGGACAAGAAAACGGGCGTAGTAACAAAAGACGTTATTTATATGACCGCAGATGTGGAAGATAACTACATCGTTGCGCAGGCAAATGAGCCTTTGGATGAAGAAGGCCATTTTAAACACGCGAAAATTAACGGCCGTTACCGTGACGAATTTGTTGAAGTCGAGCGGGAAAAAGCGGACTTCATGGATGTTTCGCCGCGAATGGTTGTTTCCGTCGCAACCGCAATGATTCCGTTCCTGGAAAACGATGACGCGAACCGTGCGCTGATGGGCTCTAACATGCAGCGGCAGGCTGTTCCGCTTCTGACAACAGAATCCCCAATCGTTGGTACCGGTATGGAATATAAGGCTGGTGTAGACTCTGGCGTTTGTGTCCTTGCAAAGCACCCCGGTATTGTGCGCAGCGTAAGCGCAGATGAAGTCAAAGTCGCAACGGATGACGGCAAAATTGACACCTACCACATTATTAAGTTTATGCGTTCCAACCAGGGAACTTGTTTTAACCAGGTCCCGATTGTTTCTGTAAATGACCGCGTCAATGTCGGCGATGTAATTGCCGATGGCCCTGGCACAAAAGACGGCGAAATCAGCCTTGGCAAGAATGCCCTTATCGGCTTCATGACTTGGGAAGGCTACAACTATGAAGACGCTGTCCTTATCAGTGAAAAAGTTGTGCGGGATGATGTCTTTACCTCCATTCATATTGAAGAGTATGAAACGGAAGCCCGTGACACAAAACTTGGGCCGGAAGAAATTACGCGCGACATTCCGAATGTCAACGAAGATCTTCTTCGTGATTTGGATGACACCGGCATTATCCGCATCGGTGCGGAAGTCCGTGCCGGCGATATTCTGGTCGGAAAAGTTACACCGAAAGGTGAAACAGAGCTGACGGCGGAAGAGCGTTTGCTTCGCGCTATTTTTGGTGAAAAAGCGCGTGAAGTCCGTGACACTTCTCTGCGTGTCCCACACGGTGAGTATGGCATCGTTGTTGATGTTAAAGTATTCACTCGCGAAAACAGCCATGACGAACTGAGCCCGGGCGTTAACAAGGTAGTTCGCTGCTATATTGCTCAGAAACGTAAGATTTCTGTTGGCGACAAGATGGCCGGCCGCCACGGTAATAAGGGCGTTGTTTCCCGCATCCTGCCGGTTGAGGATATGCCATTTCTGCCGGATGGCACGCCGCTTGACATTGTCTTGAATCCTCTGGGCGTACCTTCCCGTATGAACATTGGGCAGGTTTTGGAAGTCCACCTTGGCCTTGCGGCAAAACTGCTTGGCTGGAAAATCATGACGCCTGTTTTTGACGGTGCGCATGAAAGTGACATTGTAAGCTGCCTCGAAGACGTTGCAAAAACACCAAAAGGCAAAGAACTTGGCATTAAGACAAACGGTAAAATCAGGCTGAAAGATGGCCGTACCGGCGATTACTTTGACCATGAAATTACCGTTGGCTATATGTATTACCTCAAACTCCATCACCTGGTTGATGATAAGATTCATGCCCGTTCCACCGGCCCTTATTCTCCGGTTACGCAGCAGCCTCTGGGTGGTAAAGCTCAGTTCGGCGGCCAGCGCTTCGGCGAGATGGAAGTTTGGGCACTGGAAGCTTACGGCGCTGCTTATACCCTGCAGGAGATCCTGACGGTCAAGTCGGACGATGTTGTCGGCCGTGTTAAGACCTATGAAGCCATCGTGAAGGGTCAGAACATTCCAAAACCTGGTATCCCGGAATCCTTTAAGGTCTTGATCAAGGAATTGCAGTCCCTTGCTCTTGATGTGAAGGTTCTTGACGAGAACAACGAAGAAATTGACCTGAAGCAGGATTTGGACGACGATGATGTCGCGTTTAACCCGCAGGACAGCAGCTTTGATGAACCGACTGTGCCGGAAAGCAACATGGATGGCTA
>JBFLFY010000007.1:0-79311 GCA_041859875.1 Caproicibacter sp. | reverse complement strand
ATACGCGGAAGATCTTCTTCCTGAATGGAGTAGTCCAGCCTTTTGTCCGAAACAACCGGTTCGACCGATATTTCGTTGAAGCCAAGGTCAAGATAATGTTTTATGTCATTTAAAAAGTCTAAGTTATACTTTGAAAATGTTCCGCGCACATAATAATCTTTGTCTTTTGGACGGCGTTCCACAAGCTTCTGGAACTTTGGTACAATGGAATCATAGCTTCCGCTTCCATCTACACGCACGCGAAGGCGGTCATTCACTTCTTTCCGTCCATCCAGAGAAAGAATGCAGTTTGACATTTCCTTATTAATAAAGTCAATGTTGTCATCATTCAAAAGAATTCCGTTCGTTGTAGTGGTAAAACGAAAATTCTTATGATGCTCTTTTTCAAGACTGCGCGCATAAAGGACTGTCTTCTTTACAACGTCGAAATTCATCAGCGGTTCGCCGCCAAAGAAGTCCACCTCCAGGTTATGCCTGCTGCCGGAATGCTCAATCAAAAAATCAATCGCGCTTTTTGCAACGGAGTAAGGCATAAGCATACGTTCGCCGCCAAAATCGCCTTGTGCGGCGAAACAGTAGCGGCAGCGGAGGTTACAGTCATGTGAAACGTTCAGGCACATGGACTTTATTGGTGCGCCTTTCAGCATTGCTGCGAAAGGCTCATAGTCATCCTTTGAGTACAGCTGTCCTTTTTTGTAAAGTTCCTGAATTTCTTTATATCCCTCAAGGAGGGTCTGCTCATCATAGCGATTCTTTAACGCATCCAGCATCGCTTTGGGAGGCTTGTCCGGTACGGTGTCTTCCAGATAATCAAGCATTGCAAAAGGAGCCTCGTCAAAGATATGTACGGCACCACTGTTTGTGTCCATTACGATGTTGTAGCCATTTAAAGAATACTTATGAATCATTTTTTAATTCCCCAATGTTTCAGATAAAATTTAAGGGGCAGAATACACTGCCCCTTAGTGCGGCCTGATTATGGCACAGACCTTACCGGTTTTTGTTCTCACACTTCTGGTTAGAGACTGTGCAGGAAGTTTTGCAGGCAGACTGGCAGGAAGCTTGGCATTCGCCGCAGCCGCCTTTGGTAGCGCTTTCTTTCAGATTAGCCTGATTTAATGTTTTAATCTGCTTCAATTTATAAACCCTCCGTTTCATTTAGACAATATTAGTCATTAAGACACATAAAATATTATACCACGCAAACCAAAATAGTCAAAGGCTATTTTCTTCTGGACTTATGGTTAACGGAAATCAGTCCGCCAATCCCTCCGGTTATTGCCATAAGCAGAAGCCGTGCAAAGGCAACTGCTGTGGAAGCTGTCTGGGAAACTGCAAAACCGGCCACAGTGAAGAGTAAAAATAAAAGCAGGCCAGATGCTGCCCCAAGAGCCAACCCAAGCCGCTTGGAAATCTTTGCTGTAACAAATCCGGCGCAGAAAGCGCTGACGCCTGAAACAACTATCGCAAAAATCGGCAGAAAACTGTGCGGTATGCTTTCTGACGAAACAAACACGAAAGCACAGATTGCCAGCAGCAAAGCACAGACAACTGCGCCGCAGAGTGCACCCACTACAACAGCACGGATAAAAACAATCGCTGTTTTCTTTCCGGCTGTATTTGATCCTTTCAAAAAAGCCGCCTCCCCGTTCCTTTATCTGTACATACAAATAAGTATTCCGGAAAAGCGGCTGATATTCATTTTTCCTGCTAAATGATTTTATTTGGCGTCGTCATGAATGGTATCAACACTGCCAATAGACCACTTCTTAATCTTCATTTTTGAGCGGTCGGTTCCGGTTTCAATAATAAAGCTGTCGGAATCTTCTTTAATCCCAACGACTTTGCCTACAATGCCGCCAATGGTCGTAATTTCATCGCCGATTTGAATGTTGCTGCGCATTTTTTCTTCCTTTTTGCGCTTCCTGTTCTGCGGAAGAATCAGGATAAGGTAAAAAACACCGATGATAATGACGAAATAAACTATTGTAATCCAGATACTGGTACTGCCACCAGCTGTTGATGCGCTGCTAGTTTCCAACAAAAGATTCATTCTGTTGCACCTCCGTAATAATATTTAGATTATACCAATAATCTGCTCTTCTTTCAAGAAGATATTAAATCCTTTGGCCGATTTTTAAAATCTGCTCATTGTAAAAGTCTGAATACCTGTTTTCATCCAAGGCCTGACGAATCTTTTCAAGAAGTGAATTGTAAAAGTAAATGTTGTGCATAACGCAAAGGCGCATGCCCAGCATTTCACTGCTTTTGAAAAGATGATGAATATATGCTCTGCTGAAATTCTGGCAGGTTGGGCAATCGCATTCTGTGTCAAGCGGAAGCTCGTCAAGCTTGTATTTTGCATTGAACATATTCCGGCATCCCGACCATGTGAAAACATGACCGTGACGGGCATTTCGAGATGGCATAACACAGTCGAACATATCAACGCCGCGCTTTACGGACTCCAAAATATTAACCGGTGTCCCAACGCCCATTAGGTAGCGTGGTTTATCTTTTGGCATTTCAGGCTCAACGGTTTCTATAATATGGTACATCGATTCTGCGCTTTCCCCCACAGCTAAGCCGCCAATGGCATAACCGTCAAGGTCCAGCTTACGGATCTGTTTCATACATTCCACACGCAGGTCTTCATAAGTGCTTCCCTGGTTAATTCCGAAAAGCATCTGTTTCGGGTTAATGGTATCCGGAAGGGAATTCAGCCGGTCCATTTCAGCTTTGGAACGGTATAACCAGCGCACTGTTCTTTCACAGGAAGCTTTTGCATAATCATATTCAGCCGGGTTTTTCACGCACTCATCGAAGGCCATGGCAATGGTAGAGGCAAGATTTGACTGGATTTGCATGCTTTCTTCTGGGCCCATGAAAATTCTGTGCCCGTCAATATGGGAAGCAAAGGTAACGCCCTTTTCTGTTATATTGCGCAGCTTGGCAAGCGAAAATACCTGAAAGCCGCCACTGTCAGTCAAGATTGGGCCGTCCCACTTTGTAAACTTCTGCAGGCCGCCAAGTGTGCGAACGGTTTCATCTCCCGGACGAAGATGAAGGTGATAGGTGTTGCATAGCTGAACCTGACATTTCAGATTTTTCAAGTCAAGAGCGGAAACGGCGCCCTTTATGGCTCCACAGGTTGCTACGTTCATAAAAGCTGGCGTCTGAACCGTGCCATGCGGAGTAATCAGCTCGCCGCGCCGGGCCGCACCTTCTGTTTTAATTAGTCGAAACATTCATCCACCGCTTCCGTCAGTAAATAAACATCGCATCGCCGAAACTGAAGAAGCGATATTTTTCTTGTACGGCAATCCGGTAAGCATTCATAATATGGTCGTATCCGGCCAGAGCAGACACAAGCATAATGAGTGTGCTTTCTGGCAAATGGAAGTTTGTAATCAGACCATCCATGGCTTTAAACTGAAAGCCCGGGTAAATGAAAATGTCCGTCCAACCGGCGCTTTCCTTTACACAGCCTTCTTTTGCAGCTACGCTTTCGAGAGTACGGCAGCTTGTTGTGCCAACGCAGATAACCCGGCCGCCATTTTTCTTGGTTTCATTAATAATGTCGGCAGCTTTCTGCGGCATATAATAATGTTCAGAATGCATTTTATGGTCTGTAATTTTTTCAGCGGTGACCGGGCGGAATGTACCAAGACCAACGTGCAGCGTAATAAATGCCAGCTTAACGCCTTTCTGCTTAACTTTTTCCAGCAGTTCCGGGGTAAAATGCAAACCTGCTGTCGGGGCCGCTGCAGAACCGACTTCTTTGGAATAGACCGTTTGATACTCTTCATTGTCCGTCAGTTTTGTCTTAATATAATGCGGAAGCGGCATTTGGCCGATTTTATCCAATATTTCGTAAAAGTTACCGTCATAGGTGAACTTTGCAAGACGGTTGCCATCATCAATGACATCGAGGACTTCTGCTTTCAATTCTCCGTTCCCAAATACAAAGTGCGTCCCAGGTGTTGCACGGCGTCCCGGGCCGGTCAGCACTTCCCAGACATCGCCTTCCTTGTGATTTAAAAGTAAAAATTCTACCTTTGCACCCGTGCCCTCTTTTGTACCGTAAAGGCGTGCGGGAAGAACACGGGAATCGTTCAAAACGAGGCAGTCATTTGGGTTCAAGCAATCTAATATATCGCGAAAGTGCTTATGCGAAATTTCACCGGTTTCTTTGCTTAGAGTCAGAAGCCTGGCTGAGTCACGCGGTTCCGCCGGTGTTTGAGCAATCAGCTCTTCCGGCAGGTCATAATAAAAGTCGCTGGTCTTCATGTTTTTCAAGTCTAGTTCCATTTTTTCGTCTCCTACTTTGGTTCCTAATATTAAAAATTTGTAAAAATACCCGATGACTATTATAAATTGTTTGACAATCAATAGCAATACATGGTATTATATTTTCAATCTGTATAGATTGATAGAGGCGCGGGTTTGATGAGTAACTGTCGCAAGGCTCCGACAAGCCGATGAACGACTGTAAAAGGGATTCCCGCCGAAGGAAGCAGGTTTGTCGGAATCGTGTTTGCCTGGTTGTGGTGCAAACAGCATTTCAACTGTCATCACTTTGATGGAGCGCTATCAAAACCGAAGAATGATGGTTCAGGCTGGATTTTTCGGTTTTTGAAATCCATATAAAATGATGACCGGTTGTATAACCGGTTTTTTTATTTTCTTGAAATGCTTTTCGCGCAGAAAACTTTGGAACCAAACAGGAGGGTCCATGATGAAGCAGTATAAAGTTGGTATTATCGGCGCTACAGGGATGGTTGGGCAGAGATTTGCCACCCTGCTGGAAAATCATCCATGGTTTCACGTTGAGGCGCTTGCGGCAAGCTCCCGCTCAGCAGGAAAATCGTATGAAGAAGCTGTAAATGGTCGCTGGAAAATGGCAGTGCCGGTTCCGGAAAGCATGAAGCATATGACCATGCTGGATGCTGAAAAAGACAGGCAGAAAATTGCGGATTCCGTTGACTTCGTTTTCTGCGCCGTTAATATGGATAAACAGAAGACGAAAGAACTGGAGGAATCCTATGCAAAAGCCGAGTGCCCCGTCATCTCGAACAACAGTGCCAACCGTGGCATCCCGGATGTCCCGATGATTATCCCGGAAATTAACCCGGAGCATGCAGAAGCAATTTTGGCACAGCGCAAAAGGCTCGGTACAAAGCGCGGATTCATTGCGGCCAAGTCAAATTGCTCCATTCAGAGCTATGTTCCCGCTATTACTCCCCTGCTGGATCTTGGTGTGACAAAAGTGCTTGCCTGTACTTACCAAGCCATCTCCGGAGCGGGGAAAACATTTGAGTCCTGGCCTGAAATTGTTGATAATGTTATCCCATTTATCGGCGGTGAAGAGGGGAAATCGGAAAACGAGCCGTTGAAAGTATGGGGACGCCTTGAAAATGGTGTTATTGTGAACGCCACAGCGCCGGATATTACCACACAGTGCCTTCGCGTTCCGGTTTCTGACGGCCATACGGCTGCTGTGTTTGTCTCCATGCAGAAAAAGATTTCGATGGATGAAATTATAGCAAGGTGGGAAAATTACATCGGTGAGCCACAGAAATAAAATCTGCCGAGCGCACCAAAGCATTTTCTGCATTACTTCCGTGAAGACGACAGGCCACAGACTAGGCTTGACCGCAACCTTGAAAATGGTATGGCTGTTTCCATTGGCAGGCTTCGCCCAGACAGTCAGTATGATTATAAGTTTGTCAGTCTTTCTCACAATACACTTCGCGGGGCAGCTGGCGGCGGAGTTCTGCTTGCAGAACTTCTTTGTGCAAAAGGATATATGGGCTGAAGGCTTGAAAACATATTACTCTGAGAGAACGGGCTTTAATAGAGCCGGGAGGATTACTGCAGCATGAAAAAAACCGTTTTTACAGGTTCAGCCGTTGCTTTAGTAACGCCGATGAACCCGGATGGTTCCGTAAATTATGATACACTTGGGAAACTGGTTGATTTTCATCTGAAAAACGAAACGAGTGCCATAGTAGCCTGCGCTACAACCGGTGAATCCCCTACCCTTACACATGAGGAGCATTGCCGGGTCATTGAGTACATTGTAAAACGGGTGAATAAAAAGATCCCTGTGATTGCGAGCGCGGGCAGCAATAATACAAAAACCGCAGCAGAGCTTTCGCTGGAAATGCAACAAATCGGAGCTGATGCACTTTTAATCATTACGCCTTATTATAATAAGACCTCGCAGGTTGGGTTTGTAAAACACTTTACATATATTGCCGACCGTGTAGATCTTCCGATTATCACCTACAACATTCCTTCGAGAACCGGATGCAATATTAAACCTCAAACATACCTCGAGCTTTCCAAGCATCCAAATATTGTTGGGACAAAAGAAGCAAATGGTGACTTGGCTGCTGCAGCAAAAACAGTTGAACTTTGCGGCGATAACTTTACAGTTTACTCTGGCGAAGACAATCTGACGCTCCCAATCCTTTCGATTGGAGGGAAAGGCGTCGTTTCAACCACCGCAAATTTGGTTCCAAAAGCTATGAGTGAAATCTGCAGCCAGTATTTCCAAGGGAATACAGAGGAAAGCCGCAGGATTTTTCTAAAATATCTTGATTTAATGAATGCTTTGTTTGTAGATGTAAATCCTATGCCCGTGAAGGCCGCGCTGAATATGTCCGGGTGGAAATGCGGCAGCTGCCGGCTTCCGCTGACTGAAATCAGCGAAGAAAATGAAAAGTTTTTGCACTGCACTCTGGAAAAGTACGGTCTGCTTGGCTAAAGTAAAGCAAAAAAGGAAGTCAAAAAGAAATGACAAATATTATTCTGAGTGGCTGCGGCGGTTCTATGGGGCATACCGTGGTATCCTGTGCCGCCCAAGGATCGCAGTATAACATTACAGCAGGGGTAGACCTGAATGCAGGCTCGAAAACAGCATTTCCGGTTTATCACAGCCCCAGCGAAATAACTGAGAAAGCGGACGCATTGATTGACTTTTCGAATCCTTCTTTGCTCTCTTCCCTTCTTGCCTACGGAATTAAGGCCAAAATGCCGCTTGTGCTATGCACTACCGGATATTCGGAAGACCAGGTTAAAGAACTGAAGAAAGCCTCAGCGGAAACTGCAATCTTTTATTCCGGTAATATGTCCCTCGGTGTAAATCTGCTGATTGAGCTTGCAAAAAAGGCGGCAAAAGTCCTCGGCAACACTTTCGATATTGAAATTGTCGAAAAGCACCACAACCATAAACTCGATGCGCCAAGTGGCACAGCCTTAATGATTGCTGATGGTATCTCGTCTGCTTTAGGTCAGAATATGCATTATGTCTATGACCGCCATTCTCAGAGAAAGCCGCGTGAACATTCCGAAATTGGTATCCATTCCATTCGCGGCGGTACAATCGTTGGTGAGCATGAAGTCATTTTCGCCGGACCTCAGGAAGTAATTACCCTTTCCCATAGCGCACAGTCTAGGGATATTTTTGCACTCGGCGCTTTGCATGCAGCCGAGTTTTTAAAGAGTAAAGCAAATGGACTTTACAGCATGTCAGACATGCTGAATTAGGAGGCGTTTCTAATGGATCTCTCCACACAGATTACCGCAGAGAACGACATTACGCTGATAACCCTGCAAAACTGCCCGTCGGAACTTGACTTTGTAGGAAAAGTCTTTCAGAAAATCAGTCAGCTCGGCGTTGACGTTGACATGATTTCGCTCGCTCCGACACAGGGGACATCGACCTCTATTTCCTTTACTATCTTTGATAATGACCTTGACAAGATACTTGGCTTTACATCAGAGCTTCATGAAAAAACGAATGTAAAAGCTGTCGTTAGCAGCGGAAACTGCAAAATTTCTGTTTATGACCCAAATATGAAAAATGCACCTGGCGTTGCGGCACAGGTCTTTCTGGCTGCTTCTGCAGCTTCTTCAGATATTCGGATTATTACAACATCGGAAGTTGACATTTCACTTTTGGTAACTGCCGCAGACTTTACGGAAACAATGAAAGCCGTTAAAGGACGTTTTGACCAGTAAGACAAAATAAATGGAGGTACCGTTTTGAAAGCGGTGCCTCCATTTATTTATGGTATTTGCCATGATGAATAATTTCAAAAGAACGGTATATTTGCTCGCAGAGCATTACCCTAGCCAACTGATGTGGAAATGTCATTGGCGATATAGAAAGTTTAAAATCTGCTTTTTGCTTTACTTCATCGCTCAGACCAAACGAACTTCCAATCAGGAAACTTAGAGCTCCGCAGCCATGTACGGCATAGTCTCCTATTTTCTGCGCAAGCTGTACGGAAGAAAGCTCTTTTCCCTCAATACAAAGTGCCAAGATTGAAGAACCTTTTGCGCTGCTCAAAAGTGCCGAACCTTCCTTATCTAAGGCAATGGCAATCTGCGCTTCTGAAGGATTTTCCGGCAAACGGCATTCCGGGACTTCATGAATCGTAAATTTACAAAAGGGGCTCATCCGCTTTTCATATTCACTGCAGGCGGAACGCCAGTACGATTCTTTTAATTTTCCAACACAGAGGATGCTGACTTTTATCATATTAAAAAATAATTGTCCTGCCTTCCAAATTATCTCGTGGTGCAACGTAAAGCTCAAAGTCTTTTCCCTGCTTCATCCCAGCCATTTGCAAGGAACATAGCGAAGTCTGGTATGCCAAATCGGGTGTGTTGTTCTCTTTGCTTAGATGAACTAACACAAACCTTGTTGAACCTTGTTTCACAAAGCCGCTTAACTCCGCAGAACAGTCGGCATTTGAAAGATGTCCCTTGGAAGACAGAATCCGGCGTTTCAAAGGATATGGATATGGCCCATTGCAGAGCATTCCAACATCATGGTTTGACTCGAGAACCACCATATCAGAACCGGAAAGGTTTTGCCGAACATCATCGGAAAGGATACCAAGGTCAGTTGAAAGCGAAATTTTCCGGTCATCTTCCGTTTCTATTCGGTACCCGACACATTCAGCCGCATCATGAGAGAGCGGAAAAGGCTTAATTTTCATGCCAGCCGCTTCCATACCGGATGCCGGTACGGTATGATATTCAATTTTTTCATTCAGGCATTTCATCGTTGTCAATGCTGAAACCGTACCTTCCGAAGCATAAACCGGAATATGATTTCGAGATGCAAAAACCCGAAGGCCGGAAACATGATCGGAATGCTCATGTGTTATAAAAATTGCACGAACCGCAGAAAGCTCTATTCCACAATTTTGAAGCATGCCGGTAATTTGTTTGGCCGACCGGCCAACATCGATCAAGATGCCTTCTTTTGCAGAACCTATGTAATAGCTGTTACCGCTGCTGCCGCTGAAAAGCGGACAAAACCTCGCCATGTATTAATTTCCCCCGCAACAAAAAAGGCTGGCAGACAGCCAACCCCCTTTTTCACTTTTAATCAGATAGCTTGAGCTGCTTCTGGTTCAGGAATATGAATACGGCGCATATCGGCGCCGAGTTTTTGAAGCTTTTCTTCAATGTTTTCATATCCGCGCTCAATTTGCTGTATATTCTCAATTTGGGTCACACCGTTTGCACAAAGCCCGGCGATAACAAGTGCTGCACCTGCACGAAGATCCGTTGCCTTCACAGGCGCGGCATCCAAATGATCCACACCTTCAATAACGGCTAGCTTTCCATCTACTGAAATTTGTGCACCCATTCTCTTTAGCTCTTCAACATAACGGAAGCGGTTATCCCAAACACTTTCGTTAATGATACTTGTCCCTTCTGCCAAAGAAAGCAAAACGGCAATCTGTGGCTGCATATCCGTTGGGAAGCCGGGGTGTGGCATTGTTTTGATATTGCACTTATTAAGTTTGCCGGTGCGCTTAACACGAATAGAATCGTCGTACTCTTCCAAGTCAACCCCCATCTCTTCCAATTTTGCTGAAATTGACTCAAGATGTTTCGGGATGACATTTTTAATCAAAACGTCGCCACTGGTCGCAGCAGCAGCGACCATATAGGTTCCTGCTTCAATCTGGTCAGGGATAATTGAATAATTTGTTCCATTTAAATGTGAAACACCACAGATTTTAATAATATCTGTGCCTGCCCCATGAATATCCACACCCATGGAATTCAAGAAATTTGCTAAGTCAACAATATGCGGCTCTTTAGCGGCGTTCTCAATCACTGTAACGCCTTCCGCTTTTACAGCAGCCAGCATAATATTTGCTGTAGCCCCTACAGAAGCGACATCAAGGTAAATATTGCTGCCAACCAGCTTGTCGGCAAAAACATCTACCATGCCAGATTCAATGCGATGCTTTGCGCCCAGAGCAGCAAAGCCCTTTAAATGCTGGTCGATTGGCCGTACGCCAAAATCACAGCCGCCCGGCATTGTTACAACGGCATGATGAAACCTTCCGAGAAGTGCACCCAGCAGGTAGTATGAGCCCCTCATACGCCGAGCCAACTCTTCAGATGCAATATAAGTATGAATCGTTGAAGAATCAATTTCCAGTGTAGACTTATTAATGGTACGAACCCCTGCACCCATGTCGTAAAGGATTTTCGTAATAGCATTCACATCTGTTATATCTGGTACATTTTCAATCCGACAAATTCCATCAGAAAGTATAGTCGCAGGAATAATTGCAATCGCGGCATTTTTTGCGCCGCTGATAGATACCTCTCCAGTAAGGCGATTGCCGCCCCTAATAACGAATTTATCCAATGCGGTACGCTCCAATCTAAAAATCAAACACTACTATTATTTCAATTTTATCTGAAATATTTGTGTTTCGCAGATAAAAGATAATTAATTTTCAATCGAATTTTCAAAATAAATCACAGTCATTATTTTGCACTCTTGATAAGCATAATACACAAAAGAAGAAAAGTCAACAGGAATAAAAGATGGAAATATAATTTCCAATACGCTGCAAAATGGTGTAGTAGCCGAAGTAAAGCAAGGCAGTTTATTATGATACATAAGAAAGTGGATTTACCTTTGTATCGTTCACAATAACTTCAAAGTGGCAATGTGGACCTGTTGAATCGCCTGTACTGCCAACAAGGGCAATTGGCTGTCCTTTTGAAACTGCTTCTCCGCTCGTTACAAGCAAGGAACTGCAATGGCCATACAGTGTCTTTGTCCCATTTTCATGGTCAATAATAACGCATTTGCCATACCCGTCATTCCAGTCTGCAAGGGATACTACACCGCCGTCGGAAGCAACAATCGTTGACCCATATGCTCCGGAACCGGAAATATCAATTCCCTTATGGAATGTACCCCAGCGCCAAGCAAAATAAGTTGTAATTGTGCGTAGCGACGGAACAGGCCACATGAATTTTCCGCTTGCAACTCCTTTTTCATTTACTGGCCGTTTTCTTGTACCGGTCAGCACAACTTTATTAACCGGTTTTGCAAGAATCTGGCGGCTTATGGGGTCCCGCTTAATTTCGGTGCCGTTCACTGTTCGAACAAGGTCAGTGCATCTTTGCTTCCCATTAACACCCTGCGTTAAGACTTCGGAATAATCAGAATATTTTGAAGTATCCTTTTGAATTGCCGTTGTGTAAGGTATTACAGCATCATAAGTAACAGAACGAATCAGTTCAACTTCGAGGTTCGGAACAGCAATCGGCAGCTGAATCAGGTCACCAGGATGAAGAGAGTCGCCAAGGCCCGGATTAATCTTTTTAAGTTCAGCAACCGTCGTGTGCTTTGCGGCTGCAATAGAAGTAGCGGTATCCCCTTGTTTTACGACATAGGTTGTCCCTGCTTTTGAATTGCCATTTATTAGCTTACCCATTTCTTCCGTAGAAATAAGTGAAGCCGTTGGATAAAGGCCATTTATCACTTCAACGTTTTTTACAAAAGAGACCATGGTATTTTTTGAGTTCCCTTTTGCTGCTTCCAACAGATTATTCAGCAGATAACGCAAATCTGCCGAACTTTTTACAGCGCCCATCAGCTGGCCGTCAGCATAAAGGCCGCTGGCATTTTCAATAATTCCGTTACTCTGGCGAATCAGCAAATTACAGACAGCGTCGGCTTCCTGTAAATTGCTGTTTCCCATTGTAAGTTGAAAGCCCGGCGCAAAACTCAAATCACATCCAGGATGATCTGCATCGTGAACCATACGCTCATTAACCATTTCAGTTGCCTGTGCGTAGACCTTTTCGTCCTGGATTGCAGCCAGCTGCTTTCCGTGGTTGGAAAAAACAAGGCTAAAGCTCATTCTACTCCAATACTGGACCGTTAAAATCAAAGTCAAAACACTTACGGCTGGTACAGCAATATTTATGACAGTTCTGACAATTCTTTTATGAACAGGTGCATCCAAATGGAACGAATGGAATAATACCCCCAATATAGAGCAGACACCGCTCTCCTTTGCTTCTTTCATTTGGTGTGCCATATTATTAAAACAGCACTGAAAAACTGCCCAGTTCCTCTGTAAATGCTGAATCCGCCTGCCAAGTGATATAGAGTAGATATGGCGGAAAAAATAGCCTAAAGGCCGAAGGTATGTGCCAGCTTTTCGCTTGGCTCGTTTCAAAATTCGAACACTCTGAATTCCAACGATATATAAAAAACGGCAGGTGCAGTTCAGCGTATTTTTCATGCTTGCTGCATCGTGCCGCTTCTTGGATTCTTTGCACAAATGAGAGAAGTGCATAAAAACAAATCCTTTCACGATTGTTACAAATCTGTAACCTTATCATATAACAAATAAGGCACTTTTGCAACCCTGAAAGGCCTGTTTTTGACGAATACTAATTTTTTACATTGGATAGTTCAGCTTGTTTTCATCCCAATTTTCAATAACAGGCAAAAATGCTTTTGCCTGCTGCCTTGCGCCGGGAAGATCATGTTCCCTGTAGTTTCCGCATTCCGCTTCAGCAGCGCCCGGAATTTCGCCTTCATAAACTGCAATTTTGCGGAAGATGTCAATAATCAGTTGAACAGCTTCTGCCTTTACAACGTCCCTCAAAAGAAAGTAGAAACCAGTGCGGCAGCCCATCGGGCCAAAATATATAACTCGGTCTGCATATGCAGAATTTCGAGCAAAGGTTGCAAAAAGATGTTCAATGGTATGCAGCACTTTACCGTCAAGATACGGCGGTGTATTGGGCTTTACCAGACGAATGTCATAAGTAATAATGTCCCCGTCAATTCTTGAAACATAGATGCCGGGAACCAGCTTAGTATGGTCTACGCAAAAACTTGCGATGCGTTTCATGTTTGCTCTCTCCTTACTAATTGTTAATCAGCTTTTCTGTATCAACCTTCAGCTGAGCATGAAGGGCTTCGTCGGCCGCTTCTTCAAATAAATCGAAAAAGCCCGCCGTGCTCTTTTCTTTCTGTTCTGGAGGCCAGCTCCATGGTGAAGAAAGTATGTTTGCGTAATCGAACCCGCCGTCTTCCATCATACCGCGAAAACTGCAGGAACGGTGTGACTGTGGATGATGTTTTTCATATTTTCTGCAGAAAAGTTTCTTCAGGCCTGTTCGGTCGTTTAAGCGACCTGCTTCGGAGCGATATGCTTTTTCAGCCTGCAAAACATCTCCTTTTACAACAGAAATGCCACAGAGCTTTTTCAAGACACCGCAGTAAATTTCCGCAATGCTCTCAAGGACATTCTGTGAAGCGGGAAATGCTTTTTTTAAATCGAACTCTGTTGGAAGTTCCGCATGCTCATACCGAAGAAGGATGGTATCAAGAGAAGCTGACAGTTCATCCTTCAGGGAATCTTCCGGGATCTTTGGATTTATCACCTGCAAGGCTTGTAATCGGGCGTTAAAAAAAGGTGAAACTTCCCGCGTAAAAATACAGTTGCATACAAATCCGCGATAGTAGGAACTGGAGAGAACCTCGTCAAGGCCCAAAAGAATCTCTTGACGAATCGTATTCAATACCTGCTCTGGATGTCCTTTGTAATTCCGCATTCTTTCAAATGCGCGGATGCTTTCTTCATGGCATTGTTTTAAGGGTTTGCTGAAAAGGAAACCGTACCCTTGCGCTCCCCAAAGGAAAGCATCTTCGTCCACTTTTTCTTTTTCATTCAGCCGGTATCCAGCAAGAACGCGCTCGGCTAACAAATAATTTGAAATCAGCGCAGGCATTCAGAACTCTCCAATATAAAAATTAGGGATACAGCTTTTACTGTATCCCTAATTTTATCACAATTCTCTTCTCAGTTAAAGTATCTTCGAAAGGAAATCCTGCAGTCTTGGACTTTTGGGATGGTCAAAGAATTCCTTAGGCGGTGCGCTTTCCTGTATCATGCCGTCATCCATAAAAAGGACACGCGTCGCTACTTCACGGGCAAAGGCCATTTCGTGGGTAACAACTACCATCGTCATGCCTTCCTCGGCCAACTCTTTCATAACCGAAAGCACTTCACCGACCATTTCCGGGTCAAGGGCGCTGGTAGGTTCGTCAAAAAGCATCACATCAGGTTCCATTGCCATAGCGCGTACAATGGCAATACGCTGTTTCTGCCCGCCAGAAAGCTGACCTGGGTAAGAATCCGCTTTTTGAGCCAGGCCAACGCGTTTCAGCAGCACCAAAGCATTTTCTTCCGCCTGCTGTTGTGTTTTCAGCTTCAGGCTGACAGGTGCCAGTGTAATATTTTGCAAAACTGTAAGATGAGGAAATAGGTTAAAATGCTGAAACACCATGCCAATTTTTCTGCGGAGCAAATCAACATTGCAGCCAGGCACATTGATCTGTTTGTCTTTAAACCAGATTTCGCCTTCCGTAGGCTGCTCAAGAAGATTTAGGCAACGCAGAAAAGTACTTTTTCCGGAACCGGATGGCCCGACAATTACGACTTTTTCTCCCTGCTGAATTTCTTCATTGATTCCCTTTAGGACTTCAACGTCTCCATTCAAAGTATGGAAACTTTTATGCAGATTCTTAACGGTAATCACTTCTGCGCAGCCTCCTTTCAAACTTAGTAAGCAATGCGGTAAGCCCAATCACCATAATCAGGTAGACGCCCGCGGTAGCAAGAAGCGGCATAAATGGCTGGTAAGTCTGGCTGCGGATAATGTCGCCGCCTTTTGTAAGATCCTGAATGCCAATATAGCCTGCCACGGATGTTTCCTTAATTAAGGCAATAAACTCATTTCCAATGGCCGGAAGAACATTTTTCAGTGCCTGAGGAAATATGATTTTTACCATGGTTGTGCGCTGGCTTAAACCGAGGGAACGCCCTGCTTCCATCTGCCCATGGTCAACTGACATAATGCCGCTCCGGATCACTTCGGCAACATAGGCACCAGAATTGATGCCAAAAGCGAAAATTGCCGCAACAATTTTATCTACAGAAGTTGAGCTTAGGATGACATAGTACATAATCATTAACTGAACTACGACCGGTGTACCACGGATTACGGTAAGGTAAATGGAACAAATTCCATTCAGGATACGGAAACGCTTAAGGTTTTCATTATGTGCCACCTTTACGAGGGAAACGAGTGTGCCTAATATTACGCCGATGATAACAGCAAATACCGTAATCAGTAATGTAGCGCCCAAACCGCTTAACAGATACAAATACCGGTCTTTGTCTACAAAAGACTGGCAGAAATTGTCACCCAAATCTGAAAAGAAAGATAAGGGCAACTGCGTTAAAACTTCATTCATACTGATCCTCCCGTTGATGGCCCGAAAGCGTTACTTCCGGCATGGGCTTTCTTATTTGTCTTCCAAAGCAGACTTATATTTGTTAATGGTTTTTGTAAGTTCGCCGCTGGACTTCATTTCTTTCAGAACATCGTTGATTGTATTCAGCAATTCCTTGTTGCCTTTTTTAACGGCAATAGCATAATGCTCAACAGTAAGAGCTTCCTGCAGTTTTACAAGTTTTCCCGAATTCTTGGAAACAAATTTTTGAGCTGGAAAGTCATCGATAACAACTGCATCAATTTTGCCATTCATCAAATCAGAGATAGCATCCGCACCTTTGTTGAAACGTTCAACATGAGCAACCTTAATGTCACTCTTACCATCCTGATTTGTGCAGAAGGTGTCGCCTGTAGTGCCTAACTGCACGCCGACCTTTTTACCGTTCAAATCTGTACGCGATTTTATTTTGCTGTCCTTCAAAACAATAATAGACTGTGTAGCGTCGAAATATGGGTCTGAAAAATCAGCATTCTTTTTCCTGTCATCTGTAACGGTCATGCCGGCCGCAACAAAATCGCATTTGCCACTGTTCAGCTCCGTAATTAATGAATCAAAGTCAACATCGTTAATTTTCAGCTTCTTATTGAGTTTGGCAGCAATCTTATTTGCAATATCTGCGTCTATGCCAACAATAGAGTTCTGATCTTTGTACTCAAACGGTTCGAATTCTGCGTTGGTGGACATGGTAATGGTATTGCTGTTTGATGCACTGGAACATGCCGCAAAAGGGATAACAACAGCTACAGCAAGAATTGCCGCAAGTATGGTTTTTAGCTTTTTCATAATATTCTCTTCCTTCCGATATACTGTTTACTGAATAAGGTAAGCTTATTATAGCGCATATTTATGCAGGATACAAGTATATTAATAGAAAATTATGAATACTTATGCATAAGCATTTGTAGTGCTTTTGACTAAGCAAGCCATATCTTCGGGCAGAAATGAGCGAAAACGCATCCTTTTCCCTGTTACTGGATGGTGAAAGCGGATTTCTGCACAGTGCAGCGCCTGACGGCTGATTTGCTCCAGACTTCCGCCATACATATCATCCCCCGCCAGCGGAAACCCAAAAGAAGAAAAATGAACCCGTATTTGATGTGTACGTCCTGTTTTAAGGTGAACCGCGATGAGGCTAAGTTCTTTGCTGCTTCTGACAGAACGCCACTGAGTGACAGCCTTTTCACCATCATCCCACCGCACAGCCCTTTGGATGCTGTGGCCCGGTTTCAGCCCGATTGGTCTACATATGGTTCCACTGCCTGTAAGCTTTCCCTCACAAACAGCAAGGTATGTTTTCTGGATTTTTCCGGCCAGGCGGGAAGCCGCAAACGGATTTTTAGCTATCAATACAAGCCCGCTCGTGTCTTTGTCAATTCTGTAAACCGGGCGGTAGGAATAAAAACAGCCAGAGTAACTTTGCAAGTAGGCAACCGCATTAGAAAGGCTGTCGCGGGCATGCCCCGGACATGGATACATGGGCATAGCGGGAGGCTTTTCTGCAACCAGAACATCTTCATCTTCATAAACGACGGGAACTGGCAGTTTTACCGGCGTGGGAAGTTTTTTATCATCAGGAAAAACAACGCACACAGTATCACCGGCATGAAGGCGCTCCGGAGCCGTAATTGGCTTGCCATTTCTGGTGATGCCACCCGGGATACGCTTCAGTTTGGCCGTTTGACGTGCAGAAAGACAAACTACATTTCTTAAATACCCCCGCAGGAGAATGCCCTCGTATTCCTTAGAAACCGAAAAAACGATTTTTCGCATAAACTGCTCCACAAAAAATGCCACCCCGCAGTGCAGAGTGGCATTTTGAAATAAGACAAACTCAGCAAACTTTTGTAGTCCAGCCCATGGTATCCGGAATACGGCCCCACTGAATGCCTGTAAGTGCATCATAAAGCTTCTGCGTAACTTCGCCGGTCTTACCGCCATTGATATGGGCAACTTCACCTTCATAGCGAAGTTCGCCGACCGGGGAAATGACAGCAGCTGTACCAGTGCCAAAAACTTCTTCCAGCTTGCCATCTTTTGAAGCTTTCATGACGTCTACAATCGGAAGACGTTTTTCTGAAACCGTGTAGCCCCATTTTTTCAGCAGTTCAATGCAGGACATACGCGTAATGCCAGGCAAAACCGTTCCGACTGTTGGCGCAGTATAGATTGTTCCGTCAATCTTAAAGAAGCAGTTCATCGAACCAACCTCTTCAACGTATTTCCGTTCTACACCGTCCAGCCAAAGTGTCTGGCTGTAGCCGAGTGACTCTGCTGTTTCCTGAGAAATAAGGGATGCTGCGTAGTTGCCGCCGCATTTGATATATCCTGTGCCGCCCGGAGTTGCACGAACATATTTGTCCTCAACGTAAATCTTTACGGGGTTCAGCCCTGTTGGATAGTACGCAGCGACCGGGCAGCAGATAATAATAAACTGGTAAGTATCGGAAGGCTTTACACCAAGATGGGGTTCCGTTGCAATGCAGAACGGACGAATATAGAGCGACTGGCCATCTTTGGACGGGACCCAGTCTTTTTCTGTTTTAACAAGCGCCTTAATGGCTTCCACAAAATCTTCTTCCGGAATAATCGGCATACAAATACGCTCATGAGTCGTCTTAAAACGAGCCGCATTTTTTTCTGGGCGGAAAAGCTGAATCGAGCCATCGGGAGTGCGGTATGCCTTCATGCCCTCAAAAGACTCCTGTGCATAATGAAGGACAATCGAAGCCGGATCGAGCTGCAGCGGTGCATAAGGTACAATACGCGGATCATGCCAGCCCTGGCCTTTTGTGTAATCCATTACAAACATATGGTCTGTAAAAATGGTACCAAACGGCAGCGGATCACCCGGCGCCGGTTTTTTCTTTGGTGTTTTCGTCAATTCATAGCGGATTTTCTGCATATTGAATGCCTTCTTTCAAAATTTCAAAAATCACGCAAAAGCGATTTCTTATAGTTATAGCATCCTTTTTCTGTTATTTCAAGGTAAATTATTTAATCCGCTAAACTTTTATAGTGCTAAAGGGTTCGCAGCCCTCTAGGATAGTGATTTTTTATCCTTCCATCGGAGCATTTTCCAAACCCGGTCATAATGCCGTCGACCGCGACACCGCACCATCCTTTTATTTCCGCAGGCGCCTGCAGCTCTTCCCCATGCAGAAATCTCCGTATTTCAGGTGAACCATGTTCAAAGCAAATTACATTTTTCAAATCTTCCGCACGAGCTGCTTGAAAAATAGCATGAGCCGGCTCCATTCTGCCTTTACGTGCCTCTGCAGCCAATACTCCCGCGCTTAGGACATTCAGCCCGCAAATTTCCGGGAAACCTTCGGGTACAAGGTAAAAGCCGACGCGGTTCTTCCGTATCATCCCGGATGGCTGCGATTTAAAGATGCTTTTCAGTAAAGTTTGCACTTGTTCAGTTTCCGCATTCGCTGTATTCGCTGCTTGGTTGATGCTGCACTGCACTGAAGAGTATTTGCGCAGTTTGGCAACAAAATGTCCTTCCCCGCCATCCATTGGAAAAATACGCCGTGCTTTTGGGAGAAACGCAGGGCGGCCAAAGGAATTACCACAGTCTTCCAACTGAAAGTCCTTGTGACGTTTCAGAAAATCCGATACAACACCTTCGTCTTCTTCTTTCGAAAATGTGCACGTTGAGTAAACCAATATACCGCCCTCCCGCAAGGAAGCCGATGCACTTTCCAGAATGGCAGACTGCCGTTCCGCGCATGCCTTTACATGCTCTGGACTCCAGTCCTGCACCGCTTCTTCGCTTCTGCGGAACATGCCTTCCCCTGAGCAGGGTGCATCAACCAGCACGCGGTCAAAATACCCTTCCAGGGCATGGCAAAGTGTTTCCGGATGGCAGGAAGACACGACTGCATTCCGAACCCCAAGGCGCTCAAGATTGGAGGATAGGATGCTGGCGCGGCTACGAACAATCTCATTTGACCACAGGATTCCCTCTCCGGCAAGCAGCGATGCAATCTGCGTAGACTTGCCGCCGGGGGCCGCGCATAAATCGAGAATTTTTTCTCCAGGCTTCGGGTCAAGCACCGTTACAGCAGAAGAAGCGGAAGGCTCTTGAACATAGAATGCGCCAGCGTGATGCAGCGGATGATAGCCAAGCTTTTCTACATCATCCGGGATGTAATATTCAAGCGGTGAAAACGGAGCGGGCCTCAGCGAAAAAGGAAGCCCCTCTTTCAGTATGTCAATTTTGCATTTGAGTGGATTCAGGCGAATCCCGCGAAACGGAGAATCCTGCAAAGAGTTTTCATAATCGGAGAATTCGCTGCCCAGCATTTCTTTCATCCTCCGCAAAAATTCAGAAGGAAGATTAACCAACATCATCAACTCCAAATTAATTGTATAATCTTTACTTTCACAACAAAGAATATTTCACAAAGGGGGTGAACACCTTGGAAAATAAATCTCAGAAAAACAGGAAAGGCAGTTCTTCAAGTCAGTCAAGCCAAGCAAAAAAAGAACAGGGAAATTCAGCAAAGAATTGCAAAGACAGCAACAAAGAGTCTAACGATTACAGCGACTGCAAAGACTGCAAAGACTAATCCCTTTTACAGCAAGCGGCTCTGTGCCTTTTTTGCATAGAGCCGCATTTTTATTTCTCTTTTTCTTGTTCTCTCCGCCGCTTCAGTTTAGCCTGCAAACGTTTTGCGCGGCGAGGATCGACTTTTGCCGGGCGAAAACCTTCCCCAGTGATTTCACCGGCTTCCCCCACAATCAGAAATGCGTTATGGTCGATTGTATGGACAATATCCTTTACCTGAGCCACCTCAAAGCGACGGACTGCACAGAGAAGCACCTCGCCCTCTTTGCCAGAATAAGCGCCGCGGGATTCCAGAATTGTAACTCCACGGTCAACATCACTTAGAATCTCATCTGCAATTTCATGGCTCTTGGAAGAAATAATAAACAGCACTTTGCCGGTTCCGATGTCTGTGCCGTACAGGATAACATCAATCAGCTTGGAACATACAAAAATAGCAATAATTGCATACATTGCATTTTCTATGCTATGGTAAACGACAGCAGAAGCAATTACCACAAGGCCGTCTACACAAAGCATTAGTTTCCCGATTGGAAGGAACCGAACATGGCGGCCGAGCAGCTGAGCAATAAGGTCAGTCCCACCCGTTGTTGCGCTTCGCATAAAAATGAGTGCTAACGCTATGCCCTGCAGGACACCCCCAAAAATGCAGGCCAGCATAACGCTTCCATTGTATGGCACCACAAACCATGAAAATACATCAATCGCAACTGATGAAATAATCATTGCAACAAAACTTTTCACAACACTTGAAAAATCAATTTCTACAAAAGCCCAAATAAAAACAGGTATGTTTAACAAGAGGGTCATAACACCAATCGGAAGCTTCGTCAGGTAATTTATCATGGTGCAGATGCCCGAAAGCCCTCCCGGAGCGATATGATTTGGCGCTGTAAACATATCAATCGAGATTGCGAGAAGGGTGCTCCCTACAATATAGGCAGCAAAATCTTTTGCAATTTCCATTGCTTTACTTTTTACAGTATGAATCAGCGGCATGGCAGCATCATCCTTTTATAATCTCAAACAGCTCACGCATTCTTTCCATATGGCCGCACAGGTACAGATACCCAAAAAGTGCTTCTATCCCTGTGGCAGCATGGTAGTCCGATTGTTCTGCATTTTTCGGTACATGCCCAGGATGGGCGTTTTTGCCTCGTCGGAAAATAGCCTCCTCCTCTTCTGAAAGAAGCGATTCTATTTTTTTTGCAGCAGCCGACTGAGCTTTACAGCAGACATCCTGAACGGAAAGCCGGTGAAGTTCCGAAACCGGGCGGCTGCCTTTGCAGACAAGACGTTCCCGGGCAAATATTTCATAAACGGCATCTCCGATAAATGCCAAAGTCAGAGGACTGAGTTGGCGTGGATCACAGTCATCCGGTAAAAATCGTTCCATGGTCCCGCCCCCTATTCCATATAATTAAATTCAAGCCCATAAATGCTTACGGTATTGCCCTCCGAAATTCCCGCCTGGCGCAGTTTTTTAATAACGCCTGTTTTTTCAAGCACATTTTCAAAATAGCGCAAAGAATCTTCATCGCTGAAATTTATGGAGCGCATCGTCTGGTAAAGCCATTGGCCCTCTACCGTATAAACACCGTTTTCTTTTTGGATGGTTACCTCGTTGCCTTCAGCTGGCTCTGCTGGCTGTGCGATAGCAGGTTCCGGTGTATATACTTTTACCGGCGGGAGCTTGCTCAGCAGTTCACTGACTCGATTCATCAGCGGATCCACCTGATAGCGGATTGCCGCCATAATCGGAAAGAATTCATAGCCTTGATCTTCTACAAATTTTTTGAAATCTGCAATCTGTTCTTCCGAAGCCAAGTCACACTTGTTGCCGGCTACCAGCATAGGGCGCGCAGCAAGTTCGGGATTGAACTTTTTCAGCTCCGAATTAATAACCTTAAAATCTTCTTTCGGGTCACGCCCTTCACTTCCGGAAACATCAACGATGTGGACAAGCAGCCTGCACCGCTCTACATGGCGCAAAAACTGATGGCCAAGGCCTGCTCCTTCATTGGCACCTTCAATCAGCCCCGGAATATCCGCTATTACAAACGAGCGGTTCGGTGCAAGGCGCACAACACCAAGAACCGGAGTAACCGTTGTAAAATGATAGTCGGCAATTTCCGGTTTGGCCTCACTTACAACGGAAACTAAAGTCGATTTTCCTACATTTGGGTACCCGACAAGGCCAACATCTGCCAGCAGTTTCAATTCCATCTGCAGATCCAGTTGCTCACCCGGAGCGCCTGCCTTTGCAAAGCGGGGTGCCTGCCGGGTAGCAGTTGCGAAATGTGCATTGCCCCATCCGCCGCGGCCGCCCTTGGCAACAATCTGAGGCTCATCTGCAGAAAGGTCAGCAATCAGACGCCCGGTTTCAGCATCTTTCAGCAAAGTACCACGCGGCACCCGGATAATGAGGTCGGCGCCGCCTTTTCCACTGCACCGCTTGCCCCGCCCATTTTCGCCCGACTGCGCCGCAAACTTACGCCGATAGCGGAAATCAGAAAGGGTGGAAAGGTTTGCATCCACCTGAAAAACAACGTTTCCACCGCGGCCGCCGTCGCCGCCATCCGGCCCTCCGGATGCAATATATTTTTCGCGGTGAAACGCGACGGCTCCATCGCCGCCGTTTCCTGCACAGACCTTTATTTTTGCACTGTCAATAAACACGCTAACCCTTCTTACCGCAGTTTTTTATAAATTTATTTTGTGCCAAAACATGAAAAAAATCCCGGGCGAAAACACCCGGGATTCTCAAATTGTTTTTCGCCGCTTATTTTTGCTCGGCGTAAACGCTGACCTTTTTACGGTCTTTTCCAAGATGCTCAAACTTCACTTTACCGTCGATTAAAGCAAACAGAGAATCGTCGGAGCCTCTTCCTACACCTTCACCTGGGTGAAAATGAGTGCCACGCTGTTTGACCAGAATATTTCCAGCCAAAACGAACTGACCATCCGAGCGCTTTACGCCAAGGCGCTTGGATTCGGAATCACGGCCGTTCTTGGTAGAACCCATTCCTTTTTTATGAGCGAAAAGCTGAATATTAATTTTCAGCATAATTTACACCTCCGTGTCAATTAAATGAATGTTTTTCGGGTACTGTTCCTGCAATGCTGCCATATGCAGGCGAAAACCTTTCAGTATTGCTGCACAGGAAGCAACGCTGGACTCTGGAATTTTCAAAAACATGAATCCGTCTTCCGCATGAACTTCAGCCTTTACATGGAGAACTTCCGTAACGGTATTCGCGGCCATATAAGCTGCCGAAGAAACCGCCGCACAAAAGATATCTGTCCCTGCTTCCGCCAAATCAGAATGCCCGCTTACCTGAAAGCCGAGCAAACTTCCATGTTTCAGAAAAAAATCCGTTTGTATCATGGTATGTTGTCAGGCGTCAATCGCTTCAATCTGAACCTGCGTATAAGGCTGCCTGTGACCCATTTTACGTTTTTCATTCTTCTTGGATTTGTAGGTAAAAATAGTAATCTTCGGGGATTTACCATTCTTAAGGACTTTGCCTGTTACCTTAGCGCCCTCAACATATGGGGTACCAAGTTTCATTCCATCGTCGCTGTTCAGAGCAAGAACTTTGAACTCAACTGTGGAGTCTTTTTCTGCTGCAAGCTTTTCAACAAAGATAACGTCATCCTTCTGCACTTTGTACTGCTTGCCGCCTGTTTCAATTACTGCAAACATGAATAAAGGCCCTGCCTTTTCTTAATCTCGCTATTGCCGGGCGAGCATAAATATGCCTCTTAAGCCCGCAATAAGCGGCTTAAATAGCATATCATATTTTGTAAAACTTGTCAACCGAAAAATTTGGGCAAATCAATGATTTCTTTCCGCCAGTTTCCGGGCAAGGTTTTTCAGGTAGGAAGTGTCGCCGTCAAATGTACTTAACGCGTCTTCCGCCGTTTTTGTGAGGCTTTCGACGGCGCGCTTTGCATTTTCAAGGCCGAGAAGAGAAACGTATGTGCTCTTTCCATTTTCCGTATCACTGCCAGTCGGCTTCCCCAGCGCTTCAGCACTTCCCTCTACATCCAGGATGTCATCTACAATCTGAAATGCAAAGCCAACAGCCGCCGCATATTCGTCCGCAGCGTGAAGATACTGTTCTTTTGCACCTGCAAGAATGCAACCCATTTTTGCCGCCGCACGAATCAGTGCCCCTGTTTTGCATTCATCCATCTTCTGCAGCGTTTCCATTGGAATCCGTTTGCTTTCGCTCATCAGGTCGATTGCCTGCCCGCCTGCCATACCGTAGGCGCCTGCCGCGCGAGCCAACACCCCGGCTGCCGCAGATGCTCGTTCCGCACCGGCTGCCTTTATACTTTCCGGAGAGAGCATGGCCTCAAATGCCATTGTAAGAAGCGAATCACCGGCAAGCAGCGCTTGGGCTTCGCCAAAAATAACGTGGTTAGAAGGCTTGCCGCGCCGCATCCCATCATTATCCATACAGGGAAGATCATCGTGAATCAATGAATATGTGTGTATCATTTCAATCGCACAGGCAAAAGGAAGAGCAGCTTCCTGGTCACCTCCGCACAGGCCACAGAATTCCAGTACGAGTGCTGGGCGTATCCGTTTGCCGCCTGCAAGAAGGCTATAGCGCATGGCTTGGAACAAATCCGCCTGCAGAAGAGAAACTTCCGGCACATAACGCTCCAAAGCGTCTTCCACCGCAGAAATGTAGCTGCTGCGTTCAATCTTTCCCATTTGATGTTTCCTCCTGCTCTGTAAGAGTCTTTATTTTCTGCTCAGCTGACGAAAGTTTCTCATAGCAGAAAGAAACAAGAGCCGAACCTTCTTCAAAAAGCTTTAAAGATTCATCGAGCGGTTTCTCTCCGCTTTCCAGCTGCTCAACAATTTCACTGAGCCGGTCTGAAGCAGCTTCAAACGTCATTTTCTTATTCATTTTCGGTACCCTGCTTTCCTGTCGTTTACCGTGCAGAGCAGAGAACCGTCGGAAAAGCGGACCTCCACCCTGTCATCTTTTTCAGCATCTGCGGAAGACAAAACGGATGCTCCGGTTTCCCGGAATACAGCCGCATAGCCGCGTGAAAGGACTGCCAGTGGACTTAGGGCATTCAGTTTTCCGCTTAAGGCAGCGAGTTCTTCTTTGCTGCAGTGCACGGCTGCAAGAGTCGATTCCTGCGCAGATATGGCTAAACGGTCAATCTTTTCGCGGCGCATCTCGATGAATTCCAGCGGGTTTTTCATTACGCTGCTTTCGGCAAGGGGAAGAAATTCTTCTTTTGCCTGCTGCAGCTTTCTTTCAGCAGCATTTTGGAGGCGCATTTTCTGTGCAGAGATTTGTGCCAGCATTTCCGTTTGATCTGGAACAGCGAGTTCCGCTGCGGCGGATGGAGTCGGCGCACGCAGATCCGCGGCAAAATCGCAGATTGTAAAATCTGTTTCGTGGCCGACGGCGGAAATGACCGGAATCGAAGACTCCAAAACAGCCCGCGCTACGCATTCTTCATTGAATGCCCACAAATCTTCCAGCGAGCCGCCGCCTCGGCCGACAATAATAACATCCGCGCATTGCTTTTGATTCATCAGGCACAGCGCTTTTACAATCTGTGGAGCGGCGGCATCCCCCTGCACCTGAACAGGGCAAAAAACCACCTGTGCCATTGGCCAGCGGCGTTCCAGTATGGTTAAAATATCATGAACTGCCGCACCGGTCGGCGAAGTAATCACGCCGATTTTTTGAGGGATTTTTGGAAGCGGCTTTTTACGTTCCGCAGCAAACAGCCCTTCTTTTTCCAGCTTCTCCTTCAGCTGCTCAAAAGCAAGGTTCAGCGCGCCAAGTCCATCCGGCTGAAGGTCTTCCACATAAAGCTGGTACTGGCCGGTAACTTCATAGATACTTACCCTGCCCCGCGCAATTATTTTCATACCATCTTCCGGCTGAAAGCGCAGCCGGGATGCATTTCTCGCGAACATAACGGCCCGCACGGAGCACCGCTCGTCCTTTAACGTAAAATAAAGATGACCGGAGCGGTAATGGTCAGTAAAATTTGAAATTTCGCCCGTAATAAAAATCTGTGAAAGATTCTCGTCACCCTCGAACTGGGCTTTCAGGTATGTGTTCAGCTGCGTTACCGTTAATACAACTGGTTCCAGAGTCACAGCACATTTCCTCCCTTAAAGCAGTAAGCACGGCAATTCCGGCAGCATTGTCAGCGGAAAATGCAGGCTCAGCAAAAAACGCGCCGTACTTTTTCGTAAGTGCTTCCCGGATAATCGAGTTGCTCATAACGCCGCCTGCAAACAGCAGCGGCAAATTTCCATATTGCTTCAGCAGGGCGGCCGCCATTCCGTCAAGAGCAGCCAAAATAGACTGCAGGCAGAACGCCGCAATCTCTTCCTTCGGCTCGCCTTTCTGCATCCTTGCAAGGCACTGATTCTGGATACCGGAAAGAGAACAGTCGCATCCTTTCATGCTGGGATGAATGTGAAACTGTTTCTGCGAACCCAATGCAAGTTTTTCAAGTTCCTGGCCTGCCGGAAAATGCAGGCCAAGCATAACGCCAACGCGGTCTACTGCCTGACCGGCCTTCAGGTCAAGCGAACCGGCAACAATTTTTGTCGTAAAAATTTCAGCGCTGTCCGGTTCACAGAGTACAGCTTCCGTAGTTCCTCCCGAAACATGAAAAGCAAGGAACCGCTGGCGAAGCAACTTCATCTGCCCTGCTGAATACAAAGCAGCCGCAATATGCCCCTGCTGGTGTGAAAACGTGTAAAGAGGAACACCAAGTGTAAGGGAAACAGCAGACGCGGCAGAAACACCGGCAAGAAAGCATGGCATATAAGAACCTTTCATACTTCTGGGACGATTGGAAACACCGACTGCCGTTATTTTTGCCTTGCCAAACGGAAGGGCTTTCATCACTTCGGGGAGCTGCTGCACATGATGAAAAACTGCATCGCTCTGGCGCAGCCCCATTTCACCCTGCTTTACAGGCAAAAGCCGCTTACTCTGGCATATTTCTCCTCCGCAGTACAGCGCCGCCGACGTTGTGTAGTTGCTTGTGTCAATGCCCAAAACATCAGGCATTTTTTTCACCAATCTCTTTTGCGGCAGAGCCAAGAACACCGTTTATAAACGGCGCATCTTCCTCACCGCCATATTTTTTTGCAAGGCTTACAGCTTCGTTAATGGAAACGCTTATGGGCATATCCGGCTCAAACTTCATCTCATACAGCGCAAGCCTCAAAAGCGCAAGGGAAACTTTTGAAAGGCGGCTGAACGTCCACCCGCGGATATACTTTTGAATTACGGCATCTATTTCCACTTCATGTTCCTCAACGCCGCACGCAGTTTTTTCAGCAAATTCTCCAATATGAACTTCTTCTGACATCTCTGCTGTGTCTATAATAGAGCGGGTTGTTTCATGGCTGAAACTTCTTTCGAAAATCAACACAAACGCCTGCTCACGCAATTTTCTACGATTCATAAAATCCTCCGGTTTTCGGATAAAAAAAATCCTCCACGAATGTGGAGGACTGTAAAAAATCCGCTGCAAATTTTCAAGCTTCCACGGGGTTATTATACCACATTTCCCCGTAAACTCAACTACGTACGCTCAATAATTTTTATTTTGTCGAAAGAAAGGCCAGTCTGCCCTGCTACAATATCCTGTATTACAATGGCGTCACTCTGCTTTGGCGTTTTTGTCTTTACAATAACATTGCACTGGTCATTATTCAATGTTGCAATGCAGTCCTGATACCCTTTTGCTTTTACAAGTGTTTCAATATCTGCTTCACGCAGAAGATTCTGTGTAATCACGGCAGCTTTTGTCACGGCATCTTTTTTCACAGCAGTGTTTGCCTTGGTGTCTTCCAGAAGTTTCGTAATGTCTTCTTTTGCAGTATCCTGAGCCTTCTGCCGAGAAAGTCTTGCCTGGCTGAAATAGTCGTCTGTGCCGGAAACTGCGGTTTTGGCAGCAGTTGTTTTACCAGGCGTGGAAATGGCCTTTTTGCTTGCCGAAGCAGCACTTGCATTGACCAGCAGTGTTTGCCCAAACTGCCGATCCGTACCGGATGCAACGGCCTGTGTAGCTGGAAGCTTCTGTGCACCGTTGCCGGAAAATACGCAGTTAAGGTATACAGCTGCCCCGAGTGCAACAACCAAAGCAGCAAGCACCAACTGCCGTTTGCCCATTGTCATAACTTGATTCCCCCTGACCTTAATATTATTTTGCCTTTATAACGCATACCCGTGTGGATGAGATATGCAAAGCTGTTGTAACAGCATCAGTGATGCTTTGCTGCACTTTCGGGTCGCCTCCGCCGTCGCAGACAACAACAACGCCTTTTACCAACGGCTGGATTTCTGTTACCGGAACCGTACGCTCTGTGCCGTTTTCATCTTTTACGATTAAATAGTTCTTTTCGTCGCTGTTGTTAGTTTCTTGCTTTCCGCTTCCGCTTTCCGCATTTTCACTTGTCTGCTGGTCACTTGTTTTTTCCTGTGTAGCGTAAACATTTTGTGAAGTCTGCTCCAAAGTTACCATAACCTGTGCACGGCCAACTCCGTCAATCTGTGAAACGATGTCAGAAAGCTGTTTTGCCATCTGCTGTTCGTAGGCTTCTGCCGAAAGAACTGGATGCACCGACGAAGAGGACGATGCTGTACCCGCTGATACCGGCGTGCTGTAGCTTTTCAAATTTCCGGAAATCAGGATGAGTGCAATACCCAGAATACCGGCCCACACAATGATTCTTCGGCAGGTATTATTTTCTGCGAGCCTTTGAAACAGCGCCTTTGTTTTTCCTTCCGTCTTGTCTTTTTCAGCCGCCATTTAAAACGACCTCCGTCTTTAGCTGAAGCTCTTTTTCAAGATATTCTTTTGCCGTCTGTGCATCAGCTGCATTTTTACTGTTCAGGCAGACAATCACTTTAGTAATTGATATGCGGCCATCTTTGTTTCTATCCATGGTGACCTGAACATTTTTGCATTTCATGCCGATACGGCTTAGTTCAGCCGTTACAAGGCCTGTAATACTCTTTCTGGATTCTTCCTCGACCTGGCTTTCAACTGTGTTTTCAATCTGCTCGCTTTGCTGCTTTTCGGGACCAGTTGATTCTGAAAGAGCCAGATTCGCCTGCGGCACAAATTTTGAGATTGGTGAAATCATAACGCAGACAATGAAAGCGCCAACAATAAATTTTCCCATGCGTTCCATGGAACCGGGCGGCAGAAGCCACTGTGCCAGCGTTGCGGTAAGCGCCGCCAAGCAAATAACCGCTGTCCACTGCTGAATCTCTTTCATGTTGCCCCTCCTATTAAAAGCATGATGACCGTAGAAATAATCAGAACGGTCATACAGCAGAGCAGAATTGAAAGCATAGTGGAAACAACATCCGATGCGGCTTTTAGTAAGCCTGTAATACCATCCAGTTCAAAGACCTGGCTTATGCCGGAGCATAGCATCAGCGTAATAATCCAAAGCATACATTCCGCAAGGACCGGAAGAAAAATGAGCAGCCCCGCAAGCAGCCCAAATGCCCCTATGCCGGACTTCAGCATCTTTACACAGCCGGAAACCGTGTTCAGTGCTTCACCAAGGGCACTGCCTACAACCGGTACAAAACTGCCCACAACAAATTTAGCGGCTTTGGCTGTCGTACTGTCCTGAGAAGCGGCGACAAGGGAGTGTGTGGTAACAAGACCGGTGAACAGCGTCATGCCGAGTCCCATAATCCATTTAACAATTTTGTTCAGAACGCTGCAAAAACCATTCAGATGGATTCCCGGCGAAACAGATGAAACGACGGAAAGGGCAAGAAATATATTCATCATAGGCACTAAGAAAGTTGAGGCAAAAAGCGAGACCGCATTCCCCACCGCAATCATCAAAACGTGGTAGGAACCGGCTGTAACAGCTTGCCCCGCCGCAGCCATAACCGCCGTAAGCACCGGAACACACGCGAGTAAAAAAGCAGAAGAGGCTTTCAAAACTTCCGCTGCATCTGAAATACAGGAAACAATGGGCTGTATAATCACAGCGCACATACACAGCGTCCCAACGGTGCCTACTACCCCACCCAGCGGCTTTTCTCCAAATGAAAGTTTCATGCCGCTAATCAAAGCACACAAAAGGATAATGGAAACAGCCGAGGCGAATACCCGAAGCGGATGCTTCAGCTGGCCAGAGAACACAGAAAGAATTTTTTGAAAATAATTCTGCGGGGTTATGGATGTAACGGAAGACCAGTTGGAACCATCGACACCGAGCCCCTGAAGCATTTTTTTCGTTTGCTCTGGCAGTTTGTCCGGCAGGTTTGCTGCTCCGCTCTGCTCAGCGAGCTCGCTGTTGCAGCTGCTGTAATCCGGCTGCGAAGCACCAACTGTTTCAGCGTGTGCTTCCGTGCAAAGCGAAAAAGCAGCAGCCAAAAGGAAAAGAAAGCAGATTATTTTTTTCATCATCTTTCCGTTTTCCTCTTTCTTTTTCATCCTCGTATCAGGCCTGTTGCCGTCTGCGCAATCTTTTCAAAAAGCGGCAGGGCTAGAACTACAATAGCAAGTTTCCCTGCCAATTCCACTTTGGCAGCAAGGGCATTTTCGCCGGCATCTCGGCAGGAATCCGCCGCAAACTGTGCCAAAAAGCAAATGCCGATGGTTTTAAACAAGATAACGGCATAATCCGGTTCCAGCCCAGCGGTGGAAAGCAGCGTGCTAATCTGCCGAATTGCTGGTGAAATGCTGGAAAGAAGGCTCAGCAGAATTACAATGCCGGCCGCTATGCTGACCAGAATGGCGTACTCCTGGTGATACCTTCGCAGTGTGGCTGCTATCACTGCGGCACAGATTGCTATCCCGGCAATTCCAATAACATTCATTGTTCAAAGCCCAAAAATGGATTTGATTGACTTAAACAGGATGCTGATTTGCTGAATAATCATCATCAGCACAACAATCAACCCTGCAATGGTTGTCATCATAGCCTGATCTTCCCGACCGGAACGGATTAAAAGCTGATTTAAAACGGCAACGATAATGCCGATGGCGGCAATTTTGAAAATCAAATCCACACTCATTTTAATTCCTCCGATTTCAGCACAGCAAAATAGCGGCGGAAATGCCCCCGAAAATGCCGAGCATCAGATATAATTTAGATTTCCTGCTGCGGTCTTCCCTTGCGCCCTTCAGTGCAGCCGACGCAAGATTTTGGTAAAGGCTGAAATGCGCCAGTTGACCCTGTGTATCGCTTGTGCCGAAACCTGCGCCAAAGCCTTTCAGGAGTTCCACGTCTTTCTGCGAAAAGCCTTCGCCTGGCGCATATTCCGAAACGGCTCCGTTCCACGTGGAAAGCCAGTCCTTTTTTGCATCCTCTCCTTTTATTTTTGAAAAGAAGCTAATTCCCTCGCTGTGTGACTGTAAAATGGACGCGACCGGCATAGATGAATACCGTATCTCAGCACATGCCGCCGAAAGGAAACGAAGAAATGCCTCAAGCTTTTCAACCCGAAGCTCCAGTTTATGCGATTCCATATAGCCCGCGAGTGACCCCGCGGCAATCAGGAGAAGCGCGCCGATCAGCTTCAGCAAGTAGATCACCTGCCCTGTAAATTTTTTCGACGCTTCCCGGCGACTCGGAGCCCCGCAAAAGCACAGCAGAGGTAAAAGCACCCGTTTGCAGAAGGGCAGCAGCCTGCCTGCGGCGGCACAGTTCTTTCATACTGCCGGCATGGATGCTGGCAATGATGCTGACACCTGCATTCAGGCTTTGCTCTACCGCACGAGTTTCTTCTTCCGAGCCCAGCTCATCGCAGATAATGTACTGCGGCGAAAGAGAGCGAACCGCCATGAGGATTCCTTCCGCTTTGGGATAGCCGTCCAGTACATCGCAGCAAAGGCCGATATTATTCTGCGGTACACCATGAAACGTGCCGGCAATTTCACCGCGTTCATCAACAACAGCGACCTTGCGGATATTGCCTCTTGTTCCACTGGAAAGCTGCCGTGCAATATCACGCAGCAGCGTCGTTTTCCCGCTGGAAGGCGGCCCTGCAAGGAGGAGGCCCCCGCTTAAAGAATCCCTCAGGCAATCCAATAGTTTGTCGGCACAGCCAGGCACTTCACGTGCAACGCGGATATTAATGGATGAAATATCTTTCATGCCGGAAATAGCTCCATTCTGAAAAACAGCCGTACCGCTGATACCGGCACGATGACCACCGCGCAGTGTGATATATCCGCTCCGAATTTCTGTTTCATGGCTGTAAACGGAATTCCCGCACAGAATACGGAAACTCTCTTCCAAATCTGGTTTTTCCGCTATTACGCTGTCCCGGCCGGCAAGACACCCAATGCCGCCGTTTCCTTTTACAAAATAAATTCCATTGGGGCAGCTTATGGTCACCGGGCGGTTGATGCGCAGCCGGATTTCCTGAGTTTGCCCTTTTATATCAGCGGGCAAAGCTACAAGGCAGCGGTGGATTCTTTCGCATACCCCTTCCGCTGCGGAGTCAAAGCGTTTTTCTTTCTGCTGATTCATTGCCTTGTCCTCTCCCTTCACACAACATACTTATGGACAAAGTTCCTGCGTTAGAACCTTTCCAAAAGAAAAGCGGACATGTTTGCAAAGAAAAAGCACAGGCAGAAAAATTCCGCCTGTGCCGTTAAAAAAAACGGACACCCTTTTCAGAGCGTCCGCAGAAGTTTTATTTCAGCATCTTTTTCAGGTATTGGCCAGTATAGGATTCCGGAACCTTTGCCACCTGCTCCGGCGTACCGCAGGCTACAATCTGCCCTCCGCCGTTTCCGCCTTCCGGGCCAAGGTCTATAATATAGTCGGCCGTTTTGATAAGATCAAGGTTATGCTCAATCACAAGCACGGTATTCCCGGCATCCACCAGTTTTTGAAGAACGTCAATCAACTTGTGAACGTCTGCAATATGCAGGCCTGTCGTCGGTTCATCCAAAAGATAAATGGTACGGCCGGTTGCACGTTTTCCAAGTTCTGCGGCGAGTTTTACACGCTGTGCTTCACCGCCGGAAAGAGTCGTTGCAGGCTGGCCTATTTTAATATAGCCCAAACCGACATCCTGCAGCGTCTGCAGTTTTCGAGCAATCTTTGGAATGCTGCTGAAGAAGGAAAGCCCTTCTTCCACCGTCATCTCAAGCACATCATAAATGCTTTTGCCCTTATATTTTATTTCCAGAGTTTCCCGATTGTAGCGTTTTCCCTTACAGACTTCGCACGGAACATAAACATCCGGCAGAAAGTTCATCTCAATCTTTATGATGCCGTCCCCCTGGCAGGCTTCGCAGCGGCCGCCCTTTACATTAAAAGAAAAGCGGCTGGAAGTAAAGCCATGCATCTTTGCTTCCTGTGTGGAAGCATACAGAGTTCGGATATCATTAAACACACCGGTGTAAGTTGCAGGGTTGGAGCGCGGCGTACGGCCAATTGGCGACTGATCGATTGCTATGACTTTATCAAGTGCCGAAAGCCCGGTTATCTTTTTAAAATTTCCCGGGTGACATTTCGCCCCATTCAGCTCAGCTGCAAGGTATTTGTACAGGATTTCATTAATAAGCGACGATTTTCCGGAACCGGAAACACCCGTGACACAGACAAATGTGCCGAGGGGGATTGAAACATCGATGTTTTTTAAATTGTTCTGAGAAGCTCCGATGATTTTCAGCTTTTTCCCGTTTCCCTTTCGGCGCTTTTCCGGCACTTCCACTTTTTTGCGTCCGCTCAGGTACTGACCGGTAATAGAGTAATAGATTCCTTGCAGTTTACAATATCCTGTACCTTTCCGCTGAACACGACCTTGCCGCCGTGGACCCCGGCGCCCGGGCCGATGTCGACAATATAGTCGGAAGCCCACATGGTTTCTTCATCATGTTCTACCACAATAACAGTATTGCCAAGGTCACGCAGATGCTTCAGCGTTGCGAGGAGCTTGGCATTGTCGCGCTGATGAAGCCCGATGCTCGGCTCATCAAGAATATAAAGGACGCCGGTCAGTGAAGAGCCAATCTGTGTAGCAAGGCGGATGCGCTGGCTCTCACCGCCAGAAAGCGTTCCAGCCGGACGGGAAAGTGTGAGGTACTCGAGGCCGACATTTTTCAGAAAGCCAAGGCGGCTTTTAATTTCTCTCAGGATAAGCCGTGCGATTGTGTTTTCCCGCTCGGTCAATTTGAGATTGTTGGCAAAGTCAAGTGCGTCGGAAACCGACATATCACAGAATTCTGCAATGTTGATTCCACCTACTGTAACAGCAAGGCTTATGGGCGAAAGACGCTTTCCGTGGCAGGCGTCACATGGAATCGCGCTCATATAATTTTGAATTTCATCACGAATCCAGTTGCTCTGCGTTTCATGAAAGCGCCGTTCCAGGTTATTGATAACGCCCTCAAACTCGGTTTCATAGGTGCTTCGGCCGAAGCTGCCCTCCCGCTGGACCTTTATTTTTTCACCTTTTGTACCATAAAGAAGAACATCGACGATTTCCGGGGAAAGTTTTTCAATCGGGGTATCAAGTGAAAAATGGTAGCGCTTTGCAAGGGCATTCATGTACATGGCGGCAATGGTATTGCCCTCCATTGCCCATCCACCGGCTTTCAGCCCTCCCTGGTTAATGGAAAGGGACTTGTCCGGGATAATCCGGCTTGGGTCAATTTTCATAAATACGCCGAGGCCTGAACATTTAGGGCAAGCGCCGAACGGGCTGTTAAATGAAAACATCCGCGGTGTCAGTTCTTCCACACTGATACCGTGCTCCGGGCAGGCATAATTCTGCGAAAACAGGTGGTCTTCCCCATCCACAATATTTACAACAATGAGTCCGCTGGAAAGCGAAGAGGCTGTTTCAATCGAATCAGCCAGTCTGGAACGAATGTCCGGGTGGATAACAAGCCGGTCTACTACAACTTCAATCGTATGCTTTTTATTCTTTTCGAGCGGGATATTTTCCGAAAGGTCATAAAGAATTCCATCCGCGCGGACACGCACAAACCCGCTTCGCCGTGCAGCATCCAGTTTTTTCTGGTGTTCGCCTTTCCGTGCACGGACAACCGGTGAGAGAATAAGAACTTTTGTCCCTTCGGGCAGCGACAGCACCTGGTCTACAATCTGGTCTACCGTCTGCTGGCAAATTTCGCGGCCGCACACCGGGCAGTGCGGAATACCAATGCGTGCGTAAAGAAGGCGCAAATAGTCATAAATCTCCGTTACGGTTCCCACTGTGGAGCGCGGATTCTTTGATGTGGTTTTCTGGTCAATGGAGATTGCAGGAGAAAGCCCGTCAATATAGTCAACATCCGGCTTTTCAACCTGGCCGAGGAACTGACGCGCATACGAGGAAAGGGATTCCACATAGCGCCGCCGCCCCTCGGCATAAATTGTGTCAAATGCCAGTGATGATTTTCCGGAACCGGAAAGTCCTGTAAAAACAATCAGCTTGTCCCGCGGAAGTTCAATATCAATGTTCTTCAGATTGTGCTCTCTGGCACCTTTTACAAATATGGTCTTTGCAGACATCTGTTGCCTCCGTGTTTCCTATTTTTCTTCTTTCAGCTGTTTTATTTCATCGCGCAGATACGCTGCGTGCTCAAATTCCAGCAGTTTTGCCGCGTCTTTCATTTCACGTGTAAGCTGCGCTATTTCGCGTTCTTTTTCCTCTGCGGAAAGTTTCTTTTTCCGTTTCTTCCCGTCGTCTTTATGCGTTGAGATTTGAAGGATTTCAGAAACCGGCTTAACTATCGTCTTAGGTGTAATACCGTGTTCCTTGTTAAACTCCATCTGCAGACTGCGGCGGCGCTCGGTTTCACGGATAGCTGCTTCCATGGAAGGTGTAACTGAGTCGGCATACATAATAACTTTTCCTTCGGAATTTCGAGCTGCACGGCCAATCGTCTGAATCAAGGAGCGCTCACTGCGCAGGAAGCCTTCTTTGTCGGCATCCAGGATGGCAACAAGGGAAACTTCCGGAATATCAAGGCCTTCACGCAAAAGGTTGATTCCAACAAGCACGTCAAATTTTCCAAGGCGCAGGTCACGAATAATCTCCATTCGCTCTACGGTATCAATATCATAATGCATATACCGTACGCGGATTCCCATGCCATCCAGATAGGACGTAAGGTCTTCCGCCATCTTTTTTGTAAGAGTGGTAACGAGAACACGCTCTTTCTTTTCTGCCCTTAGATTAATTTCAGAAATCAGGTCGTCAATCTGTCCATCCGTTGGCTTTACGGTAATTTCAGGGTCAATCAGACCAGTGGGGCGTATCACCTGTTCCACCACCTGTGCTGATTTCTGCAGTTCAAAGTCACCGGGTGTTGCGCTGAAAAAGACTGCCTGATTAATGTGCCTGTAAAACTCATCAAAGTTCAGCGGGCGGTTGTCATACGCAGAAGGAAGCCGAAAACCATATTTTACAAGTGTATCTTTGCGTGCCCGGTCACCAGCGTACATGGAGCGTACCTGCGGCAGCGTCACATGGGACTCATCCACGAACAGCAGAAAATCATTTGGGAAGTAGTCCAGCAAGGTAAACGGTGCGCTTCCCGGTTCTCTGCCGGAAAGCACGCGCGAATAGTTCTCGATTCCTTTGCAGAAGCCGATTTCCGTCAGCATTTCCATATCATACCGCGTACGCTCTTCAATACGCTGTGCTTCAATCAGTTTGCCCTGCTTTTTGAACCACGCAACGCGCTCTTCCATTTCCGCTTCAATCTCGCCGACGGCACGCTGTATTTTTTCACGTGGAACAATATAGTGAGAAGCCGGGTAGATAGCAATATGCTTCAGGTCGGCAACTGTTTTGCCAGTGAGCGGGTCAAATTCCCGGATTCGGTCTATCTCATCGCCGAAGAATTCCACCCGAACGGCGTGCTCGCTGGACTGAACCGGGAAAATTTCTACAACGTCACCTCGCACCCGAAATTTATTTCGGATAAAATTAATATCATTGCGCTCGTATTGTATCTCAACCAGCTTTTTCAGCAGTTCATCACGGCTTTTTTTCATGCCGGGGCGCAGACTGATGACCATAGTGCGGTAATCAATTGGGTCACCCAAACTGTAAATACAGGACACACTGGAAACGATAATAACGTCACGCCGTTCAGAAAGCGCAGAAGTGGCCGAATGGCGAAGCTTATCGATTTCATCATTGATGGCGGAATCTTTTTCAATATAGGTGTCTGTCGTTGGAATATACGCTTCCGGCTGGTAATAGTCATAGTACGAAACGAAGTATTCTACGGAATTCTCCGGAAAAAACTCACGGAATTCCGAGCAAAGCTGCGCAGCAAGTGTTTTGTTGTGCGCAAGCACTAAGGTCGGCCGGTTCAGCTGGGCAATAATATTCGCCATGGTAAAAGTCTTGCCGGACCCCGTTACGCCCAGGAGCGTCTGCTCATGGTCACCGTTCCGAATTCCATCTACCAGCTGACGGATTGCCTTCGGCTGGTCGCCTGCGGGCTGATATTTCGATACTAATTTAAAATTCATTCCTGCTCCATACTAATTTCCGGATTGAAAAGCTCCGGCATAATTTTGCTTTGCGACATAGAAAAATAATCGTTTCCGCTTACAATAATATGATCAATCATTTGCACTTCAACAGTGCTGAGTGCTTCAAAGACCCAGCGGGTTGTATCGAGGTCCTGCTTGGAAGGCATACATTCACCGCTTGGATGGTTATGCGCAAGGATAGCATACACAGCATTGAACTGCGCCGCAAGACGAACCACTGTTTTAATATAGATGTTGGCTGAAGTTGCGCATCCTTCACTTACAGTTCCACAATATAGAATTCTGGAGCGGCTGTCAAGAAGCATCAGCATAACGATTTCGTTTTGGTGGCCTATAAATTTTTTAGTAAAAATCTTCCCGGCTTCATCGCAGCTGTAAATCCTTGTTTTGCCATGGTCAAGGCTTTCTTCATATAAGCGGCATAACTGCGGAATCATTTTAATCAAAACCGATGCAGACTTGCCAATCCCATTGACTTTCTGAAGTTCTTCAATCGGTGCGTCAAATACACCGGAAAGCGAACCAAACTTTTGCATCAGTTCATGTGCAATCGGGTTTGTATCTTTCTGCGGTATGGCGTAAAACAGCAGAAGTTCCAGCACCGCATGTGGTGAAAAGGAGTCAAGCCCGGATATAAGAAAAAGCTGTTTTACTCGTTCTCGGTGGCCACTGTGAAGTGATCCGCCAGTTCCGGCACTTTTAACGCCTTTTTTCAAATCGGTCATACCCCTTTAAACTCTTGCCTATATTTTTCGGCTCCCAGGTTTTATCGGCGCGGGCGCTCCGGCTTTGCAAAGCGGGCAGTCCTGCGGCTCCAAAGACTCAACTTCAAGAGATATTACGGCCTGAAAGGGCACACCAAACTCAATCTTCCCGCCAGTACGGTCTACAATCGCCCCCACTCCGACGACTTCACCCCCGGCAGCGCGCACAAGATTTATCACTTCACGCACGGAACCGCCGGTCGTAACAACATCTTCTACCACAAGCACTTTTTGCCCCGGCTTTACTTCAAAACCGCGGCGCAGAGCCATTTTCCCGTCGTCGCCGCGCTCCGTAAAAAAGTTTTCACAGGCAAGAGCGCGGCTGACTTCATAAGCCATCTGCACTGCGCCCATTGCGGGGCCAATTACAATTTCCACTCCACTGTCACGGTACTTTTCAGCAAGAGCTGTACAAAGCTCTTCACTGTATTTTGCATTGCGAAAAATTTTAGCGCACTGAAGGTAACGATTGCTGTGTCTTCCGGAAGTAAGGCGAAAATGGCCTTCCAGCAAAACACCGGCTTCTTTGAATATCTGCATTACCCGTTCCTGAGTCATGTAAGTACCCCTTTTTCAAATTTTTGTTTTTGATTATTATATACTAATTTTTAATTTTTGAAAAGCCTTAACTGAGGTGAAAACCCGCTTTGAAAAGTACACACGAAAAAACAGCCACAGCAATTATTCATTTTGTGCCTTTTTCAGCGTAAAAACAAAGCACCCGGCTGCATGGTACAGTCGGGTGCAAAATCTTTGCAGCAGTGCAGGATTACACGTCTTCCGGGTCAATATGGGTGCGGTCCGGAGTAGAAGCGTACTGCAGTTTTTCAAGGATTGCCTTCGTGTCGCGCGCAATTACCAGCTCTTCGTTGGTATTG
This sequence comes from Caproicibacter sp., assembly GCA_041859875.1. Classification (GTDB taxonomy): domain Bacteria; phylum Bacillota; class Clostridia; order Oscillospirales; family Acutalibacteraceae; genus Thermocaproicibacter. Next base: position 39,911 of record JBFLFY010000007.1, on the reverse strand, counting down.
ATAACGTACACAGGGACCTGAGAATCAAACGTTGAAATTTTGCCCTCTTTGCCGTGAATGTACTCATCATTGAGAATTGGGTCAACTTTAACACCCAGATATTTGAGGTAACGGCAGGTACCATAACGAATGCTGGGCTGGTTTTCGCCAAGGCCGGCTGTGAACGCAATGCAGTCAACACCATTCATGGCAGCTGCATAAGCGCCAATGTATTTGGCAATCTGGTAGTTCAGCATTTCATGTGCAAGAATTGCTTTCGGGTCACCCTTAATTTCTGCTTTCGTAACATCACGGTCATCGCTGTAACCGCAGATACCGTAAACGCCGGATTTTTTGTTCAGAATCTCGTTCATCTGTTTTGGCGTCAGTTTCTCTTTTTCCATCAGGAATGTAACAACGGAAGGGTCAAGCGAGCCAGAACGTGTACCCATCATAAATCCGTCCAACGGGGTAAGGCCCATGCTGGTATCTATAACCTGACCGTTCTGAATTGCTGCAATGGAAGAACCATTGCCAATATGGCAGGTTATCATCTTAATATCTTCCAACGGCTGGTGCATCAAGTGCGCACAGTGGTGGCTTACATAGCGGTGTGAAGTACCGTGAAAGCCATAGCGGCGAACTTTATATTTTTCGTAGTATTCATATGGGACAGCATACAGATATGCTTTCGGCGGCATCGTAGAATGGAACGATGTGTCGAAAACAACACACTGCGGCATTTTAGTGCCGAAAACTTCACGGCTGGCCAAAATAGCGTCGACTTCAGGGCCATTGTGAAGCGGGGCCAGTGGAATCAGGCTTTGAATCTGACGGATGACCTGGTCGTTTACGAGAACAGATTTATCAAAAATGGCGCCGCCCTGAACAATGCGGTGTCCAACTGCCGAAATTTCGGAAAGGCTTGAAATAACGCCTACTTCTTTGTCAATCAGAGCGTCTGTAACAAGCTTGAAGGCATCCACATGGTTTTTAATTGCCGCAGCAATCTTCTTGGAACGGCCGTCGCTTGTTTTGTGCTGAATCATGGAACCTTCGCCGCCTATACGGTCGCAGATTCCCTTGGCAATCATTTTTTCGGTATCCATGTCAATCAGCTGATATTTCAGAGATGAACTGCCTGCATTGATGACCAAAATTTTCATGAAACGTCCTCCTCAAATTTTATCACATTAACGGGTGTAAATATCCTATTGTAAAAAGTGGAAACATCGTGTAAAATATGAACCGTTAACAAACAATATTCATGATAATACTTTGAAGCTGTAATTTCAAGGAGTTTCCTAATAAAATGAAAATTGCCGGTATCATTGCCGAATATAATCCATTGCACAGCGGACACGTCTTATTGATGAAAAAGCTGCGTGAAAACGGCGCTGAATTCATTGCAGTTGTTATGAGCGGAAATTTTGTTCAGCGCGGCAGCGCAGCTATCCTTTCGAAATATGCGCGGGCGCGGCAGGCCCTTACCTGCGGAGCTGACCTAGTGATTGAGCTTCCCTTACCGTGGGCCGTTTCAGGCGCCGAACATTTTGCACTGGGCGGTGTTTCTCTTCTTACCGCGCTTGGTGCCGACACAATAGGATTTGGCAGTGAATGCGGAGAGATAAAGGCCTTGCGGAAAGCGCATGCAGCTCTTTCTTCCCCAGAGCTGCACAATGCTGTCGTAAAGTTGCTGCAGAGCGGGATAACATTTGCTGCGGCAAGGCAGAAAGCTGTTTGCAGCCTCTTTGGCAGTGAAACAGCAGAACTGCTCGGCAAGCCAAACAATATTCTTGGAATTGAGTATTTAAAAGCGTTGGAAACTCTGCATTCCCCACTTGAACCGTTTACAGTAAAAAGGGAAGGGAGCGCTCACAACAGCAGCAGCGTGTCCGACAGGAACGCTTCCTCGGCCGCGGTAAGAAAGAAAATACTCTCCGGCGATGATTGCTCCGGTTTCATGCCAAAAGAAGCATACGATATTGTACAGGAAGAGATGCACTGTGGCCGTGCGCCGGCTTCTTTCGTTTCCCTAGAACTCGCTGTTCCTGCCGTACTGCGCCGAATGGGGAAAAATGATTTTTCTCATCTGCCAGATCTGAGTGAGGGCCTCGAAAACCGGATTTATAACGCTGTGCAGAATTCTGGAAGCCTAACTGAAATTTTGCGGCAGGCAAAGTCAAAGCGGTACCCGCTTGCAAGAATCCGGCGTATCGTTCTTTCGGCATTTCTTGGGATTGACGCTTCCTTAGCAGCAGGGCTCCCACCCTATCTTCGCATCCTTGGCATTGGGAAAAGCGGCGCGAAAATACTGCGGGCTGCAAAAGAAAAAAATACGCTGCCCATCCTTTCACGCTACGCTGACCGAAGCCTTCTGGGGGAACACGCACAGCGTGTATTTGACTTGGAAGACCGGTCTTCCGACTTGTACGCTCTCTGCTTGCCAAAACCCACTCCATGCGGGCTTGACCGCTCCAGAAAAATGATTGTGCTGTAATTTTCTTTTTCGAAGGGAAGAATCTTCTTTGGAAGTAAAAGAGATTAATTATCGAAATTTTGGGAACTGTGTTCAGATTAGCAATGGCATTATCGATGTTGTGGTCACGATTGAATATGGGCCCCGAATCATACGCTTCGGATTCTGTGGAAAAGAAAACGTCTTGTACGAAGATACAGGCCGGAAACTGAAGCTCCCCCCATCCAATGCAAGCGGTGCAAATGGAAATGAAGAGGAAACTTACTACAGTTACGGCGGGCATCGCCTTCTGCTGGGTTCCGAACATCCCGCAGCTATCCCAGAACGGGACAATGACCCTGTAATTTACAGCCTTCTTCCCGGATGCGTTCGTTTTCTGCGGCCAAAGCAGAAAAAGACAAAACTTCAGGCAGGTTTTGAAATTGTGATGGGAGAAGACGCCGCCGATATTATGGTGGTGCACACCGCGAAAAACCGCTCAAAAGAAATACAAAGCTGCAGCCTTTGGCCTGTCACTATGGTAAACGGCAGCGGCACTGTGATTCTTCCCCAGAATACCGGCACAGCAGACCTGCTGCACCCCAACCGTGTGCTTACATTCTGGCCCGGAACCGATTTACGCGACAAGCGCCTTTTTTGCGGAAACCGCTACCTAACTGTTCTGCGGGAATCCGACAGCGAAAAGCCTCTGAAAATGGGCTGTAACAATGTACTTGGCTGGATGGCTTTTGTGGGAAGGCACTACACCTTTATGAAGCAGTTTGTGCATAACCCACAGGCCGTTTACCCGGATTTTGGCAGTTCCTGCGAATTGCTGGTTCAGGGTGACTTTACTGAAATGCAGACGCTCAGTCCTCTTTACCGTATTGAGCCGGGGCAGGGCATAAAATATGTAGAAAATCTTTCGTTGTTTCAAACGCTCAACAGCGTAAATTCGAAGGATGAGGACGGTATTGCGCGCTATATTCAAAATCTTAAATAAGCAACGAGAAAAGCCTTTGCTTTTTACAAATCTTCAAATGATTTAAAAAGCAAAGGCTATCTTTATACCTGAATTATTATTTAACAGAGGTAACATCTGTTCTTTTCTGATTAGGATTGTTGGAGATACGGTAGCATAAAGTCATTAGGCTGTCATTCAAATGCACATTTTCTACAATTGTGTCTGGGTGCTGCAGGGAAATATCGTAATGGCTGAAGTTCCAAAAATTACGGATGCCATAGCTGTACAAAAGATTCCCCAGCCGTTCCGCGGCCGTTCTTGGCACACACAGTGCTGCCATAAAAGGCGATTGCTCTTTGCAGAACGTTTCCAAGCCGGCTGTATCAAGGACTGTAAGATCCCCAATTTTGGTTCCAATTTTTTCCGGAGAATTGTCAAATACACCAATCAGCTGAAATCCGTCCGCTCCAAACGCCATGTGATTTGCCATCGCACGGCCTAAGTTTCCAGCACCCAGCAAAATTGTTTTATAACCATTTGAAAGACCTAAAATTCTACCTATTTCATCACATAACTGACTGACAATATAGCCGTACCCCTGCTGGCCAAACCCACCAAAGCAGTTTAAGTCCTGCCGAATCTGTGAAGCAGTAAGTCCAAGTTTCTGAGAAAGTTCAGTCGACAAAATACGTACAACGCCTTTCTCTTTCAGATGGTATAGGAATCTATAATAGCGCGGAAGTCTTCGGATAACCGACATAGATATATTTTCGCGTTTTGGCATGAAAAGAAACCTCCTACAAGGATAAACTGAATTATAGAAGTGGCTGCAGCATCTCATTAACATACTGCAGAAAAGTTTCGGTGTCTACAGTTCTCTTGTTTCGCAGGGTAGAAATACGGGCAAGGTCACCCGTCATAATACCACTTTCAATCGTATGAACAGCAGTTTTTTCCAGCTTTTCTGCAAAGCTGTAAAGCTCCGGAAGCTGGTCAAGTTCGCCGCGCTTTTTGAGTGCGCCTGTCCAGGCAAAAAGTGTCGCCATAGAATTCGTGGAAGTGCTTTCGCCTTTCAGGTATTTATAATAATGGCGCTGAACCGTTCCATGCGCCGCCTCATACTCATAAGTGCCATCCGGTGAAACCAGCACACTTGTCATCATGGCAAGGCTGCCGAAAGCCGTGGCAACCATGTCGCTCATAACATCGCCGTCATAGTTTTTGCAGGCCCAGATGAAACCGCCTTCCGAACGAACAACGCGTGCAACGGCATCATCAATCAGCGTGTAAAAATAGGATATGCCGAAATCTTCAAATTTGCTGCGATACTCTGCCTCATACATCTCGCTGAAAATGTCCTTAAATCGGTGGTCATATTTTTTTGAGATAGTATCCTTTGTAGCAAACCAGAGATCTTTTTTTACTTCCAGCGCATACTGGAAACAAGACCTTGCAAAGTTTTCAATACTGCTGTCTATATTATGCTGCCCTTGGATCACACCGGCAGAAACGAAGTCATGAATCAGTGCGCGGTCTTCACTGCCGTCAGCATTTGTAACGACCAGTTCCGCTTTTGAGCCAGCTGGAACACTCATTTCAACATTTCGGTAAACATCGCCGTAAGCGTGGCGTGCAATGGTAATCGGCCTTTTCCAAGTAGGAATCAACGGGGAAATTCCTTTTACAAGGATTGGCGTACGGAATACTGTGCCATCCAGAATTGCACGAATCGTTCCGTTTGGAGATTTCCACATCTGCTTCAAGCCGTATTCTTTTACGCGGTCCGCATTTGGTGTAATCGTAGCACACTTTACACCTACGCCGTATTCTTTTGTGGCCTTCGCGGCTTCCACAGTGACGCGGTCACTAGTAGCATCACGGTTTTTCAGGCCAAGGTCGAAATATACGGTTTTTAAATTGATATACGGTTTCAGAAGAATCTCTTTTATTTCTTTCCAAATTACCCGGGTCATTTCGTCGCCGTCCATCTCAACAAGCGGCGTACGCATTTCTATTTTTTTATCCGGCACCTTTTCTTCCTCCATTTCCGCTCAGGAATTTTTGCCTTGTTCCCTGGTATAGTCCAGCAAACCACCGGCAAGTAAAATCTTGCGCTGGCGTTCGCTCAAAACATTTTTAACTTCAAAAGCAGTGTCTTTTGTACGGTCGTACAGCATGATTTTGCTGTCCTGCTCAATACAGACACGTATGCCGGTCAGTTCCAAGTCATCCATCTGGTCAATGGCGTTATAGTCGTCCTCATTTTTAAATACCAGCGGAAGAATTCCAGCATTTGCAAGGTTTGCGCAGTGGATTCTGGCAAAGCTCTTGGCAATAACCGCCTGAATGCCAAGGTAAAGAGGTACAAGAGCCGCATGTTCACGGGAAGATCCCTGGCCATAATTGGCACCGCCTATGATAATGCCTTTCTTGTACTGCTTGCAGCGTTCCGGAAATGCCTTGTCGCATACCGTAAAGCAGAACTGCGACATATAAGGGATATTAGAGCGGTACGGCAAAATTTTTGTGCCTGCAGGCATAATATGGTCTGTTGTAATGTTGTCGCCGACTTTCAGAAGTGCCTTCGCACAAATATCTTTTGGCAGCGGCGAAGTCTTCGGGAAATCCTTTATATTGGGTCCACGGAGGATTTCGACTTTTGATGCTTCTTCCGGGGACGCGGGGGGCAAAATCATATTGTCGTCAATGTCGAAATATTCCGGCATTGCAATCGGTTCTTCTGGGCCAAGCGTCCGCGGATCCGTTAAAACTCCCGCTACAGCAGAAGCCGCAGCAGTTTCAGGGCTTACAAGGTAGATTTTTGCATCTGCCGTTCCCGAGCGTCCAAGAAAATTCCGGTTGAAGGTACGCAGGGAAATTCCAGCTGAATTCGGTGCCTGCCCCATACCGATGCAGGGTCCACAGGCACATTCCAGTATCCGGGCACCTGCATCAATTAAATCGGCCAAAGCACCGTTGTTGGCAAGCATATGGTAAACCTGCCTGGAGCCCGGTGAAATTGTAAGGCTTACATTCGGGTTGATGGTCTTCCCTTTCAGCATAGAAGCCACTCGCATCAGGTCACGGTAAGAAGAATTTGTGCAGGAACCGATGCAGACCTGGTCAATCGAAATCGGGCCAATCGCTTCCACAGTCTTTACTGCATCAGGGCTATGCGGGCAGGCAGCCATTGGCTGCAGTTTGGAAAGGTCAAGCTGAAGTGTTTCGTCATACTCGGCATTCGCATCCGGCTGAAGCTCTGTCCAATCAGAACCGCGCCCCTGGGCCTCCAAGAACTGGCGTGTCACTTCATCAGAAGGAAAAATAGAAGTCGTTGCACCAAGTTCGGCACCCATATTCGTAATGGTTGCGCGTTCCGGCACAGTAAGGCTCTTTACACCTTCCCCACTATATTCGATTGCTTTTCCGACTCCGCCCTTTACGGAAAGACGGCGAAGAATTTCCAGAATAACATCTTTCGCACCAACCCATGCAGGCAGCTTGCCGCTCAGTTCGATTCGAAGAATTTTTGGCATATTAATATAGTATGGCCCACCGCCCATGGCTACTGCAACATCAAGGCCACCGGCACCCATAGCCAGCATACCAATACCGCCGCCCGTTGGAGTGTGGCTGTCAGAGCCAATGAGTGTCTTTCCGGGAATACCGAAACGTTCCAGATGAAGCTGGTGGCAGATTCCATTGCCGGGCCGCGAAAAATAAATACCATGCTTTTTTGCTTCCGACTGAATAAAACGATGGTCGTCCGCATTTTCGAACCCGGACTGCAGCGTGTTGTGGTCAACATAAGCAACAGAGCGCTCGGTTTTGACGCGCGGAATACCCATGGCTTCAAATTCGATATACGCCATCGTACCGGTAGCATCTTGTGTCAGAGTCTGGTCTATGTGAAGGCCTATTTCGCTGCCAGCTTTCATTTCTCCGCTTACGAGGTGCTCTTTTATGATTTTTTGAACTAACGTCAATCCCATTTTAAATTCCACTCCCTTTTATGCCAAAATGGATTTATAAATATAATTTATGAATTTCTTTCGATACAACGCTTCATTTTCTCGTCAATGCCAGAAAGATATTACTTATTATGTATTAAAAATTTAAGATTGTCAATCTCTTAACATTTGAAAAGGAATGGAAACGGAATATTTTTTGTCGACAGTAAATTTGTTGATGAACACAGCGGCGGATGCTATAATAAAGAAAGTTGTTTTGTTCCGCTGAGGCATTCAATCATTTTTTGCCCCTTGTGTATGATTTTCGCTGTCAAATGGAAACATAAAAACATTGGGGGTATGCTTCTCATGAAAGACAGTACCGACAGCGAAACAGAAAAAAATTCCACAGACAAAGGCGGCCAAAACTCACAGCAGCGAATTGTAGACTCAGGCTCTATTATAACAGGCAACGAAAATCACCTGATTCACTGCCTGACAATTATCGGTCAAATTGAAGGCCATACAATTCTTCCTTCCCAGGACAAGACCACAAAATACGAACACGTGATTCCTCAGCTGATTGCCATTGAAGAATCTCCTGACATTGACGGCTTGCTTGTCATTTTAAACACCGTCGGCGGCGATGTAGAAGCTGGTCTTGCACTGGCTGAGCTGATTGCAGGTATGCGGAAGCCTACCGTTTCCATCGTGCTTGGCGGCGGCCATTCCATTGGTGTGCCGCTTGCCGTGGCAGCAAAGCACTCTTTTATTGTTCCTAGTGCAACTATGACCATTCATCCGGTACGAATGAATGGCTTAATGCTTGGCGTTCCGCAGACAATGGATTATTTTGAGCGGATGCAGAAACGCATCTCGAAATTTATTACAGACCATTCAAAAATTTCTCCGGAACGTTTGGACGATCTTTCTATGAATACAAAAGAACTTGTGCTTGACGTTGGCTCCGTTTTGGACGGGCCGCAGGCCGTGAAAGAGGGCTTGATTGATTCCCTCGGGAGCCTTTCAGACGCAATAGACTGCCTGTATGCCATGATTGATGAAGACCGGGGAAAGAAAAGAAAAGGGTCTGTACAAAATCCCAGGCCCCTAAAAAAATCAGCCAATAAAAAATAAACAATTTCCTGCCGTACGGGCCAGCTGGCCCGGCGGCATACTCTTTGAAAAGCATATTTTATTTTGACCGAAAGGTGATACATACCATGGCAAAAAAAAGCAGGGAATCAAAACCGAAGGCAGCTTCTTCCACAAAGGGCTCTGCCGCACGGAGCAAGAAAAGGCGCAAATCAGCTTCCGCCCTTTCTAATGCACAGGCTGTTCAAGCTGCGCGGCAGCGGAGCCAGCGGTATGCTGTGATTCAGTTTGCAGCAGCAATCCTTATGGCCTGCTTTATTTTAATTTCTGGTAACAATGTCTGGCTCTGGTTCCATAACGTTCTGCTAGGCTTGTTTGGGAACTGTGCTATTTTATGGCCTATTCTTCTTCTTTACATATCTATCGTTACCGCATTAGAAAAGCAGACAGAGCATCCTGCTGCAAGAATTGTGCTCATGGTCACCGTCATTATTCTGTTCTGTGCTGCCGTTTATGCTTTTTCCACTTCCGAAGTCGTTCCTCTGAAGGCTTATTTAAAAAAGCTTGCCGAGTTGTATGGGAACGATGCTTCACACACAAATTCCGGCCTTTTCGGCGGACTGCTTGGAATCCCTCTTGTTGCGGCTTTAAGCCTTCTCGGTTCCCGGATTTTCCTTGTGCTGGCCCTTTTCGTTGCAATTATGATTCTGACTGGTACAACCTTAGTACAATTTTTTCACACCATTACAAAACCGGCAGATGCAGTTGTAACCAACATTAATGCAGCCAGAGCACGCCGCCAAATTGAACTAAACCGTCAAAGCAGTGAAATAGACGTTCCTCTTGGTGACGATAAGATGCCGTCTCTCCCGACGCCATCCTCCGCGAAAGTACCAGAAAAGCCAAAGAAAAATGAAAAGCTCGAACGGCTGAAAAAAGTTTTTTCTATTGGCCAGAAAGCACAGCCTGAAACAGTTCCGGTTTCAGCAGCAGTATCGGAAAGCAAACCCGCTGATGCAGAAGCTGAACCGCCGCTTCCGGAAAGCGAGTCGGAAGAACAGCCGGCAAGTATACTGAAAGCAGCTGCAGCGCCCGTACAGAACTGTGAACATGAACAGGCTGTGCCAGTTGCTGTACCAATACCGCCTACATGCAAGATTCCCGCTTCTGAAGAACCGGCTGACGATGGAAAATACCATACCCCGCCGATTACTATGCTCGAAACGACAAAAGAGCTGAGCGAGCAGGACGTCACAAGCGAAATCCAGACGAACGGCCGCAGACTGGTAGAAACCCTGAAAAGCTTCGGCGTACAGACTTCTTTTCTCGGTTATAGCCGAGGTCCAGCTGTTACTCAGTATGCGCTTCAGCCTGCCGCGGGCGTTAAAATCAGCAAAATCACAAACCTTTCGGATGATTTATCCATGAACCTCGCAACTGCAGGAATCCGCATTGAAGCTCCGATTCCGGGCAAGGCGGCCGTAGGCATTGAGGTTCCGAACAAAAAAACAACAATCGTCCGTATGCGCGACCTTGTGGAGAGCAACAGTTTTATTTCTTCTAAAAGCGACCTGACGGTAGCGCTTGGGCGCGACATCGCCGGTGATGTCGCAATTGCCGACCTGGCAAAAATGCCTCATCTTTTGATTGCCGGGGCAACCGGATCGGGCAAATCGGTTTGCATTAATTCCATGATTATCAGCCTGCTTTACAAGTCTACCCCAGAAGACGTCCGTTTCCTGATGATTGACCCGAAAGTCGTTGAACTTGGTATTTACAACGGAATCCCACAGCTGCTTGTTCCGGTCGTTACAGACCCGCATAAAGCTGCCGGTGCTTTGAGCTGGGCCGTAACCGAAATGCTGAACCGCTATAAAACTTTTGCTGCAAACAGCGTGCGTGACTTAACAGCCTACAATGCGCTTGCCGCTTCCCGTGATTACCAAACGGAAGATGGCCAGCCAATGGAAAAGATGCCGCAGGTTGTCATAATCATTGATGAGTTAGCCGACCTAATGATGGCCGCACCAAACGATGTAGAAGATGCTATCTGCCGTTTGGCACAGATGGCACGAGCCGCCGGTATGCACCTTGTGATTGCAACGCAGCGCCCATCCGTAGATGTTATTACCGGCATTATCAAGGCAAACATCCCAAGCCGCATAGCATTTTCCGTTTCGTCTCAGGTGGACTCCCGTACAATTCTTGACATGGGCGGCGCGGAAAAGCTGCTAGGGCACGGTGATATGCTCTTCTCCCCCGTCGGCTCGCAGAAACCGAAACGAATACAAGGCTGCTTCGTAAGCGACAGCGAAATTGAGTCCATTGTCAACTTTATCAAAAAATCGCAGGAAGCAGACTACAGTGAAAATATTGCGGAGGAAATTGAAAAGAATACAGTAGAAGGAAATAGCAAAGATAGCGGAGATTCCGAAATGGATGATGACACCGACCCCATGATGCCAGATGCCATTAAATGCGTGGTAGACTGCGGTCAGGCTTCCACTTCGCTCCTGCAGCGGCGCCTGCGCCTTGGTTATGCACGCGCCGGCAGGCTGATTGACCAAATGGAGCAGATGGGCATTATTGGCCCGCGCGACGGCTCAAAGCCCAGACAGATACTGATTACTTACCAGCAATGGCTCGAAATGAATATGCAGAAAGCCGACTCGCCTGCTCAAAGCCATGGCAACAGCCCCGAATGAAAAAGGATAGCAGTCATGCCCGCAGAATTCGCTGCTGCATTCTTCTTGCCGCCGTTTTTCTTTTTTGGCTTACTGTATTCTTCCTTCCCGGAGGCGCTGAAGCCAACTGGCACAGAATTTTCCGTTTCTGCGGGCTTGGCAATTTTTCCGACTGTGCTGACAGTGCGTCTTTTTCTCTTCATGTTTTGAATGTAGGCAAAGCAGACAGCATCCTTGTTGAATGCAGCCACCATTGCCTGCTTGTGGATGGTGGAAAATCAGAAAGCGGCGGCGACGTTGTTTCTTACCTGCGAAACCGAAAGATTACGACTCTTGACTACATGGTAAATACCCACCCAGATGACGACCATATCGGCGGACTAAAAACGGTAGCAGAAGATTTCAAAGTCAAGCACTATTTTTGTCCCTGGCTGCCGCAAAAGCTTATTCCAAAAACTCCTGCATACCTTGGTACACAACTCGCTTTGAGGTCAAAAAAAATAGCTGAAATTCATCCGCGCGCGGGGGATTCTTTTCCCTTAGGAAGAGCTTTTGTCTTAGTTTTAGGCCCTCTGCAGCCAGGTGACAGCACAAACAATAATTCCATTATCCTGAAAATCACCTATGGAAGCACTTCTTTTCTGCTGACAGGCGATGCAGAAAAACCGGAAGAACAGACTTTGCTGGATTCTGGCCGCAATTTGAAAGCAGATGTTCTGAAGGTTGGCCATCATGGGAGCAGCACTTCAACTTCACTGGATTTTCTGCGTGCAGTGCAGCCAAAATACGCCGCCATTTCAGTCGGCAGCGATTCAAACAATCTGCCAAAAGCGGAAGTTTCAAAACGGCTCAGCGACGCCGGAACAACTGTTTACAGAACCGACATTAATGGCACAATTCTTTTTCTTTCCGATGGAAAGCACATAACCGTTCACACTGAAAAATCTTAACATATTACAAAGAGTAAGGAGCAATCAATCGATGAAAACACTGAAAATTGCACGCATGGAAGGCATTTATGCTATTTGCCAAGACAAAGATGAGAAGTTTTTTGCTATTCAGATTACCGAACTTCCACAGGGTGCGGCTGTAGGCGACACATTGACTGTTGACGATGAAGCTGGGACTCTTGCCATTCAAAAAGCATAAGTGCTTGACTTCATACAAAAAAGCCGAAACCCAGTAAATTTTTTTTACAGGGTTCCGGCTTTCCTTTTGTTCTATAATCGTATGGTAACTTTTGTTGGATTGATTTGGTGCATATAAACATTTTCGACCAACCCAAACCCAAAATACAAACACGCCGCAGAAGAACCTCCCGCGCTGAAAAACGGAAGAGTAACTCCCATAACAGGAAGAAGATCAAGACACATACCAAGGTTAAAAATTGTTTGCGCAGCAATCAGTCCGAAAAAGCCCATACAAATAGAGCGGCCTAATATGTCAGGACTTTTACGTGCAATGCGAAGCGTACGCCAGAGAAGCAGAAAAAGCAGAAGAATCAGCAGACAGCAGCCAATTAAGCCAAGCTGTTCTCCCGCTACCGAAAAAATCATGTCGCTTTCCTGCTCTGGAACAATCATAGATTTCACCCGCGGGCCGTTGTTAAGCCCCCGCCCTAACAGACCGCCGCTGCCAATGGATGTGCGCGCTTGGTATTGCTGCCAGCCGTATTGCTGCACAGCGTCATTTGCTTCCGAGATATTATCGGGTAAATAATACGCAACAAGCATCCTTTGCTTCTGATAATCTGCAAGAACAAATTTCCATGCTAGCGGAAATGCCGCGCATGCTACAGCCAAAAGTCCAATGAAATAGCGAAGCTGTATTCCAGCGCCGAATGCCATGGCTAAAAACATGCAAAAGAAAATCATGCCAGCGCCGTCGTCGCCCTGCAGGTGTGTAAGAGCAATAGGAATCAGCGCATGAACGCCAAGCAGCGCAACATGAAGCGGCGACTTTAGAAGGCCCTTTTCTTCCAGCACGGAAAGGTGCTTGGAAAAAGTCAGCATAAATCCAATTTTTACAAGTTCACTGGGCTGAAAGGATGTCCCGCCAAGCCTTATCCAGGCTCTTGCGTCGACACCGCCGGTATTCGTTACCGCTTCACCAAATTTTAATGTGTACAGCATTAAAAAAACACAGCCGCCGGCTATGATATACCAAAAAGCGGAAATATCATGGTAATCAATCATGGTAATGATTATGGCGCCAAAATACCCAAGCAGAACAGCCATAAGCATTGTGACAAAAAAGCTTTTTCCGCCGCCTGAGGTTGGAATCGTTTTTAGCAAAACAAGGCTGTAGGCAGAAATTGACAAAGCAATTAGCCAGTACACCTTTTCTGCGGTTTTAAAGTATGTGCGCACCGATTTTAATGCCCCCATGGCTTCACCTCTTTCAGCATTATTATAGGATGGATTTCAGGAACTTGCAAGGAAGTCCGCAATTTTGCGGCCCACTATTTCTTATTATCGGGTATTGTGTTATAATTTTATTATTAATGTAATTGGGGGAAACAGGAATGTTATCGGATCTTGAGATTGCTCAGCAAGCACAGCCAAAGCCGATTGCACAGATTGCTTCTGGACTTGGCATACGGGAAGAGGAATATGAGCCGTACGGCCGCTACAAGGCAAAATTGAATGACTCACTGTATCAAAGGCTCTCCGGCAAAAAAAACGGGAAGCTCATTTTAGTGACAGCTATTAACCCCACTCCTGCCGGTGAAGGAAAAACAACGGTTTCTGTTGGGTTGGCGGAAGCTATGGCGAAACTTGGCAAAAACGCGGTGCTCGCGCTGCGTGAGCCTTCCCTTGGGCCTGTCTTTGGAATTAAGGGTGGTGCTGCGGGCGGCGGTTACGCCCAGGTCATCCCTATGGAAGAAATCAATCTGCACTTTACCGGCGATTTTCACGCAATTACATCGGCAAATAATCTTCTCTGTGCGATGCTGGACAACCACATCCAACAAGGCAATGAGCTTGGAATCGACCCCCGGAGAATTCTTCTGCCCCGCTGCATGGATATGAACGACCGGCAGCTGCGCGGCCTTATTTCCGGCCTCGGCGGAAAAACAAGCGGCGTGCCGCGCGAAGATTCTTTCTGCATCTCTGTTGCGACAGAAGTTATGGCTGCTTTCTGTCTTGCTTCCGACCTAATGGATTTAAAAAAGCGCCTCGGGCGTATGCTCGTAGCCTACACATATTCCGGCCAGCCTGTTTATGCACACGACTTGAAAGCCGAAGGCGCCATGACCGCTTTGCTGAAAGATGCCGTAAAGCCAAACCTTGTTCAGACGCTGGATGGGACTCCTGCTATCATCCACGGCGGTCCTTTCGCAAACATTGCCCACGGTTGCAACTCCGTCCGTGCAACCCGCTTCGCCCTTAAGCTTGGAGATTACTGCGTCACGGAAGCCGGATTCGGTTCCGACCTTGGTGCTGAAAAATTTATGGACATTAAGTGCCGCTTTGCCGGAATCCACCCAGATGCCGTTGTCCTCGTCGCTACGGCGCGCGCACTGAAATACAACGGCGGCGTACCAAAGGCAGAAACTTCAGCGGAAAACATGGAAGCGCTGAAAAAGGGAATTGTAAACCTTGGCGCACACATTGGGAACCTAAAAAAATTTGGTGTTCCAGTTGTCGTTGCTATTAACCGCTTTGAAAATGACTCTCCAAAAGAGCTAAAGTATATTGAAGATTTCTGCAAACAGAACGGTGCAGAATTTTCGCTGTGCGAAGTCTTTGCCAAAGGCGGTGAAGGCGGCCGTGATCTTGCCGAAAAAGTCTGCCGTATGGCGGAACAGCCTTCAGGATTTCGCTGCCTCTACCCTGACGATATGCCAACTAAAGAAAAAATTGAAACTGTCTGCCGTGAAATTTATGGTGCAGATGGCGTAGATTACACGCCAAAAGCTTTGAAATCGCTGAAAGATGCTGAAGCGCTCGGTGCCGACAAACTTCCGGTCTGCATTGCTAAAACTCAGTATTCCCTTTCCGACAATCCAAAACTTCTGGGGCGTCCAACTGGTTTTCGCATAACAATTCGTGATATTAAGCTGAACAACGGCGCGGGTTTCGTTGTTGCATATGCCGGCAGCATTTTAACCATGCCGGGGCTGCCAAAACATCCTGCCGCCGAAAATATTGACGTGGATGAAAACGGCAGAATTACCGGACTCTTTTAATAAACAGGTGAAACCATGCAAAATTTCGTAACGGAATCCCCAACAGAAACTGAAGCGCTTGGTGAAAAACTCGCGCAGAAGCTAAAGCCTGGAACCGTATTGGCCCTTTACGGCGAAATGGGCGCCGGTAAAACCGCATTGACACGTGGAATTGCACGCGGGCTTGGAATTGAAGGCGGCGTTTGCAGCCCAACTTTTGCGCTCATACATGAGTACGCCGGCCGCCTCCCAATTTACCATTTCGATATGTACCGTGTTGAAAGCTGGAACGACCTGTACTCAACTGGCTTTTTCGATTATCTTGACGCTGCGGATGGTGTTCTTGTCGTTGAATGGAGCGAAAATATAGAGAACGCTCTCCCGGAGGATGCTATTCACATTCACCTGCAGCAGGGCAGCACAGAAAACGAGCGCATGATTTCAATGGACGGAGTGACTCTATGTTAATACTTTCGGTCGATTCTTCGGCCGCCGCCGCTTCCGCGGCACTTACCTTGGATGGGAAAATCCTTGGTGAATTTTATTGTAATGTTGGTTTGACGCACAGCCAAACACTGATGCCAATGATACAGGGACTTCTTCAAAGCACGAAAGTTTCCACAAAAGATATTGACCTTTTTGCTGTTTCAGCCGGGCCCGGTTCTTTTACAGGCATCCGCATTGGCGTTGCCAGCATAAAAGGCTTAGCTTTTCCGCTTGATAAGCCCTGCATTGGCGTTTCTGCACTAGAAGCCATGGCGTGGAATCTGGCACATATTAACTGCACTGTCTGCGCTGTTATGGATGCCCGCTGCGGTCAAGTCTATAACGCCATTTTCAAAGCAGATGGTAAAAAGCTGGAACGCCTTACAGAAGACCGGGCCATTGCGGCAAATGATTTAGCAAAAGAGTGCGAAAAATATCCCAAGCCACTGTTCCTTGTTGGTGATGGCGCAAAACTGTGTTATAATAAGCAAGGGTTTCAGGCTATAGGAGCATCCCTGCCCCCTGAGCCGTTGATTTACCAACGAGCAAGCGGTGTTGCCAAAGCAGCGGCCTTAACCTGTGCCAAGGGAAAAACAGAAACCGCAGCTTCTTTGCTTCCGGTTTATTTACGCCCGGCACAGGCAGAACGTGCTCTGAATAATAAAAAAACAAAGGGGTTAAAAAAATGATCGCATTAGGAGCTGACCACGGCGGTTATCGCCTGAAAGAAGCTATCAAGAAGTACCTTGATTCGGAAAAAGTCGAGTACACAGATTTTGGCACCAACAGCGAAGAATCCGTTGATTATGCGCCAATCGCTGCAAAAGTAGCTCATTTTATTGCCGACGGCAACGCAGACAAGGGAATCCTCTGCTGTGGAACAGGAATTGGCATGAGCATGGCAGCCAATAAAGTAAAAGGAATCCGTGCAGCTGTTTGTGCTGACGCTTACTGTGCAGAAATTACACGCCACCACAATAACGCAAACATTCTTTGCCTTGGCGGCCGAGTCATTAATGAAGAACAGGCCGTTGAATTTTCGAAGCTCTTTTTGAATACTCCTTTTGACGGCGGACGTCATCAGAGAAGGATTGATGAAATTGCCGCGATTGAGCGCGGTGAGCTTTAAGAAACAGACAACGGAGGAAAAGAATATGGAAAATCAAAATTTTGGAGGTCAGGTTTTTATCATGGATCATCCTCTGATCCAGCATAAACTGACCTACCTGAGAGATAAAAATACCGGTTCAAGAGATTTTCGCCAGCTGGTAAGCGAAATTGCCATGCTGCTTTGCTATGAAGCAACGCGCGATCTCCCATTGGAAGAAACCACAATCGATACCCCGGTAAAAGATCATGCAAAAGCGAAAGTGATTGCTGGGCGCAAACTTGCATTTATTCCGATTCTGCGCGCAGGCCTTGGCATGGTTGACGGTGTACTTTCACTTGTTCCGGCAGCAAAAGTCGGTCATATTGGGCTTTACCGCGACCCAAAGACGCTGAAGCCGGTGCAGTATTACAGCAAGCTTCCGCTTGACATTGACCAGCGTGAAGTAATTGTGCTTGACCCGATGCTTGCAACCGGCGGCTCATCCATTGACGCCGTAACAATCATTAAGCGCAGTCATCCAAAGAGCATTAAGTTTATGTGCATCATTGCTGCACCGGAAGGAATCGAAGCCTTTACGAAGGCGCATCCGGATGTACAGCTTTACTGCGCAGCGGTCGATGACCATCTGAATGAAAATGGATATATTGTTCCAGGCCTTGGTGATGCGGGCGACCGCATTTTCGGTACTCTTTAAAACAATTTAAAAAAACAGGCGGCCGGTTTGAAAGGATGCTCCTTTCGAACCGGCCGCTTTTCTGCATCTAAATGCAGGCAACCAGTTTTACTTCTGCAGTAAATGAAATGCAAACCCAGCAATTTCATTTTTCAGGTAGATAAGCTTTAAGCTGCCATCTGGACGGTAAGATGCGCTTTTTTCATTAAATTCACAGCCTCTTCCCTTCAGATAGTCCATTGCGGCATGGATGTCGTTTGTTCCAATGGCAATATGCCCGTTCTTCCCTGCTCCGTCCTTTTTCATAATTTCAACCCTGCTGCTTGAAAAATACGAAACCGGGGTTTCCTTTGTTTCAAAGCCGAAAAGGTCTTCTAAATGCTTTGCCGCTTTTTCGGCTTCTTCTGCACTGCTACAGTTAATGCCTATATGCATTACTTCAAACCCAAGATTCTTTTTCTCATCCATGCCATTAGCCCCTTTCAAAGTCAGCCTTATTAAATTTATTTCTGCTGTCACCCGAAAACCGGACGGCAGAGAAAAACAAAAGGATACTTTCCGCCAAGCGATGCCCTGCAGGCTTTGGCGCTTTCAAGTTCACGGAATAGGCCGAAAACTGCAGAGCCGCTCCCAGTCATACAGGCACCAGACGCACCAGACGTCAGCATAATTTGCTCAATTTTATGAATTTCCTGTGGGACTTGTTGAGTCAGTTCAAACACATTTCCAAGGTTTGCAGCAACTTGTTTTAGGCTGCCATTATTCAGCCCATCCATAATCTTGGCAGAATACTGCGAAACATGGATACCGGAATGGTCAAATGCCTCATAGGCCTCTTTTGTGCTAATACCAACGGATGGACGGCAAACCACAATCTTACAATGCGGCATTTCCGGCAGCGGTTTCACTTTCTCACCGATACCTTCTATAAGAGCCGTACCGCCTTGCAGGCAAAACGGAATATCAGCGCCTGCCTGCAGTCCAATCTGCTGCAAGTCTTGAAGCGAAAGACCAGTACGGTATTTTCCATTTAGAAGCTTCAGTGCAGCGGCAGCGTCAGCGCTGCCTCCGCCGAGCCCAGCCTGCTGGGGAATTATCTTTTCAATTCGAAACAGCAGCCCTTTTGGCTGAATTCCAGTTGCGCAAACAAAGGCATTTGCTGCACGCACAACTGTATTTGTTTTATTGCAGGGAACACTGTCTTCGCTGCAGCATACCCCAATGCCTGCTTTTTCAGCAGATTCCAGCGAAACGCGGTCATACAGGGAAATACTCTGCATGACCATTCGCAAATCATGGTAGCCATCCGGTCTGCGGCCCAAAATGTCAAGCGAAAGATTGATTTTAGCTGGAGCCAGAAGTTCCATCTTACTTACCCTTCCGAGTCTTTACAAAATGTTCAATACGATTAAGCGCCTCTGTAATATGTTTTGTTGAGTAAGAATAGGAGACACGCACATACCCTTCCCCACAAGCACCAAAGGCATTGCCCGGAACAACCGCAACTCTTTCGTCACAAATAAGCTGCTTGCAGAACTCTTCCGATGAAAGGCCCGTGCTTTTAATGCATGGGAAGACGTAAAACGCCCCTTCCGGTTCAAAGCAAGAAAGGCCCATCGCATTAAATCCACTGACAATCATGCGGCGCCGCATATCATACTGCTCACGCATTTCTACAATATCGCTTTCGCCATTCTTCAGCGCTTCTAACGCGCCATACTGTGCGGTAGTCGGCGCGCTCATGATTCCAAACTGATGCAGCTTTGTCATCTGCTTAATAATCGGCTGCGGCGCTGCAGCATAGCCGAGGCGCCAGCCCGTCATGGCAAACGTCTTAGAAAAACCGTTTATCAATACCGTACGTTCCCTCATCCCATCCAGGGAAGCAAACGACACATGACGGGAATCACCATAAGTCAGCTCACTGTAAATTTCATCTGAAAGAACCACTAAATGATTTTCTTGTACAATTTCAGCAATTTTTTCAAGGTCGCTTCGATGCATAACAGCGCCGGTTGGATTGTTTGGGTATGGAAGAATCAGCAATTTCGTTTTCGGCGTGATTTTTTCGCGCAGGGCTTCCGGGGTAAGGCGGAAATTGTTTTCCTGCTTTGTTTCAATCACAACCGGAACACCGTGGGCCATAACAGTAAGCGGCTTGTAGCAAACAAAGCTAGGCTCAGGAATTAAGACTTCATCGCCCGGTGAAATCAAACAGCGCAGCGCAAGATCAATTGCTTCACTGCCGCCGACCGTAACGAGGATCTCCGTTTTCGAATCATAATCAATATGATAATGAAGCTTTACAAAGTGGCTGATTCCCTCACGCAGTTTCAGAAAACCACGGTTGGGGGAATACCATGTTTTCCCATCTTCAAGGGAACGGATAGCTTCCTGGCGTACATGCCATGGAGTTGTGAAATCCGGTTCGCCAATAGAGAGCGAAATAACGTTATCCATTTCGCTGGCAATATCGAAAAAGCGGCGGATACCGGAAGGCTGAAGGCTCTGAACTTCATGGTTCAGCACATTCTGGTAATCAATCACTGAAGACACTCCTTCTCTCATCCTGCTCATCTTCAGAATTCATAACAATGCCATCGTCTTTGTAACGCGTCAGAATGAAATGCGTGGATGTTGAAAGGACGGAATCAAGGGTGGAAAGGCGCCTCATAACAAACATGGCAATATCCTGCATACTCTTTCCGTGAACTTTAACAGCCAAATCAAAGCCACCAGACATCAGGTAAACACTCTCTACCTCATCAAACTGCATAATACGGTTGGCAATTTCATCAAAGCCACGGTCGCGCTTTGGGGAAACGCGCAGTTCAATTAATGCGCTCGCCTTGTTTTTATCAATTTTTTCCCAGTTGACCAGTGCTTTGTACCCTCGGATAATTCCCTGCTTTTCATACGCCGATATTTTTTCAGCTACCTCGGCTTCCGTAAGGTTCAGCATTACGGCAAGCTGTTTTGTTGTAAGGCGTGCATTGTCACTCAAAAGGGATAATAACTGATCCATAATACAACGATCCTCTCTAAATTTTTAATGCCGCTACCCGATTGGAAGCGCCTGCGGCTGATGTGCGGAATAAATCATAAAATGGTTAAAACCCGCTTTGTGCAAAATGGAAAGCCCCTGCTCAATCCCGGCTCCTACATCGGCCCAGCGGTGTGCGTCTGAACCTAGTGTCACCAATTTTCCACCAAGTTTGCGGTAACGCTGCAGTACCGGAAAATCCGGCATAGATACTCCCATCTTCTGGCGAAACCCAGAAGTATTTACTTCCAGCGCTATTTTCTTGGCTATCAGTGCACGCAGGACTTCGTCGATACGCGAATTCCATTTTTCCATAGGAATCTGCAACTGATGCTCCCCTTCTATGTAACGCCACGGATAAGTCAAGTGAGCAAGAGCATCGAACTTACCCCACTCTATCGTTTCCATAATTTCGTCAAAATACTGTGTGAGAAGTTCGTCTACATTTTCCTTTGAATAATCGAGGCTGTAAAAATCCTCTTTACCCCTTACATTATGTACGGAAGCCAGCGCAAAGTCAAAGTCGCAGGAATTAAGGACTTTTTCTGCCGCTTTGCTGTTCTGCATCGGCTGCCCAAGCTCTACGCCTGTAAAAACATGAAGTCTACCACCGAAAGCTGCTGCCGCCTTCTTTGCCTCAAAATAGGACTGCAGAATTGTCTTGTTGTACCCTTCACTTTTAAAAACATTGCACTCACAGTGATCCGTTATTGTGATTGCATAAAAACCAAGACGCGCTGCATTTTCACACATCATCATTGCGGTATCCACGGCATCTCTACTGCAATCGGTATGGATGTGGCTGTCCGCTTCATATCTAAAATTCATTCATTTTGCCTCCATTTGGCTAGCTGTCGCCGTTTGTTTCTCAAAAAGTATTTACCTCCTTCCTTCACGGCATTTTTTACTATTAGCTATTATCTAATACTAGCATATTGCACGGCGTTATTATAGATGAAAAAGAGAGATTTCAGGAAACATCGCTTTTGTTTTTTTTAGCAGATTGCCATTATGTACCTATTAATTCGTGAATGCTTGACAAAAAAGCCATTCCCGCGCATAATTAAAAATAATTTATGTGAAGTAGATGAAAGTTGGAGGCTGTAATAATGCGTGCTGTAATAACTGTAATTGGCAAAGATATGGTTGGAATTTTGGCCCGTGTTTCCACTCTCTGCGCTAAAAACAAGGTAAATGTTACCGAAGTGACGCAGTCTGTTATGCAGGACCTTTTTGCAATGATTATGCTTGTAGATATTTCAAAATGTTCGGTCCCATTCAGCCAGCTTGCAGATGAGCTGACCGAATCCGGCAAAAAAATGAATCTTGACGTGCACGTTATGCATGAAGACATTTTTAATGCCATGCACCGCATTTAGCATAGAAAGCAATCTATCTTACAAGGAAAGAGGATTCGGCTGAAATGATAAACACGCATGATATTCTTGAAACGATTAATATGATTGACAATGAGAACCTGGATGTTCGCACCATTACAATGGGAATTTCGCTTTTGGACTGCATCGACTCCGATATTCAAAAAGCCTGTGACAAAATATACGACAAAATCTGCCGGTATGCAGAAAATTTGGTAAAGACCGGAGAAGAAATCAGCAAAGATTATGGAATCCCAATTATACATAAGCGCGTTTCCGTAACGCCTATTTCAATGGTTGCAGCTGCCTGCCCGGGCAAAAACCCCGTTCGTTTTGCACTCGCACTGGACAAAGCAGCAAAAGCAATCGGCGTGAACTTTATTGGTGGATATTCTTCTCTGGTGCATAAAGGCTTCGCTCCGGGCGACTATGCTTTGATACAAAGCATACCGGAGGCTTTAAGCCGAACAGATCTTGTTTGTTCTTCTGTAAATATTGGTACAACCAAAGCTGGCATTAATATGGATGCCATTGCAAAAATGGGGCACGTTGTGCTCGACACAGCAAAAGCGACGGCTGACCAAAATAGCGTTGGCGCGGCAAAACTTGTGGTTTTCTGCAATGCACCGGAAGACAATCCTTTCATGGCAGGTGCTTTTCACGGAACCGGCGAACCGGACTGTGAAATTAATGTCGGCGTATCCGGGCCGGGTGTAGTAAGGGCCGCTATTGCAAAAGCCGGTGACTGTGATATAGCGGAAGTTGCAAATATTATAAAAAAGACTGCATTTAAAGTGACCCGTATGGGGCAGCTTGTTGCACAGGAAGCCTCACGCAGGTTGTGCGTTCCTTTTGGTATTGTTGATCTTTCGCTTGCACCAACACCTGCCGTGGGTGACTCGGTTGCCCATATCCTCGAAGAGATGGGTTTGGAAAGCTGCGGTGCGCACGGTACAACAGCCTGCCTTGCCCTGCTGAATGATGCTGTGAAAAAAGGCGGCATTATGGCTTCTTCCCATGTTGGTGGGCTTTCCGGTGCCTTTATTCCGGTAACCGAAGACGCCGGCATGATTGACGCGGCTCGCTGTGGGTCACTTTCCATTACCAAACTGGAAGCCATGACAGCCGTATGTTCCGTCGGACTTGACATGATTGTAATACCGGGCGACGTTCCGCCGGAAATTATTTCTGCTATTATAGCAGATGAAGCCGCTATTGGTATGGTCAATACAAAAACGACTGCCGTGCGTCTTATCCCGGCCATCGGTAAAAAAGCGGGCGATGAATTAAATTTTGGGGGCCTTCTTGGCGGAGGGCCTGTTATGGAAGTAAATCGTTACTCTCCTAAAAAGTTCATTTGCCGCGGCGGACGTTTTCCTGCTCCGCTTCAAAGTTTAAAAAATTAATTATCTTTTAGATATTAAGCCAGCACATATTGGCAGATATGTACTGGTTTCTTAATAGTGCATAAAAAACTCGGCAGCTTTCCCTCATTTTCAACAATAACCTTCCTTGTAATTTTGTAACAGGAGGCTATAATGAAATTCTAAATATGGCACGGAGGTGCTGATCATGCAGAATCTAATGAAACAAATTGTGGAAATGGACCATAACGCCCAAAAGATTACCAACTCTGCTCAGCAAGAAAAAATTGACTCGGAAAAAGAAGTTGCTAAGCGGAGAGAAGAAATTCGGAACAGCTATCTGGAAAGGGCCAGAAAGCGGATTGCCAAAAACGAACCTTCTGAACGCAAAGCCGCTGAAGAGGCCTGGCAAGAAAAGAATAAGAAGAACGAGCAGCTTATGGAGCAAATGAACAGTCTGTACGCTGAAAAGGGTGAAGAATGGGTTTCGGACATCATGAGCCGCATGATAGGGGGCATTTCTTAAATGCTTGATTTCCTGTCTTCCAATGTTGTTCTTGCAAAAGCGCGCACTATGTATGGAAGGCGGCTCACCCAAAATGACTATAATGAACTTTTGAAATGTCGGAGCGTAAATGAAGTTGCGGCTTACTTAAAAAACAGCACCATCTACAGTCATGCACTGGCCGGAATAGTAGAAAGTGAAATTCATCGTGAACAGTTGGAAGCCCGTTTAAAACAGGAACTAATGAATGACTACATTTCTCTGAGCAAATACGAAGCGGAAACAGACGTTCGTCTTTCACAGATTATTATTCTGCGTGATGAAATTCATTTACTTCTGCACACCGCCTTATTGCTAAATGCAAGAAATACAGAAAAGCGTAATTACTATTTCCCACCGTACCTTCTTCATAGTTCCAAAATGGATATTAACGCTTTAACAGAAGTAAAAAGTGTCGCCGACCTTAAGCAAATTTTGACTGGAACCCGATATGAAAAGCTTTTGGAGCCTTTTCTGGAAACTGATGACGGCCAGCTCGATTACACCGGAATGGAAAATGTCTTATACCGCTTTTTTTACACAGAAGTATTGAAGTTCATTAAGAAGCATTCCATTGGTGAAGTACAGAAGGAATTGCTGAATATTTTTAACTCGCACCTGGATCTTGTAAATTATGTTCACGTCGTCCGTATGAAAGTCATTTATGGTGCAGATACGAAAACTACTGAAAAGGCTCTTCTTCCGATTGGCACTTTCAGCAAAGATGTGATGGAAAATATGTTGAAAGGCGAAACCGAGGAAGAAATTCAGAATGCAATTTTATGCACAGATGTGGGCAAACGTGCTATGAAACTGCAGTATGCTTACCTTGACGATATTCCAGCACGCATGAGGTACCAACTCTGCCGGCATTATATTCATTACTCTATTTACCCACCGGTCGTTTTAGCTTCCTACATTACGCTGAGTGAAATTGAAATTAGGAATATTATTACCGTTACCGAAGGCAAGCGCTACCAACTGCCACCGGAGCAAATCCGCAAATTTTTAATTATGGAACGGCCACGCTTTTCCGAAAATTACAGTTCTAAAAAGCAGGAAAGGGCGTGATAAATCGTGTCAGTTATAAAAATTAAAGTTTTAAATGTGATAGGCAGCGTTGATGAACTGGACAGCGCGACTACTATGCTGGGCCAAACGGGTGTCTTCCACCCGGACAATGCCCTTTCGTTTTATTCTGATACCACGGGCTTTTCTCCGATGAATGATGCAAACCCTTATGAGAAGTCTCTTACGCTGCTTTCAGACACATTGAAACTTATTGGGCATGAAAAAGATCTTGCCGGAATCCGCTACCCACAAACGGCGACCCTTCCGGTAAAAGACTGGGCTGCATATGTCAATACTTTTACAGACTCTATTCGTTCATTTCAAAAAGAACGTCAAAGCTGTGAAAAGCAAATTCAGCAGGATCAGGCTCACAGAGAAGCTTTGAGCCATTTTGATGGCCTTGGCATCGACCTTGATGAACTGAAAAGCTGCCGGTTTATTCAAACACGATTTGGCTCTCTTCCAGAAGAGAGCTTTCAAAAGCTCACAGAGCCAATATACAGCAGCAACCCATATATCACATTCTTTCCTGCCAAGCTGGAAAACAATTTTTATTGGGGGATGTACTGTGCACCGAATGAACAGATTGAGGAAATTGACCGGATTTTTTCAGGCCTAAGTTTTGAACAGGTCTCCCTCAAGGAATACAGCGGAACAATTTCCTCAGTGATTCAGGGTTTCGCTGAGGATGAAAAACAGCAGAAACAAAGGATGCAGCAAATCAGCGAAGACACACAGCATTATTGGAAGTCAGAACGGCAGAACTTTTTAGGGGTTTACGTCTGGCTGAAAGAAAAATATACCTATTTCAGCATCCGCCGCTATGCGGCACGTTATGGTCGCAGTTTCATACTGACCGGTTGGATTCCCGCCGATAAAGAAAGGATGGTACAGTCACAACTTGACACGCTGAAAACCGTTAAGTATGCGTTTGATGATGCAGCCGACCCTGAAGTTCTGCTCCACTCACCGCCAATTAAACTTCACAACAAACGGCTGTGGCAGCCATTTGAGTTTTTTATTAATGTCTACGGCCTCCCTTCTTACAATGAACTGGACCCGACACCATTCGTTGCTTTTACCTACTTCATTTTCTTTGGCCTTATGTTTGCCGATCTTGGGCAAGGGCTCTGTATTGCGCTTTTGGGCTGGCTGCTTTGGAAGAAAAAAAAGTCCGGTCTTGGGCGCGTAATGGTTCCATGCGGAATTTCGTCGGCGATTGTAGGGACACTTTTTGGTTCCGCATTTGGTTTTGAGCATGCACTCGACCCACTCTACCTAGGGCTGCTGAAACTTCCGAAAAAGCCGATTTCCGTTATGGAAAACCCTATGACCGTTGTTTATTTTGCTATTGGCCTCGGTATCTTTATGGTGCTGCTTTCCATCTTAACGAACATTTTTGCCTCTCTGAAGCGCAGGCATTACGCAAGCGGACTGTTCAGTCAAAACGGTGTTGCCGGTTTTGTATTTTATGTGGCTGTTCTTGCCGGCTTTGGAGGGCAGGCCCTGTTCGGCTGGAATATTGTAACACCTGCCTATGTTGTAGCTTTTATTATTGCTCCAATTATTTCAATGATTTTTCAGGATATAATCGGTGGCTATCTGGAAGGCAAGCCCGATTGGAAACCAAACAACTGGGGCGAAACCATTCTGCAGAATTTCTTTATGTGTTTCGAATATATTTTGAGTTACTTGACAAATACCATCAGCTTTATTCGTGTGGGAGCATTCGTTCTTGTACATGCCGGTATGATGATGGTTATTTTTCAGCTGGCCGAAATGTCTGGCGGTGTTGGCTATGTTATTACACTGATTATAGGAAATGCCTTCGTTATTGCACTGGAAGGTCTTCTTTCTGGCGTTCAATCTCTTAGGCTCGAGTTTTACGAACTGTTCAGCCGTTTCTATGATGGTTCCGGTCGGCCTTATACTCCTGTTATAGTTGCTCAGGAATCTTAATTCGCGTTTTCTTTTATTCAATTTTTATATTTTTTACACAAATTTTAGGAGGAAAATAATCATGAACATTGCTTTTCTTTGCCTGCCCATCGTATTTCTCATTGCTTCGGTCGCTTATGCCATTCATTCTGTGAAGAAAGGTACAAGCCGCAAAAAGGCTGTTATTACTCAGGTCATTTCTTTCGCCGCAGTTTGCGTTATTTCTTTTGCAGTTCCTGCCGTTGCTTCCGCTGCAACAACTGATACAACAGCCGCTCCCACCACAACGACTTCCCAGTCCAGTGACAAGGGCCTTTCGATGATTGGTATTGCCATTGCAGACGGTATTGCTTCCATCGGCGGCGGCATAGCTGTTGCAGCTTCTGCTCCGGCAGCCATTGGTGCAACCGGTGAAGACCCGAAGGTTTTCGGTAAAGCTCTGATTTTTGTAGCCCTTGGTGAAGGCATTGCAATTTACGGCCTGCTGCTTGGCATCATGATGCTTTCCAAGGTCTAAATTTCGGGAACGGAGATACGTACTATGCGCTTTTATCTGATCAGTGACAATGTTGATACACAGGTAGGTATGCGTTTAGCCGGTATAGACGGAGTTGTCGTACACACAGCGGATGAAGTGCAGAAAGCACTTCAGAATACTGCAAGCCAGGAAGACGTAGCCGTTGTTCTCATAACGGAAACGTTGGTGGCTTTGTGTCCCGCTCTGATTTACAATATCAAGCTGAACCACCGCCGTCCTTTGATTGTCGAGATACCCGACCGCCACGGAAAAGGCTGCACAAAAGATACCATTACGCGTTATGTCCGTGAAGCAATCGGAGTGAAAATTTAACGGCTGACCAGAAGAACGGAGGTGCCGCAATGGCTGATTTGGAAGAAAAAAAAGATAAGTTTTCGGCTGCAATCAATCACTACGCTGAAGAACAGCGCCAGAAAATTGAAGAAGAAATAGCCGAATATAAAAGCAAAGAACTGCAGGAAACTGAAAATCAGGTTCTGCTTGAATGTTACCAAATGATTCAGAAAGAGCTGGCCCAGATGCGCAGCCGAATTTCCCAGGAAAACGCTCAGCGTGAAATGGATGCCCGCCGGAAGTTGCTGAAAAGACGCAGCGAAATAACGGCAGAAGTTTTTTCACACGTTACAGCTAAGCTGAATGAATTTGTTAAGAGCAATGATTACGCTGCTTTTCTGGAAAAATCAGCAAAGAAATTTGCCGATATATTTGGGCAACCGGGTGTTACGATTTGTCTGAAATCCGATGACGTAAAATATGAAGATGCCATTCGGAAAACTTTTGGGTTTGACTGTGAATTCCAAACGGATAACACAATCGAAATCGGCGGAATCAAAGCCTTTCAGCCAGAGATGGGAATTCTCGTGGATGAAACGTTGGATTCTCTTTTGGAAGACCAATACGCCTACTTTGAATCTCATTCTGGTTTGACTGTCGTTTGATACAGATTTCTGCATCGGAGATGAAGTAATTGAACACGCAAGATTTAATTTTTGGAATAAACGGCCCGGTTGTAACTGTGCGTAATTCGCGCAGTTTTTCTATGATGGAAATGGTTTTTGTCGGCAACGAGCGCCTTGTTGGTGAAGTCATCGGTGTTTCCGACAAAATTACAACCATTCAGGTATATGAGGAAACAACCGGTCTGCACCCGGGAGAACCTGTGTACGGTACGGGCAGCCCTATGAATGTTACCCTCGGTCCCGGTCTGCTGAACAATATCTTCGACGGGATTGAACGCCCGCTGAAAGAAATTGCCAAACAGAGCGGGCCGTTTATTTCCCGCGGAAGCAGTGTGCCATCTTTGGACGAAAACTGTGAGTGGGACGTCACAGTGACTGTAAAAGCCGGTGACAAACTAAAAGGCGGAGATATTTATGCCGAGTTTCCTGAAACACCGGCTATCCGCCACAAATGCATGGTTCCCCCTACCCTTTCAGGCACTGTTTCTAAAGTTATGCCAAATGGTAACTACCATGTGAAAGATTCTGTTGTTGAGCTGACGGATGAAAAGGGCGCTATTCACCAGCTTTCCCTCTGCCAGAAATGGCCGATTCGAATTCCGCGCCCAGTGGCACAGCATAAACAGCCGACAATTCCGCTGATAACCGGGCAGCGCGTTATTGACACTCTGTTTCCGCTCTCAAAAGGCGGGACTGCAGCTATTCCTGGCGGATTCGGCACTGGCAAAACCATGACGCAGCATCAGCTTGCCAAATGGTGCGATGCCGATATTATCATTTACGTTGGCTGCGGAGAGCGCGGCAACGAAATGAGCCAGGTGCTTGACGAATTTTCGGAGCTGATTGACCCGAAATCCGGCCGGCCTATGACAGACCGAACCGTTCTGATTGCAAATACCAGTAATATGCCGGTTGCTGCCCGTGAAGCTTCAATTTACACTGGAATTACACTTGGCGAATATTACCGCGACATGGGCTATCATGTTGCCCTGATGGCCGACTCAACTTCACGTTGGGCCGAAGCCTTACGTGAAATTTCCGGCCGTCTGGAAGAGATGCCTGCTGAAGAAGGCTTTCCTGCCTACCTGCCAAGCCGCCTAGCAGAATTTTATGAGCGTGCCGGCATGGTAGAAACGCTGAACGGCAAAACCGGTTCCGTTACAATTATCGGCGCCGTTTCGCCACAGGGCTCCGATTTTTCTGAGCCTGTAACACAAAATACCAAGCGCTTTACCCGTTGCTTCTGGGCTCTGGATAAAGGTCTTGCCTATGCGAGACATTACCCGGCAATCAACTGGGTACAAAGCTACAGCGAATATTTTTCCGATCTTGACCCTTGGTTTATTAAAAACGAGGGAGAAGAATTTATCAAGTACCGGAAAGAGATTAACCAAATTCTCCAGCAGGAGAACAAACTGATGGAAATTGTAAAGCTGATTGGTTCGGATGTACTTCCGGATGACCAGAAACTTACGATTGAAATTGCGCGTGTAATTCGCGTTGGTTTCCTGCAGCAAAACGCCTTCCACAAGGAAGACACTTATGTGCCGCTTGAAAAACAGAAGCTGATGATGAAAGTTATTCTCCACCTGTACCATAAATCAAAGAGCCTTATTTCGGCAAGCGTACCAATTTCGGGCATTATTCACACTGGCCTGTTCGACAAATTGGTAAAAATGAAGTATGACATTCCAAACAATAAGCTCGAAATGTTTGATGATTATATCAAAGAAATCGACAGCACCTTGGCAGCCATTGTATCCGCATAACTGCCTGCGCAGCTTAATGAAAATAAATCTTGGAAGGCGGTAGCACATGATTATAGACTACGTTGGAGTGAAAGACATCAACGGCCCTCTGATCATCCTTGACAATGTAGAGAATGCATCTTTTGAGGAAATCGTTGACATCCGCCTGGACGACGGCACCATGCGGCAAGGCAGAATCGTTCAAATGGACGGCAAGCGGATCATTGTTCAGGTCTTTGAGGGCACACGCGGAATTTCACTTACGAATACAAAAACACGGCTTATGGGTCACCCCATGGAAATGCCTCTTTCGCCTGAAATTCTCGGGCGCGTATTTGATGGCGCTGGCCGGCCGATTGACGGGCTTGGCAATATTTTTCCCGTAAAGCGGGCAAATGTCAATGGTACGCCAATTAATCCGGTTGCCCGCTTGTACCCAAAAAACTTTATTAACACCGGCATTTCAACAATCGATGTTTTGATGACACTGATTCGCGGCCAAAAACTCCCTATTTTTTCAGGTTCCGGTATGAAGCACAACGAGCTAGCTGTACAGATTGCAAGACAGGCCAAAATCACTGGAGCGGAAAACGGAAACTTTGCAATCGTATTTGCCGCAATGGGCGTAAAAAACGATGTTGCAGACTACTTTCGCCGCTCTTTCGAAGAATCCGGCATTTTGCAAAGAGTCGTTATGTTCCTGAACCTTGCAAATGACCCAATTATTGAAAGAATTCTTACACCGCGCTGTGCGCTTACGGTTGCAGAATACCTTGCCTTTGAGCTTGGAATGCATATTCTTGTCATCATGACAGACATGACTTCTTATGCTGAGGCGCTGCGTGAGTTCAGTTCTTCCAAAGGCGAAATTCCAGGCAGAAAGGGCTACCCAGGCTACCTTTACTCGGATCTTGCCTCATTATATGAGCGTGCAGGTATGATACGCGGTAAGTCCGGTTCTGTAACACAGATTCCAATTCTGACAATGCCGAACGACGACGTTACACACCCTGTACCTGACCTTACCGGTTACATTACAGAAGGCCAGATTGTGCTGGACCGTTCGCTTGATGCCGCGGGGACTTACCCGCCGGTTGCTGTCCTTCCTTCCCTTTCGCGCCTTATGAAAGACGGTATTGGTGCAGGTTTTACCCGTGAAGACCATTCGGCTCTTTCCAACCAGCTGTTTGCGGCATATGCAAAGGTAATGGATGCCCGCTCGCTCGCTTCCGTTATCGGCGAAGAAGAACTCTCACCGGAAGATAAACAGTATATACAGTTTGGCAAAGAATTTGAAGCAAAGTTTGTCAATCAAGGTCCCCATGAAAACCGCACTATTGAGCAAAGCCTTGACCTTGGCTGGGAACTGCTCACTACTCTTCCCCGTGCGTCTCTTGACCGTGTTGACGACGAAACACTGGATAAATACTATGAGCCGGCAAAAGCTCGTGTCCAAAAAGCAAACGCCAAAACGCAGTCTGAAATAAGCAATGCAGAAAATCAACAGGAAAACGAGGGCAGTTCTCATGACTAACCAGGTTGTTCCTACAAAGGGAAATCTTCTGGCTACCAAAAAGTCGCTTGAGCTTTCACGCACCGGATTTGACCTTTTGGACAGGAAGCGCAATATTTTGGTTCGTGAGATGATGTCTCTAATTGACCGCGCTTCCAAAATACAAGGAAAAATTGACCGGGCATATGCAGAAGCCTACCAGCTTCTGCAGCAGGCGAACCTTACGCTTGGCTTTTGTGCGGAAGCTGCGCAGACTGTTCCGATTGAAGACGGCCTGAATGTTGCTTACCGCAGCGTTATGGGCGTTGAAATTCCAATGGTATCCCTAAAAGCGCAGGAGGAAATTCCGGCGCCTTTTGGCCTGCATTCTTCTAACATTCTTCTAGACCAAACTTACAAAAAATTTATGGAGGTCAAACGCCTTACCGCAGAGCTTGCAGAGGTAGAAAACAGTGTTTACCGTTTGGCAGACGCCGTGAAGAAAACCCAGAAGCGTGCAAATGCACTGAAGAATATCATGATTCCGCGCTTTGAAGCAACTGTAAAAACGATTACAGAAGCTCTTGAAGAAAAGGACCGCGAGGAATTCTCACGGTTAAAAGTTATTAAAAGACAAAAGGCGGAAAAATCCGCGTAGAAGAAAGACAGCCTCTCTTCGTAAGCAAACGCTTGCGAAGAGAGGCTGTCTTTTCATCCTTTATAATTTTCACGCTGCAGCTCATAGTATCGAAAGATGTCATCTTTGCAGACATATCGGAACCCAAGTTTCTCCATTATATGCTGACTTCTGGTGTTTCGCAGAACAGCGTCAGCATACAGGACATTTAATTTTAGTTTCTGAAAAGCATATTGAATTATCAACCGTTCTGCTTCTGTTCCATACCCTTTTCCCTTAACACTGTCGTTGATTAAAGTAATTCCAATATTCCCTTTCTTTACAACAAAATTAAGATACTTAACCTGTATTTCTCCTATTGCCCGCCCGTCTACGGTAACGGCAAAAAATCTGCGCGCCGGGTCACCGTTACGCATGGCGAAATGCTGATTCACCCACTCTTTTGTGTAAGAAAACGGTTTATCTGTCATCATAGGGTCAGGTACATAGTTTCGGTATACTTCATGGCAAAGAGATAGCGTCATAGGCTTCAGGATTACCTTGCTGCCGATAAGATTCATACAATCACCCAATTCAAATCAGTCAAAAAAATATCCCACAGAAACTTCTGCGGGGTATTTTTGTCTGTTCCGTTTGCTTATTCCAGTTCAAATGCACCGGTGTAAAGCTGATAGTACCGACCCTTATCCTCAATTAGTTTATCATGACTGCCACGCTCAATAATACGGCCATGATCCAACACCATAATGACGTCGGAGTTTCGAACCGTAGAAAGCCTGTGCGCAATAACGAATACGGTACGGCCCTTCATCAAGGCATCCATTCCCTTCTGTACAATAGCTTCTGTACGGGTATCAATGGAAGAAGTTGCTTCATCCAGAATCATAACAGGTGGGTCGGCAACCGCAGCGCGGGCAATGGAAATCAACTGGCGCTGGCCTTGTGAAAGGCCACCGCCGTCACCTTCCAGTACAGTGTTATATCCGTCTGGAAGCATCCGGATAAATCCATCCGCATTGGCAAGTTTTGCAGCCGCAATACAGTCTTCATCGCTTGCATCAAGCTTGCCGTAACGGATGTTGTCCATCACAGTACCGGTAAACAGGTTCACCTCCTGCAGAACAATGCCAAGAGAACGGCGGAGATCCTCTTTTTTGATTTTATTAATGTTAATGCCGTCATACCGGATTTTACCGTCCGCAATATCGTAAAAACGGTTAATCAAATTCGTAATAGTTGTTTTTCCGGCACCCGTCGCACCGACGAACGCTACCTTCTGCCCGGGTTCCGCATACAGCGTGATATTGTGCAGAACAGTCTTATTTTCTTCGTAACCGAAGTCAACATCAAAAAGACGAATGTCACCTGTAAGCTGTGTATAGGTCAGCGTACCATCACCGTGAGGATGTTTCCATGCCCAAAGCTCCGTGCGCTTCGTAGTTTCTTTCAGTTCTCCATCTTTCATTTCGGCATTTACCAGCGTAACATAGCCATCGTCGGTTTCACTTGGTTCATCCAAAAGCTCAAAAATTCGTGATGCACCTGCAAGCGCCATAATTACAAAATTAATCTGCTGAGAGACCTGCCCGATTGGGTTTACAAAACTGCGGGAAAGCACCAGGAAAGAGGCTATGGCACCAATCGTCAGCGCATGTACCCCTGTAAGACTTAAATTCTTAACGCCGCCGATTGCCAAAGCACCTCCCAAAACAGCCAGCAGTACATACAGCACATATCCCATACTGAAAATTACCGGCATTAAAATATTGCCATATTTATTAGCCTCCGTGGCGTCGTGGCAAAGTTCGCTGTTTTTACTGTCAAACTCTTCTTCCGCTTTCTTTTCGTGACAAAAAACCTTTACGACCTTCTGGCCGTTTATCATCTCTTCAATATAGCCATTTACCGAAGCAATGGATCTCTGCTGGCGTACAAAAAAGATACCGCTTTTTCCTACAATTTTTTTAATTACAAACAGCAAAAGCGCAGTAAATATTACAACGAATACGGTGAGCCCGATACTCAGGTAAAGCATGGAGAAGAAAACTGCCGTTATGGAAACAAGAGTTGCAAACATTTGCGGCATACTCTGTGAAATCATCTGTGAAAGCGTATCTACATCGTTTGTATAGTAGCTCATTACATCGCCGTGCGAATGCGTATCAAAATAGCGGATTGGCAAAGACTGCATATGTGCAAACATGCTGTCACGGATTTTCTTTTCTGTACCCTGGGCAACAACAACCATAATACGGTTGTAGAAGTACGTCGTCAGAATACCAGCAGCATAAATGCAGCCCATTACTGCCAGTGCCTTAATAAGTCCTGTATAAACGGGCGCTTTTTCCAAAAGGATTGGAGTAATGTAATCATCAATCAGGCGCTGGATAAACAAGGAAGAAGCGGCTCCGGCTGCCGCGCTCACCAAAATGCAGAACACAACAAGAATCAGCTGCAGCTTGAATGTTTTCATGTAAGAAAAGAGGCGTTTTATGGTACCCGGTTTGAAGCGCATCCGATTCATTTTTTTATCCGCCGGGATTCCTTTTTGGGAATCATTCATGAATCATGCCTCCTTTGGTCTGTGAATCATATACTTCCTGATAAATTGGGCAGGTTTTCAGCAATTCTTCATGCGTACCGACCGCATTGATTTTTCCATCGTCAAGCACAACAATTTTGTCTGCATCCTGAACGGAAGAAATACGCTGTGCAATAATTATCTTTGTTGTGTTAGGAATTTCATCACGGAATGCTTTCCGAATCAGTGCATCAGTTTTGGTATCCACAGCACTGGTGGAGTCATCCAATATCAGGATCTGCGGTTTTTTCAGAAGAGCGCGCGCGATGCAGATTCTCTGTTTCTGCCCACCGGAAACGTTGGTGCCTCCCTGGTCAATATAGGTGTCATATTTTTCAGGAAATTCCTGAATAAAGCCATTCGCCTGTGCCAGGCAGCAGGCGCGCTTTATTTCCTCATCAGTTGCATTTTCGTCGCCCCAGCGCAGGTTATCGTTGATGGTTCCGGAAAAAAGCACATTTTTCTGCAGCACCATGGCAACCTGGTTGCGAAGAGAATCAATGTCATACTCACGCACATCTTTCCCGCCTACCAGCACTTTGCCCGAAATCACATCATACAGGCGCGGTATGAGCTGTACCAAGCTCGACTTGGAAGAACCTGTGCCGCCGATAATACCAATGGTTTCACCTGAACGAATGGAGAGGCTAATATGGTCCAAAACCGGTTTGTCGGATTTGCGGGCGTAAGAAAACGTGACGTCGCGGAATTCGACAGAACCATCTTTGACTTCGTAAACCGGCTCAGCTGGATTTTTCAAATCGCTTTCTTCATCCAAAATCTGCACAATACGTTCTGCTGATGCTCTGGAAACAATAATCATAACAAATACCATAGAGAACATCATCAAGCTCATTAAAATCTGAAAAGAGTATGTGATAAGGCTCATTAGCTGACCGGTAGAAAGGCCGACTGCGGGGTTATTCCCGGAAGCGACGATTGCACGTGCACCAAGCCATGAAATGAGGATTAAGCTTCCGTAAACGCAGAACTGCATCAGCGGTGCATTAAGGGCAAGGCGTTTCTGGGCTTTCGAAAAATCCAAATAAATTGATTTTGAGATATTCCCGAACTTTTCTTCCTCATGTTTTTCACGGGTAAACGATTTTACCACGCGAATGCCACGCAAATTTTCCTGCACTACATTGTTTAACTTATCGTACGTTTTGAAGACCCGTTCGAAGATTGGATGGACATTCATCATGATAACGCCAAGCCCAACACCGAGAATTGGAATTGCTGCCAGGAA
This sequence comes from Caproicibacter sp., assembly GCA_041859875.1. Lineage (GTDB taxonomy): Bacteria > Bacillota > Clostridia > Oscillospirales > Acutalibacteraceae > Thermocaproicibacter. The sequence goes on along the minus strand of JBFLFY010000007.1, from coordinate 3,800 downwards.
TATCATGGAAAGCTGCGTGTTAATGCGGAACGAAACGAACAAACTGAAAATTAGAATAGCCGGGCTGCGTACTGCAACACGCAGAATCATCTGATACGCCATCTGCAGGTTGTTAACATCTGTTGTGAGGCGTGTTACAATGCTCGCCGTTGAAAATTTATCAATGTTAGAAAAAGAAAAATCCTGTATTCTGTAGTACATATCGTGCCGCAGGTTTTTGGCGAAGCCAGCAGAAGCTGTCGCAGCACTTTTACCGGAAAGTGCGCCGAAAAACATGGCAAAGAATGCGCCAAGAAGGAGCAACAGCCCCATCTGAAGTACATAATTCATATTTTTTTCATCAATGCCATAATCAATTAAATTTGCCATTAAAAGCGGTATAATAATATCAATAACTGCTTCAAATACAACATAGATTGGCGTAAGAATAGAATCTTTTTTATACTCGCGCAGACTTAAAGCAAGTTTTTTTATCATAAGCATCATTCCTTTTTCAGAAATATTGAAAGCAGTTGATTGTTACTTTACAATTTCTTTCATATTTTTCTTCATACGTTCAAGGTAGGAAAGAAGAAGATCTAATTCCTCCTCAGAAAAATCTTTTGTCAAAGTTCTTTCAAAATGTGCTGCATCCTCCTGTACCATTTCGTGAACTTCAAGTGCTTTTGGCGTTAGGACTATTTTCTTTAGGCGTGCATCATGTGGAACGCTCTGACGTATCACCAGGCCCTTTTTTTCCATCAGCGTAAGGACTTTTGAAGCGGTGGAACGTGTGATGCTAAAACGCTTTTCAAAGTCTTTCTGGTAAATATTTTCATCCGGATGGGATGCGATATAGCCAATGATCCAACCATTCATACCGGTAATCTGATCCATTTTCTTCTTTACCGGCGAGTTTTCCATATATCTCATGATTAAGTTGTTCAGGCAGCGCAGCTGCATTCCAACCGAATCTTTTTTCTCCTGCATCTTTTTGTTAACACCTCCTTTTTAAATTGGTGAACATCAAACTGTTGTATGTTCAACATTATAGTTTCTCAGATCTTTAATGTCAATTATTTCAGTAAAATTCAATATTATAGACAAATCATCAGTATGACTTTCATAAAAACATTTCATGTTGCCTGCAAATATGCGTAAAATATTGCTTGACAATAACAAGAACCGGAGTATAATTACAGTTGAACAAGTAATCAATTGTTCAAATGATTGGCGGCGAATAAAGATGAATTCTATGATACCCGATATTGACAAGTGCGACTGTACAGTCATTCATGAAGAAACTGTTGCATATGTGCGTAAAAAAATGCCAGAAGAAGAATCTCTGCTTGACCTTGCAGACTTGTTCAAAGTCTTCGGTGACTCAACAAGGGTGAAAATCCTTTGTGCGCTTTTTGAATCTGAGATGTGCGTATGCGACATTGCCGCATTGCTTGGTATGACAAAGTCTGCTATCTCACATCAACTTCGTATTTTGAAGCAATCAAAACTCATAAAAAATCGGCGCGACGGAAAAGTCGTCTACTACTCTCTTGACGACGACCATGTTAAAAACATTTTCGACAAGGGCCTTGCCCATGTTTCCGAATAGGCTATTTTTGCTTTTCTCAAAAAGCAATATGCTTACTTTGATAGTTGATTAATTGTTCCATTATTCATTTTATAAAAAAGGCGGGGATCTTATGGAAAGCGAAGAAACACGCAGCAATCCGGAAAATATCCCCTGCAAAAACTGCTTGGCGGCCGCAGCGGCCCCCACAGAAGATGCAGAAAGCAAAGCCGAAACGGCAGCATTTATCCTTGGTGCAGCACTGTTTTTGACTGGGATGCTGCCCCCAATTCCAAGCACAGCAAAAATTGTAATTTTCCTTGTAAGTTATGTACTTCTTGGTGGAAAGATTGTTTGGAAAGCCATACGGCACATTCTGGCCGGGCAAATCTTCGATGAAAATTTTCTAATGAGCGTTGCAACAATCGGCGCTTTCTGTATTGGCGAGTTCGGTGAAGGCGTTGCTGTAATGCTTTTCTACCGTATCGGTGAATTCTTTGAGGACCGCGCAGTTGACCGCTCAAAGAAGTCGATTGCCTCGCTGATGAATATCCGCCCTGATTCTGCAAACCTGAAATGTGGCAGTGAAATCAAAAAAGTTTCACCGGAAGATGTAAAACCCGGCGATCTGATACTGGTGCAGCCTGGTGAGAAAGTTCCTCTGGATGGAATTGTTGTGGAAGGCCGTTCTTTTGCCGACACATCCGCTCTTACCGGTGAGTCCGTTCCGCGCGCGGTAAAGCCCGGAAGTGAAATTCTTTCCGGCTCAATCAACAAAAGCGGCGTTCTGACTGTTAAGGTCACAAAAATTTTTGGTGAATCGACTGTTTCAAAGATTCTCGATTTAGTCCAGAATGCGGCCAGTAAAAAGGCTCCGACCGAAAACTTCATCACAAAGTTTGCAAAAGTTTATACTCCGGCCGTGGTCTTTGCCGCATTAGCCCTTGCCATTCTCCCTCCGCTTACCATGTCAGGTGCATCTTTTCCCGAATGGATTAGCCGTGCGCTCACGTTTTTGGTTGTTTCCTGCCCCTGCGCTCTTGTAATTTCAATTCCTCTTAGCTTTTTTGGGGGCATAGGCAGTGCTTCCCGGCAGGGGATCCTAATAAAAGGCGGTAATTATCTAGAAGCACTGAACCATGTTGACACAGTGGTTTTTGACAAAACCGGTACATTGACAAAAGGGACTTTCCGTGTAACGAAAATCAGTGCGGAGCCTGACTGGGATGAAAAAAGCCTGCTGGATTTCGCCGCTCACGCCGAACGATACTCCAGCCACCCCATAGCCGTTTCCATTCGCGAAGCTTACGGGAAAGAGCTGGATGCTTCACGCACTGCGGACTGTGAAGAAATTCCTGGTAAGGGAGTGTGCATAAAGATCGACGGGAAAAATGTTCTGGCAGGCAGTTACAACCTGATGGCGGATAAAGGAATCGACTGCAGCGAAACTACAGCAGATGGAACCATTGTGTACCTCGCTGTAGATGGAAAATTCGCGGGTTCCATACAAATTTCAGATGAAATAAAAGCGGACAGTGCCAGCACTATCCATGAACTGAATGATTTTGGGGTCCACACCGCTATGCTGACCGGCGACAGCGCCTCTGCAGGCAAAAGCACTGCAGACACGCTTGGCATTGAAACAGTCTATGCTAACCTTCTTCCTCAGCAAAAAGTTGAAAAGATGGAGGCGCTGAGCGAAGAAATGCCTGACCGTAAAAAGCTGCTTTTTGTCGGCGACGGAGTTAATGACGCACCCGTGCTTGCAAGTGCCGATGTTGGCATTGCAATGGGCGGGCTTGGTTCTGACGCGGCTATTGAAGCCGCCGATATTGTATTAATGACCGACGAACCATCCAAGTTGATACAGGCAATTAAAACAGCAAAAAGGACCCATCTTATTGTGATGCAGAACATCATTTTTGCTCTGGCTGTAAAAGCCGCTATTTTGGTACTTGCGGCATTCGGCATGGCAACAATGTGGGAAGCCGTATTCGGTGACGTAGGCGTTACGCTGATTGCCATACTGAATACTCTGCGCATTGCAAACCGCTGAATGGAATAAAACATTTGGGCGGAAACTTCGGTGAATCATCGAAGTTTCCGCCCTTTTGCAGTCTGTACACAGCCTTTAGCTGTTGTATGCCTTTGCCTTTGCATATTTGCGCTGAACAAGCTTTACAATTTCAACAATCGGGATAACCGAGAAAGCAAGCAGCATGGCCGTGAAATATTCAGCGGCTGAGATTTC